>JBGAHH010000079.1:0-20973 GCA_044226265.1 Casimicrobiaceae bacterium | reverse complement strand
CGACGACGCGGCGAAACACGGCGGCGCGACCGCCCCGGCGCAGGAGATCGACGGCTTCCAGCTCGTCATCGACGCGCTGAAGCTGAACGGCGTCGACACGATCTTCGGCCTCCCCGGCATCCCGATCACCGACCTCACGCGCCGCATGCAGAAGGACGGCCTGCGCGTGATCGCGTTCCGCCACGAGCAGAACGCGGGCTACGCGGCGTCGATCGCCGGGTTCCTCACGCAGAAGCCGGGCATCTGCCTCACGGTGTCCGCGCCGGGCTTCCTGAACGGCCTCACCGCGCTCGCGCACGCCACGACCAACTGCTTCCCGATGATCCTGATCAGCGGATCGTCCGAGCGCGAGGTCGTCGACCTGCAGCAGGGCGACTACGAGGAGATGGACCAGCTCGCGATCGCGAAGCCGCTCTGCAAGGCCGCGTTCCGCGTGCTGCACGCCGAGGACATCGGCGTGGGCATCGCGCGCGCGATCCGCGCCGCGGTGTCGGGCCGCCCCGGCGGCGTCTACCTCGACCTGCCGGCGAAGCTCCTGCCGCAGACGATGGAGGCCGCGGCCGGCAAGGCGTCGCTCATCAAGGTCGTCGACGCGGCGCCGCGCCAGATCCCGGCGCCCGATGCGGTGAAGCGCGCGGTCGAGCTCCTCAAGTCGGCGAAGAAGCCGCTGATCATCCTCGGCAAGGGCGCGGCGTACGCGCAGTGCGACGCCGACATCCGCGCGCTGGTCGAGCGGACCGGCATCCCGTACCTGCCGATGTCGATGGCGAAGGGCCTGCTGCCCGACACGCACGAGCAGTGCGCGTCGGCCGCCCGCTCGTTCGTGCTGCCGGAGGCCGACGTCGTCATGCTGATCGGCGCGCGCCTCAACTGGCTCCTGTCGCAGGGCAAGGGCAAGACCTGGGGCGGCGCGACGTCGAAATCCTGGGGCGGCCAGAAGTTCGTGCAGGTCGACATCTCGCCGCAGGAGGCCGACAGCAACGTGCGCATCGACGCGCCGGTCGTGGGCGACATCGGCTCGTGCGTCTCGGCGATGCTGCACGCGATGGGGCACGGCTTCCCGAAGGCGCCGGCCGAGTGGACCGCCGCGGTCGCGGACCGCAAGGCGAAGAACGTCGCCAAGATGGCCGAGACGCTCGCGAAGAACCCGTCGCCGATGAGCTTCCAGAGCGCGCTCAACGTCGTGCGCGACATCGTGAAGGCGAACCCGGACGCGATGCTGGTGAACGAGGGCGCGAACGCGCTCGACTTCACGCGTTCGATCGTCGACATGCACCAGCCGCGCAGGCGGATCGACGTCGGCACCTGGGGGATCATGGGCGTCGGCATGGGCTACTGCGTGGCCGCCGCCGTCGTGACCGGCAAGCAGGTGATCGCGATCGAGGGCGACAGCGCGTTCGGCTTCTCCGGCATGGAGACCGAGACGATCTGCCGCTACGACCTGCCGGTGTGCATCGTGATCATGAACAACAACGGCGTCTACCGCGGCGACGAGAAGAACCCGACCGGCGGCAAGGACCCCTCGCCGCTCGTGTTCGTCAAGGACGCGCGCTACGAGAAGATGATGGAGGCGTTCGGCGGCGTCGGCGCGCACGTGAGGACGCCCGACGAATTGCGCCGCGCGATGGAGGAGGCGATCCGGTCGAGGCGGCCGACGCTGATCAACGCGGTGATCGACGAGGGCGGCGGGACCGAGAGCGGGCGGATCACGTCGCTGAACCCGACCGCCAAGAAGAAATGACGGCATGACGCGTTCGAGCGTACGGCGGCGAGGCGGCGGCGGGACGGCGAAGCCTGGCGCGCCGACGCTCAACGCTACCTACCCATGAGGGGCGCCGGTGGATTCGGCGCTCAGAGGCGCATCGCAGGAACGCGATAGGGGAACGGAATGAGCAAGGCACTGGACGGCGTCCGCATCCTGGACTTCACGCACGTGCAGTCGGGACCGACCTGCACGCAGCTCCTCGCGTGGTTCGGCGCCGACGTGATCAAGGTGGAGCGCGCGGGCGAGGGCGACATCACGCGCGGGCAGCTGCGCGACATCCCGAACGTGGACAGCCTCTACTTCACGATGCTGAACCACAACAAGCGCTCGATCACCGTCGACGCCAAGCACCCGAAGGGCAAGGCGGTGCTCGAGTCGCTCGTCAGGCACTGCGACGTGCTGGTCGAGAACTTCGCGCCCGGCGCGCTCGACCGGATGGGCCTCACCTGGGAGCACATCCAGCAGCTCAACCCGCGGATGATCGTCGCGTCGGTCAAGGGCTTCGGACCCGGCCCCTACGAGGATTGCAAGGTCTACGAGAACGTCGCGCAGTGCGCCGGCGGCGCGGCGTCGACGACCGGCTTCGACGACGGCCCGCCGCTCGTCACCGGCGCGCAGATCGGCGACTCGGGCACCGGGCTCCACCTCGCGCTCGGCATCGTCGCGGCGCTCTACCAGCGCAAGACCACCGGGCGCGGCCAGAAGGTGCTGGCCGCGATGCAGGACGGCGTGCTGAACCTGTGCCGCGTGAAGCTCCGCGACCAGCAGCGCCTCGACCGCACCCACGTGATGGAGGAGTACCCGCAGTACCCGAACGGCAAGTTCCTCGAGGCGGTGCCGCGCGCCGGCAACGCGTCGGGCGGCGGCCAGCCGGGATGGATCCTCAAGTGCAAGGGCTGGGAGACCGACCCGAACGCCTACATCTACTTCATCACGCAGGCGCCGGTCTGGAAGGACATCTGCGAGGTGATCGGCCGCCCCGAGTGGCTGTCGGACCCGCGCTACGCGACGCCGAAGGCGCGCCTGCCGCACCTGATGGAGATCTTCGGCGAGATCGAGAAGTGGACCATGACCAAGACGAAGTTCGAGGCCATGGACATCCTGAACAAGCACGACATCCCCTGCGGCCCGATCCTGTCGATGAAGGAGATCGCCGAGGAGCCGTCGCTGCGCAAGACCGGCACGGTCGTCGAGGTCGATCATCCGACGCGCGGCAAGTACCTGACGGTCGGCAACCCGATCAAGATGTCCGACAGCCCGACCGAGGTGAAGCGCTCGCCGCTCCTCGGCGAGCACACCGACGAGGTGATGGCGGAGCTGGGCTACACGAAGGACCAGATCGCGGCGCTGCGCGCCGAGAACGTCATCTAAGGGAGCGCCGATGGCCTCGAAGAAAGCGGTAGTCCGGAAGATGCTCGACGCGGTCAAGGCCGCGGGACGCACGTCGTTGACCGCGCCGGAAGGCAAGGCCGTGTGCGACGCCTACGGAATCCCGGTGCCGCAGGAGGGCATCGCGAAGACCGCGGCCGAGGCCGCGAAGCTCGCGACGAAGATCGGCTACCCGGTCGTGCTGAAGATCGTCTCGCCGCAGATCCTGCACAAGACCGAGGCCGGCGGCGTGCTGGTCGGCGTGAAGAACGCGGCCGACGTCCGTAAGGGCTTCGCGCAGATCCTGGCGAGCGCGAGGAAGTACGACCGGAAGGCCGAGATCGTCGGCGTCCAGGTGCAGCAGATGGTCGGCGGCGGCCAGGAGGTCATCATCGGCGCGGTCACCGACCCGTCGTTCGGCAAGCTCGTCGCGTTCGGCCTGGGCGGCGTGCTGGTCGAGGTGATGAAGGACGTCACGTTCCGCCTCGCGCCCGCCTCGAAGGACGACGCGCTGTCGATGCTCGACGGCATCGCCGCGGCCGAGATGCTGAAGGGCGTGCGCGGCTCCGAGCCCGTGAATCGCGCCGCGCTCGCGACGATGATCCGCAACGTGAGCCAGCTCGTCGCGGACTTCCCCGAGATCGCCGAGATGGACCTGAACCCGGTGTTCGCGTCGAAGAAGGGCGCGATCGCCGCGGACGTGCGCATCGTGTGCGACTGGAACCCGCCGGCGCCGCGCTACCGGCCGAAGCACGACGACATCGTGCGCGACATGAACCGGATCATGAAGCCCGAGGCGGTCGCCGTCATCGGCGCGTCCGGCGAGGCCGGCAAGATCGGCAACTCGGTCATGAAGAACCTGATCAACGGCGGCTACAAGGGGAAGATCTACCCGATCAACCCGTCGGCCGACGAGATCATGGGGCTCAAGGCGTACAAGAGCGTCAAGGACGTCCCCGGCACCGTCGACGTCGCGGTGTTCGCGATCCCGGCGAAGTTCGTCGCGGCGGCGCTCGTCGAGTGCGGCGAGAAGAAGATCCCCGGCGCGGTGCTGATCCCGTCCGGCTTCGCCGAGACCGGCAACGTCGAGGGCCAGAAGGAGATCCAGGCGATCGGCCACAAGTACGGCGTGCGGCTGATGGGGCCGAACATCTACGGCTTCTACTACACGTGGAAGAACCTCTGCGCCACGTTCTGCACCGCCTACGACGTCAAGGGCCACGCGGCGCTGTCGTCGCAGTCGGGCGGCATCGGAATGGCGATCATCGGCTTCTCGCGCTCCGCGAAGATGGGCGTCTCCGCGATCGTGGGCCTCGGCAACAAGTCGGACATCGACGAGGACGATCTCCTCACGTTCTTCGAGCAGGACGACAACACGCACATCATCGCGCAGCACTGCGAGGACCTGAAGGACGGCCGCGCGTTCGCCGAGGTGGCGAAGCGCGTGTCGAGGAAGAAGCCGGTCGTCGTGCTCAAGGCCGGGCGCACCAGCATGGGCGCGCGGGCGGCCTCGTCGCACACCGGCGCGCTGGCCGGCAACGACAAGATCTACGACGACGTGCTGCGCCAGTCGGGCGTGATCCGCGCGAAGGCGCTGCGCGAGATGCTCGAGTACGCGCGCGCGATCCCGAAGCTGCCGACGCCGAAGGGCGAGAACGTCGTGATCATCACCGGCGCGGGCGGCTCGGGCGTGCTGCTGTCGGACGCCTGCGTCGACAACGGGCTGAAGCTGATGGCGATGCCGAGCGACCTCGACGCGGCGTTCCGCAAGTTCATCCCGCCGTTCGGCGCGGCCGGCAACCCGGTCGACATCACCGGCGGCGAGCCGCCGAAGACCTACCAGAACACGATCCGCCTCGGGCTCGAGGACGACCGGATCCACTCGCTGATCCTGGGCTACTGGCACACGATCGTGACGCCGCCGATGGTGTTCGCGAAGCTCGTCGCCGAGGTCGTCGAGGAGTTCCGCGCGAAGGGCATCCACAAGCCGGTCGTCGCCTCGCTCGCGGGCGACGTCGAGGTCGAGGAGGCGGCGGAGTACTTGTTCGACCACGGCATCCCGGCGTACCCGTACTCGACCGAGATGCCGGTGATGGTGCTGGGCGCGAAGTACAAGTGGGCCCGTGGCGCGGGCCTCGTGTGAGGGCGGGGGGCCCCGGCAATCGTCCGATGCGTTAACGTGAGCGGTATCCGCACGCCGCGGGCCGGGATCGGTCCAGAAAGCCCGCGCGGCGGCAAGTGAAGCCCGAATCCTAGGAGGATCCATGAAACGCAATGCATTTCGCCGGGCCGCGCTCGCGGTCGCGCTCGCCACGGTCGCCGCCGGATGGCAGGCCCCCGCCGGCGCGTGGGAGCCCACCAAGCCGGTCGAGTTCGTCGTTCCCGCCGGCACCGGCGGCGGCGCCGACCAGATGGCGCGCTTCATCCAGGGCGTCGTCGCGAAGCACAACCTGATGAAGCAGCCGTTCGTCGTCGTCAACAAGTCGGGCGGCGCGGGCGCGGAAGGCTTCCTCGACGTCAAGAACGCGAAGGGCGACCCGAACAAGATCGTCATCACGCTCTCCAACCTGTTCACGACGCCGCTCGCGACGGGCGTTCCGTTCAACTGGAAGGACCTGACGCCGGTCGCTATGCTCGCGCTCGACGAGTTCGTGCTGTGGGTCAACGCGGACACGCCGTACAAGACGACGCAGGACTACGTCGCGGCGATCAAGGCGGGCGAGAACGGCAAGTTCAAGATGGCCGGCACCGGGTCCAAGCAGGAGGACCAGATCATCACCGCCGCGATCGAGAAGGCCGTCGGCAAGAAGATGACCTACGTGCCGTTCAAGGGCGGCGGCGACGTCGCGGTCCAGCTCGTCGGCAAGCACGTCGACTCGACCGTCAACAACCCGATCGAGGCGATCGCGCACTGGCGCTCGGGCGCGCTGCGGCCGCTGTGCGTGTTCGACGGCAAGCCGATGCCCTATCCGGCGAAGGTGACGGCGACGCAGTCGTGGCAGGACATCCCGACCTGCAAGTCGCAGGGCCTCGACGTCGAGTACGTGATGCTGCGCGGCATCTTCATGCCCGCCGGCGTGACGCAGGACCAGGTCGACTTCTACATCGACCTCTTCAAGAAGGTGCGCGCGACGCCGGAGTGGACGAAGTTCACCGAGGACGCCGCGTTCAACCAGTCGTTCATGACCGGCAAGGAGTTCGTCGACTGGGTCGGCAAGGCGGAAGCCGAGCACAAGTCGCTGATGCAGGAAGCCGGCTTCCTCGCGAAGTAGCGCGATGAGCGAAGACGCGGAAAGCGGGGCCGGGGGTCCCGGCCTCCAGACCCGCTGGGTCGAGCTGACGGTCGCCCTGCTGATCGTGCTGGGCGGGGCGGTCGTCGTGTTCGACAGCGTGCGGATCGGCGCGAAGTGGGCGAGCGACGGGCCGCAGGCCGGGTACTTCCCGTTCCTCACCGGCACCTGCCTGGTGCTGGCCGGCCTGTGGATCGTCGCGAGCACGTTGAGGCGCTGGGGCAAGATCGGCGACGCGGTCTTCGTCGAGTACGAGCGGCTGAAGCCGGTGCTCACGATGCTGCTGCCGACGATCGCCTACGTGATCGCGATCAAGTACCTCGGCATCTACGTCGCGTCGGCGATCTTCATCGGCGCGTTCATGGTGTGGAAGGGCCGCTACGGCGCGCTGCCGACGCTCGCGGTCTCGCTCGGCGTGCCGATCGCGATGTTCGCGCTCTTCGAGATCTGGTTCCTCGTCCCGCTGCCCAAGGGGCCGCTGGAACGGATGCTCGGGTACTGACCGCATGACGAGCGAGCGGCCCGTCGCCGGGCGTCGTGAACGGCGCCTCCGGCGGCCCATGATCGCGACGGCGGCGCGAGGTTCATCTCCCATGGTGCGCGTGCGCGCGCCTCACCATCCATCGCGCGCACCGGCGCGCGTCGTCGAGGCGTAGCCGTGGAAGACATCGGCAACCTGATGCAGGGCTTCGCGGTCGCGCTGTCCTGGAAGAACCTGCTCTTCATGTTGATCGGCATCCTGCTCGGGGTGCTGATCGGCGTGCTTCCGGGCCTGGGCGGCGCCAACGGCGTCGCGATCCTGCTCCCGCTCACGTTCTCGATGCCGCCGACCTCGGCGATCATCATGCTGTCCTGCATCTACTGGGGCGCGCTGTTCGGCGGGGCGATCACGTCGATCCTGTTCAACATCCCCGGCGAGCCCTGGTCGGTCGCGACGACCTTCGACGGCTACCCGATGGCGCAGCAGGGCCGCGCCGGCGAGGCGATGACGGCGGCGTTCACCTCTTCGTTCGTCGGCGCGCTCGTGGCGGTGCTGGTGATCACGTTCCTCGCGCCGCTGGTCGCGCGCTTCGCGCTCAAGTTCGGCCCGCCCGAGTACTTCTCGGTGCAGTTCCTGACCTTCTGCAGCTTCATCGGCATGAGCCGCGAGCCGCCCGCGAAGACGATCGCGGCGATGATGCTGGGCTTCGCGCTCGCGGCGGTCGGCCTCGACATCGTCACCGGCCAGCTGCGGATGACCTTCGGCCAGACCGAGCTCCTGCAGGGGTTCGACTTCCTGATCGCGGTGATCGGCCTCTTCGGCCTGGGCGAGATCCTGCTCACGATGGAGGAAGGCCTCGCCTTCAAGGGCACGAAGGGCAAGATCAACGCGGCCGTCGTCCTCGAGACCTGGAAGAAGCTCCCGCGCTACTGGATGACGTCGCTGCGCGGGTGCCTGATCGGCTGCTGGATGGGCATCACGCCCGGCGGCGCGAC
Source organism: Casimicrobiaceae bacterium (assembly GCA_044226265.1). Classification (GTDB taxonomy): domain Bacteria; phylum Pseudomonadota; class Gammaproteobacteria; order Burkholderiales; family Casimicrobiaceae; genus VBCG01. The sequence goes on along the minus strand of JBGAHH010000079.1, from coordinate 13,074 downwards.
GCCCGCCTCGTTCATGAGCTACGGCATGGCGCGCCGGATGTCGAAGGACCGCGAGAGCTTCGGCAAGGGGAACATCGAGGGCGTCGTCGCGCCCGAGACCGCGGCGCACGCGGCGGGCACCAGCGCGCTCCTGCCGATGCTCACGCTGGGCATCCCGGGCTCGCCGACCGCGGCCGTGCTTCTCGGCGGCCTCCTGATCTGGGGCCTGCAGCCCGGACCCCTGCTCTTCGTCGAGAAGAAGGAGTTCGTCTGGGGCCTGATCGCGAGCATGTACCTCGGCAACATCGCGGGCCTCATCATCGTGCTGACGACGGTGCCGTGGTGGGCGGCGATCCTGCGCATCCCGTTCTCGATCATCGCGCCCGTGATCGTCGTGATCTGCGCGGTCGGCGCGTACACGGTCCACAACAACATGTTCGACGTCGTGATGATGGTGGTGTTCGGCGTCGTCGGCTATTTCTTCAAGAAGCTGCGCTACCCGCTCGCGCCGATGGTGCTTGCGCTCGTGCTCGGCGACATGGCCGAGACGAGCTTCCGCCAGTCGATGCTGCTGTCGGGCGGCAGCGTCGGCGTGTTCTGGTCGAACGGTCTCGTCGGCTCGATCATGACGCTCGCGCTGCTGCTGCTGTTCTGGCCGCTCCTCTCGGCAGGCCTCGGCGCGTGGCGCAACCGCATCCGCGCGGCGGAGAACGCCTCGCCGGCGAAGGCGCGCCGCGCGTAGCGCAGGGACGGCGATGACCCGGCCCACGGTCGTCGACACCTCGCGGATCGAGGCGCGACTCGGCAGGCGCGGCACGCCGAAGGGCCGCGTCGTCGACCCGGCCGCGCTCGACGAGGTCCGCGCGCTCCTCGGGGACGCGCCCCGGCGCCCGGATCTCCTGATCGAGTTCCTGCACCGGATCCAGGACGCGCACGGCTGCCTCGCCGCGGCGCACCTGGTTGCGCTCGCTCAGGAGTTGAGGCTCGCGACGACCGAGGTCTACGAGGTCGCGACGTTCTACCACCACTTCGACGTCGTGAAGGAGGGCGACGCGCGCCCGCCCGCGATCACGGTGCGCGTGTGCGAGACGCTCTCGTGCAGCATGGCCGGCGCGCCGGCGCTGCACGCGGCGATCGAGCGATCGGGCCTGAAGGACGTGCGCGTGATCGGCGCGCCCTGCGTGGGGCGCTGCGAACACGCGCCGGTCGCGGTGGTCGGGCGCAATCCGATCGACCGCGCGACCGCCGAGGCGGTGGCGAGCGCGGTCGCCGGCAGGAAGACCGAGCCGCCTCCGGCGCACGCGATCGACTACGCGGCCTACCGCCGCGACGGCGGCTACCGAACGCTCGCCGACTGCGTCGCCGGAAAGCGGACGGCCGAGTCCGCGATCGCGGAGCTCGAGGCCTCCGCGCTGCGCGGGCTGGGCGGCGCGGGCTTCCCGGTCGGGCGCAAGTGGAAGATCGTCCGCGGCGAGGCCGCGCCGCGCCTGATGGCGGTGAACATCGACGAGGGCGAGCCCGGCACGTTCAAGGACCGCCACTACCTCGAGCGCGATCCGCACCGATTCCTCGAGGGCATGCTGATCGCCGCGTGGGCGGTCGGCATCGACGCGATCTACGTCTACCTGCGCGACGAGTACGCGGCGTGCCGCGCGCTGCTCGAGCGCGAGATCGCTGCGCTCGTCCGCGATCCGCCCTGCGCGATCCCGCCGATCCATCTGCGGCGCGGCGCCGGCGCCTACATCTGCGGCGAGGAGTCGGCGATGATCGAGTCGATCGAAGGCAGGCGCGGCATGCCGCGCCTGCGGCCGCCCTACGTCGCGCAGGTCGGGCTCTTCGGGCGCCCGACGCTCGAGCACAACATGGAGACGCTCTACTGGGTGCGCGACATCCTCGAGAGGGGCGGCGCGTGGTTCGCCGGCCACGGGCGCCACGGGCGCAAGGGCCTGCGCTCGTACTCGGTGTCCGGACGCGTGAAGAAGCCCGGCGTCCATCTCGCGCCCGCGGGCATCACGGTGCGCGAGCTGATCGACGAATACTGCGGCGGCATGGCGGACGGCCACGCGTTCTACGGCTACCTGCCCGGCGGCGCGTCGGGCGGCATCCTGCCCGCGTCGCTCGGCGACGTGCCGCTCGACTTCGACACGCTGCAGCCGCACGGATGCTTCATCGGCTCGGCGGCGGTGATCGTCCTGTCGCAGCGCGACCGCGCGCGCGACGCGGCGGTCAACCTGATGCGCTTCTTCGCCGACGAGTCCTGCGGCCAGTGCACGCCCTGCCGCGTCGGCACCGAGAAGGCGGTCGCGCTGATGGAGCGGCCGCGCTGGGACACGGCGCTGCTCGGCGAGCTCTCGCAGGCGATGGCCGACGCGTCGATCTGCGGGCTGGGGCAGGCGGCGCCCAACCCCATCGCGTGCGTGGTCAAGTACTTTCCCCACGAGCTCGAGGCGTAGACTCGACGCCATGAACGCGCCCCGCGAAGCGGCGCTCGACGCCGCGACCGTCACGTTCAGGCTGAACGGGACCGAGGTCGGCGCCGCGCCCGGCGAGACGATCCTCGAGGTGGCCGACCGGCTGGGCGTCGAGATTCCGAGGCTCTGCTACAAGCCGGGCCTGCGACCCGACGGCAACTGCCGCTCGTGCATGGTCGAGATCAAGGGCGAGCGCGTGCTCGCGCCGTCGTGCTGCCGCGCGCCCGCGGCGGGCATGGAGGTGACGACCGACAGCGCCCGCGCGAAGCACGCGCAGCGGATGATCGTCGAGCTTCTCGCGGCCGACGTCCCCGACCGCGTCTACAAGCCCGACTCGGAGCTCGCGCTGTGGAAGCACAGGCTCGGCATCGGTGCGGCGCGCTTCCCGTCCCGCGAGCAGCCGAAGCCGGACCTCTCGCACCCTGCGATGGCGGTGAACCTCGACGCGTGCATCCAGTGCACGCGCTGCGTGCGCGCCTGCCGCGAATCGCAGGTGAACGACGTGATCGGCTACGCGCACCGCGGCGCGCATTCGGCGATCGTGTTCGACCTGGACGACCCGATGGGCGCGTCGTCGTGCGTCGCCTGCGGCGAGTGCGTGCAGGCGTGCCCGACCGGAGCGCTCGCGCCGGCGAACGACGCGTACCTGAAGCCGGTCGACCGCGCGGTCAAGTCGGTGTGCCCGTACTGCGGCGTCGGCTGCCAGGTCACCTACCACGTCGCCGGCAACGCGATCGTGCGCGTCGAGGGCCGCGACGGCCCGGCGAACCACGAGCGCCTGTGCGTGAAGGGGCGCTTCGGCTTCGACTACGTCGCGCACCCGCAGCGGCTCACCCGGCCGCTGATCCGCCGCGAGGGCGTGCCGAAGGACCCGCACGGCACGCTCGATCCCGCGAACCCGCTCGCCGCGTTCCGCGAGGCGAGCTGGGAGGAAGCGATGGCGCTCGCGAGCGGCGCGCTGAAGCGCATCCGCGACACGCGCGGCCCGCGAGCGCTCGCCGGCTTCGGCTCCGCGAAGGGCAGCAACGAGGAGGCGTATCTCTTCCAGAAGCTCGTGCGCACCGGCTTCGGCAGCAACAACGTCGACCACTGCACGCGCCTGTGCCACGCATCTTCCGTCGCCGCGCTGCTCGAGGGCATCGGGTCGGGGGCCGTGTCGAACCCGGTGATGGACGTGCTGAAGGCCGAGGTCGTGCTCCTGATCGGCGCGAACCCGGTCGTCAACCATCCGGTCGCGGCGACGTGGATCAAGAACGCCGCGAAGGCGGGGACGAAGCTGATCCTCGCCGATCCGCGGCGCTCGGAGCTCGCGCGCCACGCGTGGCGCTACCTGCCGTTCAAGCCCGACACCGACGTCGCGCTGCTGAACGCGATGATGCACGCGATCGTCGAGGAAGGCCTGGTCGACCGCGCGTTCGTCGCCGACCGCACGAGCGGCTACGAGGAGATCGCGCGCAACGTCGCGGCGTTCAGCCCCGAGGCGATGGCGGAGGTCTGCGGCATCCCGGCGGAAACGATCCGCGAGGTCGCGCGCGCGTTCGCGACCTCGAAGGGGTCGATGATCCTGTGGGGCATGGGCATCTCGCAGCACGTCCACGGCACCGACAACGCGCGCTGCCTGATCGCGCTGACGATGCTCACCGGCCAGGTCGGCAAGCCCGGGTCGGGCCTGCACCCGCTGCGCGGCCAGAACAACGTGCAGGGCGCCTCCGACGCGGGCCTGATCCCGATGATGCTGCCGGACTACCGGCGCGTCGCCGACGCCGGGCTGCGCACCGAGATCGAGAAGCTGTGGGGCGTCGAGCTCGACACCAAGCCCGGGCTCACCGTCGTCGAGATCATCCACGCGATCGACGCGGGCGAGATCCGCGGCATGTACATCATGGGCGAGAACCCCGCGATGTCGGACCCCGACGCGGGTCACGCGCGGGAAGCGCTCGCGAAGCTCGAGATGCTCGTCGTGCAGGACATCTTCCTCACGGAGACCTGCTATCTCGCCGACGTGATCCTGCCGGCGTCCGCGTTCCCGGAGAAGACGGGCACGTTCACGAACACCGACCGGATGGTGCAGCTCGGCCGGCAGGCGCTCGACCCGCCCGGCGAGGCGCGCCAGGACCTCGCGATCATCGTCGACATGGCGCGGCGCCTCGGCCTCGACTGGCGCTACGCGCATCCGCGCGACGTGTTCGCGGAGATGCGCCTCGCGATGCCGTCGATCGCCGGCATCACCTGGGAGCGCCTCGAGCGCGAGAGCTCGGTCACCTATCCCTGCGAGCGCGAGGGCGACCCGGGCGAGCCGGTCGTCTTCGTCGACCGCTTCCCGACGGCGAGCGGCAAGGCGAAGCTCGTTCCCGCGCAACTGATCCGCGCGGCCGAGCAGCCCGACGCCGACTATCCGTGGGTGCTCATCACCGGCCGCCAGCTCGAGCACTGGCACACCGGCAGCATGACGCGCCGCACCGAGGTCCTCGACGCGATCGAGCCCGCGCCGGTCGCGTCCCTGCATCCGGAGGACCTCGCCGGGATGGGCGTCGCGCCCGGCGGCGCGATCACCGTGTCGACGCGGCGCGGCGAGGTCGCGCTCTACGCGCGCGCCGACGACGGCATGCCGCGCCAAACGATCTTCCTGCCGTTCTGCTACTACGAGGCGGCGGCGAACCTGCTCACGAACCCGGTGCTCGACCCGTTCGGCAAGATCCCCGAGTTCAAGTACTGCGCGGTGCGCGTCGCGCCGGGCGGCGCGCCGGTCGAGCGGTTCGGCTACGCCACGGGTCAGAATTGAATCTGACCCCGATTGCCTGGGGTCGGATTCAAATCTGACCCTGGAGCGCCTTGCGCCACATCCACGCGCCGAGCACGAACAGCAGCAGCGCGAACGCCTTGCGCAGCCGCGCGACCGGCCACGCGTGCGCGACCTTCGCGCCGAGCGGTGCGAGCGCCATGCTGGCGATCGCGATGAAGGCCAGCGCGGGCAGGTAGACGTAGCCCACGGTCCACGGCGGAAGGTCGCCCTGGCGCAGGCCGGCGATCACGTAGCCGACGGTCGCGGCGATCGCGACCGGCCATCCGATCGCGGCGGATGTCGCGACCGCCGTGTGCACCTTCACGTTGCAGCGGGTCATGAACGGCACGGCGAGGAACGCGCCGCCGGTGCCGACCATGCCGGCGACGAGCCCGATCAGCGAGCCCATCGAGAACATCGCGAAGCGCCCGGGCAGCTCGCGCGTCGGATGCGGCGCCTTCTGGCGCAGCATCTGCCAGGACGTGAGCCAGGTGAAGCTGCCGAAGATCGCCGACATCACGCGCATCGGCAGCGCGCTCGCGACCTGCGCGCCGGCGAGCGAGCCCAGCACGAGCCCCGGCGCCATCGCCCAGACGACCGGCCACGCGACCGCGCCGCGCTTGTGGTGCGCGCGCGCCGACGCGAACGCGGTGAACACGATCGTCGCGGCGGACGTGCCGATCGCGAGCGGCAAGAGGTGCCCGGCGTCCACGCCCATGCGCGCGAACACCTCGACCAGCACCGGGACGATCGTGAAGCCGCCGCCGATGCCGAGCAGTCCCGCGAGGAAGCCGACGAACGCGCCGAGCGCGACGAAGACCGGGACGAGCGTGAAGCTCACCGCGCGGGCTTCGCCGCGAGCTTGACGACCGCGGCCCACTCGGCGTCGGTCACCGGCGTGATCGACAGCCGGTTGCCGCGCTGGAGCGTGACCATCTTCGCGAGCGCCTTCGTCGCGCGCAGCTCGGCGATCGGCACGAGCCTCGTCTTCTCGACGAGGGTCACGTCGACGCACATCCAGCGAGGCGCGGCACGCGTCGCCTTCGCGTCGTAGTAGTCGCTCTTCGGGTCGAACTGCGTCTCATCGGGGTGCGCGGCCGAAGACACGCGAACGATGCCCGCGATGCCGGGCTCCGGGCAGCTCGAGTGGTAGAAGAACGCGAGGTCGCCGACCGACATCGCGTCGCGCATGTAGTTGCGCGCCGTGTAGTTGCGCACGCCGGTCCACGGCGCCGTCTTCTTCGGCAGCCTCGCGAGATCGTCGATCGACATCTCGTCGGGCTCGGATTTCATCAACCAGAAGGGCATGAAAGGCGTAGACAGTAGGTAGGGTTTGACGTCGAGGAGGTCGAAGCCCTTCGACAGACGTGATGCTCCGCCCTTTTCCCCTTTTCCTTTTTCCGTCCTCCTTTCGCCGCCTACCCGAAGCGAGGACGGCGCCCGAAGGCGCCGTCCCGCTTGCATGGGTCCCCGCATGTGCCGTCTGGCCGCGTCCTGAACCTGGGTTCAGGGTGGCCGCCTGCCGGAGCCATCAGGCGCTTCCGCGTGGGAGCGCACACCGGCTCACTTGAGGCTCGGCGGCCTCGCCGTATGGCATTGGTTCAAGGAACTTAAGGCCAGGTGTCGAACACCGCAGGGATAGAGGGCGACCCGCCGCGCGGATCGCGGCGCGTCAAATCAGTTTGTCCTGTCCCGCCATCACCTGATCGATGGCGGACTGCATCGCCTGGATTCTACGCTGCGCGCGTCCGTCGTCAATCGGCGCGGGCGCCGCCTTCGTCGCGCCGCCCGCGCGCGTGCGCAGGAGCTCGTTCGCGAGGTTGAGCGCCGCCATCACGGCGATGCGGTCGACGGCGGCGACCTTGCCGGCATCGCGGATCTCGCGCATGCGCGAGTCGAGCAGCGCGACCGCCTGCATCAGCTCGGCGCGCTCGGACTCCTTGCACGCGACCTTGTAGTCGCGGCCCAGGATCGAGACGTCGACCTGCAGCGGCTTCTCGGCGGCGCCGGCCTTCGCTGTCACCACAATCCCCCGGAGCTTCGGGCCCTCATTCCGCCGGCATCTTCGCGAGGAGCGTGTCGAGCCGGCTCGCCGCGACGCGCATGCGCTCGTCGAGCGCGCGCTCGTGCGCCTGCGCTTGCGCGAGCTTCGCGCGCAGGTCCTCGTTCGCCGCGCGGAGCGCGCGAGTGTGCGCGATCAGCGTGGCGAGCTTGCGCTCGAGCTCCGTGAGATCGCCTTCCATCGGGCTATGGTGCGGTCAACCGCCGGCCGGCGTCAACCGGGCCGGCTGGACGGCGTCCGGGGGCGCGCCGGTGGCGAGCGGGACGTACCGGATTTCGAGCACCTCGATCTCCTCGGCCCCGGCGGGCGTCCGGAACGTGACGACGTCGCCCTCGCGCGCCTTGGTCAGCGCCCGCGCGATCGGCGAGATCCACGAAACGTAGCCGCGGGCGGTGTCCGTCTCGTCGATGCCGACGATGCTGATCCTGTGCCGCTCGCCGTCGTGCGTCGCGTAGTCGACGGTCGCGCCGAAGAACACCTGGTCGACGCCGTCCCGCGCGCGGGCCTCGGGATCGACGACTTCCGCGGCGTCAAGGCGCTTCACGAGGAACCGGATGCGGCGCTCGATCTCGCGCAGCCGGCGCTTCCCGTACTGGTAGTCGGCGTTCTCGGAGCGATCGCCGTTCGACGCCGCCCACGCGACGGTCGCGATCAGCTCGGGCCGCTCCGTCGCGACGAGGCGGTCGAGCTCGGCCTTGAGCCGGGCGAATCCGCCCGGCGTCATGTAGTTGCGCGACCCGGGCGGCACCGGCGGTGCGGCGTCGACCTCGTCGTCGTCCGCGTCGGACGGCTCGTCGCTTTCGCGCGTGAAAGCCTTGTTCATTTCAGGGTTCAGGTAACAGAGGTCAGGGAACAGGAACGACGGCGTTTCCGGTGGCGGCGCATCGAGCGCCGGGTTCGGCCGTCGGGGACTTGGCGTCAGCGGTGGCGGCGTGTCCCGTGGCGGCGCATCCGGTAGCCGGCGATTCTACGACTTGGCCACGACTTGACCACGTCTCGGCGAACAAGGGCGGCTCAACGGCGCTCGATGCGCCGCCTTCGGAGACGCCGACGCGTCTGTCCCCTGTCCTCTGTCACCTGTTACCTGCCCTCGCGACCGCGGCGCACAGCTGCGCGACACCGTCGACGAAGCGCGGGCCCGGCCGGTGCAGCAGGTCGGCGTCGACGACGGCGAGCCCGTCGTCGCGCGCCGCGGGCAGCCCCGGCCAGCGGCGCCAGTCGTCGAGCCATGGGGGACGAACGGCGCCCGCGGTGCCGGCGACGATCAGCGCGGGCCGCTGCGCGAGCACCTCCTCGACGTTGACGACCGGCGCGGGCACGTCGAGCGAAGCGAACACGTTCACGCCGCCGCAGAGCGCGATCGCCTGCGTGATCGTGTGATCGCCGCCGATCGTGTACAGCGGCGCGTCGGCGAGCTGGTAGAACACGCGCACCGGCTCGCCCTTCCGGGCGCTCGCGCGCAGCTCGGCGATGCGCGCGCGGAACTCGCGGGCCGCCCTCGCAGCCGTCGACGACGTTCCCGCGAGCGCGCCGAGTCGCTCGATGTCGCCGGCGATCGCGTCGATCGTTCGCGGCGCCGACATGAACACCGCGATGCCGCGGCTTCGCAAGCGCCCGACCTGGCCGGGCGACGCCCAGGGCCAGGCGACGACGAGGTCGGGCTCGAGCGCGAGGATGCGCTCGACGTCGATCGCGTTGGCGTCGCCGATGACCGGCAGTTCGCGCGCCTCGGGAGGCCGGTCGGTGGCGGCGCCGACGCCGACGAGCTTCGCTGCGGCGCCCGCGGCCGCGACGAGCTCCGCCGCGTGCGGCGCGAGCGTCACGATGCGTCGCGCCGGCGCGGCGAGCTCGACCGCCACGCCCGCGTCGTCGATGATGCGGATCGCGTGGGCGTTCGCGCAGCCGACGGCGAGCGCGAGCGTCGCGAGCCAGCGCGTCGCCCCGGTCACAACGCCCACCGCACGCCCGCGAAGACCTGCGCGCCGCCGGTCGAGTAGCCGGCCGCGAGCTCATAGTCGCGGTCGAGGACGTTGTCGCCGCGCGCGAACAGCGTCACGCCCTTCCCGACCGGCCATTCGGCCGTCAGGTTCACGATCGCGTAGCCCGCCATCGCGCGCGTGTTCGCCGCGTCGTCGTAGCGTCGCGACGACGCGACGAGCTCGACGCCGAAGGTCGCCGGTCCCAGGCGCTGCAGCAGGTTGAGCGCGCCGTGCGTGCGCGCGCGCCTCGGCAGCAGGTTGCCGGTCGCGTCGTCGGTCGGGTCCTGCAGGTCGATCGAGCCGCGCAGCGACGTATCGCGCCACGCGAGGTCGCCGGCGAGCGTGACGCCCTCGAGCGTCGCGCGCGCGACGTTCTGCGGCGCGCAGGCGAAATTCGCGTCGCACTGGAACACGATGAGGTCGGAGACGCGGTTGTGCCAGCCGGTGGCGCTGAAGCCGAGGCGCGCCTCGCCGGCCGCGCCGTTCCACGCGATCGAGCCCTCGACGTTGCGCGCGGTCTCGGGCACGAGGCCGGGGTTCGAGTAGCCGGGATAGTAGAGATCGTTGAACGTCGGCACCTTGAACGCGGTCCCGGCGCTTGCCGTCATCCGCCACCCCGGCGCGAAGCGCCATCCGAACGCGAGCGTGCCGGTCGTGCGCCCGCCGAACTGCGACGAATGGTCGTTGCGCAGGTTCGCCTGAAGCGCCCAGGGTCCCGCGACGACCCGGTAGATGCCGAGCACCGAGTCGGTGTCGCGCGAGGTGACCGGGAAGTCCGCGTCCTCGGAGAGCCGCTCCTCCCGACGTTCGTACGCGAGCGACAGCTCGCCCGCCGGGAGCGTCACGTCGTTCTGCCAGAGGACCTGCGTGTCGCGCGTGCGGAAGCGCGAAGCGCCGTACGCGGTCGTCGACGTCGAGTCGTCGACGCTCTGGCCGGCGACGAGCTTCGACCGCCAGTTGGCCGCGAGCCGGTTGCGCGAATCGACCTGCCAGGCCTCGAGGACCGTCACCGTGCGGTCGTCGTACGCGTCGCCGCCGTCGAACTGCGCGTCGAGCCGGTTGCGGAAGTAGCGCGCGCCGACCGACTGGTCCTTGGCCCAGTCGGCGCCGATCGACGCGCTCAGGTTCGCCGCGCGATAGCCGTCGCGGTCCGGGTCGTACGAGAAGTTCGCCGGGTCGACGAGCGCGTTGAAGCCGTCGCTGCGCTGCCCGCCGGCCTGGATCGCGTAGCGCACCGGGCCCGAGGAGCCCGACACGCCGGCGCTTCCGTTCAGCGTCGCGTAGGTGCCGTAGCCCGCCGTCGCGTTCGCCGCGACCGCATCGCCGCCGCGGCGCGTGAACACCTGGATCACGCCGCCGATGGCGTCCGCGCCGTACAGCGAGGACGCGGGGCCGCGGAGGATCTCGATGCGCTCGATCTGGTCGAGCGGGATCGCCTCGAGCGTCGCCGCGCCCGCCGTCGCCGACTCGAGCCGGAGGCCGTCGAGCAGCACGACCGTCTGCTGCCGGTTCGCGCCGCGGATGAACACGCCGGACGTCGACGCCGCGCCGCCGTTGCGCACGATCTCGATGCCGGGCTGGCGCGAGAGCAGCGTCGCCAGGCTGTCGGCGCCGCTCCGCGCGATCTCGTCGGGACCGATCAGCGTGACGTCGGCGACGAGATCCTCGATCGACTGCGTGCCGCGTGCCGCGGTGACGACGACCGGGTCGAGCGCCGCGGCCTTCGGCGCCGACGGCGGCGACTGGGCCTGCGCGCAGGCGCTCGCGAGCGCGGCGCAGGCGAGCCACCGCGCGGCGCTCGGGCGCGTGCGGCGATTGCAAAACGAAGCGGCGACCATGCCCTGCCTTCCGCGTCGGGCCGGCGTCCCCGCACGGCCATGGATGACGGAACCGCGGCTCGGGGGGCGTGGCGCGGGCGAGGCACGGGCGCGCGGGCGCGCGCACGTCGGCGACCGCGTCGGCGCCACCCCGCGCCGCGCTGGGGTCGCACGGACGCGCTCGTGGAAGCGCGCTCGCGCGGTCGCAGGCCGGTCTCCGGGCTCGCCATGCGGGCCGCCCGCCTTCCCGCCGCGATGCGTCGCGGCAGTGGCGTTTCGGGCGTCCCTCGAGGACTTACCGTTGCGGGGGCAGCTGCGGACTCCGCGCGGCCCCTTGGCCGGATCGCGTCACCGCATTCCCGTTTCACCCGCCGCGACGAACGCTCGCGGCGGACACCTGCGCCGCGGATTCTAGCGCATCGCCGGGGGCGTCCCGTCGCCGCCGGCGGCGTCCGGTCGGGGCGCCCGGGCGAGGCCCCGCGCTGGGCTATACTCCGCCCCCTTTCCGCTCCGAAGCGCCCCCCGGCTATCCCCGGCCCCGGCGCGACAGGCCGTGACCCGCAAGCTGTACATCCGCACCTTCGGGTGCCAGATGAACGAGTACGACTCGGACCGGATGGCCGACGTGCTCGGCGAGAGCGACGGCCTCGAGCCGACCGACCGCCCGGAGGACGCGGACGTCATTCTGTTCAACACCTGCTCGGTGCGCGAGAAGGCGCAGGAGCGCGTCTTCCACGACCTGGGCCGCGTGCGCGCGCTCAAGGCCGCGCGGCCGGACCTCATCATCGGCGTCGGCGGCTGTGTCGCGTCGCAGGAAGGCGGCGCGATCGTCGCGCGCGCGCCCTACGTCGACGTCGTGTTCGGCCCGCAGACGCTGCACCGCCTGCCGGCGCTGATCCGCGCGCGTCGCGCGACCGGCCGGCCGCAGGTCGACACGAGCTTCCCGGAGATCGAGAAGTTCGACGCGATGCCGCCGCCGCGCGTCGAGGGCGCCGCCGCGTTCGTGTCGGTCATGGAAGGCTGCAGCAAGTACTGCTCGTTCTGCGTCGTGCCCTACACGCGCGGCGAGGAGGTGAGCCGGCCGCTCGCCGACGTGCTGACCGAAGTCGCCGACCTCGCGATGCAGGGCGTGAAGGAGGTCACGCTGCTCGGCCAGAACGTGAACGCCTACCGCGGCGCGATGGACGAGACCGACGCGATCGCCGACTTCGCGACGCTCGTCGAGCACGTCGCCGAGGTGCCGGGCGTCGAGCGGATCCGCTACACGACCTCGCATCCCAAGGAGATGACGCCGCGCCTGATCGACGCCTACCGCACGGTGCCGAAGCTCGTGTCGCAGCTGCACCTGCCGGTGCAGTCGGGCTCCGACCGCGTGCTGGCCGCGATGAAGCGCGGCTACACCGCGCTCGAGTACAAGTCGATCGTGCGCAAGCTGCGCGCCGCGCGCCCCGGGCTCTCGCTGTCCTCCGACTTCATCGTCGGGTTCCCGGGCGAGACCGACGAGGACTTCGAGCGGACGATGAGGCTCGTCGACGAGGTGCGCTTCGACGGCGCGTTCTCGTTCCTGTATTCGCCTCGGCCCGGCACGCCGGCCGCGGAGCTGCCCGGCCCGGTGCCGCGCGACGTCGCGCAGGCCCGACTCGAGCGGCTGCAGGCCGCGCTCGACGCGCACTACCGCGAGGCCTCGGAAGCGCGGGTCGGCACGCGGCAGCGCGCGCTCGTGACAGGCGCTGCCGCGCGCGATGCGCGCGAGCTCGCGGCGCGCGCCGACGACAACCGCGTCATCAACTTCGCCGGCGACCCCGCGCTCGTCGGCAGCTACGTCGATCTCGTCGTCACGTCGGCCCGCTCGCACTCGCTGCGCGGCGAGCTCGTGCGCTGACGCCCCGACCCACGCTCTCCAGAGGACTCCATGGCTCGCTCCTTCCTCCTCTTCCCGCTCGCGATGCTCGCGGCGATCGGCGTCGCCGGCTGCGCGACCGGC
>JBGAHH010000078.1:0-21360 GCA_044226265.1 Casimicrobiaceae bacterium | reverse complement strand
GGCGATCCGGTCGCGGCAGGCTACGTCGACAGCTTCGCGCGCCCCGGGCGCAACGCGACCGGCATGTCGTTCCTCGCGCTCGACCTTGTCGGCAAGCGCATGGAGCTCCTGCGGGAGGCGATGCCGAAGGCGAAGCGCGTCGCGATCTTCGCGAACCCGAACCACGCCGGCGAGCCGGCCGAGCTTCGCGTGTCGCGCGAGGCCGCCGGCCGGGTCGGCTTCGAGCTCGAATACTTCCAGGTGCTGGCCCCGGCGAGCTTCGAGGCGGCGCTCGCCGGCGCGTCGAAGGCGCGTTGCGACGCGATCATGCTCTTCCCCGACGCCGGCATGATGCGCTACGCGGAGCCGATCGCCGAGTTCAGCGTGCGCGAGCGCATGCCCGCGATCTCCGGCTGGGCGATCTTCGTGAGGCGCGGCAACGTGTTCTCGTACGGGCCGAACCTCGAGCAGGGTTACGGGCGGCTCGCGTACTTCGTCGACCGCATCCTCAAGGGCGCGAAGGCCTCGGAGCTCCCGGTCGAGTTGCCGACGCGCGTCGAGCTCGCGGTGAACCTCCGGACCGCGCGCTCGATCGCGCTCGCGGTCCCGCCGTCGATCCTGCAGCGCGCCGACGAGGTGATCGGCGCTTGAATCGCGGCCGCGTCGAGCGGCCGCGTTCCCGTCGCGTCACTGCTGGCTGTAGGGCTGCCCGCCTCGCCCCACTTCGGGCTTGAGCACCATCCCCTGGTGCTGCGGCGGCGCCGGGCGCACGTCGGGCTTCGACTGAGGCGCGGGCCGCGGCGCGTTGCTTTGCGGCGGCGGCCGCGAGTATTCGGGCGCGCCCTGCGGCGGCCGTCCCCCGCCCGGCGGACGCGGCTGCGGCTGCGTCGTCGGCGGCGCCCCACGTCGGGCTTGAGCACCATCCCCTGGTGCTGCGGCGGCGCCGGGCGCACGTCGGGCTTCGACTGAGGCGCGGGCCGCGGCGCGTTGCCTTGCGGCGGCGGTCGCGAGTACTCGGGCGCGCCCTGCGGCGGCCGTCCTCCGCTCGGCGGACCCGGCTGCGGCATCGGCTGCGTCGTCGGCGGACGCGGCTGCGACGGCGGGCGATAGTCCGGCGGACGCGGCTGCGGTTGCGGACGGTAGTCGGGCGGGCGCGGCGACGGCCCGTGCCAGTTCGGCGGGTGCGGCGGCGGCGGGCGGACGATCGGACGCGGCGGCGGGGGCGGCGGCGGCCGGTACCACCAGGTCGGCGGCCGGTTGTACCAGTAGTAGCGGTTGCCGTACCACGGCTGGTAGCGGTACCAGCTGTCCCAGTAGGGGCCGATCGAGAACGTGATCAGCGGCAGCCCGAGCACGGCGCCGCCGCTGACGATCGTCACCGGCTGCCCGTAGTAGTCGTAAGAGAGGAAATCGGCGTAGACCCAGCCGCGCTGGTCGCCGACCGTCACGTCGCACCAGGTCCAGCCCTCGATGCAGCCGTTGACGTAGACCTGCACGCCGCCCGGGACCCAGGTCACGAGCGGGAACTCCCGATTGGGGCCCGCGCGCAGGTTGACGTCGCGGTTCGTGTACGCGTACTGCGCCCACGCGGCGGCCGGGAGCAGCGTGAGCGCGAAGAGCGCGGCGAGCGTGGCACGTCGGATCATCGTCGATTCCTGTTCGCGGGGGCCTCGCATCCGACAACGTAGCGCGGACGGCGCGCGTTGACCACGGCAACAACTCGCAACACCTCGTCGGCGGCCAGCCTACGCGACGGGCCGGCGGCGACCCAGCGAGGCCAGCCTGCCGGGGGGCGCCCCGCCGAGGGACGAGGCGCCGTCGCCCGGCTCCCGCGCGTACCGGCCGCGCAACAGCGCGATCGACGATCGCGCCGGCGTCGAGTCGCGTGCGCGACGCCGACGCGGAAATCGCGTATATCGGAGGCGGGCCGGAGCTTCCCCGGTCTTCCGGGGGACACCATGGACCGACCTTACGCGCGCGTCGCCGGCGCCTGGATAGTCGCGCTCGCCGTCGCGGCGGGCGCCGCGTTTCCGGCGACGGCCGCCACGTTCACCGTCAACTCGACCGGCGACGCCGCCGACGCGACGATCGACGGCGCCTGCGCCACCGGCGCGACGATCGTCGGCGGCGCCGCCGAGTGCACGCTGCGCGCGGCGCTGCAGGAAGCCAACGCGACGCCGGGCGCGGATTTGATCCAGTTCGCGATTCCCGCCTCCGACGCGAACTGCACGGTGGCGGGCGTCTGCACGATCCACGTGTCGACGCCCGCCCCGTCCGCGGTGCTCGAGGCGACGGCGCCGGTCACGATCGACGGCTCGACGCAGGCGGGCAATGCGGCGATTTGCACCTCCGCGATCCCCGATCGCCCCTCGTACAGGATCGTGCTCTCGGGCGACTCGACCGAGCCCGGCCTGCGGCTCGCGGCCGGCTCGTCCGGCTCGACGATCCGCGGCCTCGCGCTGCGCGACTTCCTGAACACGATCGCGATCGTCGGCAGCAGCGGCAACACGATCGCGTGCAACTTCGTCGGCACCGACGAGACGGGCCTTGCCGCCTCGTCGTCGAACGGGGGGAACGCGCTCGTCCTCGGGTGCGACAGCACGGCGAACGTCGTCGGCGGCCCGAACGCAGAGGACGGCAACCTGTTCGCCGCGCACCCCTTCGACGGCGTCCAGATCGTCGGCGGCGGGTGCCCCCCGACCGAGCCGAACGGCAACTACGTGCTCGGCAACTACATCGGAATCGCGAAGGACGGCGTGACGCCGCTCGGCAACGGCTTTGCCGGCGTGTCGATGTACGACGGGACCGGGCCCGACGGCAATCTCGTCGGGCTGATGCCGGACGGAAGCGGCGGCTTCCTCTACCGGGGCAACGTGATCGGCGCGAACGGCAGCGGCATCTACGTCGGCCCGGACGTGAGCGGCGTCGTGATCGCGGCCAACGGAATCGGCACCGACCTCGCCGGCGCGGTAAACCTCGGCAACACCTACGGCGGCATCGAGTCGCTAGGCGGACCGATCCTCGTCGGCGGGACGGACGCGGGCGCGCCCAACCTGATCGCGTTCAACGGCGACGGCGGCGCGATGATCTACGGCGCCGCGACGCGCAACCGCATCCAGCGAAACTCGATTTTCCGCAACGGCGGGCTGGGCATCGATCTCGCGGTCACGGAATTCGTGCCCGACGGCGTGACGCCGAACGATCCGGGCGACGGCGATGCGGGTCCGAACGACCTGCAGAACTTTCCGGTCCTGAAATCGATGAAGCAGAACGGCGCTAACCTCGACGTGAGCTATTCCGTGCCCTCGCCGGGCACGCTGACCATCGAGTTCTTCTTCGCCGACGGCAACCAGGGCCGGACCTTCATCGCCGAGGCGACCTACGCGCTCGCGGGCGGCGAAACGGTGGCGTCGTTGCCGACCGGCACGGTGCCGTCGGGCACGCGCATCGTCGCGACCGCGACCGACGCGCTCGGCAACACGTCGGAGTTCTCGGCGCCGATCGGGTTCCCCGCGCGGGCCGCCGCGGTGCCCGCGGTCGACGACGCGGCAACGCTGCTCGCGCTGCTTTCGCTGGTCGGTGCGATGGGCGCCGCGCGGCTGCGGCGGCGCACGGCACCACGGCGGCGCTAGCGCGGCTTGCGCTTCGCCCCGCCTTTGCGCGGGCGCTTCGCCGTCGCCTCCGTCGCCTTGCCGCGCGCCTTCGCGCCGGCCTTCTTCCGCGCGGCCTTCGCCACCGCCTTCGCCTTGCGCTTCGGAACGTCGAGCACGAGGGTGGAGGCGTCGGCCTCCTCGCCGCGCTTCGCGAGATCGGCGAGCAGTCCCTCGTCGGTCAGGTCGAGCGGCGTCGAGCGCTTCCAGTCGGACCGGGCCAGCTTCGCGAGCGCCTTCACCACGCTCGGCTGGATCACTTCGATCGCGAGCTCGCGTCGCGCGTCGAAGCTTCCCGGCGCCAGGTTGACGGACCCGACGATCGCGCGCGCGTCGTCGGCGAGCATCATCTTGCCGTGCAGCTTGAGGTCCTTGAGCTTGTGCACCCTGGCGCCGACGTCCCGCATGATGCGCAGGCCGCCGACGCCCTCGATCAGCTTGTCCTCCTTGAGCGTGTGCGGCGGGCGCGCGAGGACGTGCACCTTCACCCCGCGCTCCACGGCGCGCACGACGCGCTCGATGATCACGGCGTCCTGGTAGCGCTCGTTCTGCAGCCACAGCGTGCGCTTCGCGCGGTCGATGAAGTGCGCGAACCGCTCGCGCCCGTTCACGTTGCACCAGATCAGGTGCGACTCCGCGGGCGGCGAGAACGCGCGGCGGTCCCAGTCGGCGTCGAAGCACTCGACCATCTCGCCGACCGTCTTGCGATGGGTGGTCGCGATCGCGTAGTCGCGCGTCTGCGTGAGGTTCTCCGTGTCCCAGTTGAGCGACATCACGAAGGCGAGCGCGTCGTCGACGACGAGCGACTTCTCGTGGGTCAGCTCGAACGCCGGGTTGCCGTCGCGCACGCTCACGCCGGCGGCGGCGAGGGCCTTCCGGGACTTCGCGTTGTCGTCCTTGCCGTTGCGCCGCGCCGGATTGAGCATGACGCGCACGTCGACGCCGCGCTTCCTTGCGGCGACCACGGCCGCGATCATCGCCGGGTCGGTGAGCACGAACATCTTGAGGCGCAGCGATCGCTTCGCCGACGCGACCGCGTCGACGAACGGCGCGGCGGTCGCTTGGGGCAGGACCAGGAGCTGTCGGGGCATGTCAGCGCTTCGCGGGCGAGGTCTTGGAGGGGGCTTCGTCGGGGAACTGGATCCGGTAGAGCCCGGCGTAGACGCCGCCGCGCTCGAGCAGGTCCGCGTGCGGCCCTTGCTCGGCGACGACACCGTCCTTCAGCACGATGATGTTGTCCGCGTCGCGAATGGTCGAGAGACGGTGCGCGATCGTGATGACCGTGCGGCCCTTCATCAGGCGCTCGAGGCCTTCCATCACCAGCCGCTCGGACTCGGTGTCGAGAGCGGCGGTGGGCTCGTCCAGGATCAGGATCGGATTGTTCCGGACGACCGCGCGGGCGATGCCGATGCGCTGGCGTTGCCCACCCGACAGCGTGTCGCCGCGCTCGCCGACGACGGTGTCGTAACCCTGCGGCATCCGCGAGATGAATTCGTCGGCGTTGGCGAGCTTCGCGGCGGCGACGATCTCCTGGTCGCCGACCGGCCCGGGGCGACCGTACGCGATGTTCTCGCGAATCGTCCCGCGGAAGAGCACCGTCTCCTGCAGCACGTAGCCGATCTGCTGGCGCAGCGGATGCAACGCGTAGTCCCGAACGTCGACGCCGTCGATGGCGACGCGGCCGCTCGCGACGTCGTAGAAGCGCGGGATCAGGCTCACGATCGTCGACTTGCCGCTGCCGGTCGCGCCGACGACGCCGATGCGCTGGCCCGGCGCGATCCGGAAGCTGACGTCCTTCAACACCAGCGCGCCGGGGACGTAGCCGAACGCGACGTGCTCGAACGCGATGTCCCCCTTCAGCGCGGCGGGCTCGCGGGCGCCGGGCTTCTGCTTCACGACGTCGTCCGCGGCGAGGATCGACTGGATGCGCTCGAGGGCGACCTGCGTCTGCGCGATCACGTTGGTCATCTTCGCGAGGTCCTGCACCGGCTTGAAGAACTTCGACAGGTAGGCGAGGAACACGGTGAGCGCGCCGACCGTCATCGCGCCGGAGAGGATCACCGCGGTGCCGCGCCACAGCACGATCGCGGTGCACGCGGCGACGACGACCGCGACGACCGGCGAGAGCAGCGATTTCACGCGGCGCGCCTTCAGTGCGGCCGCAACCGTGGCGGTGCTGGCCTCCTCCATGCGCGTGGCCTCGAGGTCCTGGCGGTCGAATGCCTTCACGGCGCGCATCGAGCCCAGGCCCTGCGACGCCACCGCGAGGATCTGGCTCTGCTGCTTCCGGACGTCGTGCGTCGCGGACTTGACCGACCGCTTGAAGCGCAGCACGAACATCAGCAGGAACGGCGTGACGCCGACGGCGATCAGCGCGAAGTCCCAGTCGAGCCAGAACATGATCGCGACCATGCCGACGATCGTCATCAGGTCGATGACGATCGACAGCGTCGCCTCGGAGGCGAAGTCCTGCACGGTCCCGACGTCGGTCGTCAGCGTGGACAGGAGCGGCCCGACCTGGTGCTTCGCGTAGTAGTCGAGCGACAGGCGGTTCAGGTGGTCGTACAGGCGCCGCCGCAGGTCGTGCGCGACCCACTGCCCGACGCTTTCGGTGTAGTAGTTGTCGACGTAGCCGGCCACCGCGTCGACGAGCGCGATGATCACCACCGCGATGCCGGCGAAGAGCGCGAGTCCCATCGTGTCGCGGTCGACGCCCCAGTCCTGCACCCACCGGAGCCATTGGGGCAGCGGATGGTGCCCGAGCGCGTTGTCGATCACGATCTTGAGCGGCCAGGGCGCCGCGATGCTGGCCGCGGTCTCGACCAGCATCGCGACGAACACGATCGCCACGCCCGCCTTGTACGGGCGCAGGAGCTCGCGCACGAACGCCGCGGTCGTCGGCGTCGACGCGGCGGCCTGCGCGGGCGCGGGAGCCGGGGGCGGCGCGGGGTCCGTCGCGCTCACGGCGTCGGCGCGATCCACGGAGCGCGGATCGGCGTGCAGCTCGCCTGGCGCGAGTCGAGCCTGCAGGTCGCCAGCGACGCGCCGTCGGCGTCGAGCGCGCGCACCGTCCATCCGGCGCCGTCGCGCTCCATCACGAGGAAGCCGAAGCGGTTCGTGCCGACGAGCTCGCGCATGCGCGTGCCGGGCGCGGGCTGGAGGCCGGGCGGGAACGGGTCGGGGAACGGATCGTCGACGGCGTCGCCGCCGTTGCCCGAGACGAACTGCGCCGGATGGTCCGACGCGAACGCGACCATCTCGAACAGGTGGTTGTGGCCCGACAGGACCGCCTGCACCTCGGGCGGGAAGTACGCCCGGCCGTGGAGCGAGTCGAGCACCGCCTGCAGCCCGGCGTTGCCCGCGTACGGCGCGTCCGGGCGCTGCGGGTTCGCGGCGAACGCGAGCGGCGGATGGTGGACCGCGACGAGCGTCGCGGATGGCGGCCCGATCGCGAACGCGCGCTGCATCTGCGCGCGGTAGGTCGCGAACAGCGCGCCGTCGCGCGGGATCGGCGCGTTGCCGACGCTCGCGGAATCGAACACGAGGATCTTCGTCGCCGCGCCGATCGGCACCGCGTAGGGATCGGAGACGTCGCCCGTCGCGTCGTCGGCCGGGGCATTGCAGTCCTGGCTGCGCGCGGGCGGGCGCGGATCGAGGAAGCGCCACCACCCCTGTCCCGCGCGGTTGCAGGTCTCGTGGTTCCCGCGCACGACGATCCACGGCGCCACCGCGAGGAGCGGCGACGCAGGCTCGAAGAAGTCGGCGTTCCAGGCGTCCCAGCCGTAGCCCCAGGGGCTGCCGGCGCAGCCCTCGGCCAGCGGCGGGCAGGGACTCTCGCGGTAGTGGTAGTCGCCGACGTGCAGCACGAGGTCGGGCGCGGTCGCCGCGGCGGCGCGCGCGACGCGCTCGAACGGCCAGCGCGCCGGATCGCTGCAATGCTGCGCGTTGGCCGGGCCGAGGATCCGGCAGCCGGTGTCGCCGACGACGACGATGCGGCGCGGCTCGGCCTTCGGCAGCGGCAAGTCGCGGCCCGCGTAGCTCGCGCGCCTCGTGCCGCGCGGGATCGCGAGCTCGCAGGTCGTCACCGGGAACGCCGCGGGCTTCGAGACCGCCGCGGGCGTGACCGACGGCCGCTGCGGGAGGGTCGCCGCGCTCGCGCGGAGCGACATCGGCCGCGGCGTGCCGTCGACGTCGATCGCGGGGCAGTCGGCCGACGCGGTGATCACGCGCGCCACGGGAGCGCCGTCGGGGCCGAGCAGCACGTAGGCGCGGTCGGCCGGCGCGGCGGGCTCGCGGACGGGACCGGCGCAGCCGGCGACGACGAGGACGAGCGCGAGCGCGCCGACGGCGCGCGACGCGTGCCGATCCGGCGGATCCTCCGTCATGCGTCCGGCGTCACGCCGACGCCGTCGACGTAGCACCAGCTCCAGTGCTCGCCCGGCTCCAGCGACGACATGATCGGATGGCCGGTTTCGTGGAAGTGCTTCGTCGCGTGCTTGTTCTTCGAATCGTCGCAGCAGCCGACGTGGCCGCAGCTGCGGCACAGCCGCAGCCGCACCCAGCGGTCGCCGATCCTCAGGCATTCCTCGCAGCCGGTCGTGTTGGGCGTCGAGGTCTTCACCGCGTCGAGGTGCGTGCAGTCGGCCATCGCGAGGTCTCCTTCGTTCAGGCCGCGCGGCGCGCGATCGCGGCGAGGTGGCGGTGGATCGCCGCGACGACGGCGGTGCCTTCGCCGATCGCGCCGCCGACCCGCTTCACCGAGCCCGACCGCACGTCGCCGATCGCGAAGACGCCGGGCACGCTCGTCTCGAGCGCCGTCGCGATGCCGGCCGGGAACGGCCGCGGCGCGGCGGCGCCGGTGATCACGAAACCGCGCTCGTCGAGCTCGACGCCGCAGTCCGCGAGCCAGCGCGTCTCCGGATCCGCCCCGATGAACATGAACACGTTGCGGATGTCGCAGGCGTCCTCGGTGCCGCCGCTCGCGTCGCGCCAGCTGATCGACTGCAGGCCCTTCGCCGCGTCGCCGTGCAGCGCGGTGAGCTCGGTGCGGGGATGCAGCACGACGTTGCGCGTCGCCTCGAGCCGCGCGATCAGGTACTGCGACATCGTCTCCTCGAGGCCCGGGCGGCGCACGACGATGTGCACGCGCGCGGCGTGCGACGCGAGGAACACCGCGGCCTGGCCGGCCGAGTTGCCGCCGCCGACGAGCGCGACTTCCTGGCGCGCGCACACCTTCGCCTCCAGCGGCGAGGCCCAGTACCAGACGCCGCGGCCCTCGAACTGGTCCAGGCGCGGCAGCGCGGGGCGCCGGTAGCGCGCGCCGCTCGCGATGACGACCGTGCGCGAGCGGAGCCGACGGCCGTCGGCGAGCGTGAGCGCGATCTCGCCCGACGCCGCCTGGCTGCAGTCGAGCGCGGCCGCCTCCGCGGGAATCAGGATCTCGGCGCCGAACTTCTGCGCCTGGACGAACGCGCGGCCCGCGAGCGCCTGCCCCGAGATGCCGGTCGGGAATCCCAGGTAGTTCTCGATGCGCGCGGAGGCGCCCGCCTGGCCGCCGTACGCGCTGCGGTCGAGCACGATGACCGAGAGCCCCTCCGAGGCGGCGTAGACCGCGGTCGCGAGCCCGGCGGGACCCGCCCCGACGACGATGACGTCGACGATCTCGTTGCACTCGTGCGTGTCGAGCATGCCGAGCGCGCGCGCGAGCGCCTCGACGCTCGGGTTCACGAGCACCGACCCGTCGGGCGCGACGGCGATCGTGTCGCCGCGGCCCGCGCCGTACTGCTCGGTCAGGATCGCGATCTCGTCGGCGTGCGACGCGTCGAGCATGTGGTGCGGCTGCGCGTTCCGGGCGAGGAAGTTGGCGAGCCTCAGGAGCTCGGGGGAATCGGCCGGCCCGATCAGCACCGTGCCGGACACGCGCGCCTCGATCAGTCCGACGCGGCGCAGGATCAGCGCGCGCATGATCCGCTCGCCCAGGTCGGCCTCGGCGATGATCAACGCGCGGAGCTGCTCCGGCGGGATCAGCAGCACCTCGGTGTCGACGTCGGCGTCGCCGTCGACGAGCGCCTGGCCGCCCGAGAGCTGGCCGACCTCCGCCATGAACTGGCCCGCGCCCTGGCGCAGCATCGGCGACACGTGGCCGAGGCCGTCGCGCTGGCTGATCGTGACGCTGCCGGCGAGCACGACGAACATGCCCGGCCCCGGCTCGCCCGCCTGGAAGAGCCGCTCGCCCTTCGCGTAGCGCCGCACGGTGCCGTAGCGCTTCATGCGCGCGATCTCCGCGTCGGTGAGCGACGGGAACATCTGCCAGGTGCGCGAGCGCAGGCCGGGCGCGAAGTCGCCCTCGAACAGCAGCTGGAAGTTCGCGTCGCCCACGGCGTCAGAGGAAGCAGGGCCCGAACTCGCGCACCTCGACGGTCGCCCATCCCGCGGCAGGGATCCCGGCCGCGATCTCGACCGCTTCCGCCCGCGACGCGCACTCGACCAGGAAGTAGCCGCCGACCATCTCCTTCGATTCGGAGAACGGTCCGTCGACGAGCGTGCGCTTGCCGCCGCGCACCGCGACGCGGACGCCCTCGGTGTCGGTGCGCAGCGACTGCGCCGCGGACAGCACGCCGCGCGACTTCAGCGCCTCGGCGTGCCGGAGCATCGCGTCGTACGCGGCGCGGCCCTCGGCGTCGGTGCGCTGCGCGCGCTGGCCGTGGGGCTCGAGGATCAGCAGCATGAATTGCACGCGGGCCTCCTGCGGGGGCGTCGCGCCCGCCCGGGCGCGTCGCGAAGCCCGGAAGGATACCCGTTCGCGAGGCGCTCCGAGCGGCGACCTCAGTCCAGACGGCGCGCGTAGCGCGCGAGCCGGGCGAGGTCGGGCTCGACGCCCAGCCCGGGCGCGTCGGGGAGCGTCGCCATGCCGTCGCGGACGGCGAGCGGGAAGACCTCCTCGCGCAGCGGGTTCGGATTGGCGTCGACCTCGAGGAAGCCGTCCGTCGATCCGGCGGCGGCGAGGAGGTGCATCGACGCGGCGAGGCCGATGCCGCCGGCGAGCCAGTGCGGACACAGCGCGACGCCGTGCGCGGCCGCGTGACGCGCGACCTCGAGGCCGCCCGAGACGCCGCCCCATTTGCCGACGTCGGGCTGCACGAACGCGAGCACGCCCGCGTCGATCGCCTCGCGGAACGCGTCGAGGCCGCGCAGGTTCTCGCCGGCCGCGAGCGGGGCTTCGCTCGCCTCCGCCACGCGGCGCCACGCGGCGATCGGGTGGTCCGCGAGGATCGGCTCCTCGATCCAGTGCGGTCGGTACGGCGCGAGCTCCGCGATGCGCGCGGGCGCGTCCTCCGGCGACCACGCCTGGTTCGCGTCGAGCATGATCGTCGCGTCGGCGCCGAGCGCCTCGCGCATCGCGGCGAGGTTCGCGCGATCGCGCTCCGGGCCGAAGCCGACCTTGAGCTTGAACGCGCGGTAGCCTTCGTCACGCTTCGCGAGCGACGCCGCGACGACCCGGTCGGGCCCGAGGCCGCTCGCGTAGACGCGCACGGCCGGCGAGGCGCCGCCCAGGTGCTTCCACAGCGGCAGGCCGGCGCGCCGCGCGCTCATGTCCCACAGCGCCTGGTCGACGGCGCCGGCGACCTGCGCGAACGGGCCCGGCTCGCCGCACTGGATCGCCATCGGGCGCGTGCGCCGCTCGAGCATCGCGCGCACGCTCGCCGGGTCGTCGCAGGCGACGCCGCGGAGGAGCGGCGCGAACAGGCTGGCGACGAGCCGGCCGCGGTGCTCGGCGCCGACCTGCGGGAAGTTCGAGAACGCTTCGCCCCAGCCGGTCGCGCCGTCGCTCGCGTCGAGGCGCAGGAAAACGGCCGGCCGGTTCGTCATCGCGCCGAAGGCGTTCGCGACGGGCTCGGCGATCGGCGCGCGCAGCACGTGGCACTCGACGTTGACGATCGTGGGCATGGCGGGGCGGCGGCGGCGGTGCGATGATGCGCGCTGCGCGCGCAGGACGCGACACGGGGAGGAGCCGATGCGGATCGATCGTGCCACAGGTTGGCGGGCCGCGCTCGCGGCCGTCGCGCTCGCGGCGGCGGGCGCCGCGTGGGGACAGGCCTATCCCGCGAAGCCGATCCGGCTGATCGTGCCGTTCCCGCCCGGCGGCGCGGTCGACTTCTACGCGCGCGTCGTGCAGCAGCCGCTGTCCGAGGCGCTGGGCCAGCAGGTGGTGATCGAGAACAAGGCGGGCGCCTCGGGCATGGTCGGCATCGACGCGGTCGCGAAGGCGGCGCCCGACGGCTACACGATCGGCCTCGGCAACATCGCGTCGCTCGCGATCAACGCGGGCATCTACGACAGGATGCCCTACGACCCGGCGAAGGACCTCGCGCCGATCACGCACACGGTCGACGTCAACTACGTGCTGGTCGTGCATCCGTCGGTGCCCGCGACGACGGTGGCCGAATTGATCGCCTACGCGAAGGCGAATCCGGGCAAGCTCTCGTATGGCTCGGCGGGCAGCGGCAGCCTCCCGCATCTCGCGACCGAGAGCTTCAAGGCCGCGACCGGCACCGACATCGTGCACGTCCCCTACAAGGGCGGCGGCCCGATGGTCACCGACCTCCTGGGCGGCACCGTGCAGATGGTGATCGCCGACCAGGCGAACCTGATGCCGCACGTGAAGAGCGGCAAGCTCCGCGCGATCGCGGTCGCGAGCCCGAAGCGCTCGCCCAATGCGCCCGAGCTCCCGACGATCGCGGAGACGCTGCCGGGATTCCAGGCCACCGCGTGGAACGGCCTCGTCGGCCCGCCGGGCCTGCCGCCGGAGATCGTCACGAAGCTCAACGCGACGTTCGTCAAGGTGATGGCGATCCCGGAGGTCCGCGAGAAGCTCGCAGGCGGCGGCCTCGACGTCGTCGGCGACTCGCCCGACGAGTTCGGGCGCTTCATCCGTTCCGAGATCGCCAAGTGGTCGGCGATCGCGAAGCGGGTCGGGGCGAAGGCCGACTAGGCATCGGAAGTCAGGAGTCGGGCGTCAGAAGACAGAAGCGTCGGCGACTCCGCTGGCGGCGCATTCAGCGCCGATCCATTGTCGTCGAGCAACCGAAGCGTCGTCCCGAATACCGAACGGCAAGACGTCGGCCTTCAGGCCGACGATCTTCGTTGCTCGAGCCAGGCGCCCCGGCGCTCAATGCGCCGCCTCGGGCATCGCCGACGCTTCTGTTCCCTGGCCTCTGTCATCGGATTCCTGAATCAGATCATCGGCCCGCGCGACCAATCGCCTTGCGCGGCCGACCCAATGCTCGCGCGCGGCAGGCCGATGTCGGCGAGCTCGCGCTCAGTCATGCCGTTCAAGTCCGCGCGATCCTGCGCGGCGCGGCGATGCGCGACGAGGAAGACGTCGAGCCGCTCGGCGAGCGACATCATCGACGCCAGCATCTCGCCCATCGCGGCGAGGATCCGGATTCCGCCGGAACCGTGGGTCGTGGCAGCAGGGGTGTTCATTTCGGTCTCCTTCGTTCGTGGGGCGTGGCCCGGGTGCGGCTAGGCGGCCGGCTTGATCGCGGGGCGCGCGCGTCGGTCGTGCGAGGCGACCTCGACGCCGTCGCCGCGTCGCGCGACGACCTCGACCGTCGGCAGGCGGACCACGTTGGCGTCCGCTTCCGCGACGGCCGGCGCCGACGAGGTCGCCGGGGCAGGCGCGGTGGCGTGACTCGGGTCGTTCGCCGCGTGCCGCGCCGCCGGATGGAAGGCGATCGCGACGGCGAGCCCCGCGGCGGCGAGCGTGACGGGGGCGAAGAATTCGTCGACGTGGGGCATGGCGTTCTCCTGGGGGTTCGGGTACGCTGGTCATCCTAATGATCCAGACGTCCCAGAGGAATCGATTTGTTCTGACCGATTTGGTCGATTTTGCTTACCAGTAATCCGATGTCTTCCTCACGTCTCCCGTTGAACACGCTGATGGCGTTCCGCGCCGTCGCCGAGCTGCAGAACCTTCGTGCGGCGTCCGAGCAGCTCCACCTCACGCACAGCGCCGTGAGCCAGCAGATCCGCGGCCTCGAGGAGCAGCTGGGATTCGAGGTGTTCGAGCGCCGCGGCCGGCGCGTCGTGCTGAATCCGGCGGGGCAGGCGTTGTTGCGCAGCGTTCAGGCGGCGCTCGCGCTCCTCGACGACGGCGTGCAGGCGGCCGCGGCGGCGGCGAGCGGCGAGGCGCCCCGGCTCCGCGTGACCGTGCTGCCGTCGTTCGCCCAGCGCTGGCTGCTTCCGCGCATCGGCCGCTGGCGCGAGCGCTTTCCGGGCATGCCGCTCGAGATCGAGACCTCGTTCCGCGCCGTCGACCTCGTGCGCGAAGGCTTCCACGCGGCGGTCCGCCAGGGCGTCGGGCCGTGGCCCGGCCTCGAATCGGAGCGCCTGTTCGGCGTGCCGCCGATCATCGTCGTGGGCTCGCCGTCGGCGGCGCGCCGCCTCGCCGGCGCGCAGCCCGAGGCGCTCGCGCGCGAGCCGCTCCTGGGCGACAGCGACCTGTGGCGCGACTGGTTCGCGGCGGCGGGCTACAAGGTGACCATCCGCACGGTCGCCGTCTTCAACGACGCGGGGCTGATGCTGCAGGCGGCCGAGCAGAGCCTCGGCCTCGCGCTCTCGCGCGAGATCCTCGCCGCGGATGCGCTGCGGGACGGCCACCTGGTGCGCCTGTCGCCCATCTCGATCACGCACGCCGACGCGCAGCCCTATCACCTTTGCTATCCGCCGAACCTGCGCGACTGGCCGCCGCTCGCCGCGTTCCGCGACTGGCTGCGCGACGAGCTCGAGCGATCGATGGCCGAGCTGCACCCCGAGCCCGCGAAACGCGCGCGCAGGCCGAGGGAGCGTGCCGCGCACGCGTGACGCGCGCACGGCGTAGCGCCGCCACGAGGCCGCGATGAGCGTCGAGACCGCCTCGGAACCGCTGGTGAGCTGCCTGATGGTGACGCTGCCGGTGCGCTACCGGCTGCCGTTCTTCCGGCAGAGCGTCGCCGACTATTGCCGGCAGACGCACGCGCGGCGCGAGCTCGTGATCGTGACGGACCAGGGCGAGCCCGCGGCGCGCGCCGAGCTCGTCGCGCACGTCGCCTCGCTCGGCCGCGGCGACATCCGCGTCGTCGACGTTCCCGGCAGGCACGCGCTTGGCGCGCTGCGCAACGCGAGCGTCGCGAACGCGCACGGCGCGCTGCTGTGCCAATGGGACGACGACGACCGCTTCCATCCCGACCGCATTGCCGCGCAGGTGGCGATCCTGCGGGCGCAGGGCCCGGCGGCGCTGTGCCTCGAGGACGTCTTCCAGTATTTCCCGGCGGCGCGGACGCTGCACCTCGTCAGCTTTCGCGCGACGCGCGAGCGGATTTTCCCGGGTTCCCTGATGATGCGCCGCGACGCCGCGCCGCAGTACCCGGAAGAGGGGCCGACCTCGCTGCGCGGCGAGGATTCAGCGGGACTGGCGCAGATCCGCTCGCGCGGGGGCATCGGCGTCGTGGCCGGCGCCCCGCACCTGTACGTCTATGTGAGCCACGGCGCGAACACGTGGAGCGCCGGGCACCACCGGATGATCGCCGACCGGTTGTCGATCCCCCGCTCCCGGATCCTGCAGCGCGAAGCGAGCCTGCGCGCGGGGCTCGCCGCCTACGACTTCGGCCCGGGGCCGGTCGAGGTGCGCGGCCACGATGGCGTCGCGTTCACGCTGAACGCGCCGGGCGGCGCGTCGCCGCGCGCCACGGACACGCGATCCTCGTAGACGAGGGCGCCGGTGGCGTCGTCGCGCGTGGTCGACAGCGCGCCTTCGCCGGTGAGGCTCGTCAGCAGGTGCCAGGACCGGGGGAAGCGGATCGAAGGCGTGAGGCTGAACGTGCGCGGCAGCACCTGCGTCTTCATCCGGTAGTCGAGGGCGCCGACGTAGTAGTCGCGCCACGCGGCGTCGCGCCCGCGCGCCGACAGGTCGCACACGTTGAGGTCGAACGGCGTCCAGCCGCGCCCGTCGATCCACGCCTCGAGCCAGTAGTGGCCCGCCGGCGCCGCCGTGAGCTGCAGGCCCGACACGAGCCGCGCGGGAATGCCGTGCGCGCGGCACATCGCGGCGACCAGCGCCGATCCCATCTGGCAATCGAACCAGCCCGAGTCGAGCACCCAGTCGGTGGGCGCCGCGGGATCGAGCTCGTCGTAGTGCACGATGCCGAGGTGCAGCCGGTCGACCAGGTGATCGACGAAGCGGCGCACGACCGCGAACGGCTCGCTCTCCGCGCCGGCGATCTCGTCCGCGAGCGCCGCGACGCGCGGGGTGAGTTTGAGGATGCCTTCGGCCGGGCGCGTGTAGAGGTCGCGCTCGTCGTCGTCGAGCCGCTCGCCGCCGCGCGCCGCGCGCGACGGGTCGCAGACGAACGACCAGCGCGCGCCGACCACGACGCTCGTCGCGTCCGGCGCGGGCAGTCGCACGTCGAGCCGGCCCGGCGCGATCGCGACGTCGGGCGAGCTTCCTGCCGGAGCGATCACGTCGAACAGAACGTCGCCGAGCGTCTCGTCCTCGATCGGCATCGGAAGCCGGAACAGGAGCTTGCTGCCCGGCGCCGTCGGCGGGATCGCGAATTCGCGCAGCAGCGTCACCGTGAAACGCTGGGGTGGCAGCGTATCCGGCCGCGGCGGCGCGTCGGCCGATGCGCCCGCCGGGTGGAACGCCAGCGCGAACGCGCGCGCCTGGCGCACGAAGCGCTCGTAGCCCGGGTCGCCGCGGTGGCGTGCCGGCCCCTTCGCGAAATTCATCACCTCGGCGATGTCGAAGCGGCGCACGCCCCCCGCGCCGCGTTCGTAGGCGAGTCCCATCGCGATCCAGCGCTCGAGCGTCGCGCCGGCCTCGCGCCCGGCCTCGGCCGCGCGCCCCTCGCGCGCGTCGATCGCCCAGCCGGTCATCACGAGCATCGCGACGATGCTCGCCTCGTCGGCGACGCGGTAGCGCGGCTCCGTCCGAATGCCGAGCGGGCGCGGAGCGTCCATGCGCGCATGCTACGCTAGCGCCCGTCAGCGCGACCGTGGCGCACGCGCCTGCGCCGCGCCACCCGCCCGTTCCGTCGTCCGAGCCTTGCTGCTGACGCTCACGCTGCCGCGCATCCACGAGAGCATGACCGCCGCGCGCGTCGACGCGGTGCACCTCGCCGCAGGTGCGCCGGTCGCGCCCGGCGCGAGGATCGTCGACCTGACGGTGGACCTGTCCGCCGCCGCCGAGCAGGACTGCCCGCCGATCGCGCACTACCGGATCGTGCTGCTCGAGCGCGGCTGGCTGCGCGAGGTCGCCGTCGCGCCCGGCGACGAGATCGCGGTCGGCGCGCCGATCGCGACGATCGCCACGACGCCGGACGAGCCGCTGGACGCGACGCCCTCGCGCGCGGCGCGCACGTCGATCGCGGGCATCCTGAAGGTCGCGCCCGGCGGGGGCGCGCGTTGACCGCGATCCCGCTCGCGCTCGGCCGCCTCGACGTCCGGGGCCACGAGGTGCGGCGCTCCGGCCTGCGCTGGCTTCGCGGCGACGGCGAGCCCTGCCGCGCCGGCGACGTCGTCGCGTACTGCAATCTCGCGCTCGTGCCGGAGGACCGTCGCCTGCTCGCGACCCCGCCGTTCGCGGAGGAGATCCGCGATTTCCAGGTCGCGTTCGCGCTCTGCGCCGGCGGGCGCCTGCGACGCGCCGCCGGCACGTCGCTCGGCGGATTCCTCGACCGGCTCGCCGAGCAGGACCTGTGGGATCCGTCGCAGGCGATCGGGCAGCTCGATCCCGATGCCGCTTCCGACGGTTTCGACGCTTCGCGCGAGGAGTCGCTCGAGCTCCTGTTCGGCGCGGGCCGTCGCGTGGCCGGCGTCGCCGAAGAGCGCTCCGGCTTCCTGACCGGCTGGCACGACCGTGCGCGCGCGTGGTGGGGCGAGGGCGCCGCGCATTCGACGCTCGTCGGCGTCGGCATCTGCGAGCTGCAGGGCGTCTTCCGCGGTGACCGCCTCGCGTTCCAGGACTGGTTCGACGCGGCCGGGGGCCCTGCCGAGATCGTGCACGTCCCCGATCACGCGCTCGTCCCCTGCGCGGCGCTCGTCGCCGAGCAGCTGCGGCGCACGCCCGCCGACGCCGAGGCGATCCGCGCCGACGCGTGGCGCTCGCTCGCCGGCGGTCCCGACCTGCCCACCCCCGACGACTGGGTGTTCGCCGGCGCGCTCGTGGGCGCGCTCCTGCGCTCGCCGCTCTCCGAGCGGCGCGAGCTCCTATCGCGCGGCGGCCTTTCGCGCGCCGCCGCGCCGGGCGCGGTGCTGCTGTCGCTCAACGCCGAGACGCCCGAGATCCTGAGGCACCGGCGGCTCGGCTACGCGCTCGCGGTGCACGGCTACCGGGTGCGCGAGGCGGGGGTCGCGGTGAAGCGCTGGCTCGAGCGCGACTTCGAGCGCGTCGCGCGCTCGCCCGACGACGTCGCCCGCGACCTCGCGGCGCTCGCGGCCGCGCTGCGGTCCCGCGGCCCGACGGCCATCCTCGCGATGAACGCGATGTCGAGCGTCGGCCACGAGGAGATCCTCGACTACGCGGCGTTCGACCGGCCGATCGGCGGCACGCTCGCGAGCGTGCGCGCGAAGGACCTGAACCTCGTGCTGCACGACGTCGCGCGCGAGCACGACGTCGCGATCGTCGACAACGACGCGATCGCGGCGTCGATGGGCGCGGCGCATCTGCCCGACGGCGCGCACAACAGCGGCGCGATGCAGGCGGAGCTGCGCGCCGAGATCGTGCGGATCCTGCGCGCGCGCGGGCTGGCGGGCTTCGCGCCGCGTCCGGCGCGCGGGCGCGTCAGCTGACGTCGAAGCGGACCGAGAGCGCGTCGAGCGCCTCGTCGGAAGCGGGCAGCGGCTCCGCCTCGTCGTCGCCGACGAGCGCGAGCGGCTTGCCCACGCGCTCCCACGCGCCCGGCTCGCAGAGGATCCGCCGCAGCACGCCGGGGCGCTCGGCGCGCACCTCGACGACCGCCTTGTGCGTCTCGAGCTCGACCAGCATCGCGCCCGCCGCGAAGCGCTCGCCGGGCGCGACGTGCCACATGAGCACGCGCATCTCGTCGACGTCTTCGATCGGTCCGGGCACGGCGAGCTTCGAGATCATGCGATTCCCTGGGAAGCGCGGCTACGCGCGGAGGAGCGAGCGGACCGCGCGGACCACGTCGTCCGGGCCCGGCACGGTCGCGGCCTCGAGCACCGGGTTCGACGACACCGGCGCCGGCGCGGCGCCGACGCGCGCGACGCGCATGGTACCGGATGCCTCGCGGACGCGAAACGCCAGCTCGGCGCCGATGCCGAACGCGACCTGCCCTTCCTCGAGCGTGACCAGCGCGCCGGTGCGCGCGGCCGACGCCGCGACGGTCGCCGCGTCGAGCGGCGCGAGCGTGCGCAGGTCGACGACCTCGCACGAGACACCGTCGCCGGCGAGGCGGTCGGCGGCCGCCTCCGCGACGCGGACCATGTACGAGTGCGCGGCGATCGTCACGTCGCCGCCCGCGCGCCGCACGACGGCGCGGCCGATGGGCGCGACGTGGCCGTCGGGCACCTCGCCCGCCGTCGGGAACAGGCGCTTGTGGTCGACGTAGACGACGGGGCCGTCGTGATCGAGCGCCGCGAGCATCAGCGCGTAGGCGTCCGCCGCGTTCGACGGCGCGACGACCTTGAGGCCCGGGACGCCCGCGAGCCAGGGCTCGAGGCATTGCGAGTGCGCGACGCCCTGGCCCTTCGCGCCCGCGGTGGTCTTCACGACGACCGGCGCGCGGAGCTGCCCGCCGGTCTTGTAGCGGAGCTTCGCGCCGTAGTTGACCAGCGGGTCGAGCCCGAGCATCAGGAAATCCATGTAGGTCACGGCGACGACCGGCTTCAATCCCGCCGCGGCGGCGCCGACCGCGACGCCGACCATCGAGGCCTCGGCGACCGGCGTGTCGCGCACGCGCGCGGGGCCGAACGCAGCGTGGAGCCCCGCGAACTCGCGGTAAGCGCCGCCGTAGCGGCCGACATCCTGGCCCAGCACCACGACGCGCTCGTCGCGCGCCATCGCCTCGTGCAGCGCGCGCGCGATCGCCTCGGCGAAAAAGAGCTTCACGCCCGCGCCCTCACCCAACATCGCGCGCGATCTCCGCGCGATCCGGCATCGGCGAGGCATCCGCGTGGCGGCCGGCTTCGGCGACGATCGCGTCGACCTCGCTTTCGAGCGCGGCGCGACGCGCGGCGTCGAGCACCCCGGCGGCCTCGAGGCGCGCGGTCTCGCGCAGGATCGGGCAGCGGGCGCGCACCGCCGCCATCTCGTCGTCGGATCGCGTCTCGCGCGTCGCGGTCGAGTGCGGCGAGAAGCGCTCCGACCGGCAGGCGAGGAACGCGGGGCCCGCGCCGGAGCGCACGTGCGCCGCGAAGCGAAGCGCGGCGTCGCGCACCGCGACGACGTCCATGCCGTCGACCGTCTCGCCGGGGATCCCGAACGGCGTCGCGAGGTCGGACAGCCGCCGCGGCGCGAGCGCGGCCTCGCGCGGCGTCGAGATCGACCAGCCGTTGTCGTCGCACACGAGGAGCAGCGGAAGCTTCCACAGCGCTGCGAGGTTCATCGTCTCGTGCAGCGCGCCGGATCCGCACGCGCCGTCGCCGAACACGCAGGCGACGATGCCCGGCCGGCGGCCCTGCATCGCGAGCGCGACGCCCGCCGCGATCGTGAGGTTGCCGCCGACGACCGCGTGCGCGCCGAAGAAGCCCGCCGAAGGCTGCGCGAGGTGCCCGCGCCCGCCCTTGCCCTTGCAGGGGCCGGTCGCGCGGCCGGCGAGCTCGGCCATCACCGCGCGCGGATCGAGGCCGCGCGCGAGCGCGGGGCCGATCGAGCGGCCGCTCGACAGGAGCTGGTCGTCTTCGCGCAGCGCGGCGCACAGCCCCACGGCGACCGCCTCCTCGCCCGACGACAGCAGCTGGAAGCCGCGGTCCTCGCGCCGCATCAGCGCGGCCTCGAACGCGCGGATGAGCATCATCGCGCGCAGCGAGGCGAGCGGATCGTCCCGCGCGCTCATCGGGGCGGAAGGCGCCGCGACACGAACCGCGGCAGGTCCCACAGCTCGCCCAGCCACGCGCGGGCGCGCTCCTGCGCCTGCGGCGAAACCGCGTCGTCGAGCCCGCCGGCGAGCGCGGCGCGCACGATCGTCCACGCGGCGAACTCGGCGGCGACCGGATTCGCGAGCCGGTGGTCGGCCCCGATGCGCCGCGCGCCGATGTGCGCGACGACGCGGTCGAGGTCGGCCACGCGCGCGCCGGTGTCGTGCGACAGCTCGATCGCCAGCCGGTCGAGGCGCCGGATGCGCTCGATGCGCGAGGGCGGCGCGCCCCCCGGGCGCGCGGGCAGCGGCTCGCCGGCGTGGCGGAAGATCGTGCAGACGAGGACGAGCGGCACGCCGCGGCGCACGAGCGCGTCCAGGCGCTCACGCCAGCGCGCGGCGGTCGCCTCCAGAGGCTCGTCGCGGCGGTCGAGCTCGAGTTGCATCGAGGCGATCGCGATCGTCGGCGCGCGCGCGGCGTCGAGCGCCGCGAGCCCGTCGCGCCAGGCGAGCTCGACCGGCACCGGCTCGCCGGCCGCGGCGAGCGCTTCGCCCAGGAGCTTCGCCGCCGCGGCGACGAGCGGCCGCTCGGCCTCCGTCACCGCGGCGTCGACGACGATCGCGCCCATCGCACTCAGCGCAGGAGCGCCGCGACG
>JBGAHH010000077.1:0-21646 GCA_044226265.1 Casimicrobiaceae bacterium | reverse complement strand
GGCGCGCGCGGATCGATCCGCGCCCGCCGGCCGTCGTCTTTGAGGCGGCGCCGCGGCGCCCGCGCGACGCCGGCGACCACCCTTGGAGTCGAAGCCCTCGCCGGGCGGCGGGGCGCCGGCGGGGTCAGTCGCTCAGGCCCCTGCGCTCCTTCGCGGTGGCGCAGGCCTTGTCGATGTCGACGCTGATCGTCTTGTTCTGCGCCTTGGCGCGCGGCTCGAGCTGCTTCTTCGTATCCTCCATCAGCGTCTTGCATTCGCTGACAGACTTCACCGCCCGCACCTTGTCGCGATAGGCGTCGAGCTCTGCGGTCGTCTGCAGGTCGGCGAACGCACGACCCATGCCGCCCCCAAGGGTGGGCGGCGCATACTTCTTGCCGGTCGACTTCGTCGGCGCGCCGCCCGCCGTGCCCGTCGCGCCGGCCGAGGCGCCCTGCGTGTTGCTCGACGACCGGTTGCGCTTGCCGGTGCCCGAAGGCGCGGTCCCCGCCGAGGCGCCGGTCGATGCGGCGCCGGTAGGTGCGGAGCCGGCCGGTGCTGCGCCGGGCGTTCCGGTCGTGGACGCTGCAGGCGTGGCGGATTTCGACACCGCGGGTCCTGACGGTCCTTTCGGCGGCGCGGACGCCGACGGCGCCGGCGGCGCGGCTGGCGCGGGCGCCTGGGCAAGGAGGACGCCCGGCAGGGCGAAGGCCGTCGCGAAGAGCGCGAGGCGAAGCGAAGCGGTGGGCATCGTCAGGACTCCTTCGGAAAGCGTGGAAGACCGCCCGACCGGGCGGCGAGTTCCCGCATTATGAAGCCCGCCCGGGCACCGCCGGAGCGGGCCCGCCAAGCCGGCCGGTGCGGCGAAGGCGTCCTGACGCCGCCCTACGCGGCCCGGCCCTGCAGCGCGGCGATGCGCACCTCGATCGGGGGGTGCGACGAGAAGAGCGCCATCCAGCCCGGCTTGTCGGTGATGCCGGCCGCCTGGATCGACTGCGGCAAGGCGCCGGGCTCGATGCCGCCCAGGCGCTTCAGCGCGTTGACCATCGGCGCAGGCGTGCCCAGGAACTTCGCGCTGCCCGCGTCGGCGCGGAACTCGCGCTGGCGCGAGAACCACGCGACGATCATCGACGCGAGGATGCCGAAGACGATCTGGCACACGATCACGGTGATGAAGTAGCCCGGCCCGGTGCCGCGCTCGGTCTTGAACACCGCGCGGTCGACGATCGTGCCGACGACGCGCGAAAGGAAGACGACGAAGGTGTTCACGACGCCCTGGATCAGCGTGAGCGTCACCATGTCGCCGTTCGCGACGTGCGCGACCTCGTGGCCGAGCACCGCCTCCACCTCCTCCTTGTTCATCGACTGGAGGAGCCCGGTCGACACCGCGACGAGCGCCGAATTCTTGAACGCACCGGTGGCGAACGCGTTGGGCTCGCCCTCGTAGATCGCGACCTCCGGCATGCCGATGCCGGCCGTCGTCGCGAGCTTGCGCACCGTCTCGACGAGCCACGCCTCCGCCTGGTTCTGCGGCTGGTCGATCACGCGCGCGCCCGTCGACCACTTCGCCATCGACTTCGACATCAGGAGCGAGATGATCGCGCCGGTGAAGCCCACGACGGCGGAGAACGCGAGCAGGCCGCCGTAGTCGAGGCCGGTCTGCGAATACATCGCGCGATCCAGGCCGAACAGCCGCAGCACGATCGACAGCACGACCAGCACCGCGATGTTGGTGACGAGGAAGAGCAGGATGCGTTTCATGGCGCGTCCGTAGTTGGGGGCGATGGAAGGCGTTCCAAGTCTAGCAGCCCGCGCGACGCCCCCGAGGGGACGTCCGGGTCGACGGATTGGACGCGGCCGGCCGCGGCGCGTTCCCCCGTCGCGACGGACGACGGCGGGCGGCGACGAACGCCGCCCGCGCGGGCCCTAGGGCCTGTCAACGCTACCGGGGCACTCGCGCCCGTGTCGCGCCAACAGGCCCTAGCCTCCCGACTTGCCCCAGGAGTCCCTGAGCGTGACCGCGCGGTTGTAGACCGGCCGTCCCGGCGCGTGGTCCGCGAGATCGGCCACGAAGTAGCCGTGGCGCTCGAACTGGAAGCGCTCCTCGCGCCCGGCGGTCGAGAGCGCCGGCTCGACGAAGGCGCGGATCACGCGCTTCGACCCCGGATTGAGATCGTCCAGGTAGTTGCGCTCCGCGGGCTCCGCGTCGGCGTCTTCGTCGCCGGCCACCGCGGCCGCGTGCGCGGGCGCGGGCTCGTCGCCGGCGCCGCGCTGGCTCGAGGGAAGGCGCGCGCCCGGGTACGGCACGGCGAACAGCCGGTCGTAGAGGCGCACCTCGGCCTCGACCGCGTCGTCGACCGCGAGCCAGTGGATGTTGCCCTTCACCTTGCGCGCCTCCGCGCCCGGCGTGCCGCTGCGCGTGCCCGGATCGTAGGTGCAGTGCACGACCGTCACGTTGCCCGCCGCGTCTTTCTCGAAGCCGGTGCAGCGCACGACGTACGCGTAGCGCAGCCGCACCTCCGCGCCCGGCGCGAGCCGGAAGTACCCCTTCGCGGGCGACTCCATGAAGTCGTCGCGCTCGATCCACAGTTCGCGCGCGAACCGGCGCTCGCGCTGGCCGAGCTCCGGCTTCTGCGGGTGGTTGGGCGCGAGGCAGGTCTCCGATGCGCCCTCCGGATAGTTGTCGATCACGAGCTTCAGCGGGTCGAGCACCGCGACGCGCCGCTCCGCGCTCTCGTTCAGCTCGTCGCGCATCGCCTGCTCGAGCAGGCTCATGTCGATCCACGAGTCGGATTTCGACACGCCGATGCGCTCGGCAAAGAGCCGGAAGCCCTCGGGCGTGAATCCGCGCCGCCGCGCGCCGACGAGCGTCGGCATCCGCGGATCGTCCCAGCCGTCGACGTGGCCGCCCTCGACGAGCTGGATCAGCTTGCGCTTCGACAGCACGACGTAGGTGAGGTTGAGCCGCGCGAACTCGTATTGCTGCGGCAGAGGACGCTCGAGGAGGCCGCCGTCGGCGAGCTTGCCGATCACCCAGTCGTAGAGCGGCCGGTGGTCCTGGAACTCGAGCGTGCAGATCGAGTGCGTGATGCGCTCGAGCGCGTCGCTGATGCAGTGCGTGTAGTCGTAGAGCGGGTAGATGCACCACTTGTCGCCGGTGCGGTGGTGCGACGCGTGCCGGATCCGGTAGATCGCCGGATCGCGCATGTTGACGTTCGGGCTCGCCATGTCGATCTTCAGGCGGAGCACGTGCGCGCCGTCCGGGAACTCGCCCGCGCGCATCCGGCGCAGCAGGTCGAGGTTCTCCGTCGACGTGCGGCGCCGGTACGGGCTTTCGCGGCCGGGCTCGGTCAGCGTGCCGCGGTTCTCGCGCATCTCCGCGGCGGACTGGCTGTCGACGTAGGCGAGCCCCTGCTCGACGAACCACTCGGCGAACGCGTAGAGCCGGTCGTAGTAGTCCGAGGCGTGGTAGCGGTGCGAGCCCCAGTCGTAGCCGAGCCACCGCACCGCGTCGGCGATCGATTCCTCGTACTCGACGTCCTCCTTGAGCGGGTTCGTGTCGTCGAACCGGAGGTGGCAACGCCCGCCGTTCTCGGCGGCGAGGCCGAAGTTGAGCGCGATCGACTTCGCGTGGCCGAAGTGCAGGTAACCGTTGGGCTCGGGCGGGAAGCGCGTCACGACGCGCCCCGCGTACTTGCCGGTGCGGTTGTCCTCCGCGATCGTCGCGCGGAGGAAGTTCGGCGCGACCGGCGCGGCCTGACGCTCGGCCGAAGCGGGCGCGGCGGCGGACGATGGTGGGCGGGCGTGCGTCTTGTCCATGGACAGCCGGGCGCAAACGGGCATTCTAACCGGCGCGACGCGGTCTCGCGCCGGGCACGCAAGGGCATCTCGCGTTCGGCGCCCCGGATCGCGCGCCAGTCCACGCGTTCCGGAGGTCGCGCCGCGACGCGCGCGAAGCGTTGTCCACAAATCCTGTGGATACCGATGTGCATATCTTGTACATTCGCGCGCTAAGTCCCGCAGTCGATTGCGAATTATCTGGGATGCCCAAAGATGCGCCGCTCGAAAGGCCCGACGCGTCAATGGGTTGCGCATGCGCCCTCACGACACTCGCCCGACACGCCTCGTCACGCGACTGCAACACGGCCTCGCGCCGCGAGCGCGACGCGACCGATCCGGCGTCCAGGACAGCCGCGGCAACGTGATCGCGCGGTCGGCGCGCGTCTCCTCGCCACGCCGATGAGCGCCGCGACCGCGATCCCGCCTTCCGGCTCGCCGGTGATGTCGGTCGGTCGCTTCGTCGCGGCCGCGCGCCTCGCGATCGAGCGGTCGATCGGCCTCGTGTGGGTCGGCGGCGAAGTCTCCGGGTTCGTGCGCGCGGCGTCCGGGCATTGCTACTTCACGCTGAAGGACGCGGAGGCGCAGGTTCGCTGCGTGCTCTGGCGCCAGAAAGCGCAGCTCCTCGACCTCAGGATCGCCGACGGGATGGCGGTCGAGGTGCGCGCGACGCCGACGATCTACGAGGCGCGCGGCGACTTCCAGCTCGTCGTCGACACGGTCCGCCTCGCCGGGCGCGGCGCCCTCTACGAGCAGTTCGCGCGCCTCAAGGCGAAGCTCGAGGCCGCCGGCTGGTTCGACGCGGGGCGCAAGCGCGCGCTGCCGCGGTTCCCGCGCGCGGTCGGCCTCGTCACCTCGCCGCAGGGCGCGGCGCTGCACGACATGCTGACGACGCTCGCCCGGCGCTGGCCGGCGCTGCGCATCGTGATCTACCCGACGCCGGTGCAGGGCGAAGGCGCGCCCGCGCGCATCGTCGAGGCGATCGCGACGGCCAACGCGCGAGCCGAGGTCGACGTCCTGATCGTCGGCCGCGGCGGCGGCTCGATCGAGGACCTGTGGGCGTTCAACGACGAAGGCGTCGCGCGCGCCGTCCTCGATTCCGCGCTGCCCGTCGTCTCCGCGGTCGGGCACGAGACCGACTTCACGATCTGCGATTTCGTGGCGGATCTGCGCGCGCCGACGCCGACCGGCGCGGCGGCGCTGGTCGCGCCCGACGGCGAGGCGATCGGACGCCAGGTCGCGGGGCTCGCGGGGCGCCTCGCGCGCGCCGGACGCCACTCGATCGGCGCGCGCGCGCAGCGCATCGACCTGGCCGCGCGCGGGCTCGTGCATCCCCGCGCGCGGCTCGAAGCGCAGCGCCAACGGCTGGGCGAGCTCGCGCTCCGCCTCGTCGCGGGCGCGAGGCGCTCGCACGACGCGGCCGCGGCCGCGGCCGACGGCCTCGCGGCACGCCTCGTCCGCGAGATCGGCCGGCCGATGCCGCAACGGCAGGCGCTCGTCGCGATGCTCGACCGCTGGCGGCGCGCGGGACGCACGCGGCGGGACGACGCGGCACGACGCGTCGAGGCGCTCGCGCAGGGCCTGTCGCTTCTCAACCCCTCGGCCGTGCTGGAGCGCGGCTACGCGATCGTCACGGCGGCCGACGGCCGCATCGTGCAGGACGCCGCGACGCTCCATCGCGGCGACCGCATCGGCGTCGCGCTCGCGCGCGGCAGCGCGGAGGCGGTGGTGGAACAAGCCAAGCGCGTAGATAGGACGTCGTAGATAGGGCTTTTGGCGGCGAGGCTGTCTTGGCGGCTCGACAGCCGTAACGCCAAACACTATCTACGACACCCTACCTACGCCTCATCGGGGTCCGGATCCTCGACGCTCGGGGCCGCCCGCAGCTTCGCGATCACGTCGGCGGGCGCCAGCGCGGCGATGCGCGGCGTCGCGGTGACGACGTCGCCGCACTGCGCGCGATGGCGGAGCGCGTGGTCCATCAGCACCAGCGCGAGCATCGCCTCGGCGATCGGCGTCGCGCGAATGCCGACGCAAGGGTCGTGGCGGCCGTGCGTGTTGACGACGACCGGGCGCCCCGCCTTGTCGATCGAGTGGCGGTCGAGGCGGATCGACGAGGTCGGCTTGATCGCGATCGACACGACGATGTCCTGGCCGGTCGAGATGCCGCCCAGGATGCCTCCGGCGTGGTTCGAGGCGAAGCCCTGCGGCGTCATCTCGTCGGAGTGCTCGGTGCCCTTCTGCCCGACCGCCGCGAAGCCCGCGCCGATCTCGACGCCCTTCACCGCGTTGATGCCCATCATCGCCGACGCGATGTCGGCGTCGAGCTTGCCGTAGACCGGCTCGCCCCAGCCGACCGGCACGCCGCTCGCGACCGTGCACACCATCGCGCCGTACGAGTCGCCCGACTTGCGCAACGCGTCCATCGCGCGCTCGAGCTCGTCGATCATCGAGGCGTTCGCCGCGAAGAACGGATTGCGCTCGACGTGCTCCCAGCCTTCGAACGGGATCCTGTGCGGGCCGATCTGCGTGATGAAGCCGCGCACCGTCACGCCGTGGCGCTCGGCGAGCCACTTGCGCGCGATCGCGCCGGCCGCCACGCGCACCGCGGTCTCGCGCGCGGACTGGCGACCGCCGCCCCGGTGGTCGCGGATGCCGTATTTCTGCCAGTACGTGTAGTCGGCGTGGCCGGGGCGGAACGTGTCGGCGATCGTCGCGTAGTCCTTGCTGCGCGCGTCCTGGTTGCGGATC
The DNA here is from genome assembly GCA_044226265.1 of Casimicrobiaceae bacterium. GTDB lineage: Bacteria > Pseudomonadota > Gammaproteobacteria > Burkholderiales > Casimicrobiaceae > VBCG01. Next base: position 15,082 of record JBGAHH010000077.1, on the reverse strand, counting down.
AGGAGCGCGATCGGCGTGCCGATCGTCCGGCCCTCGAACACGCCCGAGAGGATCTCGACGGCGTCGGGCTCGCGCCGCTGCGTCACGTGGCGCGACGTCCCGGGCCGTCGGCGGTCGAGGTCGCGCTGGATCGTCGCCTCGTCGAGCTCGAGGCCCGGCGGGCAGCCGTCGACGACGCAGCCGATCGCCGGCCCGTGCGACTCGCCGAACGACGTGACGCGGAACAGGTGGCCGATCGTGTTGCCGGACATGGCGAAATGCTAGCACGCGCCTCGCGCGCGCTCCGCGTCCTCCCGGTGCAGCTCGCCGCTCGCGAACCTCGCCCAGGCGCGCCGGTACGCGTCCTCGAGGTGCCGCACGAAGCCCGCGACGTCGGTCATCGGCGAGGCCGCGACGCGCGCGCGCAAGGCGCCGCGCGTCGCCGCGAGGGCGGCCGCGTCGGCGACGAGGCCGCGCGCGATCTCGACGTAGTGCGCGACGTTTCGCGCGATCCACGCCTCCGCGCCCAGGCCCGCGAGCAGGCTCGCGCTCGATCGCGACCAGGTCCAGGGGCCCGGAAGCGTCACCACCGGCACGCCCTGCCACAGCGCGTCGAGCGTCGTCGTGGCGCCGGAGAACGGCGTCGGATCGAGCGCGACGTCGACGCGGCCGTACATCGCGCGGTACGCGACGTCGTCGAGCCTGGGCACGAACTCGACGCGCGCGGGAGCGACCGCGAGCGCCTCGAGAACGCGCCGGCGCGCGGCGCCGGGCGGCACGCCGACCGCGACGAGCCGGGCGCCGGGCAGCGCCGCGAAGAGCGCGCGCCAGGCGGCTAGCGTGGCGTCGGTGAGCTTCATCGAGTGGTTGAACGATCCGAACGTCGGGGCGCCCGCGCGCGCGAGCGGCGGCGGTCCGGGGTCGGGCGCCTGCGCCGGCGGCGTCCAGCACCACGCCGGCACCGGCAGCCGCAGCAGCCGCTCGCTGTGCGCGAGCTCCGCGTCGCCGGGCGGGTCGGCGACGGCGTCGGTGATGCGGAAGTCGATCGTCGACATGCCGGTCGTCGACACGTAGTCGAGCCACGTGAAGGTCACGCGCGCGGGCCTGCGCGCGAAGATCGCGAGCCGGTTGTGCCCGGTGTGCCCCGCGAGGTCGACCAGGAGGTCGAGGTCGTCGGCGGCGACGAGCGCCGCGGCGCGGGCGTCGTCGAGGCCGGCGAGCACGCGCCGCGTCACGCGCGCGGCGATGGCCGGGTCGCGCTCGTCGCGCTGCGGGTTGTTGTAGTACGCGTGGACGCGGAAGCGATCGCGGTCGTGGCGCGCGAACACCGGCCGGACGAACGCGGGCAGCGCGACGTGCGCGTCCGGCGAGAGATAGCCGACGCGCAGCGGCCGGTCCGGCACGTCGACGCCGGGCCGCACCTTCGCGCGCGGAGGAACGTCGCGCTCGATCGTGCGCGCCCAGGCGCGATGCGCGTCCAGGACGTCGACGGGCGTCCGGTCGTCGAGGAGCTTCTGCGCGATGAGCATGTTCGACGCCGCGGTGACGAGCGCCGGATCCGCGTCGAGCGCGCGGCGGTACGCGGCCATCGCCTCGCCGACGCGCCCGGTCTCCTTGAGCAGGTTGCCGAGGTTGTTGTGCGCGGCGGCGCGCGTCGGGTCGAGCGCGATCGCGCGCTCGAGCGCCTCGATCGCCCGGTCCGCGTCGCCCGCGCGCTGGCACGCGTTGCCGAGGTTGATCCACGCCGCGGTCGAGCGCGGCTCGAGCGCGAGCGCCGCCTCGAGCGTGCGCACCGCCTCGCCCGCGCGGCCCGCGTTCGTCTGCGCGGCGCCGAGGTGCACCCGATAGGCCGCGTGCCTGGGCGCGAGCGCCACCGCGCGCCCGAACGCGTCGACCGCTTCCGGCCAGCGCCTCGACGCGTGCGCGATCATGCCGAGGCCGTCCCAGGCCGCGTGCAGCCCCGGATCGCGGTCGAGCGCCTCGCGGTAGCGCGCTTCGGCGCGAGGATCGCCCGCCTTGTGCATCGCCCGGGCGTCCGCGAGGATCTCCGCGGGCGTGATCATCGCGGCCGCCGTGCTATCGTCGACGCGGACGCCGCCGCATGAACCGCGTTCCGATCCCGCCTCCGCTCGCCGCCGCGCTCGCCCGCGCGCGCCGCGTCGTGGCGCTCACCGGCGCGGGCGTCTCCGCCGAATCGGGCGTCCCGACCTTCCGCGACGCGCTCACGGGCCTGTGGGCGCGCTTCGATCCGCTGGAGCTCGCCACGCCCGCCGCGTTCGCGCGCCAGCCGAAACTCGTCTGGGACTGGTACGCGGAACGGCGGGACGCGCTCCGGCGCGTCGAGCCCAACGCCGGGCACGCGGCGCTCGTCGAGATCGAGCGCCGCGTGCCGGCTTTCCTGCTCGCGACGCAGAACGTCGACGGCCTCCACGCGCGCGCGGGCAGCCGGTCGGTCGTCGAGCTGCACGGCAGCCTCGCGCGCGTTCGCTGCTCGCGCGAGGACCGCGTCGTCGACCGCTGGGACCCGCCGCGCGAAGGGGAGCCGCCGCGCTGCCCGCCCTGCGGCGCCTTCCTGCGTCCGGACGTCGTGTGGTTCGACGAGCTCCTGCCCGCGGACGCGCTCGCGCTCGCCGAGACCGAAGCCCGGCGCTGCGACCTGATGATCGTCGCGGGGACCTCCGCCGAGGTCTATCCCGCCGCGGCGCTGCCGCAGCAGGCGAAGGCCGCGGGGGCCGTCGTCGTCGAGGTCAACCCGCAGGAGACGCCGCTGTCGCATCTCGCCGATCACGCGCTGCGCTCGCCGTCGGGCGTCGCGCTGCCGTCGCTCGTCGCGGCCGCCTGGCCCGGCGCCGCGGACGCCGACGGCGGCGGCGCGAAGTAGCCGATCGCGAGGAGCATCGCGCCGACGCCCAGGAACGCGGCGACGCGCGAGAGGCCGGAGAGCGCCGCGAGGTCGACGACGAACAGCTTGACGACGACCGCGGCGAGCAGCGCCGCGCCGGTCAGCCAGCGCGCCCGCGACGCGCGTCGCGACGCCCACACCATCAGCACGAGCGCGGTCGCGGTCCAGGCCAGCGTGATCGCCGCCTGCACCGGCTTGTTCGCCATCAGCGACGCGAGCCGCCACGGGACGCCGCCCCACTGGTGCGCGACGCGCAGGATGAAGCCGTTGCCCGCGACGAACAGCGCCGCGCCGAGCGCGTGCTCGCGCGCGGCCGGGGACAGGCCCGAGTGCTCGCGCGCCCACAGCGCCAGCGCGACGATCGTCGCGGCGAGCGTGACGTCGAGCGGATTCGCGAGCGGCAGCCACGGCAGCGGCGACGCGTTGCCCGGCGAGACCGCGTTGGCGCCGGCGAACCACAGCGCGAGCGCGACGGCGACCGCGGCGCCGGCTTGGCGCAGGTAGGCCTGCGGGAATCGCGCGATCGGCCATCGCGCCGCGAGTGACGGCAGGAGCGTCGCGGCCATGAACGCGATGCCGGGCAGCGCGGCCGCGCAGGCGATCCATGCGGTGCCCCGCGGGGTCGAGCGGCCGGTCCATTCGCTCGCTTCCCACGCGGCCCACGCGACGAGCGCCGCCGCCGACACCGCGTGCGCGTCGCGCAGCCACGACGGCGGCTCGGCGTCGCGCGGCTCGACGGCGCGCAGCGCGGCCCAGTGCAGGCCCCAAGCGGCCGGCCATACCAGGAATCCCGGCCACGCCAGCGTCGTGCGCGCCTCGTGGAATTGCGACGCGAACGCGAGCGCGAGCGCGGGCGCGAGACCCGCGCCCATCCAGGCGAGGCGCGGCCAGTCGAGGACGCGCGCGAGCGCGAGCGCGGCGGCGGCGCTCGCGGCCACCCAGGCGAGCGCGGCGGTGCCCGGCCCCGGGCCGAGCCATCCCGGCCGCGCGCGGACCACGTCCGTCACGCCCGCGAGGAGCCACCACGCGACGCCCCACGCGAGCACGACCGCGGTGAACGCCCGCTCGCGCTCGTCCAGCACCGCGCGGTGCCGGTCCGCCGACCACGCGGACGCGAGCGCCGCGGCGCCGATCATCGCCGAGCCGAGGAACGAGGCGTTCGCGAACGCCGGCATCGTGCCGCGCGGCAACCCGCCCAGCACGAACGCGATCGCGGCGGCCGCCTGCAGCGCGAGCGCGAACCGCCGCGCGACCTTCTGGTCCTGCGCGCAGCCGATCCCGTAGACCGCTGCGGCCTCGAGCGCCCACCATGCCGAGGTCCAGCGCGGATCGAGCGCGAACGGGATCGCGATCGTGGCGAACACGACGGCGAGCGCGAGGAACGAGCGGGAGAGCAGCGCGAATCCGGGCTCGGGCCGCGCGCGCGCGCCGCGAAGAGCGCCGCGTAGATCGCCGCGAAGCCGGCCGCCGCGTACGCCGCGCCGTAGCGCAGGTCGCGCACGAGGCCGGCCTCGAGCGCGAACGCGGCGACCCGCACCCCGAACACGAAGAGCGCGTCGACCGGCTTGCGCTGCTCGAGCGGCGCGCGGCTCGCGTACAGGATCGCGACGCCGAGGTAGAACGCGAAGTACAGCGCGAGGAACGGCTGCGCGACGGCGAAGTGGGCGGGCACGTACCAGCGCCAGCCCCAGAAGATCCCCAGCGCGAACGTGAACACCGCGCCGAGAGCGTTCAGCGCGCGCCACGCGCGGTGCCAGGCGAGCGCGAACACCGCGGCGTTCAACACCGCGAACCAGGCGAACAGCGCGGCGGGGGCCCCGGGCTCTCGCGCGACGAGGAACGGCGCGAGGAAGCCGCCGGCGACGGCGAGCGCGGCGAGCGGCTGCGAATCCGCGCGCCAGGCCAGCGCGACGGTGAGCGCGGCGACCGCGACGAGCGCGATGAGCGCGGGCAGCGGCGGCAGCACGTCGAACAGGCGCGACGCCGCGAACGTCGTCAGGTAGAGGATGCCCGCGCCGGCGCCTTCCAGCGAGAGCCCGTAGCCGGGCCGGCCCGGGGCGAGCTTCGCGCCGAGCGCGACCAGCGCCGCGCCCGCCAGCGCGACGAGCGCGAGCGACGCCTCGATCGACAGCGTCAGGTGGTCGGCGAACCACGACAGCAGGAACGCGACGCCGAAGAACAGGATCACGACGCCGACGCGCGTCAGCGTGTTGCCCTCGGTGAACCAGGACCAGGGTCCGCGGCGCGGCGCCGTCTGCGCGGCCGTCGGCGGCGCGGCAGGCGCCTCGCCGCGCGCCGCGTCGACCTGAACCGTCGTCGGCGTCCACGCCGGCCTGGCGCCGTACGCGGGCCTGGGTGGCGGCGCGGACGCGTCCTCGATCGCCGGCTCGACCTCGGGCGCCGGCGCGGCATCGGCGGCCGCGGGCAGCGCCTCGATTGCGGGCGCCTCGACGGGAAGCGCGGGCGCCGCTCCTCCGCGAAGTCCCGCGATCGCGGCCTCGATCGCCTCGAGGCGCGCCTCGACGCGGGCGAGGCGGGAGGCGAGGTCGCCGCCGGCCGCGGGCACCGGCGGGAACTGCGGCAACGGCAACCGGCGCCGGTCGAACGAAAGCCCGACGGCGACGCCGAGGAGCGTGAGCACCGCCGTGACGAAGAAGCCTTCGTCGAGGATCCACCCCGCCGCGTAACCGGCCAGGAGCCCGATCAGCTTGCCCATCGTCGCCGCTCCCCTGCCCGCCGCATCAGCGCGCGCTTCCGCGCAGCGCCGCGATCGCCTCGCGCAGCCGCTCCGGCGTCGCTTCGCTCGCGTCTATCGGCTCGCCGACCACGAGCGCGATGCGCGAGAACAGGCGGAACCGCTTCGACTTCGCGTCCTTCGCGCGCGACCAGTAGCTCCCCCACAGCCCGCGCAGCGCCATCGGGACCACCGGCGCCGGCGTGCGCTGCAGGATCTCGTTGAGGCCGGGGCGGAACGCGCCGATCTCGCCGTCGGGCGTGAGCTGGCCCTCGGGGAAGATCCCGAGCACCTCGCCGCGCGCGAGCACCGCGGCGGAGTCCGCGAAGCCGCGCTCCTTCATCGCCGGATCCTCCTTCGCCGGCGCGATCGGGATCGCGCCCATGTTGCGGAACACGAAGGACAGCACCGGGATCGCGAAGATCCTGTGGTCCATCACGAAGCGAACCGGCCGCACGACGCAGCCCGCGACCGCGACCGCGTCGACGTAGCTCACGTGGTTGCACGCGACGACGCAGGGGCCGTCCTCCGGGATGTTCTCGAGGCCGGTCGCGCGCACGTGGTAGACGAGGTTGATGAGGATCCACGCGAGGAACCGCATCAGGAACTCGGGCACCAGCCGGAAGATGAAGAGCGAGACCGCCGCGTTCATCAGGCCGGTGACGAGGAAGAGGTCGGGGATCGAGAGCCCCGCCTTCAGGAAGGCGATCGCGAGCAGCGCGGCCGCGACGATGAAGAGCGCGTTCAGGATGTTGTTCGCCGCGATGATGCGCGAGCGGTGCGTCGGCGCGCTGCGCTCCTGGATCAGCGCGTAGAGCGGCACGATGTAGAAGCCGCCGAACACGCCGATCGCCACGAGGTCGAACGCGACGCGCCAGTGCGGCGGATGCGCGAGGAACGCGCCCATCCCGCCGATCGCGCCCGCCCGGAGGCCGCGGCTCGCGAACCACAGGTCGATCGCGAAGAGCGTGAGGCCGATCGATCCGAACGGCACGAGCCCCAGCTCGACGCGGTGGCGCGACATCTTCTCGCACAGCAGCGATCCGGCGCCGATGCCGACGGAGAAGAGCGCGAGCAGCGCGGTGACGACGGTCTCGTTGCCGCCCAGGTGGTCGCGCGAGAAGCCGGCGAACTGCGCGAGGAACACCGCGCCGTAGAACCAGAACCACGAGATGCCCATCATCGACAGCCACACGACGCGATTGCGCGAGGCGAAGCGCAGGTTGCGCCAGGTCTCGGCGAACGGGTTCCAGCCGAACTTGAGCTCCGGATCCACCGCCGGCGTGACCGGGATCGCGCGGCTCGTCCACCAGCCGGCGAGCGCGATCGCGACGGCGAGCGCGCCGGCGTAGAGCGGCCCGCGCGTCTCGATGCCGACGACGAGGCCGCCCGCGATCGTGCCGAGCAGGATCGCGACGAAGGTCCCCATCTCGACCAGCCCGTTGCCGCCGACCAGCTCCTCGGGCTTGAGCTTCTGCGGCAGGATCGCGTACTTGACCGGCCCGAACAGCGTCGAGTGGACGCCCATCAGCGCGAGCGCGGTGAACAGGATCGCGAGGTCGTGCAGCCAGAAGCCCGCGAATCCGACCGCCATGATCGCGATCTCGAAGAGCTTGATCGCCCGGATGACGCGCGACTTCTCGAACTTGTCGGCGAGCTGGCCGCCGGTCGCCGACAGCAGCATGAACGGGAAGATGAACACGGCGCCCGCGAGGTTCACGAGCGTATTCGGGTCCAACGACGTGATCGACGCCGCGTGGAACGCGACGAAGATCACCAGCGCGTTCTTGAAGACGTTGTCGTTCGCCGCGCCGAGGAACTGCGTCCAGAAGAACGGCGCGAAGCGCCGCTGGCGCAAGAGGTCGAACTGGTTCGTCCGGTGCGCGCGGGCGGCGGGCGTCGGGGCGGGCATCGTGGCGGGCGTGGCGGGCGTGGCGGGCGGCATCAGGGGCACTCGCGCGGGCGCAGTCGAGGGACCGGAGGATGGCTCATGGACGATGGTTGATGGAGCGCTCGGGCGCGCCGCCCGGCATCCGCCCTCCATGGACCATTTTCCATGCTCCATTTTCCGTTTCCGGCGTCATCACAGGTTCGCGCGCAGGTAGTCGTCGACGGCGTCGAGCGCCGCCCGCACCGGCGCCGGGTCGGGCCAGAACCACACCTCGCGCCCCACCTTCTCGGATCGGAGCACGCCGGCGTCGCGCAGCACGCGCAGGTGGTGCGCGACCGCGGTGCGCGACAGCGTCGACGCGGCGACGATCTCGCCGATCGACAGCCGCTCGCCGCGCTCGAACATCAGCAGGATGCGCTGCCGGTGCGGGTCGCCGAGCGCGGTGAACACGCGGGCGACCGGAAGCCAGCCGCGCGGCAGCGAGCGGGAATAGGTCGATCGCATGTCAGCGTCGCGGATTCACGATGTCCGGCCTGCCGGGCTCGAGGCGGGCATCGTCGCGTGGCGCATCAGTCGGCACGGTGGGCGAGACGCGCGCGGACGCCGTCCGGCAGGAACGAGCGCAGCCGCTCGCCGATCGCATGCTCGTTGCGTTGCCAGAAGACGCCCGCCGCGATGACCGCCAGGCCGATCGCCGTGAGCGCGACCGGGAACATCATGCTGTCCCTGAACACCGTGTGCGACAGGTGCCCGAGGTAGCCCGCGACGCCGAGGCCGCCGAAGATCGCGAAAACCCTCCGCGACAAGGCGGCGCCCACGGCGATCATGCCCAGGTTGATCGCGCAGTAGAGGAGCTTGCCCAGCTCGCTGTCGGAGTCCGTCGCGCTGAGCGCGCCCCAGAACGCGAGCACGCCGAACAGGTAGAGCCAGAACGCATAGTCCTTCGATCGGTCGGAGCGGAGGTCGACGACGAACGCGAGCGCCGTCATCGCGGCGCCGAACGCCATCGAGATGCGCAGCCGGTCGTCCGAGAGGAAATCCTGCCCGTCGCCGCCCAGCAGGAACGGCGCGAGGTCCATGCTCATGTACCAGAGCGTCACGGCGACCGGCATGACCAGGAACGGGAGCCGATAGCGCCAGAGCGCGACGGCGGCGGCGCCCAGCGTCGCGAGCTCCATGACCAGCCACCGCCAGTCGATGAAGCGGTGGTAGTCGCGGTAGGTGGACGCGCGAGGGCCGTCGGCCCAGAAGCCGAGCAGGTGCTGCAATCCGTAGACGCCGAGCGGGACCATCACGACGGCGAGCGTCGCCGCGATGCCGGCCGGGATCGCGAAGCCGGGCCGCGCGAGGAACCGCTCGGCGAGCGCGAGCGCGACGATCGCGTAGGCCGCCGAGACGGCGAGGAGCCCGCCGCCGCCGAAACGCTCCCAGCCGAGCGTCATGAACAGCGTCATGGCGCCGATCGCGATCATGCCGCCCAGGTAGTACAGGACGTGGGCCGGCTTGAACGACGGCGTGTCCCGCTCGCGCAGGGACAGGAAATCCCAGAGCGCCCCCGCCTGGGGTGACGAAATGACGCCGGTCGCCACCGCTTCCTCGAGCATCGAGCGCGTCACCTGCATGCGCGGCCCCCTGCCGGATCGGATCGAGATATGCCTACTTGAGTAGTGATTTAGGCACGTCGGCCCCGCGGTGTCAAGCGCCGCCCGTCGGCGGCTACAATGCCCGCTCCGCCGCCCGTCCCCGATGCAAGCCTACCTCGACCTCCTGCGCCACGTGCGCGAGCACGGCCAGCGCAAGGCCGACCGCACCGGCACCGGCACCCTGTCGGTGTTCGGCCACCAGATGCGGTTCGACCTCTCCCGCGGCTTCCCGGTCGTCACGACCAAGCGCGTGCACCTGAAGTCGGTGATCGTCGAGCTCCTGTGGTTCCTGCGCGGCGAGTCGAACGTCCGCTGGCTGCACGACCACGGCGTCACGATCTGGGACGAGTGGGCCGACGCCGAGGGCGAGCTCGGGCCGGTCTACGGCGTCCAGTGGCGCTCGTGGCCGGCGCCCGACGGCACGCGCGTCGACCAGATCGCGGCGGTGATCGCGGAGCTCCGGCGCAACCCGGATTCGCGCCGGCTGATCGTGTCGGCTTGGAACGTGGGCGAGATCCCGCGGATGAAGCTCGCGCCTTGCCACGCGCTCTTCCAGTTCTACGTCGCAGGCGGCCGGCTGTCCTGCCAGCTCTACCAGCGCAGCGCCGACCTCTTCCTGGGCGTGCCGTTCAACGTCGCGAGCTACGCGCTCCTCACGCACATGGTCGCGCAGCAGTGCGACCTCGAGGTCGGCGACTTCGTGTGGACCGGCGGCGACTGCCACCTGTACCTCAACCACCTCGAACAGGTGGACGAGCAGCTCTCTCGCACCCCCTACCCGCTTCCGCGGCTCGCGTTCCGCCGCCGGCCGCCGACGATCTTCGACTACGAGCTCGCCGATATCGAGGTCGTCGGCTACCAGCACCATCCGGCGATCAAGGCGCCGGTGGCGGTGTGAAAGGCAGGGCGTAGGGCGTAGTAGGTAGGGTTTGAGGTCGCGGTTGGCCCGCCGCTCGTTCGGCCCGCGCATTGGCGAAGCGGTCCTGCGAAACAGGCAAGGTTCCTGGGCATCTGAAGCGACAACTGGATTCCCGCTCGCGGAAACCCGCAGGGGTCACCGGAGCTATCCACCGCCCACCGGCGCCTAACCGGACCCACGGCGCCCTACCTACGCTTCGGCGAAAAACCTCGGGTTGTCGGCATCGCCCATCGGCCACCGGCGCCAACCCCTATCTACGACACCCTATCTACGCCTCTAAGCAAGTACCCACTAACGCTGCAAGCCAAAAAGAAGCCCGCCGGGAGGAGTGGGCGGGCAAGGGGGATTCCGATAGGGGAAGCTACGAGCCCGCTTCCCGGGGGCGCGGCCTCCCGGCCGCTTGAACCGGTCAGACGATGCTTCGCGCGGCCATCACGCGCTCCGCGAGTTCCGCGAGCGCCTGCTCGTCCCCGGCGCTGCGACGATCGTCCCTCTCGAGGTGGCGGTCGTCGCCCGCCTCGTTCGGTGCGCCCCAGTACGGCGCGAAATCGGGAGAGTAGGTATCCATGGCAGGCTCCTGCATCGGTCGACAAGCACTAAGCATGCGCCGTGCCACCCATGGCTAATGTCGGTAACTCGCCGCCATCCTGCCGTCTACGTCGGCCTATTCACCCGTCATTGCGTGGATGACGCGGTCGGCCAGCGGGGCCTCCCGAAGCCGGTTTGTCGCATCGGCACGACAAACGGGGGCCGCATCGCCGCAACTCGTTGAATCGACGTCGATTTCCACGTCGCTTTTTCACGACAGTCGCGTGGGGACTTTGCGTGACTCCGCGGTGCGCGCGGGCTCGCTCGCATGCTTCACGCGGATTCCGGCCGATTCGTCCGCTCGGCCGCTCTTCGGTACGCGCCGGACGGGCTACTGCTTCGACTCCTTGAACATCGCCGGCTCGAGCCGGTGGCGCTGCAGGAGCTTGTAGAACTCGGTCCGGTTGCGCTTGGCGAGCTGCGCTGCCTGCGTGACGTTGCCCCCGGTGATCTTGAGGAGCCGGACCAGGTAGTCGCGCTCGAAGGTCTTGCGCGCCTCCTCGAAAGGGATCAGCGCCGCGGCGTCCTCGCGAAGGGCGCTCTGCACCAGCGTCGCGGGAATGACGCCGGTGGTCGTGAGCGCGACCGCCTGCTCGAGGAGGTTCAGGAGCTGGCGCACGTTGCCCGGCCAGGGGGCGGCCACGAGCGCCTGCATCGCGTCGGGCGCGAGCGACGGGACCGGCTTGCGGTAGCGCTCGGCCAGCCGGCGCAGGAAGTGCGTCGCGAGCAGCGGGATGTCCTCGCGGCGCTCCGAAAGCGGCGGCAGGTGCAGCGAGACGACGTTGAGGCGGTAATAGAGGTCCTCGCGGAACAGGCCCGCCGCGCGCTGGGCCTCGAGGTCGCGGTGGGTCGCCGAGATCACGCGCACGTTGACCGGGATCGCCTGCGTCGAGCCGACCGGACGCACCTCGCCCTGCTGCAGCACCCGCAGGAGCTTCACCTGCAGCGGCATCGGCATGTCGCCGATCTCGTCCAGAAGCAGCGTGCCGCCGTCGGCCGCCTGGAACAGCCCCTTGTGCGCCTGGACCGCGCCGGTGAACGCGCCGCGCGCGTGGCCGAAGAGCTCGGACTCGAGCAGCTCGCCGGGGATCGCGCCGCAGTTCACCGCGACGAACGGGCGCGCGCCGCGCTTGCTGGCGCGATGGATCGCCTGTGCGAGCAGCTCCTTGCCGGTGCCGGATTCGCCGGTGATCAGCACAGCGGCGTCGGAGTCGGCGACCAGGCGCGCCTGTCGCAGCAGGTCCTCCATCGCCGGGCTGCGGGTGATGATGCCCGAGCGCCAGTCGTCCTCCGAGGTGGACGTGGGATCGTCGCCCGAGAGCGAGATCGCGGCCGCGACCTTCTGGAGGAGCTCCTGGCTGTCGAACGGCTTGGTGAGGAAGCCGAAGACGCCGCGCTGCGTCGCGTTGACCGCGTCGGGGATCGTCCCGTGCGCGGTGAGGATGATGACGGGGAGCGCCGGATGCTGGCGCTGGATCGCGTCGAAGAGCGCGAGCCCGTCGATGCCGGGCATGCGCATGTCGCTGACGACGAGCGCGGGCCGCGTCACCGCGATCGCCGCGAGCGCGGCCTCGCCGCTCTCCGCCGTCCGGACCCGGTAGCCGGCGGAAGTGAGCCGCAAGCTGATCAGCTTGAGGAGGTCCGGGTCGTCGTCGACCAGCAGGAGATCGCCGTTGCTCATCGTTCGCCTTTCGGGCCGCCGGGCGCTAGCGCCCGCCGCTGCCCCCGCCTCCGCCGCCGCCCCCGCCACCCCCGCCGCCCCCGCCGCTGCGGACGCGGTCGCGCAGCAGGCTCCGCTCCATCGCGCGAAGCGCCTCGAGCTTCTGCACCGCCTCGCTCGCCTTCGCCTGCTCGTCGCGCACCGAGCGGATCCGGTCGTTCACCTGCACGTAGAGGATCGCGGCGATCGCCTTGACCGGCGTCGGTCCTCCGCCGCTCTTCGACACGTTCTCGAGCAGCTGCAGCGCGCGCTGATCGTCCTGCGGGCTCGCGTGCGACAGCGTGTAGAGCACGGCGAGGCGCACGCGGTTCGCGTCGGTGCGGTCGCGCGCGAGCGCGCTCGTCGCGACGCCGAGCTCGCGCCGCACGTCCTCGGGGCCGAGCGCGTTGTATCGCGTGAGGTCCGCGATGAGCACGAGCGCCGCGAGGTCCTCGGCCGGGATCGGCGCGACCGCGGGCAGCGAGGTGGGCGCGGCCGCCGCCACGACGTTCTCCGCGGGCGCCGCGCCCGTCGGAGCCGCCGCGGGCTTCGGGTCGCCGGTCGTCGTCGGCATGCCGTTTCCGCCGGCGTCGACCGCCGGGGCCGGCGACGGCGCGGGCATGAGCGGTGGCGCCGGGAGCGGTGGCTCGACCGGCTCGATCGGGGGCGACTCGAGCGGCGGCGTCATCTCGATGATGAGCGGCGCGACGTCCTCGTCGTAGAGCGTGATGTCGGACGGCGAGGTCGCGGGCAGCGACGAGCAGGCGGCGACGAGCACCGCGGCGCAGGCCGCGAGCGGCGCGCGCAGCCGCGGCGCGACGACGCCGCGCACGCCGGGACGCGCGGCTTCCTCGCCCGGCGTGGGCGAATCGCGCTCCCCCCGGCCGCGAGGCGCCATCACTCCACTCCCGCCGGGAGGCCGCGCCGGGCGGACGGACCGGCGCGCATGCCCGCGGCGAGCGGGAGCGCGAAGCGCAGGCGCGCGCCGTGCGCGCCGTCGGCGCGGTCCAGCACCTCGATCCGGCCGCCGTGCGCGACCGCGTACTCGCGCGCGATCGCGAGCCCGAGGCCGCTGCCCTTGACGCGCCCTTCGACGGGCGGCGCCCCCTGGAAGAACGAATCGAACACGCGCTCGCGCTCCGCGACCGGCACGCCGGGACCCTCGTCGACGACCTCCAGCACCGCGAACCCGTCGCGGGCGCGCAGCTCGACGTCGATCGTGCCCGACCGCGGCGAATATTTGATGGCGTTCGACACGAGGTTGTCGACGATGGTTCGAAGCCGCTCCGGATCGCCGGTCACCACCGCGGACTCGAGCCGCGTCTCGAACGCGATCATCCGCGCGAGCGCCGCGAGCTTCTGCTCGCGCAGCACGCGCCGGACGACGTCGGGCAGCTCGACCGGGCCGACCGTGGCGGGCTCCGCCTCGCGCGTCTGGTGCCACTTGAGCAGGTCCTCGATCAGCTTCTGGAGCGAGAGCGTGTTCTCGCGCACGATGCGCACGATGTCCTGCTGCTCGCGCGTGAGCTTGCCGCCCACCTCGTCCCGCAGCAGCTCCGCGCCCTCGCGGACCGCCGTCAGCGGCGTCTTGAGCTCGTGCGACACGTGGCGCAGGAAGCGCGTCTGCTGCTCCTCGAGGTCGTGCAGGCGCGAGCGCAGCCACTCGAGCCGCTGGCCGAGGTAGCGCATGTCCTGCGGGCCGTTGACGACGATCGCGTGCGTGAAGTCCGCGGTGCCCATCTGGCGGATCGCGAGGTCGAGCTGGCGGATCGGCCGCGCGATCAGCACCGCGAACAGGATCGCGAGGCCCAACGCGATGCCCGCGGTCGCGAGCGCGAGCCAGAGCCAGGTCTCCCGCGCGCGCGTCGCGGTCTCCTGAAGCCGCTCGATCGCGCGCTGCGTGAGCTGCGCCGACGCGCCCAGCATCGACTGCGCGCCGTCGACGAGCGAGCCGAAGCCTTCCGCCAGCGCGGCCGACACCTCCGGTCCGCGCGCCGGTGCGGCGAGCTCGCCGGCGAGCGTGGCCTCCCGCGCGAGCAGCCGCTCGAGCGTCTCGCGCTCCGAGGCCTCGAGCGGCAGCGCGGCGAGCTGCGAACCGGTCGCGCGGAAGTCCTGGCGCACCTTGCCGTAGTCGTCGAGCAGCGCGGGATCGTCGAGGATGATCTGCTGGCGCACGATGCGCTCGAGCGTCGTCGCCTGCTCGAAGAACAGGCGGCTCGTGCGCGCCGCCTGGGCGGCCTGCAGCACCTCCTCGCGGCTCTGCGACGAGAGCCGGTCGACGGACAGCAGGAGCTCCGCGAGCGCGTAGAGGAGCGGCAAGCTCACCAGCAGGAACGACAGCAGGATGAACTTGAGGAAGGAGCGCGGGTAATACACGTGGGGCGCCGGCTGCTATGATCCGCGCGATTATGACACCGCCCCCCGCCGGGGCCGCATCGCAGTGTCCCTTCCTTCCGCGACCCGCGCCGGCGGACGACCGCTCGGGTCGCCGGCCCCCGAGCTCGCGATCGTCGCCGCCGTCGCCGCCAACGGCGTGATCGGCGCCGGCGGCGACCTGCCCTGGCGGCTCCGCCACGACCTCCGGCATTTCCGGGCGCTGACCGAGGGCCACGCGGTCATCATGGGGCGGCGCACCTGGGAGTCGCTGAAGGGACCGCTCCCCGGTCGGCAGAACATCGTCGTCACGTCGCGCTCCGGCTACGCGCCGCCCGGCGCCGAGGCCGCGCC
>JBGAHH010000076.1:0-21328 GCA_044226265.1 Casimicrobiaceae bacterium | reverse complement strand
GCGTCGGAGGCGTCGAGCGCGTAGGTCGTCTGCTCGACCTCGTTCTGCAGGAACACGTCGCCGTACTTCATCGTGTCGGTGTACGCGAGGTCGTACACCGACTCGACGTCCTGCAGGTACATGCTCATCCGCTCGAGGCCGTAGGTGATCTCGCCGGTGATCGGGTCGCAGTCGAGGCTGCCGACCTGCTGGAAGTAGGTGAACTGCGTGATCTCCATGCCGTTCAGCCACACTTCCCAGCCCAGGCCCCACGCGCCGAGCGTCGGGTTCTCCCAGTCGTCCTCGACGAAGCGCACGTCGTTCTTCGCGAGGTCGAAGCCGAGCGCGGCGAGCGAGCCGAGGTAGAGCTCGAGGATGTCGGGCGGCGAGGGCTTCAGCACGACCTGGAACTGGTGGTGCTGGAACAGCCGGTTCGGGTTCTCGCCGTAGCGGCCGTCCTTGGGGCGGCGCGAGGGCTGCACGTACGCCGCGCGCCAGGGCTCGGGGCCGAGCGCGCGCAGGAACGTCGCGGTGTGCGAGGTGCCGGCGCCCACCTCCATGTCGTAGGGCTGCAGCAGCGCGCAGCCGCGCGATCCCCAGTAGTCCTGGAGGCGGAGGATCACTTGCTGGAACGTGAGCATCGGCGACGGCGGTCGGGCGCGGACGAACCCGGCATTCTACCGGCTCGCCGCGCCCCGGCCCGCGGCGTCCTTCGGTGCGGCCCGGTCAGGGGGCGGCGGCCACGGCCGCGCGCCGGGGCGCGGGCTCGGCGCGCGCGCTGAGCACGACGCGTCGCGCCGCGCTCGGGCGCCAGTGATCGCGGTGGCGCGTGCCGCGCTCGATCGGGCCGTCGCGCGCCACCTTCCAGTCGTAGCCGAGCGCCAGCTCCTCGACGAACAGCCTTCCGAGGAAGAAAGCGAGCTGGCTGCCCATGCACCCGTGCGTGTGGCCGCCGAACGGCGAGTACTCGAGGCGCGTCCAGGCGCGATCGACGAAGCGCGAGGGGTCGAAGCGATCCGGCTCCGGGAACACCGCCGGGTCGCGGTGCGACTCCTGCACGCACAGGCGCAGGAGCCAGCCCGCCGGGATCGTGCGTCCGTCGACCTCGATCGCCTTCGCGGTGCGCCGGTAGAGGAACTCGCTCTGCTCGAGGCGCAGCGTCTCCATCACGATCGCGGTCGCCGGGTCCACCGGCGGGAGCGGCCGCGCCGCGCCCGCGGTCCGGCCGCGCGCGCGCACCGCGTCGATCCATCGCGGCTGGTCGTCGAGCATCCGGAACGTCCAGTCGAGCAATCCGGTGAGGTCGTTCGCGGCGATGCGCGCGATCATCGCGAAGTTCTCGACGCGCGACGGCCGGTCGAGCGACCCCGGATCCGAGGCCATCATGACGCGCAGCGCGCTGTCGGCGGCCACGCGCGACGTGCCGCCGCGGCCGTCGCGCTCGACGTCGCGGATGATCGCCGCGAGGCCCGCCAGGCCGCCGGTCATCCGCCGGCGCCAGGCCGCGCCGCCACGCCGGTAGAGGCCCAGTTCGCCGAGATGGCGCGCGATCGCGTCGACCCGCGGGTCGCCCGGTTCGAGGCCGAAGAAGACGCGCGACACCGCCCCGACGAGCCAGCGCTCGAACGCCGGGCGCGCGTACGCGCCCTCCGGCGCGCGCGCCGAGTCCGCCGCGAGCGCGGCGAGCTCGCGCCGCAGCGACGAGCGCAGCGACGCCTCGGCGCCGGCGAGATCCATTTTCGCGAACGCGGCGCGGAACACCGGCGCCTCTTCCTTGTGCGTTGCGCCGGTCATGTAGCGCAGCACGCCCTGCGTGAGCACCCGGTTGTACGGCAGCAGCGCCGGCGCGAGCGCGTCGGCGTGGTCGACGAGGATCCGGTGCGCGCGCTCGAAGCCGACCACACAGGCGACCGGCCGCCCGAACTGGCTCATCTTGAACACGGGGCCGTGCCGCGCGGCCTGGTCGCGGTAGAAGCTCCGGTCGTCGATCGCTTCGAGCGAGGCGCGCAGGCCGAGCGATCCGGGCGGCCATCGCCGGCTCGCGCCGTAACCCTCGCGCGCGCGCCACCAGGCGGCGAGCACCAGCGCGAGCGTCGCCGCGGCCGCGAAGTGTCGCGCGGGCGGCGAGACGGCCGCCGCCCACGCGACGGCGGCGGCGAAAGCGGCGAGCGCGGCGACGAGCGCGATGGCGGCGACCGGATGCCCGGCGGCCTCGCGACGGACCGCGCTCGTCGCGAGCACGCGAACCGCGAGCCCCGCGGCGACCGCGAATGCCGCGAGCTCGGCCAGGATCAGCAGGGCGTCGATGCCGTCTCCTCCCGTCGTCGGAACCGTTGCGCCGGACGCGCGCCGCCGCGCTGACCGGTCCCGTCAGGATTGTGCAAAGCGCGGTGGCGCACGGCAAGCGCCGCGCGCGCTTCTGGCATCATCGGGCGGGATGCGGGCGTGCGTGGCCCTTCGGAGGATGCCGGCGCGATGCGGTTCTGCATGGTCACGACGTTCTATCCGCCGCGTCACTTCGGGGGCGACGCGATCTACGTGCGCGCGCTGTCGCGGGCGCTCGTGCGCGCCGGCCACAGCGTCGAAGTCGTCTGCTCCGACGACGCCTATCGCGCGGCCGGCGGGAGCGGCGCCGCCGCGGCGCACGTCGACGGGGACGACGGCGTCGTCGTCCACCGGCTCCGCGATCCCCTCGGCCGGCTCGCGGCACTGTGGACGCACCAGGCCGGCACGCCGGGTCCCGCGCGACGCGCGCTCGCTGCGGTCCTGGACGCGGGATTCGACGTGATCCACTTCCACAACGTCTCGCTCGTCGGCGGGCCGGCGGTGCTGGCCATGGGCCGCGCCAGGGCGAGGCTCATGACGCTGCACGACCACTGGCTCGTGTGCCCGATGCACGTGCTCTGGAAGGATCGGGAGCGCGCCTGCGACGTGCCCGAATGCCTGCGCTGCTCGCTCCGGTCGCATCGGCCGCCGCAGTGGTGGCGCTACGGATCGGGGCTGGCGCGCGGACTGGCCGGGGTCGACGCGCTGCTCGCGCCGTCCGACTGGTGCGCGCGCCGCCATCGCGACGGCGGCATCGACCGGCCGATCGAGCGGCTGCCGCTGTACTCGCGCTTCGACGGAACGCCCGCGGCCGGCGACGCCCCGTCCGCGCCGCGCTTCCTTTACGCGGGCCGCCTCACCGCGTCGAAGGGCGTGCGGCCGCTGGTCGAGCGCTTCGCCGCGATGCCGGACCTCGAGCTCGTCGTCGCAGGCGACGGCGACCTCCGGCGCGCGCTCGCCTCGGAGTTCGCGGCGTGCGCGAACCTCCGGTTCGCCGGCCCGGTCGGCGACGAGGCGCTCGCCTCGCTCTACGCCGGCGCGACCGCCATCGTCGCGCCCTCGCTCGCGCCGGAGAGCTTCGGCCTCGTCGCCGTCGAGGCGTTCGCGTTCGGCACGCCGGTCGTGGCGCTCGATGCGGGAGGGCTCGGGGAGGTCGTGCGCGAGTCGGGCGGCGGCGTCGTATGCGCGGACCTGGACGCCCTCGTCGGGGCGGCCCGGCGGCTCGCCGCCGATCGCGCGCTTCGCGCGGAGCTCGGCCGCCGCGCGCGGGCCGCCTACGAGGCCCGCTACACCGAGGCGGCCCATCTCGACGCCTACCTCGCGTGCGCGAGCGCGCGCGTCGCGGCACACTAGTGGGCCGTAACGGGGGAATCGGAAGTGTCTGACTTGCTCTTCGCGCCGATGGCGTCGTTGCCCTTGCTTGCAAGGGGATGGGCCATTGCGGCGCAAGGGCGCCTCGCACTCGGCGCGAATAGCGGCGTCGGAACGCCAGCGCTGACTCCCGATTCCCCCGTTGCAGCCCACTAGACGCTATGGGGACGTCCCGGCCAACGATGCGCGCGGTCATCACGTTCCACCACCTGGGCGACGAGCGGGGCCCGCTCGCATTCCCGGCGCGGTCGTTCGACGCGCTGCTCGGCGCGCTCGCGGCCGCGCGGCTCCCGGTCCTCGGACTCGACGCGCTGCTCGCGCCGGGCGCCGCGCGCGGCGTCGCGCTCGCTTTCGACGACGGCTGGAGGAGCCTCGTCACGCGCGCGCTGCCGTCGCTTCGCGCCTCCGGCGCCCGGGCGCACCTGTTCCTCTGCACCGGCCTTCCCTCGGGCGACGTCCCCGCGAGCGCGCGGATGCCCGCGTACGAGCCGCTCGACTGGAACGAGGTCGAGCGACTGCATCGCGAGGGCGTCGCGATCGAGTCGCACACGCACGCGCACCCCGACCTTCGCGCGCTCGGCGACGACGCGATCGCCGACGAGTGCGAGCGCGCCGACGCGCTGATCGAGCGCCGGACCGGCCGGCGGCCTCGCTACTTCGCCTACCCGGGCGGCCGGCACGACGCGTCGGCCCGCCGCGTCGCCGCGTCCCGCTACGAGGCGGCGTTTTCGACGCGCCTCGCGATGCTGGGCGACGCGGACGACCGCTACGCGCTTCCGAGGCTCGACGCGCACTACCTGCGGGGCGCCGCGTTCCGTCGGCTGGACGCGCCGACGGCGCGCGCATGGCTCGCGCTTCGCGGCGCGATCCGCGCCATCCGGGGGATCGCATGAACGGGCCGATCGACGGCGCGCGCGCGGCGCGGCCGCCGGCGTCGATCAGCGTGATCGTGCCGGTCTACAACGGCGAGCGCGTGCTCGCGAGCTGCCTCGAGCCGCTGAGGCGGATGCTGCGCGACCGCGAGATCGCGGAGGTCATCGTCGTCGACGACGGCTCGACCGACGCCTCGGCGTGGGTCGCGTCGCAGGGCGGCGCGAAGACGATGCCCTCGGGAGGAAGGCTCGGTCCCGGCGGCGCGCGCAACCAGGGCGCATCCGTCGCCTCGGGCGACGTGCTCTGGTTCGTCGACGCGGATGTCGTCGTGCACCCCGACGCCGCGCGCGTGCTGCTGGGCGCGTTCTCGCACGGCGAGGTCGCGGCCGTGTTCGGCACCTACGACGAGTTCCCCGCCGCGACGAACTTCCTGTCGCAGTACAAGAACCTCGCGCATCGGCACCACCACGTGCGCGCGGGGCGCGAGGCCGAGACGTTCTGGGCCGGCTGCGGCGCCGTGCGAGCCGACGCGTTCCGCCGCGCCGGGGGCTTCGACGCGGAGCGCTATCCCGAGCCGTCGATCGAGGACATCGAGCTCGGCATCCGCTTGCGCCGGCACGGCTACCGGATCCTGATCGAGCCGGAGCTGCAGGCGCGCCACCTGAAGGCGTGGCATTTCGGCAACCTGCTGCGCACGGACGTCGTGCAGCGCGCGTGGCCCTGGGCGGAGCTCATGCGCGAGCACCGGATCCCGCCCACGCTCAACGTGAGCTTCGGCGAGCGCCTGCGCGCCGCGCTCGCCTGGGCGCTCGCCATCGCGATCGGCGCGTTCCTCGCGCGCCTCGCGTCGGGCTGGTGGCCGCTGGCGCTCTTCGCCGCCGCGATCCTCGTCAACGCGCAGCTGTTCGCGCTGTTCCGGCGCGCGAACGGCACGCCATTCGCGCTGGGCGCGGTCGCGTTCCACCAGTTCCACTACCTCTACGCGTCGGCGGCGTTCGTCGCCTGCAGGCTCGGCTGGAAGCCCGGCCGTCCGCATCCCTCGAGCACGAGCACCAGCGCGTAGTACGCCGCCGCCGGCACGAAATGCAGCGGCATCCGGTTGATGAGCGTCTCGTTGGCGACGCCGAGCGCCGCCGGCGTGAAGAAGTACACGACGACGATGAGCCCGAGCCCCGCGAGCATCGTGAACGTCAGCGGCGCGATGCGCGGCGTGAGGAGCAGGCGCCAGCGCCACGCCGCGACCGCGGCGATCGCGTACCAGGCGAGGTGCCAGTTGTCGAGGACGAGCAGGTGGTCGCGCAGCGACGGGAGCACGTTGACCGGCTTCGTCCGCAGCGCGTAGCCCATCATCGGCAGCGAGTCGGGGCCGAACGCGAGGTAGGCGAGCGCCGCCACCACGACGGCTCCCGCGAGCGCGAAGCCGGCCCTGCGGTGCAGCGCGACGACGAGGCCGGGGACGAGCGTCGCGATCCACAGCACGCCTTCCGCCTTCTCGTACAGCGCGAGCGCCGCGGCGATCGCGGCGAGCCACGCCATCGGCGCTTCGCGCGCGAGCGTCCAGCGCCACGCCGCCATCGCGGCCAGGCCGTAGGTCGCGCCGAGGAAGAGGTCGGCCGTCCCCGCCGACGCGACGTGGAGGTTCAGCACCGGCAGCGACAGCAGGAGCCACGTGGCGACCATCGCGAACGGCGCGCTCGCGCCGACGCCGCGCGCCTGGCCGTAGAACGCGAAGCCGAGCGCGGCCGCGATCGCGACCCAGGGCAGCCCGATGAGCGACTCGTTCCACGTGGACAGGAACGTCGCCGTCCACGCCTGGACCAGCGGGATCGCGGACGGATGGCCCGGGTTCGCGTCGGTGTAGGCGTTCGCGCCCGGCGCGAACCAGGCGTCGCCGCGGACGAACGGCACGATGCCGCCGTGGTCGTGCCACACGATCGCCTTCGTCGCCCAGTGCGCCCACGCGTCGTAGGCGCGCAGCGGGCTCACCGCGACCTCGACGGCGAGACCGGCGAGGCGGACGACGACGAGCGCGAGCGCGAAGGCGAAGAGCGCCCGCATCGCCGTCGGCGCTTCGGCGAGCCCGGCGCGCAGGCCGGGACCGGAAGCCGCCGGGCCGCGCCTGCCGAGCCACGCGGCCGCGGCCGCGACGATCGCCACGGCGGCGGCGAGCAGCGGCGCGCTCCAGCGGAAGCCGGCGAGCGACAGCACCCGCATCGACGTCGTCGAGACCAGCACCCCCGCCACGTAGCCGTAGCCGATCGCGAGCGGCCACGACGGCGCGTCGGGCCGCGCGCGCCAGAGCGCGCGCACGACGAGCGCGCCCGCGACCCACGGCAGCGCGAGGCTCGCGAGCGCGCGCGCGAGGTCGACCGCGTCGATCATCGACGCCGGCTCCCGCGTCGGCCCGGCCGGTCGCGCGACCCGGGAGAGCCCTGCGCAGCCCGTGCATGCGAGGTCGCGCGCGGCGCGGCGTCGCGCCGGGAGGACCCGTGCGTCATTGCACGGCGACCAGCGCGAACGCCGGCCCGTCGGAGAGGATCTCGCGCGCCGCGCGCGTGCGCCCGTCGCTCCACACGAGGAGCTTGCGATCGCGGTCCCACGCGATCGGGCCGTAGAGCAGGAGCACGACCTGGTCGCCCGCGCGAAGATCCTCGGGCGCCGGCGGCGGAGGGCGCAGCATCGGCCGATTCTCGTAGAACACGTTCTCGGGATAGAGGAACCATCCCACGCGCGTGCGAAGGTGGTTGTTGTCGGACAGCACCAGGATGCGCGCGGGCTTCGGGCGGTCCGCGTCGCGGATGCGCCGCGCGACCTCGAAGATCGGCGCGTCGTTCGACGAGGCGCGTTGCTCGTCGAGCGTCTTGCCCGCGAACGCGGCGATCGACGCGGCGTGCTCGCGCCACAGCAGCGTCTGCCATCGGAGGTCGAGCGCGAGCCAGGCGACGAGGAAGATCGCCGCGACCGTCGCCGCGGACGGCGCCTCCCGGCGCCGCCACGCCCGGAACGCGAACCAGGCGATCGCGGTCGCCAGCGCGGCCGCGACGACGGCGAGGAAGGGCGCGACGTGCTCTTCCTCGAAGCTCAGCTGGGCGAGGCTCGTGCGTCCCTGCGCGTACGGCGACTCGCCCCAGTCGCGCAGCACCTGCGCGAGCGTCGCGGTCCACGCGTTCGACCGGATCTCGAAGCCCAGCACCGGCAGCGGCGCGTCGAGCGAGCCGCGCACCGCGAGCCCGACCCCGACGACGGTGCCCTGCCAGTCGGGCCGGCCCGCGAGGTCGACCTCGAGCGAGCCGCGCGTCGTCTCGAGCGGAATCAGGAACGTGCGGCCGGGCCGCTCGCGAGTGCGCCAGAGCATGCCGAGCTCGGCGCCGGGCGGCGCGGCGATCGCGAGTCGCCAGGTCGCGCGCGTGTAGTCCGCGGCGGCGAAAGGCGGGGTCGCCGCGAACAGCGCGCCGATGCGCTCGGCGTCGAGCCCTTCGAGGACGATGGCCGCGCCTTCGACGCGTCCCCGGCCGCGCGTCACCTGCAGCGCGCTGGCCGGAACCTCGATGGACGCCGCGCTCGTCGACAGCTTCGGCCCCGCGCGCAGCGTGACCGCCGCGACGAGCGCGAGCGCGAACGCGACGCCGAACACGCCGGCCGCCCGGCCCCACGATGCGCGGCGTTCGACGGGAGGCGCGACGGCGGCGTCGGTCAAGCGGGGCTCCGGGATGGGCGCTAGGCTCGCCGGAGTCTAGCGCACGCGCTCGCGCCGCGACGTCCCCCGGCCTCGCCGTCGATATACTGCGCGTCCGTCCACGCCGCCACCGCCCGTCCCTCCCCATGCCACCGTCGTCCGAGACCGAGACCGCGATCGTCATCGGCGCCGGGCCCGCGGGCCTCACCGCGGCGCTCGAGCTCCTGCGCGGCACGGCGGTGACGCCCGTGGTGGTCGAGGCGACCGACGCCGTCGGCGGCCTGTCGCGCACCGTCGATTTCCGCGGCTACCGGATGGACCTCGGCGGCCACCGGTTCTTCTCGCGCTCCGACTGGGTGATGGACTGGTGGCAGGCGATCCTGCCGATCGACCCGGCCGCGACCGGCGAAGGCGAACCGCTGCGCATCGCCTACCGCGCCCGGCAGCGCGACGTCGAGATCACGCGGCCGCTGCCCGAGGATCCGGATCGCGTGATGCTCGTGCGCAACCGGCTGTCGCGCATCTACCACCGCCGGCGGTTCTTCGACTACCCGATCCGGCTGGACGTCCGCACGATCGCGAACCTCGGGCTGTTCCGATCGATGCGCGCGGGCTTCTCCTACCTGTGGGCGCAGGCGTTCCCGCGGCGCCCCGAGCGCAACCTCGAGGACTTCCTCGTCAACCGCTTCGGCCGGCAGCTCTACGAGACCTTCTTCAAGTCGTACACCGAGAAGGTATGGGGCGTGCCCTGCACCGGCATCAGCGCCGCGTGGGGCGCGCAGCGCATCAAGGGGCTTTCGCTCACGCGCGCGCTGCTGCATGCGGCGGCCCGCGCGCTCGGCCTCGCGCCGAAGACCGCGCACACGAGCCTGATCGAGCGGTTCCTGTACCCGAAGTTCGGCCCCGGCCAGCTGTGGGAGGAGGTGGCGCGGCAGGTGCGCGAGCGGGGCGGCCGCATCGAGCTCGGGCGCGCGGTCGAGCGCATCGCGCTGCGCGGCGGGCGCGTCGTCGCGATCGACGTGCGGGACGCCGCGTCCGGCGAGGTCGAGACGCTCCCCTGCGACCACGCGATCTCGTCGATGCCGGTGAAGGACCTGGTCGCGTGCCTCGACCCGCCCGCGCCGCCCGAGGTGCGCGAGGTCGCGGCGCGCCTGCCCTACCGCGACTTCATCGTCGTCGGCCTGATCGTGCGCACGACCGCGATCGGGGAGCGCGTCGGGCGCGCCGGCTCGACGATGCCGCCGGACAACTGGATCTACATCCAGGAGCCCGACGTCCGCCTCGGGCGCCTGCAGGTTTTCAACAACTGGAGCCCCGGCCTCGTGCCCGACGCCGCGAGCGTCTGGCTCGGCCTCGAGTACTTCTGCTCGGAAGGCGACGACCTCTGGTCGCAGCCGGACGCGGGGATCATGGCGCTCGCGAAGCGGGAGCTCCAGCAGATCGGGCTCGTCGTCGCGGCCGACGTGCTCGACGGCGTCGTCGTTCGCGTGCCGAAGGCCTACCCGGCCTACGTCGGCGCCTACGAGCAGTTCGACATCGTCCGCCGCTGGCTCGACGCCATCCCGAACCTGTTCCTCGTCGGCCGCAACGGCATGCACCGCTACAACAACCAGGATCACTCGATGCTCACCGCGAAGGCGGCGGTCGAGGCGATCGCGGCGGGACGCACCGACAAGGCGGCGCTGTGGGAGATCAACGTCGACGACGACTACCTCGAGGAGAAGTAGGCCCGCGGGCCGGGCTTCAGCTGGAGGGCTCGATCGCCACCGGGATCGTGTTGTCCTTCGGCCGACGGTCGATGAGCTTGTTGAACGGATCGATGCCCGCGCGCGCGGGCTTGCGGTCGACGACGAACCCGAGCTTCGTGCTCGGCGCCACGATGTGGCGCTTCTCGATCGCGAGCGCGTTGCCGTCGGCGTCCAGCACGCCGACGTCGATCCAGTCGTCGAGGGGCGCCTCGGACTCGCGGCCGAGCTCGTCCGCGCGGAGCTTCTTCGCGAGCACCTCGACCTCGACCTCGTAGCGGCCGCCGGCGAGCGGCTTCGCGGTCGCCGACGCGGCGCGGTTCTCGTAGAGGACGATCGACTCGAACAGGTCGTCGACGGTCTTCTGGAGGTGCGCGGGCGTCACCGCGCGCACGTGCTTCAGGAAGTCGAGCGTCGTCGGGTACGGCGGCCCCTTGAACGCCCACTCGTCGCGGAACGCGCGGATCGCGCGGTTCAGGTTCTCCTCGCCGAGGTAGTCCTGCAGCGCGTACATGACGAGGCTGCCCTTGCGGTAGTGGATGTACGGCTGGTTCTCGACGCGGGCGAGCGGCAGCTCCTTCTTCTGCTCGGTGCCGCGGCCGATCAGGTAGCGGTCGAGCTCGTAGCGCAGGAATCGCTGCATCTTCGCGTCGCCGACGCGGCGCTTCATCACCATCAGCGCCGAGTACTGCGCGAGCGACTCGACCAGCATCGTCTCGCCCTGGACGTCGGCGCCCATCACCTGGTGCGCCCACCACTGGTGCGCGAGCTCGTGCGCGGTCACGTAGTACGGGTAGTCGATGTCCTCGGGATCGTCGTCGCGCACGCGCGCGATGAAGCCGATGCCCTCCGAGTAGGGGATCGTGTTCGGGAACGACTGCGCGAACGCCTGGTAGCGCGGGAACTCGACGATGCGGAACTGCCGGTGCTGGTAGGGCCCGAACGCCTTCGTGAAGTAGTCGAGGCCGTCCTTCGTCGCCGCGACCATCCGGTCGAGGTTGAACTCGTGCCCCGGCTGGTACCAGACCTCGATCGCGACGTCGTTCCAGCGGTCCTTCCTCACCGCGTAGCGCGCCGACTGGAACGCGTAGAAGTTGAGGATCGGCGCGTCCATCCGGTAGTCGAAGTAGCGCCGGTCGCCCTCGGTCCACTCGCGCTGAAGGTAGCCCGGCGCGATCGCGAGCTGGTCCTTCTCGGTGCTCACGACGGCGCGGAACGTGATGAAGTCGGCATCGCCGGCGAGGCCGTTCCGCGCGAGGCCCACGGGGTCGTCCCGCGGGCGCATGCGCTCCTTCGGCGCGAGCCCGAACTTCTTGCGGTCGCGATCGGTCGTGAGCTCGCCGCGCTCCTGGTAGCCGATCACCGGCAGCACCGTGAGCCCGTTGACGAACGTCCCGTTCCCGACGACGTCGGTGAACGCGCCGCTGTTGCGGAAGCCGCGCTGCGCGATCTCGAGGTCGAACCGGAGCTCGGTCTTCGCCCCCGGCGCGAGCGGCTCCGCGAGCTTGTAGCTCCGCACGCCGACGGCCATGTCGTCGACGGCGAGCGTCGCGGGCACGCCGAGCGCGAGCTCGCGCACCGTTACCGCGTCCCCCGAGAAGAATCCCAGGTGGATCGCCTCGACCGGCTTGCCCGACCGGTTCTCCAGCGCGTAGGTCCCCCGCATCCGCACGCGCTGCTCGGACGGGAAGAGGTCGACGGCGAGCGCGACGTCGGTGATCTTCGGCTGCGGGTCGCCCGCCGTGGCCTTGTACTTCTTCTCGTAGTCGGCCGAGCGGCGCTCCATGTCGTTCGCCGTGCGGTAGGGATTCAGCACGTTCGTGTTCCAGAACACCCACGCACCCGCGGCGACCGTGGCGACCGCCGCGACCCCGGCGGCGGCGGCGACCGGGCGCGTGAAGCGCCGCGCCGCGATCGCGAGGCGCCCGCGGACGTCGGACGTGGTGCCGCGGACCCACGCGAGGTAGCCCAGGATCGCGGCGAGCACCATGGCCGCGCCCCAGTAGAGCTGCAGCGCGCGGAACCGCGGCGGGTAGGGCCCGAAGCCGTTCATGTCGGAGAGCACGTAGCCGCCGGTGACGTCGACCTTGTAGAGGACGTGCTCGAGCCCGACCAGGTCCATCGTGCTGACCGCGACGAAGTACACGATCATCACGAAGTGGCCGACGTACTTCTGGTCGACCAACGAGTGCACGGCCAGCGCCAGCACGCAGACGAGCCAGTAGTCGACGAGGTCGACGCCGAACATCGCGCGCAGGTACAGGCCCGGCTCGTAGTGCGTGTAGCCCTTGGCCGTCTGCACGCCCATGCCGGCCAGCACCAGCACGGCCTGCAGCACGACCGGGATCGCCATCAGCGCGACGAGCTTCGCCACGAACGGCAACCAGGTCGGCACCGGCAGCGCGTCGTGGATCTGGTCGAGCCGGGCGTCGCGCTCGCGCCAGACGAGCTCGCCGGCGTAGAACGCGATGATCGCGACCATGAAGACGCCGAACGTGCCCGACACGAGCTCGATCATCTGCCAGGTGACCGGCCAGGTCGTCGTTCCGAAGATGCTGCCGGCGGTCGTGCTGGTCGTGACGAAGAACAGGATGCCGGCGAGGGCGATCACGCCGAAGTAGACGTTCTTGACCGACTCCCGGAAATAGAGCCAGGCGAGCCGCGGCAGCAGGCGCCACGCGGCGACCGGCTGGGGCGTCGTGGTCGGCGGGCGGACGACGGGCGCGGCGCGCGCGTCCTCCCCCGCCTCGACGCGCCGCCGGCCGCCCAGCTGCGGCTGCGCGAAGCGGTAGCGCCAGAGCGTGAACGCGAGGATCGCGGCGCCGACCGCGAGCCAGACGAGTCGGTTGGCGGCGAGCAAGCCGTCGAAGGGCAGGAGCCACTCGTTCTTCTGCGCGATCGTCCAATACTCGGTGACGCGCGACATCGCGTTGCTGCCGAACGGGTCCAGCAACGCGGCGAGCGTCTTGTTCTCCATGTTGCGCATGAGGCCGTTGGCGGCGAGGTAGCCGACCAGCAGCACGACGCTGCCGACGTAGACGGGCATCATGCGGCGCGCGAGCGCGCCGACGCAGAAGAAGATCCCTCCCAGCGCGATCAGGTTCGGCAGCAGGATCGTCGCGTAGGGGATCACGTAGGGCGCGAGCCGCACCGGGCCGACGCGGTCGGGGTCGATGCCGGGAACCGCGAGCCCGGCGAGGCTGCCGAGCGCGATCGACGAGAGCACCACGAGCAGCACGACGATCGCGCCCGCGTAGCGGCCGCCGAGGTAGGCGAGCTTGCCGATCGGCGCCGTGTGGAAGAACGCCTCGGTGCGGTGCTCGGCGTCCTGCTGGATCGCGCGCCCCATGATCGCCCCGATCACCGTGAGCGCGACCATGCCGAGCAGCGCGACGGATTGCGCGATCGCGAACGGCGAGTTGATCCACACCTTGCCGCTCCCGAACGAGATGATCGCGCCCGAGATCGCGCCGCCCGCGGCCGCGACCCACAGCATCGCGAGCACGAAGAAGACGGCGAAGTAGACCCAGGTCGACAGGCGCTTCAGCCGCGAGCGGACCTCGAACGCGGCGACGGCGGCGAACGCGCCCATCACGCGGCCTCGGCCTCGCGCGCGGGCATCGGCGGCGCGTCGGGATGGCGGCCCGCGATCGCGGCGAAATAGACGTCCTCGAGCGTCGCCCCGGCCGGCGCGTAGCCCGGTCCCGGAGCGGCGTCGCCGATCGCGCGCACCAGCGTGCGGCCGGCGACGAGGTGCGTCGAGATCACCGGCTGCGTCGCGCGGGCCGCGTCGAGCTCCGCGCGCGGGATCGCCTTCTCGTAGACGCGGCCCGCGATCGAGCGGACGAGCGCGGAAGGCTCGCCGGCGAGCAGCACGCGGCCGCGGTGGATGATCGCCATGCGCGCGCAGAGGTCCGAGACGTCGGACACGATGTGCGTCGACAGGATCACGATCACGCTCTCGCCGATGTCGGCGAGCAGGTTGTGGAAGCGAACGCGCTCCTCGGGGTCGAGGCCCGCGGTCGGCTCGTCGACGATCACGAGCCTGGGATCGCCGAGCAGCGCCTGCGCGATGCCGAAGCGCTGTCGCATGCCGCCCGAATAGCCGCCGAGCGCCTTCTTGCGCACGTCCCAGAGGTTCACCTGCTTCAGCAGCCCCTCGACGGTGTCGCGGCGGGCGCCGCGCTCGGAAAGGCCCTTGAGGCGCGCGAGATGGTCGAGCATCTCGAGCGCCGAGACCTTCGGGTAGACGCCGAAGTCCTGCGGCAGGTAGCCCAGGATCCGCCGCACGCCGTCCTTGTCGCGAAGCACGTCGAGGTCGCCGAGCCGCGCGGTCCCCGCGTCGGCGTCCTGCAGCGTCGCGAGCGTGCGCATCAGCGTCGATTTCCCGGCGCCGTTGGGCCCGAGCAGCCCGAACATCCCGGGCGGGATCGCCAGCGTCACGCCGTCGAGCGCCCGCACGCCGTTGGGGTAGGTCTTCGACAGGCCGGCGATCTCGAGCGAGGCGGTCATCGGGGGCGGCTCCGGGAGGCGAAACGCGGATTCTGCGGTCGGCGGCGGGTCGCGGACAATCGCGCGGCGACGGAATGCGGCCGGCGCCGACGGGCAGGGGACGCTGCGACTGGGGATCGCCCGTGGGCGGGCCTTCAGGCCGACCCACGGGAGCGGGGTTGTGGGTCGGACTTCAGCCCGGCGCCTTTCGCCCGAGGACGAACGCGGCGGCGAGCACGATGCCCGCGACGATCGCGGCGATCGCGTCGCCCCATCGCATGAACGGTGTGTCGCCGGTCCGACCGACGACCTGCGTCTCGAGGAGGCCGCGCCGGAACCACGGCAGGTGCACGCGCGGCATGCCGTCCGCGTCGATGACGCCGGTGACGCCGGTGTTGGTCGCGCGCAGCATCGGGCGCCCGGTCTCCTTCGCGCGCATCGCGGCGATCTGCGCATGCTGCCAGGGCCCGATCGAGCGGCCATACCACGCGTCGTTCGTGACGTTGACGAGCAGCGTCGAGCCGCGCGCCCAGCGCGCGAGCTCCGCGCCGAACGCGTCCTCGTAGCAGATGTTGATCGCGACCTTCTCGCCGGCGACCTCGAGCGGCGGCTGGTCGTCCGGGCCCGCGGTCTGGTCGGACAGCGGGATCGCGAGCATCGACTCGATCAGCGGTCCCAGGATGCCCTTGGCGGGGATGGTCTCGCCGAACGGCACCAGGTGGCGCTTGCGGTAGAGCTGCGTCCGCGAAGCGCCGATCGAGACGACGCTGTTGTGCAGGCGCGGCATCGTCTCGCCTTCCGCGGGCGGGCGCGCGACGAACAGCCCGACGAGCGCGTCGCCGCCGCGCGAGCGCATCGCCGTCGCGATCGCGTCGATCGTCGACTGCGGCACCTGCTGCGCGAACACCGGGAACGCGCTCTCCGGCAGCACGACGAGCCTGCCCTTGCTCTCGGCGACCAGGTCCGCGTAGATGCGGAACGCGCGCTCGCGGAGGTCCGGGTCGAACTTCTGCTCCTGCGGGATGTTGCCCTGCACGAGCGTCACCGACACCGGCGCGTCGTTCGGCGTCGTCCATGCGACCCGGTCGACGAGCGCCCCCGCGACGAACAGCCCCGCGATCCCGGCGAGCGCCGCCGCGGCACGCCTCGGCCGCGCCTGCGCGAGCGCGTCGATGGCGTACGCGAAGAGCGCCGCCACAGCCGCCACCGCGAGCGACACGAGGAAGATGCCGCCGACCGGCGCGAACCCGGCGAGCGTCGTGCCGGGCAGCTCCGCGTGTCCGACCGCGAGCCACTGGAAGCCGGTGAGCGCGTAGCCGCGCCCCCATTCGGCGAGCGTCCACGCGCCCGCGGCGGCCGCGAGCCGTGCGGCGGAACCCGCGCGCGTCGAGCGCGCCGCGAGCCAGCCGGCGAGCGCGGGCCACAGCGCGAGGTACGCGCAGAATCCCGCGATGCCGATCGCGGCGAGCGGCGCGGGCATGCCGCCGAAGGTCTGCAGCGCGACGTAGATCCACGAGACGCCCGCGCCGAACAGCCCCAGGCCGAACGCGAAGCCCAGCGCCGCCCCGCGACGCGGCGTCGCGGCGTCGCGCCACAGCACGAAGAGCAGCGCGAGCGTCCCGACCGGCAGCAGAGCGACGCCGAACGGCGCGAACCCGAAGACGGTGAGCGCGCCGGCGAGCGCCGCGAGGAACGGTTGGGTCAGATTCGACTTTCCGGATGCGGAACGGGGAGACTCGCTGCGAGCGTTCCTGGACCGTCGCGTCCGACCCTACTTCTCCGGCTTCGCGTCCGGCGCCGCCGCGACCTTCTCGACCTGCAGCGTGTGGATGCGCCGGCTGTCGGCGCGAACGATGCGGAAGCGGAACTCGCCGATCGTCACCGTGTCGCCGCGCTTGGGCAGCCGGCCGAACGCGTGCACGACGAGGCCGCCGACCGTGTCGACCGCGTCGTCGGCGAGCTGGCTGCCGAAGCGCCCGTTGAAGTCGGCGATCTCGGTCTGCGCCTTCACGCGGAAGCGACCGCCGCCCTCGGCGATGATGTTGTCCTCGGTCTCGTCGAAGTCGTACTCGTCCTCGATGTCGCCGACGATCTGCTCGAGCACGTCCTCGATCGTGACCAGGCCCGACACGCCGCCGTACTCGTCGACGACGATCGCGATGTGGTTGCGGTTGCTGCGGAACTCGCGCAGGAGCACGTTGAGGCGCTTCGACTCCGGCACGAACACCGCGGGGCGCAGCGTGTCGCGCAGGCTGAAGCCCTCGGGGTTGCGGTAGTAGTTCAGGAGCTCCTTCGCGAGCAGGATGCCGACGACGTCGTCCTTGCTCTCGCCGATCACCGGGAAGCGCGAGTGGCGCGTCTCGAGCACGAACGGGATGAACGACTCCGGCTCGTCCTCGATCGACACGCAGTCCATCTGCGAGCGCGGGATCATCACGTCGCGCACCGTCATCTCGGAAACGTTCAGCACGCCCTCGATCATCGAGAGCGCATCCGCGTCGAGGAGCCGTCGCTCGAAGGCGCCGCGCAGCAGGTCGAGGAGCTCGTTGCGATCCTCGGGCTCGCGCGTCAGGAGCGCGGTGAGCCGCTCGATCAGCGACGGCTTCGCGTCGTCGCCTTCGGCGGGGTCGGGATCGGTCCTTGCCATCGGCGGCGGCCTCAGCGCGTCGCGTACGGATCGGCGTAGCCGAGCGCGGCGAGCAGCGCCGTCTCGCGCGACTCCATGCGCGCGGCTTCCCGCGGCGACGCGTGGTCGTGGCCTTGCAGGTGCAGCATGCCGTGCACGACGAGATGGGCGCAGTGCGCGCGCAGGGTCTTCCCGCCCGCCCGCGCCTCGCGCCGGAGCACCGGCGCGCACAGCACGATGTCCCCCGCGAGCGGAACGGCGTCATCGTACACGAACGTCAGCACGTTCGTCGCGTACTCCTTGCCGCGGTAGAGCGCGTTGAGCGTCCGCCCCTCGGCCAGGCCGACGAAGCGCAGCGTCGCGCGGACGTCGCGCTCGAGCGCGGAGACGGCCCAGCGTCGCAGCGTCGCGGGCGCGGGCAGGCCCGATTTCGCGACCGCGTACTGGACGGTCAGCGCGAGCCTGGGCGCCGGGCGCGCCCGCGCGCGCCCGCGCCTCGCGTCATCCCGGGGCGTCGCGCTCGTACGCATCGATGATCTTCTGCACGAGCGGGTGCCGCACGACGTCGGCGCTCGTGAAGCGGCAGAACGCCAGCCCTCGCACGTCCTTCAGGATCCTCGCGGATTCCACGAGACCGCTCTTGCTGCCGCGCGCGAGGTCGATCTGCGTGACGTCGCCGGTGATGACGGCGCGCGTGCCGAAGCCGATGCGCGTGAGGAACATCTTCATCTGCTCGGGCGTCGTGTTCTGCGCCTCGTCGAGGATGATGAAGCTGTGGTTGAGCGTGCGCCCGCGCATGTAGGCGAGCGGCGCGATCTCGATCGTCTGCCGCTCGAACAGCTTCGCGACCTTGTCGAAGCCCATCAGGTCGTAGAGGGCGTCGTAGAGCGGGCGCAGGTACGGGTCGACCTTCTGCGCGAGGTCGCCGGGCAGGAAGCCCAGGCGCTCGCCCGCCTCGACCGCGGGCCGCACGAGCACGAGGCGCTTCACCGCGTCGCGCTCGAGCGCGTCGACCGCGCAGGCGACCGCGAGGTAGGTCTTGCCGGTGCCCGCGGGGCCGATGCCGAACGTGATGTCGTGCGACTGGATCGCCGCGAGGTACGCGACCTGGTTGGGCGTGCGCCCGTGCAGGTCGGCGCGGCGCGTGCGCAGCGCCGGCGCGTCGTCCGCGTCGTCGCGCGGCGCGGCGCCGCGCGGGCCGCGCGTCGCGATCTCGACCAGGCCGAGCTGGATGTCGTCGACCGACAGCGGCTTCTCGGCCGCGGCGTAGAAGCGCTCGAGGGCGGCGCACGCCCGGTCCGCCTGCCCGGGCTCGCCCGCGATCGAGAACGTCCCCGCGCGGTGCGTGATCGCGACGTCGAGCGCGGCCTCGATCTGGCGCAGGTTCGCGTCGAGCGGCCCGCAGAGGTTCGCGAGCGCCCGGTTGTCGAGCGGCGACAGCGTCAGCGTCGCCTCGGGTCGGCGTTCGGCCCGGGACGCGCGCGCGCCGCGGGCCGAGGGCCCGTCCTGGGAACTCCCGGTCGCGGCGCTCCGGCGGCGTGACACGTTCGCGTCCTCCTTCAGATCGCGTTGCGCACGAGCGGCGCCTTCAGCGCCTCGTCGAGCATCGCCTGCGTCTCGGCCAGGTGCGCCGCGGCCGCCGGCGACCAGCCCGGCCTCGCGGCCGCGGAGGCGATCTCGGCGCGCAGCGCCTTCGCGTCGGCCCGCATCAGCGCGCGCGCGTCCGCCGGCATCGTGGCGGTCGGGCGCAGCAGCGCGCCGGCGAGCTTCGCGGCGTGCTCGCGCTGCAGGTTCCGCCGGATGAGCGGGATATCCTTGCCGGCCTTGAGCTCGGTCCAGATCGCGCGGTGCAGCGATGCGTAGACCTCCGCGAGCTGCAGTGCATCGCCGGGCCTGTCGACCTTGGCTTCCGCGTCGAGCAGGCGCTGCGCGACGACCTCGCTCGTCACGCGGTCCAGCACCGCCTTCTGCGCCGCGAGCACCTGCGTCGGCAGCGAGAAGTCGAAGCCGGGCGGCGAAAGCCCGCCGTCGAACGCGTCGTTGCGGTCGAGGAAGTCGACCGACAGGCTGCGCAGGAACTCGGGCTTGAACTTGAAGCTGTCGACGGCGAACACGCCGGTCTCGATGAGCCTGAGCGCGTCGCGCTGCTTGTCCATCGCGACCGGATTCATCGGGGTGCGGCCCGAGCCGGCGGCGTCGCGCAGGACGCTGATGCCGCCGATGTAGCGCGACGCGATGAGCCCGCTCTCGCGCACCTGCCCGATGCCGCGCGAGATGTTGCGCCTGAGCGCCGCGTAGGTCTCGCCGGGCTTGAGCGGACGCGCTTCCCAGCGCTCCCACAGCTCCTTCGCGAGCACGAGCCGGCGCTCGGCGAACGCCAGGGGATCGCTGCCGAGGTCGCCGGCCGTCGCGTAGGGGTCGATCGCCTGGTTGGTCTCGTCGTCGTACGCGTAGGCGAGCTGCGGTTCGTTGCTGCGGCCGGCGATCCTCGCGAGCTCGGCGGCCTCGTCCTCGGGCGCGATCGGCTTGTACGCGTACTCGATCGCCCAGTAGTCGTAGGGCCCGAGCGTCGTCATCGACAGCGTGCCGCCGCTCTCGCCGCGCAGCGGCAGGTTGATCGGCGTGTACTCCATCACCGATCCGGACACGCCGTTCGCCTTGGTGAACTCGAGGTCGTTGAGCTGCGCCTGCGTGTAGATCGTCGACGCGCGGAAGTTGTGCGTGAGGCCGAGCGCGTGGCCCACCTCGTGCATCGTCACTTCCTTGAGGTCGGAGAGGACGAACGACTCGGCCTCCGGACTGTCCGGGTCGACCACGCCGCGCGCCTCGAGCAGGTCCAGCGCGAAGCCGCGGTCCTCGGCGATGAAGTCCTCGATGCGGCAGGCCGCCACGTCCGCGAGCGCGCCGCCCGCGGGCGCGGCGGCCTGCGACGAGTCCGCGAGCCGGTAGCGCGCGAAGCGCAGCCGGGTCGGGTCGATGCCGATGTCCGCGTCGAGGATCTCGCCGGTGCGCGGATCGGCCTGCGACGGCCCGATGCCGCCGAAGATCGGTTTCGCCGTCGTCATCCAGCGGATCGACGCGTGGCGCGCGTCGAGCGTGTCGAAGTCGGCGTCGTCGGGCTGGATCTTCGCCTGCACCGCGTCCTTGAAGCCGATGCGCTCGAACGCCTTGTTCCACTCGAGCACGCCGGCGACGATCGTGTCGCGGTAGCGGAGCGGGACGTTGCGGTCGATCCAGAAGACGATCGGCTCCTTCGGTTCCGACAGCGCCGCCGCCGGGTCCTTCTTCTCGAGGCGCCAGCGCTTGACGAAGTTGACGTTCGGCGCGAGTCGCAGGTTGTTCGAGAAGTCGAGGCGCGTGACGGTGAAGTAGCCGACGCGCGCGTCCGCGCGCCGGGGCCGCATCGGCTCGTCGGGCAGCTTCGCCAGGTTGTACTGGAAGCCGAGGAACAGGCTGCGCGGATCGGGCAGCGTCGTGGGCACGCTCGGCACCGGCGCGCCCGGCGCGACGACCGGCGGGGGCTGCTGCAGGCGGCCGACCGAATAGTGCGCGTTCACCAGCACGCCGAGCGCGTCGGCGCTCGTCCGCGCGCGGACGATCGACGAGTTGCGCGCGTCGAACGCGTAGCCCTGGCGGTAGGCGCGGTCGAGGATCGCGTACACGCCGGGGATGTCGGCGAAGAGGAGGCTGTTGAGCTCGACCAGCACCGAGCCGCGCTCCGGATGCGGCAGCGACGCGGCGGGCGCGGACGCGAGCAGGCTGTCCGAGAATCCGTCGGCGACGGCCGTTGCCTCGGGGGTCTTCGGGGTCGCGTAGAAGCGCTCGTTCAGCGCAACGAGCTGCACCTGCGTCCCGATCCTGCGGAACGCCGCGAGGTTCGAGCGTCCCATCATCCCGCCGAACAGGAAGTTCTCGCCGATGCCGTTCGCGAGGTTGACCGAGAAGAACATCGGCTTGTCGAACTGGTCGGGCGCGATCTCGATCCACGCCTTCTCGTCCTTCGTCCAGACGGTGAAGAGCCCTTTCGATTCCTTCGCGTCCTTGACCACGTCGGCGAACGGCCGCGCGGGCGGCGTGCCCGTGGAGGCGCCCGGCGTCGCGCCCGGCGTCGTCGTGCTCGCGGGCCGCGCGCCGGCGGCGGGCGGCGTGCCGGGCGAGGGCGCCTGCGCGACGGTGGACGACGACGCGGACGCGCCGGCCGCGGGCGAGGCGTCCGCGGTCGTCGCGGCGCCGGTCGCGCAG
>JBGAHH010000075.1:0-21454 GCA_044226265.1 Casimicrobiaceae bacterium | reverse complement strand
CTGTCGGGGTTCCTCGCCAAGGAGGCGATGGTGGGCGCGGTCCGCGCGCCCGCGCCGGGCGGGACATCGGTCTCCGCGGGCGCGACCTGGAGCTTCGGCGGGCTGGTCATCGTGTCGGGCCTCGCGGCGATGCTCTCGCTCGCGCGCGCCGGCATTCGCCACCTGTGGGCGCCGGGCGACAGGCCGGCGCCGCGGCTGCGCGTGGTCGAGGGCCTGCCGATCGCACTGCTGGTCGCCGCTGGGATCGCGGCGGCCGCCGGCGCGGCACCTGCGATGCGCTACGCGACCGACACCGCAGCCTCGCTCCACGACGCGACCGGCTACGTCGACGCCGTGTTGTCCGCGCGCGTCGTCGGGAAGGCGGCGCCGTGAAGCGGCTCCTGCCCGCGCCGCTGCTCTCGGCGTCGCTGTTCGCGCTGTGGCTCGTCCTCAATCCTCCGCCGTCGCCCGCCGCGATCGCCATGGCGGCGATCGTGGCGCTGCTGGTGCCGATCGTCACCGCGCCGCTGCGCCCGGTCAGCACGCGGATCCGCCGGCCGGCGCTCGTCGCCCGGCTGGTCCTGCGCGTCGGTCTCGACATGCTCGCCTCGAACGCCGAGGTGGCGCGCGCGCTCGTGCGGCGCGCGCCGCCGCGGAGCCGCTTCGTCACCGTGCCGCTCGACCTCACCGACCCCTCGGGGCTCGCGGCGCTCGCGATCATCACGACCGGCGTGCCGGGCACCGTGTGGGTCGAGCTGGCGCGCGACCGGCGCTCGCTGCGCCTGCACGTGTTCGACGTCGACGACCCGGACGCGTTCGTCCGCGACTACAAGGCCCGCTACGAGCGGCCGCTCCTGGAGATCTTCGAATGAGCCCTCTCCTCGCCACGGCGATCGACGTCGCGCTCGCGTGCTACGCGCTGGCGATGCTGCTCGCGCTGACCCGCCTCCTGCGCGGCCCCTCGGCCGAGGACCGCGTGCTCGCGCTCGACTTCATGGTGGTGACCGGCATGCTGGCGCTCCTCGTCGTCGGCATCCGCCACCGCAGCGGCATGATGTTCGAGGCGGCGATGCTGATCGCGCTGACCGGCTTCGTCGCATCCGCCGCGCTCGCGAAGTTCCTGCTGCGCGGCGAGGTGATCGAATGAACCCGGTGCCTGCCTGGGTCGAGGTCGCGACCGCGGCGCTGGTCGTCGCGAGCGGGCTCGCGGCCGTCGTGGCATCGCTGGGCTTCGTGCGGCTCTCGACGCTCTTCGAGAGGATGCACCCGCCGGCGCTCGCGAGCACGTTCGGCGTCTGGGCGATCGTGCTGGCGTCGATCCTGTATTTCTCGGCGCTGGAGGGGGTCCCGGTGCTCCACTCGTGGGTGATCCCGATCCTGCTCGCGATCACCGTGCCGGTCACGACGGTCCTGCTGGCCCGGGCGGCGATCTTCCGCAAGCGACGGACGGGGATGGACGTCCCCCCGCCATTCACCGGATGATGGCGGCTCCGCCGCGGGCCCGCGGCGGAGGATCTCGTGGGATGACCCGGGGAGGGACCGCCGCCGGCGGCCGTCACCCGGGCGGATCCGCGGAGGAGGCTCAATGGCCATCGCACGCAGGGTGCTCAGCATGGGCGCGTCCTACGGGTCGCTGCTCGCGGTGAAGCTGGTGGCGGCGGGGCACGACGTGAAGCTCGTCTGCGTCCCCGCGGAGGTCGAGGCGTTCAACGCGAACGGCGCGCGCGTCCGCATGCCGGTCCGCGGCGGCGCGGACCTGGTCGAGATCGACTCGCGGAAGCTGCCGGGCAAGCTCTCGGCGGCCGTGCCCGGCGACGCGACGCCCGACGGCTACGACCTCGTCGTGCTCGCGATGCAGGAGCCCCAGTACCGGTCGCCCGGTGTGCGCGAGCTCCTGCAGGCGGTCGCGAGGGCGCGCGTGCCCTGCATGTCGATCATGAACATGCCGCCGCCGCCGTTCCTCGCGCGCATCCCCGGCATGCCGGTCGACGCATGCCGCCCGTGCTACACCGACTTCGACGCCTGGCAGGGCTTCGACCCGGCGCTGATGACGCTCTGCAGCCCCGATCCGCAGGCGTTCCGTCCGCCGGGCGAGCCGGTGAACGTGCTTCAGGTGCGGCTCGCGACGAACTTCAAGGCGGCGCGCTTCCCCGGCGAGCGCGCGACCGCGATCCTCCGCGAGCTCGCGGCGGGGATCGAGGCGGCGCGCTTCGATTCGCCGCAGGGCCGCATCGAGCTGCCGGTGAAGCTCAAGGTTTACGAGTCGGTGTTCGTGCCCGCGGCGAAGTGGAGCATGCTGCTCGCCGGCAACTACCGGTGCGTCGGCGCCGAGGGCATGCGCTCGATCCACGACGCGGTGCACGGCGACCTCGACGCCACGCGCGCCGTCTACGAGTGGGTGTCGCGCCTGTCGATGAGCTACGGCGCGGCGGCGGGCGACCTCGTGCCGTTCGAGAAATACGCGCACGCGGCGCTGTCGCTCGGCAGCCCCTCGTCGGCGGCGCGCGCGCTCGCGAACGGCGCCACGGCGATCGAGCGCGTCGACCGGCTGGTGCAGACGCTCGCGGCGGCGAAGGGCATGCGCTCGGACGCCGTCGATGCGATCGTCGGGACGGTCGACCGCTGGCTCGAGGCCAACCGGCGCAAGGCGGCGGTGGCCGCGACCTGACGCCGCCGGCAGGCGGCCGTCCAGATCGGCGAGGACGCCCCGTCGGGCGCCCTTCAGGATCGCAGCCCGGTCGGTCCGGCGGCGGTTGACGCCCGTCAACCGGCCGGGATTGTGCAGGTGCACAATAGCGGTTCTCCCGCCAGCCGGACCGCCATGGACCTCCCAGCCACGCTCGCCAGCAGCCAGGATCTCGCCAGCAAGGTCGCGATCCTGTTCCAGAAGCGCTCGCAGACCGCGCAGGAGGCCTTCGCGGGCGAGCTCCGCAAGGCCTGGGCGGCGCCTCCGGTCGCCGCGCTCCTCTCGAATCCCGCGGCCTCGGCCAACCTGTGGACCGACTGGTACGCGTACTCGGTCGACGCGGCGCAGCGGTCGATCCTGTTCTGGGACGCGCTTCGCGAGCGCGGCAACGCGTTCCTCGAGCACACGCAGGCCGGCCTGCCGCCGGTGCTGCACTTCGAGTACGAGACGATCGTCGACGGCCGCAAGCTGCCGCGGCCGGTCAACTACGCGCTGGTGCGCATCGTCCCGCCCGCGGGCGTGAAGGTGGATCCGGCCAAGCGGCCCTACGTGATCATCGACCCGCGCGCCGGCCACGGCCCGGGCATCGGCGGCTTCAAGGACGACTCGCAGGTCGGCGTGGCGCTGCGCGCCGGGCACCCGGTCTACTTCGTGATCTTCTTCCGCGATCCGGAGCCCGGCCAGACGCTGCTCGACGTGTGCGAGGCGGAGAAGCGGTTCGTGCACGAGGTTCGCGCGCGGCATCCGGCGAGCGCGAAGCCCGCGATCGTCGGCAACTGCCAGGGCGGCTGGGCCGCGATGATGCTCGCCGCCTCGGATCCCGACGACACGGGCCCGATCGTCATCAACGGCGCGCCGATGTCGTACTGGGGCGGCGCCTGGCAGGAGGGCGAGGGCGACAACCCGATGCGCTACGCGGGCGGGCTGCTCGGCGGCACCTGGCTCGCGTCGCTCGCGAGCGACCTCGGCGACGGCGTGTTCGACGGCGCGCACCTGGTGCAGAACTTCGAGAACCTGAATCCCGCGAACACGTTCTGGGACAAGTACTACCACCTGTACGCGAACGTCGACACCGAGCCGCCGCGCTTCCTCGAGTTCGAGCGCTGGTGGGGCGGGTTCTACCTGATGAACCGCGACGAGATCGAGTGGATCACGAAGAACCTGTTCGTGGGCAACAAGCTCTGGCGCGGCGAGACGAAGGGCGCGGGCGGGAAGGCGTTCGACCTCAAGGAGATCCGCGCGCCGATCGTCCTGTTCGCGTCGATGGGCGACAACATCACGCCGCCGCAGCAGGCGTTCAACTGGGTGGCGGACGTCTACGGCTCGACCGACGAGATCAAGGCGCGCGGCCAGGTGATCGTCGGGCTGATGCACCAGGACGTCGGCCACCTCGGCATCTTCGTGTCGGGCAAGGTCGCGAAGAAGGAGCACGCGCAGATCGTCACGGTGCTCGAGTCGATCGAGGCGCTGCCGCCCGGGCTGTGGGGCATGTCGATCCGCGAGTCGAAGGGGGCGGGCGGCGAGCCCGCCTACGAGGTGAGCTTCGTCGAGCACCGCCTCGAAGACCTGACGGCGAAGCTCAACCGGTTCCAGCGCGCCGACGAGAAGCCGTTCCAGGCGGTCGACGCGATCTCGGAGTTCAACCAGCGCGCCTA
The DNA here is from genome assembly GCA_044226265.1 of Casimicrobiaceae bacterium. Classification (GTDB taxonomy): domain Bacteria; phylum Pseudomonadota; class Gammaproteobacteria; order Burkholderiales; family Casimicrobiaceae; genus VBCG01. Next base: position 17,134 of record JBGAHH010000075.1, on the reverse strand, counting down.
CGAGCTGTTCCTGCAGCCCTTCGTCCGTGCGTCGTCGAACGCGTTCACGGCCCGGCTCGCGCGCCAGTTCCATCCGCTACGCTTCCAGCGGTGGCTCGTGTCGGACCTCAACCCGTGTTTCCGCTGGCTCGGACCGGCGGCCGGCTTGGTGCGCGAGCAGCGCGCGGCGGCCGACAAGGCCAACGCGGTGACCGCGGTCGAGAAGGCGGCGTCGAGCTCGATCAGCGCCGCGCTCGAGTTCACGCGCGCGATGCGCGACGCGGCGAGCGAGGCCGCGTTCTTCCAGGCCTACGGCAACGTGTTCTCGCTGTACGTCGCCGACAAGGCGGCCGCGGCCGGCGCGGCGCCGGTCGCCGACGCGCGCGAGCTGCCGTTCGTGCGCGACGCGCTCGCGTCGATCGAGGAGGGCGGCTACGCCGAGGCCGTCGCGCGCGTCGGCGCGCTACTCGCGCGCAAAGGCCAGCCCATGCTGTTGTCGTGGCTGCAGACGCGGCGCGCGCTCGCGTCCGACTACGCGGACCTCCTGCCGAGCCTGCCGCCGGACCAGTGGCGCCGCATCCGGGGCGAGCAGGAGATCGTCGTGCGCTACGAGCCCGACCGCGCGCTCGCGACGCTGCCGTCGCTCCTCGCCGACCCGGCCGACCGCGCGCGGCTGCTCGCGCTGCTGCGCAAGCTCGGCGGCGACGAGCGCATCCATCGGGCGAAGCCGACCGACGAGGAGCTCGCCGTCGTCGAGCGGATCGGCGCGGCGCTCGACGCGGGGCCGGTCCGCCTCGCCCGGAAAGCCCGCCCGCGCAAGGCGAGGGCGAAGAAGCGCGCCTCGCGGGGCGTGGCGAAGCGATGACGCGCAAGCACGAGAAGTACGACCGGCTGATCGCCGCGTGCCGCGAGCTCCCCGCGACGCCGACCGCGGTCGCGCACCCCTGCGACGAGAGCTCGCTCGCGGGCGCGGTCGATGCGGCGAAGCTCGGCCTGATCGCGCCGATCCTGGTCGGCCCGAAGGCGCGCATCGAGGCGGCCGCGAAGGCCGCCGGCATCGACCTCGCGGGCCTGCCGATCGTCGACGCGCCCTACAGCGAGGCCTCGGCCGCGAAGGCGGTCGAGCTCGTGCGCGAAGGCAAGGCCGAGGCGCTGATGAAGGGCAGCCTCCACACCGACGAGCTGATGGCCGCGGTCGTGCGCCGCGAGACGGGCTTGAGGACCGCGCGGCGCGTGAGCCACTGCTTCGTCATGGACGTCCCCTCGCACCCCGAGACGCTCATCGTCACCGACGCGGCGGTCAACATCGCGCCGACGATGGAGGACAAGGTCGACATCATCCAGAACGCCATCGACCTCGCGCACGCGCTGCGCTTCCCCGAGGTGCGCGTCGCGATCCTGTCGGCGATGGAGACGGTCAACCCGAAGGTGCCCTCGACGGTCGAGGCGGCCGCGCTGTGCAAGATGGCGGACCGCGGCCAGATCACCGGCGCGATCCTCGACGGCCCGCTCGCGCTCGACAACGCGATCAGCCTGGAGTCGGTGCGGATCAAGAAGATCGACTCGCCGGTCGCCGGCCGCGCCAACGTGCTCGTCGTGCCCGACCTCGAGGCCGGCAACATGCTCGCGAAGAGCCTGTCGTTCCTCGCGGGCGCCGACGCCGCCGGCATCGTGCTCGGCGCCCGCGTGCCGATCGTGCTCACGAGCCGCGCGGATTCGGTCACGACGCGGCTCGCGTCCTGCGCGGTCGCGGGCCTGGTGGCGCACGCCCGGCGCGAGGCGGCCGGCCGGGCGATGGCCTGACGGCCGGCACGAGACGAGGATCCCGGCATGACGCATGCGACTCCCAGCAAGGTGCTCGACGGCCGCAAGGCGCTGGTCGTCGGCGTCGCCAACGACCAGTCGATCGCCTACGGATGCGCGAAGGCGTTTCGCGAGCTCGGCGCGGACCTCGCGATCACCTACCTGAACGACAAGGCGCGCCCGCACGTCGAGCCGCTCGCGCGCGAGCTCGACGCGCGGATCTTCCTGCCGCTCGACGTCGCGGTCCCCGGCGCGCTCGAGAGCGTCTTCGACGCGGTCGCGAAGGCCTGGGGGCGCCTCGACGTCCTCGTGCACTCGATCGCGTTCGCGCCGAAGGAGGACCTCCGGGGCGGCTTGCTGAACTGCTCGGCCGAGGGCTTCGCCAAGGCGATGGACGTCTCCTGCCATTCGTTCGTCCGGATGGCGAGGCTGGCCGCGCCGCTGATGAAGGACGGCGGCACGATGCTCGCGATGAGCTACCACGGCGCGAGCAAGGTCGTGCCGACCTACAGCGTGATGGGGCCGGTGAAGGCGGCGCTCGAGGCCTGCTGCCGCTACCTCGCCTACGAGCTGGGCGGGCAGGGCATCCGCGTGCACGCGGTGTCGCCGGGCCCGCTCAAGACGCGCGCCGCCTCGGGGCTCAAGGACTTCGACCTCCTGCTGAACGAGGCGGCGCAGCGCGCGCCGATCGGCGAGCTGGTCGACGTCATGGACGTCGGGTACACCTGCGCGTTCCTGGCGACGCCCTACGCGCGGCGGCTGTCCGGCGAGACGCTCTACGTCGACGGCGGCGTCAACATCATGGCGTGACGGCGCGCGCCGTCGCATCCCACGGAGACCGCATGGAAAAGCTCTGGCTCGCCAACCTCGATCCCGCCGTCGCCGACGACGACATCCGGGCGCTCGTGGGCCGCTACGCGCCCGACATCGAGCTCGCCGGCATCCAGCGCGTCGAGGGCGACGGCTCGCGCCCGGCGGTGCTGCTCACGTTCACCGGCAAGAAGATCGACTCGCTGGGCAAGCTCAAGCTTCGCCTCGACGGCCTCTTCTGGAAGGGCCGGCGCCTCTCCTGCAGCACGACGGTGCTCTGACGCCGCGCGACGCCGGCGTCACGGATCCGGCGGGCGAGGCGCGACGCGGCGCCGCCAGGCGACGTAGGGAACGATGACGATCGCGGAGACGGCGAGGTACGCGAGGATCGTGCGGGTGATCTCGGGCGGCGCGGCGTTCAGCGCGGCGACGAGCAGCGCGAGCCCCGCGTTGCGCGCGGCGGCCGAGATCGCGACCGCGGTGCGCGTGGCCTCGTCCGGCCCCCCGAGCAGGTGCCCGACGGCGAGGGCGCCGGACGTGACCGCGGCGATCGCGAGCGACAGGCCGGGCCCCGCGTCGACGACGACATGCCAGGTGTCCAGGATGGCGAGTCCCGCGAGCAGGACGATGAGCGCGGTGCCGAGCGGCCGGAGCGTCGCGGCGATCGCATCCGCGGCGCGGGGCAGGAAGTGGCGCACGAGCATCCCGGCCCCGATCGGGACGATCTGCGCGGTGAGCACCTGGCGCGCGAGGTGCCTGGGCTCGACGCTCGCGTGGCCCGCGTACATCTCGTTCAGGAGCGCGACGGTGACCGGCATCGAGACGACCGCGGCGAGCGCCACCGCGATCTGCAGCGCCGGGGCGAACGAGTGGTGGCTGCCCGCGCCGAGCGAGCGCCGCAGCGCGACCGGCGCCCCCGGCGCGATCGCCATCAGCAGGATGCCGATCTCGGCCGCCCGCGGGAGCCCCGCGACGCGCAGGACGACGAGCGCGATCACCGGCACCGCGACCAGCACGGCGAACATGCCGCGCGCGATCGCGGCGGGGTGCTCGAGCACCCAGCGGAATTCGCCCGGCACGATGCCGAGGCCGATCGTGAACATCACGGCGAGCACGGTGGCGCCGGCCACGACCGTCAGCAGCGCCTCCGGGACCGGGCCGATCATGGACGGCAGCCCGCCGCGCCGCGTTTCATGGGCGCCAGCCGGCAGCCCGGGCCGCGTGCGCGATAATCGGCGCCTCGAGCCCGAAGGCCCCGGACGATGATCGGCACCCACGACGCGAACCGACTGCTGGATCCGATCGACCGGGTCTCCGAGGTGCTGTTCGGGCTCATCATGGCCGTGACCTTCGTCGGCTCGATCTCGATCGCGATGGCCGGGACGGGCGAAGTTCGCACGCTGCTGATCGCCGCGCTGGGCTGCAACCTGGCGTGGGGATTCGTCGATGCTGTCATGTACCTGGTCGCGACGCTGACGGAGCGCAAGCGCAACGGGCAGCTGGCCCGGCAGGTCGCCGGGATCGACCCCGAGGCGGGCCGGCGCTTGCTGGTGCTTTCCATGCCCGAGCATATCGCGGCGCTGGCGGGGCCGGACGAGGTCGAGGCGATGCGCAAGCGGCTCCTCGCGTTGCCGGCGGACGCCCGCGCATCGCTCGGGCGCGACGACTGGCTGGCGGCGCTGGGCGTGTTCCTGCTCGTCGTCGTCGCGACCTTTCCGGTCGTGCTGCCGTTCATGCTGATCTCCGACCTCGCCGCGGCGATGAAGGTCGCGCGCATCGTGACGGTCGCGATGCTCTTCGCGGCCGGGTTCGCGCTCGGCCGGTACGCGGGGCACGAGCATCCCGCGCGGACCGGCGCGATGATGTCGCTCGTCGGCCTGGCGATGATCGCGTTCGTGATGGCGCTCGGCGGATGAGCCCCGTGCCAGGACCCGCATCGGTCGGGCTCGCCCGTGCGCCGCGCGCTGCGTGGGCAACCTTCGCGGCGATGTTCGCGCTCATGGTGCTCAACTTCGTCGACCGGCAGATCGTCGTGTCGATGTTCCCGCACCTGCACGAGGCGTTCGGCCTCTCGGACCGAGAGCTCGGATGGCTGGTGTCGGTGGTCTCGGTGGCGATCGCGATCTTCACCGTCCCGATCGCGGTCGCGGCCGACCGCTTCGGGCGCGTGCCGAGCACGTTCGCGATGGCGCTCGTCTGGAGCCTCGCGACGATCGCCTGCGCGCTCGCCGCCACGCACGGCCAGCTCGTCGCCGCGCGCGCGATTGTCGGCGTCGGCGAGGCGGCCTACGCCGCGGTCGGCGCGGCGATCCTCGCCTCGGCCTTTCCGGAGCGCCAGCGAAGCACGGTGCTCTCGGCGTTCCTCGCGGCCGCGGTGCTCGGCTCGGTCGTCGGCGTTGCGCTGGGCGGGGCGATCGCGGAGCGGTGGGGCTGGCGGGCCGCGTTCGGCATCGCCGGCGCGCCCGGTGTCGTGATGGCGTTCGTCCTGCTCGCCGTCGGGCGTGACGAGCCGCGCGCCGCCGCGGACGCGCCTCGGGCGGGGTCGATCCGCCGCGTCGCCGCGGAGCTCTGGCGCCCGCGCACGCTCGCGATCACCTGCCTCGGCGGCGGACTCCAGCTCGTCACCGTCTCGGCCATCTACGCGTGGCTCCCGAGCCATTTCCATCGCGCCTACGGCCTCGCGCCGCCCGAGGCCGGCGCGCGCGCTGCGCTCGTGGTGCTGGCGGCCGGCGTGGGCGGGATCGCGTGGGGCGTGCTGGCCGATCGGCTCGGCACGCGGTTCGCCGCGGCAAGGCTGCACGTGCCCGCGGCGCTCGCGCTCGCGACGGCGGTGCTGCTCGTCGCCGCGTTCGCGCTCGTTCCGCCCGGCGCGGCGCAGCTCGCGCTGATCGTCGCCGGCGCGGTGGCGATGACCTGCAGCATCGGCCCGGCGGCCGCGGTGGTGATCGACGTCGTGCCGCCCTCGGTCCGCGCCTCCGCGGCGTCCGTGCTGGCGCTCGCGCAGAACCTGGTCGGCCTCGCGGTCGGGCCGCTCCTCGCGGGCTGGCTCTCGGATCGCCACGGCCTCGACGTCGCGCTGTCGATCGTCCCGCTGGCGAGCGTGCTCGCCGCCGTCGCGTTCGCGGCGGGCGCCCGTACCTATGTCGACGATCGCGCACGCGCGGCGCGCCCGCTCGTTGCGATGCCCGCCTGACGTTTTCCCCGTTCTCCCCTGGAGCAAGCCACGATGGCCAAGCCACGCAAGGACAAGTCGTCCAAGGACCAGTCGCCGGAGCACAAGGCGTCCGAAGGCAAGCGGCGCCACGCCGCGCACGCCGCCGGAGAGTCGCCTCGGGGCAGGGCGGGCGCGCCCGCCAAGCCCGCAGGCGAACCGCTCTCGAACAAGGCATACGCGAAGGCGATGAAGGCGCTGCACGTCGAGCTCGTGCGGCTGCAGGAGTGGGTCAAGCACAAGGGCGTCAAGGTCTGCATCGTGTTCGAGGGCCGCGACGGCGCGGGCAAGGGCGGCACGATCAAGGCGATCACCGAGCGCGTGAGCCCGCGGGTGTTCCGCGTCGTCGCGCTGCCCGCGCCGACCGAGCGCGAGAAGTCGCAGATGTACGTGCAGCGCTACATTCCGCACCTGCCCGCGGCGGGCGAGGTCGTGATCTTCGACCGGAGCTGGTACAACCGCGCGGGCGTCGAGCGCGTGATGGGCTTCTGCACCGACGATCAGGCGAGGCGCTTCCTCGGGGCCGTCCCGCTGGTCGAGCGCGCGATCGTCGACTCGGGGATCATCCTGCTCAAGTACTGGCTAGAGGTCTCCGCCGACGAGCAGACGCGCCGGCTCCACGACCGGATCGACGACGGGCGCAAGATCTGGAAGCTGTCGCCGATGGACCTCAAGTCGTACGACCGGTGGGACGACTACACGGTGGCGCGCGACGAGATGTTCGCGGCGACCGACTCGTCGTGGGCGCCCTGGTTCGTCGTCCGCTCGGACGACAAGAAGAAGGCGCGCCTGAACGCGATCACGCACATCCTCGGCCGCATCCCCTACGAGGACGTCCCGCGCGAGAAGCCGAAGCTCCCGAAGCACCGGAAGATCGGCAAGGCGAAGTCCGCGAACTACCCGTTCAAATACATCCCCGAGCCGTATTGACCGCGCGGCGCCGGAGGCGCTACCGCCCGGCGCTCACGACGTCGTCCAGCGACAGCCGCCGGTCGATCTCGCCGACGTCCCAGCCCGCGACGCGGCGCAGGCGGTCGCGCACCGACGCGCGCGCCTCGACGATGCGCACGTGGACGCCCCGCGGCGAGAGCTCGTGCGCGAGCGCGGCGATCATGCGCGCGCCGGCGATGTCGACGTGCGGCGAGCTCGACAGGTCGAACACGAGCGACTTCAGGGCCCCGCCGGACGCCGCGACGTGCCCGAGCACGCGCTCGCGCACGTGGTCGGCGTTGAAGTAGAGGATCGACGCTTCCGGGCGGACGATGAGCGCGCCGGGGATCGATTCGTTGTCGGGATGGCGGTCGGCGTCCGAGTAGCGCCGCGTGCCGGGCACGCGGCCCAGCCGTGCGACGTGCGGATGCGCGGCGGCGCGCACGAGCATCAGCATCGACACGATCGCGGCGAGCAGCACGCCCTTCAGGATGCCGAAGAGCAGCACGCCGCCGAACGCCACCATCGCGATCGCGAACTCGGTGCGGCTCAGCGACCAGATCGTGCGCAGCGCCTTCACGTCGAACAGCCCCTTGACCGCGACCAGCACGATCGCGGCGAGCACGACGTCGGGCAGGTTGCGGAGCAGCCCGGTCAGGAACAGCAGGCACAGCGCGATCGTGGCCGACGCGAAGACGAGCGCGAGCGGCGTCCGCGCGCCGGCCTTGTCGTTGACCGAGGATTGCGAGAGGCCGCCGGCCACCGGGTAGGCCTGGAACGCGGCGGCCGCGAGGTTGGCCGCGCCGAGCGCGAAGAGCTCCTGCCTCGGGTCGATCGCGTCGCCGTGCCGCTGCGCGATCGCGCGCGCGGCGGAGACGCCCTCGATGTAGGCGAGCAGGAAGCACGCGAGCGCGAGCGTCTCGACGCCGTCGACGTCGGCGCCGGAGAGCGAGGGCCATGCGAACGACGGCAGCCCGGTCGGCAGCACGCCCACCGTCTTGAAGCCCTCGCCGGCGAGCGGCGTGAACGTGAGCGCGAGGATCGAGGCGACGACGACGGCGAGCGCGACGGGTCGCGAGGGCAGCCATCGCTCGCCGGCCAGGAGCAGGGCGATCGCGACGAGCCCGAAGCCCAGCACGGTCGCGTTCGTCGCGGGAAGCTGCCCCGCGAGCGTCCACGCGCGCTCGAAGAAGCCGCCGCCGCCGCCCGCGACGCCGAAGAGCTTAGGCAGCTGCGTCATCGCGATCGTGAGCGCGGCGCCGGCCTTGAATCCCGTCAGCACCGTCTCGCTCACGAAGCTCACGAGCGACGAGAGCCTGAGCGCCCACGCGATGAAGCTCACGGCGGCGCAAAGGAGCGCGGCGAGCGACGCGATCGCGAGGAAGCGGGCGGGGTCGCCCGCGGCCATGCCCGCGATCGTCGAGCCGACCAGCAGCGAGATCGCCGAGGTCGGCCCGATCGCCAGCTGGCGCGAGCTGCCGAACAGCGCGTAGGCGAGGCCGCCGACGAGGTAGCAGTAGACGCCGTGCTGCGGCGGCAGGCCGGCGAGCGTGGCGTACGCGAGCGACACCGGGATCGCGTACGCGGCGAGCGTGACGCCGGCGACCGCGTCGCGCGGAAGCGCGCCGGCCGGATAGCCGGACAGCCATCGTGCGGGCGGGAACGGGGAAGCCATCGCGTCAGGGGTCGCCTTCCGCCTTCATGGCGACCAGGACCTCGCCGCCTTCGATCCTGACCGCGAACCGGTCGAGGCGCAAGGCGGGGAGCCCTGTCGCCGCGCCGGTCGAGAGGTCGTAGCGCCAGCCGCATCCGCCGCACGCGACATGGCCGCCTTCCTGCCGCCCGCCCGCGAGGGACGCGCCGCAGCGGGGGCACAGGTCGTCGATCGCCACGATCCGGCCGTCGACGTCGAAGAGCGCGATCGCGACGCCGGCCACGCGCGCGACCACGGCCTGCTCCGGAGCGATCCGTTCGCGCCGCGCCGCCGGCCGGAAGCCGGACGCCATCGTGGATTTGCCGGGCGCCATGGCGCTTCCGATGACCCCCTTTCCCCTCGATGCATCCTGTCCCCTCGACCCTGCGCGGTCCTCGCCAATCTGGACTCGCTGCAAGGCGTGCGTGGGTTGGCCCCGCCGGATGGGTTTGTCCATGGGAATGCGGCGGACGTCCCCGCTGGAATTGACTATCCTTGACAGGGGTCAACCCGTGGCGCGGCCCGTCGGCCGACCATTAGCCATGAACGTCGCCCATCGAACGAAGGTCGCAATGCCGACGATGCCCCCCGACTCGACGAACCCGAGCTCGCTCGTCGCGCCCGCGGGCGTGCAGCGAGTCGGCGCCTTCACCGAGCTTCCGTCGCTGATCCGCCAGCTCGGCGCGGATCCCACCGCGATGCTGGCCGCCGCCGGGCTCGCTCCCGACGCTCTCGACCGGCCGGAGCAAACGGTGGCCTACGCCGCGCTCGGGCGCCTGTTCGCTCGCGTCGCGGAACGAACGGGCTGCCCTCATGTCGGCTTGCTCGCGGGCCGCATGTGGCACCTGTCGGACCTGGGCCTGGTCGGCGAGATCGTCCGCAACTCGCCGACGCTGGGGGATGCCTTGCGCACGCTGGCCGTCTACCAGCACCTCAACAGCGGCGGCGGGCTCGCGTTCCTGCTCGAGCGAGGCGGCGTCGTCGACCTGGGCTACGCGATCTACGAGCCCCGCGTCGAGGGCGCCGCGGCGTACTTCGATTCGGCGCTCGCGGCGGGCCAGAACTACCTGGGCGAGCTCGCGGGGCCGGGGTTCGTGGCGACCGAGGTGCTCCTCCCGCACGTCCGGCCGCAGGATGTCGCGCCGTACCGCGCATGCTTCCGCACCGTGCCGCGGTTCGAATCCGAGATGGCGGTGATCCGGTTTCCCGCCGCGCTGATGGCGCGGCCGATCCGGGGCGCCGATCCCGCGCGTTACCACGACGCGCGCCGGCGCGCCGACGCCGCCGGGCGCGGCGACCTGCTGCAGCGACTGCGCCGCGCGGTCCGCGTGCTGATGCTGTCCGGCGAGGTGTCCGGCGAAGCGGCCGCGCACATGCTGGAGCTGCACCGGCGCACGCTGAATCGTCGCCTCAAGGCGCAGGGGACGACGTTCCAGGCCGTGCTGGACGACGTCCGCGCGGAGGTCGCGCGCCAGCTCCTCGAGGGCACGCGCGCGTCGCTGGACGACGTCGCCTCGACGCTCGGCTACGCGAGCGTGAGCCCGTTCATGCGCGCGTTCCGGCGCTGGACCGGCATGACGCCCGGCCGGTGGCGCCGCGACACAGCGTCGCGCGTCACGTCATCAGCTTGACGATCACGGTCCCCCAGGTCGTCAGCAGGATGTGGCCGATGGCCACGGTGCCCGAGTAGCCCAGCACCGCGACGGTGCTCCCGGAGCGCTCCTGCAGCGCCGCGAGCCCCGCGGTCATCGTGAGCGCGCCCGCGATGCCTCCCAGGAGCAGGATCGGCTCGAGCTTCAGCACGTAGCGGCCGACGACGAGCCCGGCGAGCAGCGGCATCGTCGTCACGACGATCCCGCCGAAGAACAGGCCGACGCCGGCTTCCTTCAGCGCCTCGACGAAGTGCGGCCCCGCCGAGAGGCCGATCATGCCGACGAACGCCGCGAGTCCGAGCGAGATCATGAACTCGAGCGCGCCGTCGGGAATGCGGCCGAACCAGGGCCGGAGCGAGTGCAGGTAGCCGACGACGAGGCCGGCGAGCAGCGTGCCGACGCTCGTTCCCAGCGCGATGCGCAGCGACCCGAGTGGCAGCACGAGCGCTGCGCCCGCGAGCGCGCCGGCGAAGATCCCCAGCGCGAGCACGACGAAGTCGGTGGCGTCGGTCGCCAGCACCGGCTCCCCGACGTCGCGCGCGACCTTCAGCACCAGCGGCTCCGGCCCGGTCAGGCGCACGACGTCGCCGCGCTCGATCGCGGTGCCGAGCGCGACGGGCACCGCCTGACCGCCGCGCGTGATGCTCTTGACGTGCACGCCGCGCGTGTCGAGCGCCGAGTCCGCGATCTCGCGGAGCGTTCGACCGATCACGGCGCGCGACGAGACGAAAACGTCGAGCGCGGTCGTCGGGATGTCGAGCGCCTCGCGGTCGTCGACCTCCTCGGCGCCGGCCGCCTCGATCGCATGCGTCAGCACGTCGCGCCGGCCGGAGATCGCAACGACGTCGCCGGCCGCGAGCGTCGTCGAGCCGTCGATCGCGGCGAACGCATCGCCCCGACGCAGGCGCAGCACGTGCAGCAGGACGCCGGGCACCATCGCCTCGACGTCCACCACGCGGCGTCCTGCGAGCTTGCCGCCCGCGGCGACGCGGTAGGCGCGGACCTCGTAGGGGCGCCACGCCGACTGCACGCCCGGCTTCGCGCGATCGAAGCCGATCGCCCTCTCGACGCGCTCGGCCTCCGCCGCGAGGTCGATGCGCAGGAGCCAGGGGCCGACGACGCTGCAGAACACGATCACGCCGAACGCGCCGAACACGTAGCAGAGCGCGTCGGCGACGGCGACGTGGCCGATGAGGCGCTCCTGCTCGGCCAGCGGGATGGGCAGCGCGCGGATCGCCTCGGTCGCCGTGCCGATCGCGGGCGATTCGGTGAGCGCGCCGGACACGAGGCCGCCCGCGAATCCCGCGTCGAGGCCCAGGACGCGCGCGACCGCGTACGCGGTGCCGAGGCCGGTCACCGCCATCGCGATCGCGAGCAGGCCCCAGCGCAGCCCGTCGCCCTTCATCGCCTTGAAGAACTTGGGGCCGACCGAGTAGCCGATCGCGAACAGAAAGAGCAGGAACAGGATCGACTTGGCGGTCGACGACACCTCGACCTTGACCAGGTAGCCGACCGCGAGCCCGACGACGAGGGAGCCGGTCACCGGCCCGAGGCCGAAGCCGCGGAACTTGGCCGCGCCAATCCAGTAGCCGATGCCGACGACCAGGAACACCGCGAGCTCGGGGTACCTCGCGAACATGCCGGCGAGCCATTCCATGGTCGTCCTCCCCTGCCGCGGCCCGGTTCCGGGCGTCTCGCGCGGATGGTACCCGGAGCGGTCCGGGAGGACGCGGCGGCCGGGTCGCCTATAATCGCGATTCCCGGTCCGGACGGCGTCCAGAACGGCGAGGACGGTCGGTCGACCGTTACGCCACGATCGTCGATGCGCCCAAGGTCGGGGAACGTGCCTTCGATGCATTCGCCCCGATCCGTCTCGTCCTTGCGACCCTCGCGCACGCCCGATCCCTCGCCCGCCCCGGGGACCGCCGCGATCCGCGGCGCCCGGCGCCTCGCCTCCCTGGCGCTGGCCCTGGCGGCCTCGACCGCCCCGGTCCCCGGGCAAGCCTCGTTCCTGAGCGGCGAGGCGCTCGACACCGCCGCGAACGTCATCGCCTGGATCGCGCTGATCCTGGTGCCGGCGATCGTGATCGTGGTCTTCTGGGTCGTCCACGTGATGCCCGAGAAGATCGCGCACGGCCGCCACCATCCGCAGACGGCGGCGATCCAGACGCTGTGCCTGTTGTCGCTCGTGTTCGGCGGGATGCTCTGGCCGTTCGCGTGGCTGTGGGCGTACACGCGGCCGGTGGGCTACCGGATGGCGTACGGCACCGACCTGCACGAGGACTTCTTCGTCGAGCAGGGCGAGAAGGCGAAGGCCGGGACGCTGCTCCGCGAGGATCTCGCGCACCTCAGGACCGAGCTCGAGTCGATGGAGTCCCGCGGCGCGCTGCCGCCGAAGCTCGCCAAGCTCCGCGACGACCTGAACGAGCTCGCCGCGCAGGCCCGGGCGGAGGAGGCCGGCGGGGCGCCGAAGGCGGACGGGGGCGCGTCGTAATGGAAGTCCTGCTCCTCGCGATCTACTCGGGGATCGTCTGGTTCGTCTTCATCAAGATGAAGTGGCTGCCGTGGAACACCGGCACCCAGGTCATCGTCGTCATCATCCCGGTCGTCGCGATGACCGCGCTGATCCTCGCGCTGAACGTCGTCGCGCCGTCGTCGTCGGACGTGCGCGTGATCAAGTACGTGATCAACGTGGTGCCGCAGGTGCGCGGGCGCGTCATCGACGTGCCGGTCGAGCCGAACCGGCCGGTGAAGAAGGGCGACGTGCTCTTCCGCATCGACCCGACGCCCTACGAGCTCACCGTGCGCTCGCTCGAGGCGCAGCTCGCCAACACGTCCGCGTCGGCGCGCGAGCTCGACGAGCAGCTCGTGCAGGCGACCGGCAAGATCGCCGAGACGCGCGGCATGATCGACTCGGCCGAGGCGAAGCGGCGCGAAGTCCAGTCGCGCCTCGACCTCGCCCAGAAGCGCGTCGCGCAATACCGCGAGCTCGTGACGACCGGCGCGGGCGACCGGTTCGCGCTCGAGAAGGCGGAGACCGACCTCGCCGAGGCCACGGCGGCGATGTCGACCGCGGAAGCGACGATCGCGCAGGCGCGCGCGGCCGAGGCGCAGGCGGTCGGCGCCGAGCGGCAGGTCCGCCAGCGCATGAGCGGCCGGGTCGACAACGAGTACGCACCCGTCGCGCAGATCCGCGCGCAGCTCGAGAACGCGCGCTGGGAGCTCTCGCAGACGACGGTGACCGCCCCGGCGAACGGCTACGCGATCAACGTGCAGCTGCGGCCCGGGTCGTTCACGGCGGCGTTCCCGATCACGCCGGCGATGACGTTCGTCGAGGACACCTACCAGATCATCGCGCTCTTCCAGCAGAACGAGCTGCACCAGGTCGAGCCCGGCAACGAGGCCGAGTTCACGATGCTCACCTACCCGGGCCGCATCTTCAAGGCGAAGGTGGACTCGATCGTGTGGGCGCAGGGGCAGGGCCAGGTCGCGAACGCGACGCAGCTTCCGACGACCGGCTTCGGCCCGATGCCGCCCGGCCGCTTCCCGGTCAAGCTCACCGTCGACCCGCGCGACGCCGACGTATTCCTGCCGGCCGGCGCGATCGGCAACGGCGCGATCTACACCGAGCACGGCGAGATGATCCAGATCGTGCGCCGCGTGATCCTGCGCGTGGGCGCGAAGCTCGACTTCCTCGTCCTCAAGCTTCATTGACGCGATGGCCCGCCGCCGGCCGCTGACGCTCGCCCTGGTGGCGCTCGCGCTCGCCGGCTGCGCGCTCGAATCGCCGCCGAAGCCCGACGAGATCCGCGCGGAGGCGCTGCCCAACCTCGCCGTGCCCGACGCGTTCTCGTCGCCCGGCGGCGCGCAAAGGGCGGTCGAGGACAACTGGGTCGCGTCGTTCGACGACGCCATGCTCGACGCGCTCGTCGCCGAAGCGATCGCGTACAACGCCGACCTGCGCGTGGCCGCCGCGCGCGTCGAGCTGTCGGCCGCGTACGCGAAGCTCGCGGGCGCCGCGATATACCCGGCGGTCAACCTGCTCGCGCACGGCGGCGGCAAGATGGGCGGCGACGGCTCGGGGCTCTCGGGCGTCGGGCTCTTCGCGAGCTGGGAGCTCGACCTGTGGGGGCGCGTGCGCTCGCAGGCGGCGTCGGGCTCGGCGCAGTACGAGGCCGCGGCGGCCGACGCGGAGTTCGCGCGCCAGTCGATCGCCGCGGCTGTCGCCAAGGCATGGGTCCTGGCGATCGAGGCGAAGCTGCAGCGCGGGCTCGCCGACGAGATCGCGCAAGCGGCGGTGCGCACGGCGGGGCTCGCCCGCGACCGGCTGCGCGTGGGCATCGGCGACGGCTACGACGTCGCGCTCGCCGACGCCACCGTCGAGTCGACGCAGGAAGCCGCGCGCGCGCTCGCGCTCGCGCAGGAGCAGGCGCAGCGCGCGCTCGAGACGCTGGTCGGCCGCTATCCCGCCGCGGCGATCGAGCTCAGGGCGACGCTGCCGGCGATGCCTGGCGCGGTTCCGGTCGGGCTGCCTTCGGAGCTGCTCGAGCGGCGGCCCGACGTGATCGCGGCCGAGCGGCGCGTCGCGTCCGCGTTCCACGCGGTGGGCGAGGCGAAGGCGGCACGCCTGCCGAAGATCGCGCTGACGGCGAGCGTCTCCAGCATCTCGTCGAGCCTGTTCGTGCTGCAGAGCCACAGCAACCCGGTCTGGAGCCTCGGCGCGAACCTCGTCCAGCCGATCTTCAACGGCTACGCGCTGCAGGCGCAGGTCGAGATCCGGACCGCCGAGCAGAAGCTCGCCGTCGCGGAATACGGCCGCATCGGCGCGCGCGCGTTCGGCGACGTCGAGAACGCGCTCTCCGCCGGCTTCGCCGCCGACGAGCGCGAGGCGATCCTCGCCCGCGCGGTCGAGAGCAACGCCCGCGCGCTCGAGCTCGCCCGCGAGCGCTATCGCGTCGGCTCGGGCGACCTGCGCGCCGTCCTGCAGCAGGGGGTCGCGCTCGGCGCGGCGCGCGCCGCGGAGCTCCGGATGGCGAGCGAGCGCCGCGTGCAGCGCGTCAACGTCTACCTCGCGCTCGGCGGCGGCTTCGACCTGAAGCCGCTCGACGGCGCAACGCCGGTCGCGTCCGCGCCGGCGTCGAATTGACGGCGCGATCCCCCGCGCCGAAACCGTCACCTTCCATGAACGAAAGGCATTCCATGACGATCTCCAGGCGCGTCGTCGCGATCGCGGCGGCCCTCGCGTTGACCGCGACCCAGGCCCTCGCCCAGCAATTCGTCTACCCGGCGAAGGGCCAGACGCCCGAGCAGCAGAAGAAGGACGAGGCCGAGTGCACCCAGTGGGCGCAGAGCCAGGCGACGGCCCAGGCCCCCGCGTCCAAGCCCGCGGCGCCGGCGACGACGGCCACCGGCGTGACGCCGGGCGCAGGCGTGCGCGGGGCCGCGCGCGGCGCGGTCGTCGGCGAGGTCGTGGGCGGCGACGCGGGTGCGGGCGCGGCGGCTGGCGCGGCTGCGGCGCGCGGGCAGAGCCGGCGGCAGAACGCCGCGCAGGCGCAGGCCTCGCAGCAACAGGCGCAGGCGTCGCAGTCGTCGGCCGTCGCGCGGGCGCGCGCGGCTTGCCTCGAAGGGCGCGGTTACACGGTCAAGTGACGCTGCGGCGGGCCGCGATGTCTTCGTCGCCTAGAGCGCGCACTTGCCGACGTAGCCCTCCGACACGCCGGCCTCCTGGTCGGTCGGGTTGACGCCGCGGCCGTCGAAGAGGACCGGGATCTGCGCCGGCGCGCCGAGCTTCGGATCGGCGCGGCGCTTGTCGTTGACGAGCTTGAAGATGTTCCACTCGTCGTGCGCGCCGCGGCTC
Organism: Casimicrobiaceae bacterium; assembly: GCA_044226265.1. GTDB lineage: Bacteria > Pseudomonadota > Gammaproteobacteria > Burkholderiales > Casimicrobiaceae > VBCG01. Next base: position 1,199 of record JBGAHH010000075.1, on the reverse strand, counting down.
ACCGACGACGACGCGCGCAACGCGTAGTAGCGCATGAACACGGGCTTCGTGAGGCCGCCGTCGACCGCCTTCGCGAAGCCCGGGTTCGACTTGGCGCGCTCGTCGTAGTAGGCCGAGAGCTTTCCCATGTCGTTCACGCCGTCGAAGCCGAAGTAGCGCGCGAAGTCGCCGGGGCCGGCGAAATAGACGAAGTCGAACTCGCCCAGCCCGTCGGTGCCTTCGAGCAGCGTCGTCCACATCAGCATGTAGTCGGCGCCCGCCGCGGTGCGCGGCAGGTCGGCGTCGAGCGTGCCGGGGTTCAGCACGTACAGGTAGTCCGGGCCGAAGCGCGCTTCGATCGCGGCCTTCGCCTTCTCGGCGACTTCCTTGTTGATGTCGAAGTTGCCGCCGCCGGCCGACGACAGGGGCACCGACAGGTAGCCGACCGACTTGCCGGCCTTGCGCTGCTCGGCGATCAGCGCGCGGAACTTCGCGACCTTCTCGTCGATCGTGGGCTTGAGCTCGTCGTTCACGCAGTAGCAGATGCCGATCTTCGTGCACTCGGTCGCCTTCGCCGCGAGCGCGGAGCCGGGCAGGGCGGCGAGGGCGAGGAGGGCGGCGGTCGCGGCGGGGAGCTTCATGGCGGCTTCCTCGAGGGTCGGGAGCGGGAACGCCCATTGTGCCTCGCCGCGGGGCGGGCGGGCGAGGCTAGACTGGGGGACGACCGCCCGGAGCGCCGTGCCCGGCGGCCCCACCACGAGGGAACCGAAGCCATGGACAAGCAGCGATTCGAGCGAGGCCTCGCGACGCGACGCGCGGTGCTGGGGCGCGACTACGTCGACGCGGCGATCGCCGCCGCGGACGACTTCAACCGCCCGATGCAGGAGCTGGTCACCGAGTACTGCTGGGACGAGATCTGGAACCGGCCCGGCCTCGACCGGCGCACGCGCAGCCTCCTGAACCTGGCGATGCTGACGGCCCTCAACCGGCCCCACGAGCTCAAGCTCCACGTCCGCGGCGCGCTCAACAATGGTGCGACGAAGGACGAGATCCGGGAGGTGTTCTTGCAGGCGGCGATCTATTGCGGGGTCCCCGCGGCGATCGACGCCTTCCGTGTCGCGAAGGAGACGTTCCGGGACGCGGGCAGATGAACGGCGGCCCGTCGTATTGAGCGGCGAAGCGCCCGTCCCGTAGACTCGATCGAGGTGGTCCCGGATCGC
>JBGAHH010000074.1:0-21471 GCA_044226265.1 Casimicrobiaceae bacterium | reverse complement strand
CGACGCGAGCAGGCGCTTCTCGCGCTCGGGCGCGAGCGGCTCGAGGATTGCGCCGACCTCGTCGCGCGAGCGGCGGTCCAGCTCGTCGAACGCCTTGCGGCCGGCCGCGGTGAGCGCGAGCGAGCGCCGCCTGCCGTCGGTCTTGTCGTTCGCGCGCAGCACGAGCTTCCGCCGCTCGAGGCTCGACAGCAGCCGCGACAGGTACGAGCGGTCGAGGCCCAGCGCCCCCGCGAGCTCGGCCGCGGTGATCCCGTCGCGGTGCGCGAGCTCGAACAGCACCCGCGCCTGCGGTAGCGGGAACGGGCTCGCCAGCAGATCCCCTCGCAGCGCGCCGACCCACTGCGTGTACCAGCGGTTGAACCGCCGGACGGACTCGATGCGCTCGGGAGTGACGGGGGCGCTCATGGTGCCAGCGTCCATCAAATAGTGGACGAAGTCAACTAATGCCGAAGGCGAAAATGGAGAATGAAAAATAGACCATGGAAACAGCGCAATGGACGCGGCGCGGGTTTCCATCGTCCATTTTCCATTCTCCATTCTCCCCCTTGTGTCCGACAATGCGCCGATGACCGCCCTACTCTGGACCCTCGCCCTGGCGATGATCGCCGTCGGCGTCGCCGGCACCGTGCTGCCGGCGCTGCCGGGGCCGACGCTGGTGTTCGCCGGGATCGCGCTCGCGGCGTGGATCGACGATTTCGCGCGCATCTCGGTGTGGGTCGTCGTCGTGGCCGGCATCCTCGCGGCCATCACCTGGGCGATCGACATCGCGTCGAGCGTCGCGGGCGCGAAGCGGGTCGGCGCGAGCCCCTGGGCGATCGCCGGCGCCGCGATCGGCACGATCGCGGGCGTCTTCACCGGCTTCATCGGCCTCCTCTTCCTCCCGCTCGCCGGCGCGGCGATCGGCGAGTACCTCGCGAAGCGCGACGTGCTCGGCGCCGGCAAGGTCGGCCTCGCGACCTGGCTCGGCCTGCTCGTCGGCACCGCGCTCAAGGTCGCGATCGTGTTCGCGATGCTGGGCCTTTCTCCGCCTTTCGGCTTGCCACGCCTTTCGGCTTGCGCGTTCCCGCACAATCCCCCCGTGACCGCCCTGCTCTGGACCCTCGCCCTCGCCGCCATCGCTGTCGGCATCGCCGGCACGGTGCTGCCCGCGCTGCCGGGGCCGACGCTGGTGTTCGCGGGGATCGCGCTCGCCGCGTGGATCGACGACTTCGCGCGCATCTCGGTGTGGGTCGTCGTCGCGGCCGGCATCCTCGCGGCCATCACCTGGGCGATCGACATCGCGTCGAGCGTGGCGGGCGCGAAGCGGGTCGGCGCGAGCCCCTGGGCGATCGCAGGCGCCGCGATCGGCACGATCGCGGGCGTCTTCACCGGCTTCATCGGCCTCCTGTTCCTCCCGCTCGCCGGCGCGGCGATCGGCGAGTACCTCGCGAAGCGCGACGTGCTCGGCGCCGGCAAGGTCGGCCTCGCGACCTGGCTCGGCCTCCTCGTCGGCACCGCGCTCAAGGTCGCGATCGTGTTCGCGATGCTCGGTCTTTTCGCGGGGTCGCTGCTGTTCAACTGAACCGGCCGGCCGTCTTGCCCGCGCGGGAGCGCCGGAGCATGATCGACCGCGGTCCGTCGCGTCGGCGCCCAGGGAGGGAACGATGGCGTGGCAATTCATGCTGCTGCTGGGCGTGGGGGCGCTCTCGCTCGTGCTGGGCGCGCTCATGGCGGTGATGCGCGTCCGCACGATCTATTTCGGCGCGAAGGCCGAGGGCACCGTCGTGGGCAACTCGGAATCCACGTCGTCGTCGCGCTCCGGAGGCTCGACGAAATTCACGACGCTCTACAGCCCGATCGTCGAATTCCAGCACGCGGGGAAGAAGCACAAGTTCACCTCGTCGATGGGCACGCAGGCGAAGATCGAAGCCGGCACGAAGGTGATCGTGCGCTACCTGCCCGACCAGCCGGAGACGAGCGCGGAGATCGGCACCGGCATGCGCATGTGGGGATTCCCGATCGCTGCGCTCGCCGTCGGCTCGATCTTCATCCTGGTCGCGCTTTACGGCGCCGGCTACCTCGGCGTGAAGCCGCCCGCGGCCTGACGCCGGTTTCAGGCAGGCGCCCGACGCGCGCCGGATCCCGTCTGCGCTTCGCGGCTTGCGACGCTGCGCGCACTCGCGCATGATCGCTCGCGTCGCGCGCGTGCGCGCGCCCGGGAGACACGATGGACGACTGGCTGGTCAACGTCTTTCTCGGATTCGGCGTGCTCGGACTCGTGGTGGGCGTGCTGTCCGCGATCATGCGGCTGCGCCTCGCGTTCAGCGGTGCGACCGCCGAAGGCACGGTCGTCGGCCAGAAGGAATCGACCTCGCCGCCGACGTCGGGCAGTTCCGGCCGCCCATGGACCAAGCTCTACGCGCCGATCGTCGAGTTCGCGCACGACGGCAAGCGCTACCGCTTCACGTCGAGCCTCGCGACGGACACGAAGCTCGCGCAGGGATCGAAGGTGCGCGTGCGCTACCTGCCCGCGTCGCCGGACGGGAGCGCGGAGATCGCCAGCGGCGCGCGGATGTGGGGCTATCCGGTGATGATGCTCGCGGCGGGCGCGCTCTTCGCCGGCTTCGCGCTCTACGCGAAGCGCAACCTGCTGGGCTGACCGCCGTCGCGGCGCTCAGGGCAGGCCGAGCCGCGCCTTCAGCGTCGCGTTGACCTGCGCGGGATTGGCCTTGCCCTTCGAGGCGGCCATCGCCTTGCCGACGAGCGCGTTGAACGCCTTCTCCTTGCCCGCGCGGTATTCCGCGACGATCGACGGGTTCGCGGCGATCACGTCGTCGACGAGCTTCGCGATCGCGCCTTCGTCGGAGATCTGGCGCAGGCCCTTCGAATCGATGATCGCGTCGGCGGCGCCGTCGCCGGTCGCCTCGCCCGCCCACATCGCGTCGAACACGTCCTTCGCGATCTTGCCGGAGATCGTGCCGTCGGCGATGCGCTTCAGGAGCCCCGCGAGCGCGGCCGGCGACACCGGCGACGCGTCGATCTCGCGCTCGGATCGATTGAGGGCCGCGGCGACCTCGCCCAGCATCCAGTTCGCGACCGCGCGCGGCTCGCCGCCGGCGGCGACCGCGTCTTCGTAGTAGTCCGCGAGCGCGCGGCTCGCGACGAGCGCCGCCGCGTCCGCGACCGGCAGGCCGTAGTGCGGACGTTGCGCGGCGACTTGCAGCGCGAGGGCGCCCTCCTCGAACACCTGGTCGTCGACCCCCGACAGGTCGACGCCCGAGCCGCCCTTGACGAGCTCGATCAGGTGCTCGCGCGAGGTCGCGGTGAACCGCAGCTTGCGCAGCTCCGGCAGCTCGGGCATCGCCTCGCGGATGCGCTCGATCCACGCGGCGTCGATCGAAAGCGGCGGCAGGTCCGGGTCCGGGAAGTAGCGGTAGTCCTGCGCGTCTTCCTTGCTGCGCATCGGCCGCGTCTCGTCGCGGTCGGGATCGTAGAGGCGCGTTTCCTGCACGACCTTGCCGCCGTCCTCGATGAGCGCGATCTGGCGGCGCACCTCGAAGTCGATCGCCTGCTGCATGAACCGGAAGCTGTTCAGGTTCTTGATCTCGCAGCGCGTGCCGAGCGGCTCGCCGTGCCGGCGCACCGAGACGTTCGCGTCGCAGCGGAAGCTGCCCTCCTGCATGTTGCCGTCGCAGATGCCGATCCAGCGCACGAGCGCGTGCAGCGCCTTCGCGTAGGCGACCGCTTCCTCCGACGATCGCAACTCGGGCTCGCTCACGATCTCGAGGAGCGGCGTGCCGGCGCGGTTGAGGTCGATGCCCGACATGCCGTGGTAGTCCTCGTGCAGGCTCTTGCCCGCGTCCTCCTCGAGGTGCGCGCGCGTGAGGCGCACGCGGATCGCGCCGCGCGTCGGCGACACGATGTCGACGCCGCCGCCGGCCACGACGGGGATCTCGTACTGCGAGATCTGGTAGCCCTTCGGCAGGTCGGGGTAGAAGTAGTTCTTGCGCGCGAACACGCTCCTCGCGTTGATCGTGCCGCCGACCGCGAGCCCGAAGCGGATCGCGCGCTCGACGGCCCCCTTGTTCAGCACCGGCAGCACGCCGGGAAGCGCGATGTCGACCGCCGAGGCCTGCGAGTTCGGCGCCGCGCCGAACGCGGTCGACGCGCCCGAGAAGATCTTCGACGCGGTCGAGAGCTGCGCGTGCGTCTCGAGGCCGATGACGATTTCCCACAAGGGGTCGGAGACGAAACTCGCGGAAGCGCCGGCTGGCCGGGTGCTCATGGCGTCCCCGGGCGTTTCGTCTCTGACCCCATGGCCGGCACCCGCGCGTGCCAGTCCGTCGCCAGCTGGTACCGATGCGCGACGTCGAGGATGCGCGCCTCGTCGAAGTAGTCGCCCTGGATCTGCAGGCCGATCGGGAGCCCGGCCTTCGTGAAGCCGCAGGGGATCGAGATCGCCGGGGCGCCGGTGAGGTTCGCGGCGATCGTGAAGATGTCGTTGAGGTACATCTGCACCGGGTCGTCGGTCTTGTCGCCGAAGCGGAACGCGGGCGAGGGCGCCGTCGGCCCCATGATCACGTCGCACTCGCGCCACGCGCGCGCGAAGTCGTTCGCGATGAGGCGGCGCACCTTCTGCGCCTTCAGGTAGTACGCGTCGTAGTAGCCGTGCGACAGCACGTAGGTGCCGACGAGGATGCGGCGCTTGACCTCCGCGCCGAATCCCTCCGCGCGCGTCTTGCGGTACATGTCGTCGAGGTCGTCGTAGCGCGCGGCGCGATGGCCGTAGCGCACGCCGTCGAAGCGCGACAGGTTGGACGAGGCCTCCGCCGGCGCGATCACGTAGTAGACCGGCACCGACAGCTTGACCGCCGGAAGCTCGATCCCGACGGTGCGCGCGCCGAGCTTGCGGAACTCGGCGAGCGCGGCCTCGATCGCCGCGGCGACCTCGGGATCGTTGCCCTTGCCGTAGTACTCGACCGGCAGCCCGATGCGCAGGCCGTCGAGCGGCTTCGCGCCGGCGCCCGCGCGGAGCTTGCGCGCGTAGTCCTCGCGCGGGCGGTCGAGCGAGGTCGAATCGCGCGGGTCGTGGCCGGCCATCGCGTTGAGCAGCAGCGCGCAGTCCTCGGCGGTCCGCGCGAAAGGCCCGGGCGTGTCGAGGCTCGACGCGAACGCGATCAGCCCGTAGCGCGACGACACGCCGTAGGTGGGCTTGAGCCCGCAGATGCCCGAGAGCGAGGCCGGCTGCCGAATCGAGCCTCCGGTGTCGGTGCCGGTCGCGCCGGGGACCAGGCGCGCGGCGACGGCGGCCGCGGAACCGCCCGAGCTGCCGCCCGGCACGTAGGACGGATTCCAGGGGTTCTTCACCGTGCCGAAGTACGAGGTCTCGTTCGACGAGCCCATCGCGAACTCGTCCATGTTGGTCTTGCCGACCAGCACGGTCCCCGCGCGCTTCAGCCCCTCGACGACGTGGGCGTCGTAGGGGGCGACGAAGGTTTCCAGCATCCGGGAGCCGCAGGTGGTCCGCAGGCCCGCGGTCATCAGCACGTCCTTGTGCGCTATCGGGACGCCGGCGAGCGGGCCGGCCTCGCCGCGCGCGCGCGCCGCGTCGGCGGCGTGCGCCTGCGCGATCGCGCCTTCGGCGTCGACGGTCACGAACGCGTTGAGCGCCGGCTGCAGCTTCGCGATGCGCCCGAGCGTGTCGTGGGCGAGCTCGACGGCCGACATCTCGCGCGCGGCGAGGCGGGCGGCCAGCCCGGCGACGGTGCCCTCGTCGCTCACTCGACGACCCTCGGCACCAGGTAGAGCCCGTCCTCGACGGCCGGCGCGACCGCCTGGTAGCGGGCGTGCTGGTCGGCCTCGGTGACGCGGTCCTCGCGCATCGCCAGCACGACGTCCTGCGCGTGCGACATCGGCTCGACGCCGGTCGTGTCGACCGCCTGGAGCTCGTCGATCATCGCGAAAATCGACTCGAGCTTGGCGTGCACCTCGCGGGCCGCCTGCGCGTCGATCTCGATGCGGGCCAGCTGGGCGATGCGCCGGATGTCGTCGAGCGTGAGCTTCATCGGGGCGGGTCGGGAAGGGGGCGGGCCGGACCCCGAAACCCGGGCCGGATGCCGCGCCGCAAAAAACGCCGGAAAACCGCACGTTTTCAGTGCAGTAGCCCAGATGCCTAGAGTATCATAGCCGACCAGTCCGGACGGCTGCCGCCCCTTGGACCCCCAGGGGCCGCACGCGCGGCCGTCCCCGCACGAAAGACGCCTCGTCGATGTTCGAGTTCTTCAAAGGCTACTTCTCCACCGACCTCGCGATCGACCTCGGCACCGCGAACACGCTGATCTACGTGCGCGGGCGCGGCATCGTGCTCGACGAGCCGTCGGTCGTCGCGATCCGCCAGGAAGGCGGTCCCAACGGCAAGAAGGTGATCCAGGAGGTCGGCCTCGCGGCGAAGCAGATGCTCGGCCGCACGCCGGGCAACATCACCGCGATCCGGCCGATGAAGGACGGCGTCATCGCCGACTTCACCGTCACCGAGCAGATGCTGAAGCAGTTCATCAAGAAGGTGCTCGACTCGCGCCTGTTCAGCCCGTCGCCGCGCATCATCATCTGCGTGCCCTGCGGCTCGACGCAGGTCGAGCGCCGCGCGATCCGCGAGTCCGCGCTCGGCGCCGGCGCGTCGAAGGTCTACCTGATCGAGGAGCCGATGGCCGCGGCGATCGGCGCGGACCTGCCGATCTCGGACGCGACCGGCTCGATGGTCGTCGACATCGGCGGCGGCACGACCGAGGTCGGCGTGATCTCGCTCGGCGGCATGGTGTACTCGGGCAGCGTGCGCGTGGGCGGCGACAAGTTCGACGAGGCGATCGTCAACTACATCCGCCGCAACTACGGGATGCTGATCGGCGAGACGACCGCCGAGCAGATCAAGAAGACGATCGGCAGCGCATTCCCCGGCTCGGAGGTGCGCGAGATGGAAGTGAAGGGGCGCAACCTCGCCGAGGGCATCCCGCGCAGCTTCACCGTGTCGTCGAACGAGATCCTCGAAGCGCTCACGGATCCGCTGAACAGCATCGTCTCCGCGGTGAAGAGCGCGCTCGAGCGCACGCCGCCGGAGCTCGGCGCCGACATCGCCGAGCGCGGCATGGCGCTCACCGGCGGCGGCGCGCTCTTGCGCGACCTCGACCGCCTGCTGATGGAGGAGACCGGGCTCCCGGTGATCGTCGCCGAGGATCCGCTCACCTGCGTCGTGCGCGGCTGCGGCAAGGCGCTCGAGAACATGGACAAGCTGCAGACGATCTTCACGTCGGACTGAGCATGGGGTCAGAGACGAAACTCGGGGGATGACGGCAACGCAATGGGAACGTGATCGCACCGAGTTTCGTCTCTGACCCCATGCGTCCCATCCCCGCCGAGCCCCCGCCGTTCTTCCACCGCGGCCCCTCGCCGCTCGCGCGCGTCGCGTTCTTCGGGCTGGCGTCGATCGTGCTGATGTTCGTCGACGCGCGCTACCGGACGCTCGAGGACGTGCGACACGCGGCCGGCTCCGTGCTCTATCCGCTGCAGCGGCTGGTGCGCATGCCCGGCGAGGCGATCGACAGCCTGTCGGCCTATTTCGCCTCGAAGCGCGACCTCGAGGCGGAGAACGCGCGGCTGAAGGCCGAGCTCATCCGGCAGGCGCCCGCCGCGCAGGGCTTCGAGGCCGCGCGCGGCGAGAACCGCAAGCTCAAGGCGCTCGCCGAGGTGCGGGCGCAGCACGGGACCGGATCGGTGATCGTTCAGGTGCTCTATGCGGGGCGCGATCCCTTCACGCAGAAGCTTTTCGTGAGCCCGGGCGCGGAGGCGGGCCTCGTGCCCGGCAGCGCGGTGATCGACGAGAACGGCGTCGTGGGCCAGGTCACGCGCGTGCACCCGACGATCGCCGAGGTGACGCTCGTCACGGACAAGGACCAGGCGGTGCCGGTGAAGGTCGAGCGCAGCGGCGTGCGCAGCGTGCTCTACGGCGCGGGCACCGGGCGCGCGCCCGAGCTGCGCTTCATGCCGCCGTCGGCCGACATCCGCGCCGGCGACCGGCTCGTGACCTCGGGGCTGGACGGCACCTACCCGCCGGGGCTCGCGGTCGCGCAGGTCATGGAGATCGAGCGCGACACCGGGCAGATGTTCGCGCGCATCACCGCGACGCCGCTCGGCGGCGTCGACCGCAGCGAGACGCTGCTCGTGCTCGCGCCGCCGGCCGCGCTGCCGTCGCGCGTCGAGGAGCCCGCCGAGGTCGAGTCGGCGCGCAAGGGAGGCCGCGCGAGGGCGCGGCGCGGGCCATGAGGATCGCCGCGAGAGTGCCGTCGTTCACGCCCGCGCGGCCCGAGGAGATCCTCAAGCCCGCGAAGCCGTGGTTCGTCGTGCTGACGCTCGCGCTCGCGCTGCTCGCCAACACGCTGCCCGCGTCCGGCGTCGCGCTCGCGCTCAGGCCGGACTTCGTCGCGCTCGTGCTGCTCTACTGGTGCATCCAGGCGCCGCGCTTCGTCGGCGTCGGCGTCGCGTGGACGCTCGGGCTCGTGATGGACGTCGTCGACGCGACGCTGTTCGGCCAGCACGCGCTGGCGTACGCGGTGCTCGCCTACGGCGCCGAGTACTTCCGGCGTCGCGTGCTGCGCTTCCCGCTGTGGCAGCAGGCGGTGCAGGTCGCCGCGCTGCTCCTCGCGTGCGCCGCGCTCGTGCTCGTCGTGCGCATGATCGGCGGCGCGCCGATGCCGCGCTGGACCTACGCGGTGCCGCCGATCGTCGGCGCGCTGCTCTGGCCGCCGCTTTCGGTCGTGCTGCAGTGGCCGCAGCGGCCGACGCCGTCGTCGTCGACGTTGTGAGGCCGGCCCCGTGATCCGACGCCGCCTCTTCTCCGGCCGACGCGGATCGCGGCGCGTCGACTTCGGCTCGCGCGACCTGCGCACTCCGGAGAACGAGCTCCATCGCTTCCGCGGGCGGCTCGCCGTCGCCGGGGGCGCGGTGCTCGTCGCGTTCGGCGTGCTCGTCGGGCGCTTCGTCTACCTGCAGGTCGCGCAGCACGACCACTTCCGCACGCTGGCCGAGACCAACCGGATCGCGATCGTGCCGATCGCGCCCAACCGCGGCGTGATCACCGACCGGAACGGCGTCGTGCTCGCGCAGAGCTATTCCGCCTACACGCTGGAGATCCAGCCCTCGCGCGTGCGCGACCTCGACGCCACGATCGACCAGCTCGCGAGCGTCGTCGACGTCACGCCGCGCGACCGCAAGCGCTTCCGCAAGCTGCTCGAGGAGTCGAAGAATTTCGAGAGCCTGCCGATCCGAACGAAGCTCACCGACGAGGAGGTCGCGCGCTTCGCCGCCAACCGCTACCGGTTCCCCGGCGTCGAGATCAAGGCGCGGCTGTTCCGGAACTACCCGTTCGGCGAGGTCGCCTCGCACGCGATCGGGTACATCGGGCGCATCAACGACCGCGACCTCGCGCGCATCGCGTCGTGGGAGGAGAGCGCGGACTACAAGGGCACCGACACGATCGGCAAGGTCGGCGTCGAGCTCGCCTACGAGCGCGAGCTGCACGGCACGACCGGCGTCGAGGAGGTCGAGGTCGACGCCGCGGGCCGCGCCGTGCGCACGCTCTCGCGCGTGCCGCCGGTGTCGGGCAACAACCTGCGGCTGTCGATCGACATCGCGCTGCAGGCCGCGGCCGAGGCCGCGTTCGGCACGCGGCGCGGCGCGCTCGTCGCCATCGAGCCGTCCACCGGCGACGTGCTCGCGTTCGTGAGCAAGCCCGGCTACGACCCGAACCTGTTCGTCGACGGCATCGACGCCGCGTCGTGGCAGGAGCTCAACGATTCGCCGGACAAGCCGCTGCTCAACCGTCCGCTGCGCGGCGCCTACCCGCCGGGCTCGACGATCAAGCCGTTCCTCGCGCTGGGCGCGCTGGCTTCCGGCAAGCGCACCCCGACGCAGGCCTTCGCGGACCCGGGTTACTTCCAGATCGCGGGCCAGGCGCACCGCTTCCGCGACGACAAGAAGGGCGGCCACGGCACGGTCGACATGACGAAGGCGATCGTCGTGTCCTGCGACACGTACTTCTACCTGCTCGCGAACGACACGGACATCGACGACACCTGGCGCTTCATGTCGACGCTCGGCTTCGGGAAGCCCACGGGCCTCGACATCGAGGGCGAGCTCCCCGGCGTGCTGCCGTCGCGCGAGTGGAAGCGGCAGCGATTCGCCGGGCCGCAGTACCGCGAGGAGCACCGCAAGTGGTATCTCGGCGACTCGATCTCGGCGGGGATCGGGCAGGGCTACACGGCGTTCACGCCGATGCAGCTCGCGCACGCCATCGCCGCGATCGCGAACGACGGCATCGCGTTCGAGCCGCACCTCGTCCAGCGCATCGAGGACGCGCGCACGCGCGAGACGCGCGTCGTCGACCGCCACCCGCCGACGGCGATCCCCGTCCGGCCGGAGCACCTGGCGGTGATCCGCAACGCGCTGATGCAGGTGAACCGGGAAGGGACGAGCGCGGCGGCGTTCAAGGACGCGCCTTACACGAGCGGGGGCAAGACCGGCACCGCGCAGGTGTTCTCGCTCAAGGGCGACGAGTACAAGGCGCACAAGGTGGACGAGCGCCTTCGCGACCACGCGTGGTACGTCGCGTACGCGCCGGCGGACAAGCCGGCGATCGCGCTCGCCGTGCTGGTCGAGAACGGCGGCTTCGGCGCGCAGGCCGCAGCGCCGATCGCTCGGCAGGTGTTCGACTACTACCTGCTCGGGCTCAAGCGGAAGGATCCGGCGCCCGCGGTCGAGGGGCCGATGCCCGACGCCGAGGACGTGAGCGACTGATGGAGCACCGGCTGCCGGCCATCGATCTGCTGGGGCGCCTCTGGGAGGTGCTGGTCCGCCGCATCGACCGCCCGCTGTTCACGATCGCGCTCGCGATCGTCGGCGTCGGCTTCGTCACGCTGTTCTCCGCGGCGGACCAGAGCGTCGCGCGCCTCACCAACCAGGCGGTGAGCCTGGGGCTGGCGCTCGTCGCGATGTGGGTGATCGCGAACATCCCGCCGCAGACGCTCTCGCGCGCCGCGCTCCCGCTCTACGCGGCGGGCCTCGTGATGCTGGTCGGCGTCGCGCTGTTCGGCGTTGTCGTGAACGGCTCGCGCCGCTGGCTGGACCTCGGCGTCGTGCGGTTCCAGCCTTCCGAGCTCATGAAGATCGCGCTGCCGCTGATGCTCGCGTGGTACTTCCAGAAGCGCGAGGGGAAGATCGGCTGGGCCGACTTCGTGCTCGCCGCGATCCTGATCGCGGTGCCGGCCTGGCTCGTCAAGCGGCAGCCCGACCTCGGCACCGGGCTGCTCCTGACCGCGTCCGGCTTCTACGTGCTGTTCCTCGCGGGGCTGTCGTGGAAGGTGATCGTCGGGCTCGCGGCGATCGGCGCGGCCGCGGGGCCGTACCTGTGGACGCACCTGCAGGACTACCAGCGCCAGCGCATCCTCACGTTCCTCGATCCGTCGACCGACCCGCTGGGCGCGGGCTACCACACGACGCAGGCGTCGATCGCGATCGGCTCCGGCGGCGTCGTCGGCAAGGGATGGCTGAACGGCACGCAGGCGCACCTCGACTTCCTGCCGGAGAAGCACACCGACTTCATCTTCGCGGTCTTCGGCGAGGAGTTCGGGCTCATCGGCAACGTGCTGCTCGTGCTGCTGTACCTCGCGCTCGTCGCGCGCGCGATGATGATCGCGTCGAACGCGTCGACGCTGTTCGCGCGGCTCGCCGCCGGCGCGGTCACTCTGATGCTGTTCACCTACGCGTTCGTGAACATGGGGATGGTGACGGGCCTCCTGCCGGTGGTCGGCGTGCCCCTCCCGTTCGTCTCCTACGGCGGCACCGCGATGGTGTCGCTGTTCATCGGGATCGGCATCCTGATGAGCGTGCAGGCGCACCGCAAGCTCGTCGCGAGCTGAGCTCCGGGCTTCGCGCGTCGGGCTGAAGCCCGACCCGCGGGAGCGCCAAGAGTTCGGCGACGCCCGCTACACGGTCATCGCCGCCGCGACCGTTTCCGGGAACACCGGGCCGGCCAGCCCGGCCGCCGATCGCCCGCGCGCGTCCTTGCGCGCGCGCAGCGCGTCGACCATCTCGAGCGCGCTGCGTTCGCAGGGCGGCAGCTCGGCGTCGGAGCGGTCGAGCGGCGTCACGCGCTCGCCGAAGCGGATCAGGTGCGAGCACCAGGTGAGGCCGGCGCCGAACGCGGGCGTGAGGATGCGCGCGCCGGGCTTCACGCGGCCTTCCTCGATCGCGTCGACGAGCGCGACCGGCACCGTCGCCGCCGACATGTTGCCGTACTTGTGCACGGTCACGAACACGCGCTCCATCGGGACGCCGACGCGCTTCGCGACGAACTCGATGATGCGCAGGTTCGCCTGGTGCGGGACGACGAGGTCGATGTCGCCGGCCGACAGGCGCGCCTTCGCGAGCACCTCGGCGGAGGACTCGCTCATGCCGTGCACCGCGCGCTTGAAGATCTCCTGGCCGTCGAAATCCCACAGCGTGTCGCCGTACGACACCTCGCGGTTGCCGTAGGCCGTGCCGTGGCCGCGCACGCGCAGGATGCCGCGCGCGTCGGCGTAGCAGCCGAGCTTGTCGGCGACGAGCCCCGCTTCGCCGTCGCTCGCCTGCAGCACGACCGCCGCGCAGCCGTCGCCGAACAGCACCGCGACGTTGCGGTTCTCCCAGTCCATGAACGGCGAGATCGTCTCGACGCCGACGACGAGCGCGTTGCGCACGGTGCCCGCGCGGATCATGCCGGCCGCCGACGACAGGCCGTAGAGGAAGCTCGTGCACGCGGTGTTGACGTCCATCGCCGCGGCCTTCCATGCGCCCAGCCGGTGCTGGAGCGCGGACGCCGTGTTCGGCACCGCCTCCTCGGCCGAGCAGCTGCCGTAGACGATCAGGTCGAGGTCCTTCGCCGCGAGCGCCGCGCACGCGAGCGCCCGCGACGCCGCCACCCGCGCGAGCTCGCTGCCGAGCACGTGCGTCACGCGCCGCTCGCGGATCCCGGTGCGCTGAGCGATCCACGCGTCGTCGGTGTCGAGGAACGTCGCGAGGTCCTCGTTGCGGAGCACGGCCGGGGGCATGCACTTCCCCCAACCCGTGATGGCGGCCTGAGTCATCGATCTCCCCCCTCGCACGGATCCCGCCGTCGCCTCGATGGGCGCGGCGTCGCCGCCCGGTCCCCGGATTGTACGGGGCGCCGCGAAACCGTCAGCGGCCGCCGCCGCGCTTCGCCTTGGACCGCTTCGAGCCCTTCCGCTGCACCGTGGGCGCGTCGGTGGCGGGCGGCTCGGAGGCGGAAGGCTGGTCGCCGATCACGCTCTTGAGCGGGCAGACCTTGAACACGGGGCACTTGCGGCACCCCACGGCGATTGCGATCGGGCAAATCGTCACTGCCATCGTGCCTCCCCCGGGAAAGCAGGGTCGGACCCTGCTTCTGCCGCATTGTGCTCCCGAGGCCACGCGGGAGAGAAGCAGGAAGAAAGCAGGGTCAGACCCTACGTTCCCCGTCGGTGTCGCAAGGAAGTGGGGTCAGACCCCACTTTCTCAGACCCTACTTGCCCCGCCGGTGTCGCAAGGAAGCAGGGTCAGACCCTACTTGCCCCGCCGCCGTCGCCGCACGAGGGCCACCGCGTAGATCGCGGCGTTCAGCGCGACGACGATCGCGCCGAGCGCGACCTGCACGTCGTGCGTGAGGCCGGCCGGATACAGGATGGGGACGATGTAGTGCTCGACGAATCCGCCCGGATACCCGGCGTCGCCGGCGCGACGCCGCAGCGCGTTCTCGAGGGGCGTCAGCGGGCAGAGGCGCCCGCTGAACTCGACCCAGGCGGCCCAGGCGGCGGCGGGGAGGTGCACGATCGTCCAGCGCAGGTCGCGCCACGCGAGGATCCCGCCGAGGCACGCGAACGCGACGAACGCCGCGTGCAGCGCGACGATCGCGTCGGCGGCGAGCCGGTCGCCCATGCGCGCCGGAAGCGCGGTCGCTAGGCCTCGAGCAGCGCGTCGGCGGCGAGCTGCTCGAGCCTCCGCGCGACGGCCGCGCGAGGGTCGCCTGTTTCGGCCGCCGGGATCGCGGCGCGCACGGCGTCGGCCAGCTCGACGACCGTCCGCTCGCCGTCGCAGCAGGCGAGCACCTCGCGCGCGCACGCGTCCGCGGGCGCGACGCTCTCGTGGCGGAGGTTCGTCACGAACGGGCGATGCGTCGCCTCCCAGCGCGCCAGCGCGCTCGCGCGCGGGCGCTCCGGCGCCCGCGCGGCGATCGCGAGCGGCTCCGTGCGAGGGACGGCGCCGCCCTGCACCCACGCGGCGCGAAGGCGCGCGACGGCCTCGTCCTCCGCGATGCCCAGCGCGCGCAGCGCATCGATCAGCGCATCGGCCGGCATCGACGACGGGTAGGCCGCGAGCAGGCGATCGCCGACCGGGTCGGCGCGCGCGGCGCCGGACCCGCGCTCCGCCCGGCGTTCCGGCGCGAGCGAGAAGTGCAATCCCGCCAGGTCCGGCGACGCGACGAGGCGCTCCGACGCGTGCACGAGGAGCGACCGCCGCGCCGTCCTCAGGTGGACGAAGTCGAGCATCTGCTCGGCGGCGAGAGGCGGGCTCGCGGCGAGCCTGGCCCGCAGCGCCGGGCCCGCGGTGCCGAGCGCACGGACGCCGGGATCGACGTCGCCGACGAGCGCGAGGCCGTGCCGGCGCGCATGGTTCGCGACGGCGGAGACGTACGCGGGCTCGTTCTGCGCGGCGAGGTCGTCGCGCAGGATCGACACGTCGTCGCGATCGCCCTCGCGCGCGAAGATCTCCGCGAGCGCGGCGCCGGTGCCGGGCTGGTCCTTCCAGGTCTCGACGAGCAGCGCGATGAGCTCGCGCGCGCGCGCCGCGCGCTCGGCGGGATCGGTCGCGCCGCGCGCGTGGAACTGCATCGCGTCCCATCCGATGCGTCGCAACCAGCCGCCGGGCAGCGCGTCGAAGCCGACGAGCGCGACGCCCCCGGGCGCCAGGTGGCGGGCGACGGCGCGCAGCAGCGCGTCGCGCGCGTCGGACGGCACGCGCGAATAGGCGCCGCTGGCGACGACGACGTCGAAGGTCCCCAGGTCCGCCGGCAGCGATCGGGCGTCCCCCTCGACGAAGCGGACGCCGGGCACGCCCGCGGCTGCGCCCGCCGCGCGCGCGATCGCGATCGCGTGCGCGGAAGCGTCGACGCCGGCGTGGCGCGCGTCCGGCGATGCCGCGGCGATCGGCAGCAGGTTCGCGCCGTCGCCGCAGCCGAGCTCGAGCACCGACGGGGTGCGCCGAGCGAGCGGCGCGACGCCCCACAGCCGCGCGATCGCGAGCAGCCGCGAAGGATGGGTCTCGGGCTGCGCGCGGCCGGCGACCCGCGCGTCGAACCGATCCGCGGCGGCCGCTTCCGGTGGAGCGACGCTCATCGCGTCAGCGCCGGCGCGCGCGCGTCGACGGCGCCCGCGGGGGCGTCGCGGATTTCGCGCGCTCGACGCGCTCCGCCCACCAGGGCTCGAGCGCGTCGGCGAGCGTCGAGGGCAGCCGGGTGCCCGACGCGCGGATGCCCCAGCGGAAGCGCCGCCACGGCGGCGCCTCGAGCTCGTCGAACGTGATGAGCGGCACGTCGAAGAGCTCGTCCAGCCGGAGCACGACCGATCGCGAGAGCGTTCCGCTCGCCCGCTTCGCCTCGATCCAGTGGTCGCGCTCCGCGGGCGCGGTCATCACGACGCCCGAGCCGATCAGGCCCTTCGGCGGCACGCCGAGCCGCACCATGAACGCGCGGCTCCCGGGCTCGATCGCGCGGAAGCGCCCGCAGGACCACTCGGTGTCGAAGTGACCGCGACGCCGCAGCGCGCGGATGTCGCCGGCGAGCGTCGGCCAGTTCCAGAGCTTCGGGTTGAACGCGAACAGGTGCGTGGACACGGCGGGAGCGGCGGGACGAGAAAGGAGAATGGAGAATGGAGAATGGACAATGGAGAAGCGCGGTGGACCTGCGGGGTCGGCGGACGGCGGTTCCGCGACCGGGCGGCAGGTTTCACACACTCGACGACGGACGCAGCCCCCGCCGTCCGCGCATCGCCGCCGCCAAACCCTTTCTACTTCTGCCTTTCGCCTTTCGGCTTGCGCCTTTCGCCTTTCGGCTCGCGGCTTTCTGCCGGCTCGTCGAGCCGGTATGCTACCGCGCGATGACGACGACCGCCGCAGCGCCCGCGATCCGGGCGCTTGCGATCCTCGCCGCCGGCGCGCTGATCGCGTCGTGCTCGACGAACGCCACGAAGTCGCCCTCGCGCTCCGCCGGCGCGCCCTCGACGTCGTCGAAGTACTACGCCGACGACGGTCCGCCGGATCGCTTGCCGGCCGACCTCGACGCGGTGCCCGACGCGGTGCCCCGCGCCGAGCCGCTCCACCGGTTCGCCAACCGTCCCTACGTGGTGCTCGGGCGCGAGTACGTGCCCGCGACGGCGCTCGGCCCGTATCGCGAGCAGGGCATCGCGTCGTGGTACGGGCGCAAGTTCCACGGCCAGCGCACGTCGATCGGGGAGGTCTACGACATGTACGCGATGACGGCGGCGCATCCGACGCTGCCGCTGCCCTCGTACGCTCGCGTCACGAGCGTCGCGACGGGCGCGTCGGTCGTCGTGCGCGTGAACGACCGCGGCCCGTTCCTGCACGGCCGCATCATCGATCTCTCCTATGCGGCCGCGCACCGGATCGGCATCGCGGAGCGCGGCAGCGGCGAGGTCGTCGTCGAGGCGGTGCTGCCGGGCGGGGCCACGTTCGCGTCCGCGCGTCCGACGCCGCCGGCCGCGACCGCGCCGCCGGTGCCCGTGCCGATCGTCGCGGCGCCGGTGCCGCCGGCCGCCGGCGTGGCCGCGCCGGCGGAGGCGCCGGTGCGGGAGGCCGCCGGCGGCTACGTCGTGCAGCTCGGCGCGTTCGCGAGCGAGCCCAACGCCGTTAGCTTCCTTGCGCACGTGCGGTCGCAGGTCGGCGATCGCGGCATGGAGCCGAAGATCCGCCAGGCGGGCGGGCTCTTCCGCGTCTACGTCGGGCCGTACGCGACGCGCGACGAGGCGCTGCGCTCGGCGGACCGGATCGAATCGGCCTTCGGCATGGCCACCGCGGTCGCGCCGCATTGAAAAATTTACACGCGCCGAACCCCGCGCGGCATTCGCTGTCGTTGTCGCTATAATCGCCGCTTCGGCGGCGCGTCGGGGGGACGCCTGCCTGCGGGACGGGCGTCGTCGCGACGCTCGCCCTCCCGACGATGACAACAAGCTCCCGACGCCACTTTCTCCTCCTCCTCGCCGCGCTGGCGGCCCTCGCGATCGCGCCGGCGCGCGCGCAGCTCACGATCGAGATCGTCGGCGGCGCGGGCACCGCGATCCCGATCGCGGTGGTTCCGTTCGAGGGCGAGTCGAACTTCCCGCTCGGCATCACCGGCATCGTCGCGGCCGACCTCGAGCGCTCGGGGCTCTTCCGCTCCGTCGACGCCGGCGGCATCGCGCCCAGGCCCTCGCGCGCCGACGACGTGAAGTCCGACGTCTGGCGCGGGCGCGGCGCCGACGCCGTCGTCGTGGGCACGATGCGCTCGCAACCCGACGGCAGGGTCGAGGTCGTCTACGCGCTCGTCGACGTCGTGCGCGGCGGGACGCTCGCCTCGACCAAGTACGTCGTCGCGCCCTCGCAGTTCCGCGCGACCGCGCACCGGATCGCCGACGAGATCTACGCGAAGCTCACCGGCGACGTCGGCGTGTTCAGCACGCGCATCGCGTACGTCGCGAAGCAGGGCAGCCGCTACCAGCTCGTCGTCGCGGACGCCGACGGCGCCGACCCGCAGACGATCGTGTCGACGGACGAGCCGCTGCTGTCGCCGCGCTGGTCGCCCGACGGCTCGCGCATCGCCTACGTGTCGCTCGAGCAGCGGAAGCCGGTGGTCTACGTGCAGAACCTCGCGACCGGCGCGCGCACGGCGATCGCCGCGTTCCGCGGAAGCAACAGCTCGCCGGCGTGGTCGCCCGACGGCCGGCAGATCGCCGTGACGCTCTCGCGCGAGGGCGGCTCGCAGCTGTTCCTGATGAACGCCGACGGCACCGGCATCCGGCGCGTGATGAGCTCGCCGGGCGCGGACACCGAGGCGTGGTTCATGCCCGACGGCCGCTCGCTGCTGTTCACGTCCGACCGCGGCGGCACGCCGCAGATCTACCGCGTCGGGGTCGACGGCGGCGGCGTCGAGCGCATCACGTTCGACGGCAGCTACAACGTGTCGCCGCGCGCGCTCCCCGACGGAAAGGGAATGGTCTACGTGCGCCGCGACGGCAACCGCTACCAGGTCGCGATCATGGATTTCGCGACGCGGCAGACGCAGGTGCTTACCGCGGGGCCGCTCGACGAGTCGCCCAGCGTCGCGCCCAACGGCAAGCTCGTGCTCTACGCGAACGAGACCGGGGGGCGTGGTATCTTGAACGCGGTGTCCGCCGACGGGCGCGTGAAGCAGCGCATCGTCGCGCCGGTCGCCGACGTGCGCGAGCCCGCGTGGGGTCCGCTCCCGAAGTGACCCCGCGCGCCCGAACGACCATCGCCCGTCTCGAAAGAAGGAGGACACCATGACCAAGCCGATCATCCTCGCCGTCGCGTTCGCCGCCGCGCTGCTCGCCGGCTGCCAGAGCACGCCGACCGACCAGGCCGCCGCGCCGGTCGAGGACCGCGCCGCGACCGGCGCGGGCGGCGCCGGTTCCGGCGCGAGCACGAGCGGGGCCGCGGGCTCGGGCGTCTCCGGCGCCGCGCAGGGCCAGCAGCGCGCGGGCGGCGCGAGCGGCAATCCGCTGAAGGACCCGGCGAGCCCGCTGTCGAAGCGCAGCGTCTACTTCGACTTCGACAGCTTCACGGTCAAGGACGAGTACCGGCCGCTCATCGAGTCGCACGCGCGCTACCTCGCGCAGAACCGCAACGCGAAGATGACGATCCAGGGCAACACCGACGAGCGCGGCTCGCGCGAGTACAACATCGCGCTCGGCCAGAAGCGCGCCGACTCGGTGAAGCGGATGATGACGCTGCTGGGCGCGCAGGATTCGCAGATCGAGACGGTGAGCTTCGGCAAGGAGAAGCCGAAGAACCCGGGCCACGACGAGGCGTCCTGGGCCGAGAATCGCCGCGACGACTTCGTCTACGCCGGCGAATGACGCGCGTGCGCGCCCCGCGACCCGGCTCGCGGCCCGCCGCGTGGCGCGCGCTCGCGTTCGCGCTCGCCGCGGCCGCGGGCGTCGCGCACGCGGCGATCTTCGACGACGACGAGGCGCGCAAGCGCATCGCCGACACGAACGTCCGGCTCGCGCAGGTGCAGGCCCAGCTCGAGGCGCGCATCGCGGCCCTCGAGCAGCAGCTGAAGGCGCAGGGCCTGGTCGAGATGCTCTCGACGGTCGAGCAGATCAAGGGCGACCTCGCGAAGCTGCGCGGGCAGCTCGAGGTCGTCACCTTCGAGCTCGCGGAGGCGCAGAAGCGCCAGCGCGACCTCTACGTCGACCTCGACACGCGGATGCGCAAGCTCGAGACGGCGCAGGCCGCGCCCGCGCACGCGGGGCCGCCGCCCGTGCCCGGGGCGCCTGCCGCAGGCGCGCCGCCGCCGAGCGTGCCCGCCTCGGGCGGGCCCGTGACGCCGGGTGCGGGCGCGCCGCCGACGGCCGTGGGCGTGGCCGTGCCGGTGCCCGGATCGCCGGCCGCCGATGCCGCCGCCGCGGCGGCGGAGCAGCGCGAATACGACGCCGCGCTCGAGCTCTTCAAGCGCGCGGACTACGCCGGCGCGATCTCGGCCTTCGGCGCGTTCGTCAAGGCGCATCCGAGGAGCGCGCTCGCGCCGTCCGCGCAGTACTGGATCGGCAACGCGCAGTTCGCGCGCAAGGACTTCCGCGCCGCGATCGCCGCGCAGCGCCAGCTGATCGCCCAGTACCCCGACAGCGCGAAGGTGCCCGACGCGATGCTCAACGTCGCGTCCGCGCAGGGCGAGCTGAACGAGAACGCAGCGGCGCGCCGCACGCTCGAGGACCTGATCGCGCGCTACCCGATGTCGGAGGCGGCGGGGAAGGCGCGGCAGCGGCTGGGCGTCAGGTGACCGTTCGCAGTTGACAGTTGACAGTGGCGCGGGCGATTCCGGTGGGGGCGGGTTGACCGCCATTGCGTCGATCGGCTCGCCCGCTCGCCCCCGCGCTCGATGCGCGCCCACTGGAAACACCCGCGCCACCGACATCTGATATCTGACATCCGATGGCCGGATTCGCCGCTCGCGTCGTCGCCTGGCAGCGCACGCACGGCCGCCACGACCTGCCGTGGCAGCGCTCGCGGGACGCCTACCGCGTCTGGGTCGCCGAGATCATGCTGCAGCAAACGCAGGTCGCGACGGCGATTCCGTACTACGAGCGATTCCTCGCGGCGTTCCCCGACGTGCGCGCGCTCGCGCGCGCGTCCGAGGACGACGTCCTCGCGCAGTGGAGCGGGCTCGGCTACTACCGCCGCGCGCGCCACCTGCACGCGGCGGCGCGCGCCGTGGTCGAGCGCTTCGGCGGCGAATTCCCGGGCGACGCCGCGACGCTCGCGACGCTGCCCGGCATCGGACGCTCGACGGCGGCCGCGATCGCGGCGTTCGCGTCGGGCGAGCGTGCCGCGATCCTCGACGGCAACGTGAAGCGCGTGCTCGCGCGACATCGCGGCATCGAAGGCGACGCGTCGACGCCGCGCGTGGAAGCGACGCTGTGGACGATCGCGGAGCGCCTGGTGCCGCGCGACGGCGTCGCGGCGTACACGCAGGGGATGATGGATCTCGGCGCGACCGTGTGCACGCGCGCGAAGCCGCGCTGCGAGGCCTGCCCGGTCGCGACCGATTGCGTCGCGCGCCGCGACGGTCGCATCGCTGACCTTCCGGGGCGGCGCGCGAGACGCGCGTTGCCGCATCGCGAGGTGCAGCTGCTGTGGATCGAGCGCGCGGGCGACGTGCTGCTCGAGCGCAGGCCCGCGACGGGCGTGTGGGGCCGGCTGTGGAGCCTGCCCGAAGCAGGCGTCGACGACGATCCGGTCGCGGAGGCGCGGCGCCGCTTCGGCATCGCGACGAAGCTCGCCGATCGCCTCGCGCCGGTCGAGCACGGCTTCACGCACTACGCGCTGACGATGCATCCTTCGCGGCTCGCGGCCGCCCGCTCGCGCGCCGCCGCGCCGCCCGAGTGCGTCTGGATCGCGCGCGACGACCTCGGCGGCGCAGCGCTGCCATCGCCGATCCGCAAGCTCCTGCGGCGCTGACTGCGGGTGTCGGACACCCGTCCGGCATCCGGGATCAACGCGGCACGCTCGCCGCGAACGCGCGCAGCTCCTCGGGCAGCCGCGCGTCGGCGTCCGCATGCGTGCGGCGGAAGCGCTGGAGCTCGCGCACCGCGCCTTCGCGATCGCCGGCCGCGAGCC
>JBGAHH010000073.1:0-21684 GCA_044226265.1 Casimicrobiaceae bacterium | reverse complement strand
CGGGCACGAGCGCGATCGCCTCCGGCCGCAGCACGAGCCTGACCGGCGAGCCGCTCGCAAGCGCTGCGTGCGGCGCACGCGCACGCAGGGTCGCGCCCAGCGCCTCGACTGTCGCGTGCGCGCCGTCGACGCCCAGGAGCCGCCCCGGGATCAGGTTGACGCGCCCCACGAACGTCGCGACGAACTCGCTCGCGGGACGATAGTAGAGGTCCTCCGCGGTGCCTTCCTGGACGACGCTGCCCTGGCTCATCACGGCGATGCGATCGGATACCGCCATCGCCTCTTCCTGGTCGTGCGTCACGTAGAGCGTGGTGATGGCGAGGCGCCGCTGCAGGTCGCGGATCTCCGTGCGCATCGCGACGCGCAGCTTGGCGTCGAGGTTCGACAGGGGCTCGTCGAAGAGAAGCACGCGCGGCCGGATCACGATGGCGCGCGCGAGCGCGACCCGCTGCTGCTCGCCGCCCGAGAGCTGGCTCGAGAACTGGTGCTCGTAGCCCGCGAGTCCCACGAGCGAGAGCACCTCTGCCACGCGATCGCGGACCTCCGCCTGCGCCACGTTGCGCACGTGGAGGCCGTAGGCGACGTTCTCCGCCACCGAGAGGTGCGGGAAGAGGGCGTAGTTCTGGAACACGAAGCCGATGTTGCGCTGGTTGGCGGGCAGCGTCGTGACGTCCTGGTCGCCGAAGCGGATACGACCTTCGTCGGGCGTCTCGAAGCCCGCCACCATGCGAAGCGTCGTCGTCTTGCCGCATCCGGAAGGCCCGAGGAGCGTCAGGAACTCGCCGGGTGCGACGGTGAGGCGGACCTCGCGCGCCGCGTACACCTCGCCCTTCACGCGATGCGAGAAGCGCTTGGAGACGCCGTCGACGTGCACGCGAACCGCTTCGTCAGCCAAGGCTCATCCTCCCAATAGGCTCGTCACGGGCGCAGCGCCCGGCGCGCGGAAGTAGCGCAGCGCCCGACCGATGAGGCCGATGACGACGAAGACGATCACGACGACCAGCACCGAGTATGCCGCCGCGGGCCCGAGCGAGAGCTCCGTCATGTTCTCGAGGATCTTCACGGTGATGAGCGTCCAGCCGATCGACACGAGGAAGATGGTCGCGCTGATGGCGGTCATCGAGCGGATGAACACGATGCCCAGCCCTGCGAAGAACGCCGGCACGATGAGGGGCAGCGTCACGCGCCGGAACGTCGTGGCGCTGGACGCGCCCAGGCCCTGCGACGCTTCCTCCAGGCTCTTGTCGATTTGCGACAGGAGCGCGATGGTCGCGCGGATGCCGGTGGGTCCATAGCGGAAGACGTAGCACGCGACGATGATGAGCGCGGTCCCGGTGAGCACGAGCGGCGGGTCGTTGAACGCGACGAGGTACGCGATGCCCACGATGGTGCCGGGAAGCGCGTAGTTGATCATCGAGACGACCTCGAGCGTGCGGCGCCCTGGGAACGACTTGCGCGCGACGAGGTATCCCATGAGGATGCCGTAGATGCCGCCCAGGGGCATCGCGAACGCCGCGATGACGAGCGTGTCGCGTATCGCCTTCCAGCCGTCGGTGAAGATCGCCTTGTAATGCACGAGCGTGAAGTCGTGGTTCGCGCCCAGCGCCTTCACGACCGAGGCGTACAGCAGCAGCGCGTAGAAATACGCGACGACGAGCGTCACGAGCGCGCACGTCGCGACCAGCGCCGCGCGTACCGCCGGCGACACGCTGTCGAACGGCGCCGCGCCCGCGCCCTTGCCGGTCACGGTGACGTAGAAGCGGCGGCTCACCCAGTAGCGCTGAAGCACGAACACGAGGAGCGCGGGGAACAGGAGCACGAAGGAGAGCACCGCCCCGCCGCGCAGGTCGAAGAGCCCCGTGATCTGCAGGTACGCCTGCGTCGGCAGCACCGGGAACTGGTTGCCGGCGAGGATCAGCGGCGTCGCGAAGTCGGCGAGCGAGGCCGCGAACAGGAGCAGGAACGAGTTGGCGAGCCCGGGCACGGTCAGCGGCACGGTCACCGTGCGGAACACGCGCCAGCGCGACGCGCCGAGCGAGAGCGCCATGCCTTCGACGTTGGAATCGATACCCGCGAGGAGCGGCCGCAGCGTCAGGTAGGCGATGGGAAAGTACGTGAACACTTCCGAGCACAGCGTGCTCGTGAGGCCGTACACGGTGACGCCCTTGAGCCCGAGGAGCTCGTAGGTGATGAGTCCCCTGGGGCCGAACGAGAAGATCATCGCGATCGCGGTGGTGAAGGGCGGCGATACGAGCGGCAGGAGCACCGACGCGTCGATCGCCCGCAGGAGCCATCGCGGAAGCCGCGCCCGCGCGGCCGTGAACGCGAACACGAAACCGAGGAGCGTCCCGAAGATCCCGACCAGGAGCGCGAGCAGCAGGCTGTTCCAGAACGCGCGGACCTGGTGGCGGTCGGTCAGCACCTTCGCGATGCCCTCCGTCGTAAGCGCGCCGTTGTCGAAGAGCACGCGCGACAGGAGCATCGCGAGCGGATACACGACGAAGAGCGCGACCAGAAGCCAGAGGACGATCGAGGTCGCGGTGACCGCGGGGTCGCGGGAGGAGGAGGGCACGGGTGAGCGCGGGAGACCGAGGCAGGCGCCGGCGGAGAACGCGAGGAGGCCCGCCGGGACGCCTCGCGGCATCGCCTGCGCGGAACGCGCTCGCGTGAGCGCGTCCGCGGCGGCGCCGGATCCTTACGGGTTGAGCACTTCCGCGACCCAGCGGTCGACGATCCGCTTGCGATTCGCGCCGGCGTACGCGGCGTCGATGGGGAAGATGTTGGCGCCCTTGAGCACCGCGGCGAGGCTCGGCTCGAGCGTCACGTCGGGGTGCGCCGGCACGAAGTTGATCTTGTACTTCGCGAAGAGATTCTGCATCGCGGGCGACGTCGCCCAGTCGATGAGCTTCTTGCCGAGCTCGGGGTTCTTGGCGCCCTTGATCAGCGCGATCCCCTCGGCCGCCGTGCCGATCCCCTCCTTCGGGAAGCTGATCGTCACGTCGTAGCCCTTCGCCTTCGTGTCGAGGGCGTCGACGATGAAGAAGATGCCGCCGCCCGCCTGCCCGAGGCCGACCGGGAGCGTGCCGCCGCCGCCGCTCTTCGTGTAGAGCTGGACGTTCGGGCGCAGCTTCTTCATGTACGCGAACGCCTTGTTCTCGTCGCGGCCGTTCACCTCGAGGATCGAGAAGATGCGCGTGACCGCGGTGCCGGAGGTGCGCGCGTCGGCCATCTGCAGCATGTTCTTGTACGCCGGATTGAGCAGGTCGTCCCACGACGCCGGCGCCTTCAGGTTGTTCTCCTTCAGGAACTTGTCGTTGGTCATGAACACGAGCGGGTCGTCGGCGATCGCGATCCACTGCCCGTCCGCGTGCTTCATCCTCGCGGGCAGCTTGTCGAACGACGGCGACTTGTAGGGCTCGAACACGCCCTCCGCGATGCCCGCCGCGAAGGTCTCGACCGGGCCGCCGAACAGCACGTCGACGCGCGGGTTGCCTTTCTCCGCCGTCACGCGCGCGAGCGCCTCGCCGGAGCTGAAGCGCACGAAGTTCACCTTGATGCCGGTCGCCTTCTCGAACTCCTCGAACATCGGCCGCGCCCAGTTCTCCGGCCAGATCGAATAGACGTTGACGGTGCCTTGCGCCTGCGCGGAGAACGCCGCGGCGGCGAGGGTCAGCGCGGCGAGCGCGCGCGCGAACGCATGCTTCAGACGGACGGGGATCATCTCGGGTCTCCTCGGACGGTTCGCCGCGGTCCCTTGGGGCGGGCCGCGGTCGACCAGCGTCCGGCGACGGTACCGGAGAGCCGGCGCGCGCGTCAAATCGGCGACCCCGGAGCGGGACCGCGTCAGGCCGACTCGACGATCTCCGCGAGCGCGCGGGCGGCCTCGTCGCACTGCTCGCGCGTGACGTCGAGGTGCGTGACCGCGCGAATCGTCCGCGGGCCGAACGCGAAGACCAGGACGCCGCGCTCGCGCGCCGCCGCCACGACCGCCGCGCCGTCCGGCGCCCCTTCGCGGAGCCCGAATACGACGATGTTCGTCTGCACGGTCGCGAGGTCGAGCGCCACGCGGGGGCTCGCCGCGAGGCGCTCGGCGAAGCGGCGGGCGTTCGCGTGGTCGTCCGCGAGCCGGGCGACGTTGTGGTCGAGCGCGTAGAGGCCGGCCGCCGCGTAGATCCCCGACTGGCGCATCGCGCCGCCGAACATCCGGCGGTAACGGATCGCGGCTTCGATCGTCTTGCGCGGCCCGGCGAGCAGCGAGCCGCCCGGCGCCCCGAGGCCCTTGGAGAGCGAGACCGCCACCAGGTCGAACGGCGCGGCCAGGTCGGCTTCGCGGCGTCCGGTCGCGACCGCGGCGTTCCAGAGCCGCGCGCCGTCGAGGAACGTCGCGATGCCGCGCTCGCGGGCGGCCGCGCAGACGCGCTCGCAGGCGTCCTGCGGGACGACGATGCCGCCGGAGCGGTTGTGCGTGTTCTCGATCTCGACCAGCGTCGTCGGCGGGTAGATCACGTGGCCGCGCGGCTTCGCCGCCGCGATCACGTCGCCGGCGTCGAACGTCCCTCGCGCGCCGATCTCGGTGAACTGGACGCCCGCGTTCGCCGCGGACCCGCCCATCTCGTGCCAGACCGCGTGGCTCTCGCGGCTCACGAGGACGTCGTCGCCCGGCCGCGTCAGCGTGCGCAGCGCGACCTGGTTCGCCATCGTCCCGGACGGCAGGAAGATCGCGGCCTCCTTGCCGAGCCTCGACGCGACACGCTCCTGGAGGGCGTTCACCGTCGGGTCCTCGCCGTACTGGTCGTCGCCGACCGGGGCGGCCGCCATCGCGGCGCGCATCGCGGCGGACGGCCGGGTGACGGTGTCGGAGCGCAAGTCGATGGCCATGGGCGGCCGATTGTACCGGTCCGGCGTCTCCAGCTGCCGCTCGTCGGCGGCAGGCGGCTCGCCCACCGAGCCGAACCGCCGCTGGCACAGGCGTTGCTGCTTCACCCGCCGGATGCAACCGGAGAGCCTCGCCATGCCACGCCTCGTGCCCTGGACCGTCCTCGCGGCGGTCGCCGTCCTGTCGATCGCGCCCGCCTCGGCGGAGATGAACAAGTGCGTCGCCGCGGACGGGACCGTCAGCTTCCAGGCGCGCCCCTGCTCCGCGTCGGCGTCCGGCGCCACGCTCGCCGCCAACCGCGACGTCACCGAGCGCGCGGTCGCCGACCGCGACCTCGCCCAGCGTCGCGACCGATGCCGCAACGCGCAGGCGATCGCCGACCGCCAGCGCACGCTGCTCGCCTCGGACGGCGTCGCCGACCGCAAGGCGGCCAGCGACGAGCTCGCGATCCAGGAGCGCCGCATGCGCCAGGACGGCTGCTCCCAGCTCTAGCGAACCTCCACCTAACGCCGCTGCGCGCCCAGCCCGTCCCGCGCCGACCCGGCGTCGATCAGGCGACGCGCGCCCGGCGACGCTGGCCCCGCTCGTCCGCGCACTCTTCGACGAACGAAGCCACGAGCGCGTTCACGCTCGGCGCATGGGTGACAGGGCCCATGTGGCCCGCGTCGATCCACGCGCTGCGCGCGTCCGGCAGCGCGCGGGCGAGCGCCGCGACGATGCGCTGCCCGACGGCCGGACTCCTGCGACCCGCGAGCAGCAGCACCGGCGAGGCGATCGCGCGCAGCTCGGCGAGATCGCGCGGCCAGGCGAGCGCCGCGCGGAAGTCCAGGCCGACCTTGTCGATGCGCCGCGCGATGCCCGCGCGCACGGCGAGCGGCATCGACGCGAACGCGCCGTCGCCGCTCCAGTAGTCGACGAACGTCTGCGCGGCGAGATGCCGGTGGCCGGCGCCGACGAGCGCCGCCACCCGGGCCGCCACACGCCTCAGCGGCAGGAGCGAAACGTCGTCGCCGGCGAGCGCGCGGAACGCGACCGGCTCGTAGAGCGCGAGGCTCGCGACGCGGTCCGGATGGAGGCTCGCGTAACGGAGCGCGACGAAACCGCCGTACGAATGCCCGACGAAGTGGATGCGCGTGCGCGGCGGCACGAGGCCGTCGAGCCGGTCGTCCAGCGCGCGGACGTCGTCGTCGGCCCCGCCCGGAGTCCCGGGACCCGCCGCGGGAAGGTCGCCGTAGCCGCGGAGGTCGAGGGCGATCGCGCGGTAGCGCGCCGCGAGCGACACGACGAGCGGCGTCCACTGCGACTTCGAGCCCAGCGAGGCGTGGAGCATGACGACGGGCGCGCCGGATCCGGCGACGAGGCTGCCGTGGCCCGCGCCGACGGCGGCGAGCGGCGTCGAAGGCGCGCCGCGGAACGAGAGCGAGGTCTGCGCTTGCATGGCGAAATTCCCGGCGGACGAATCGGACATGCGCCGATTCTGGACGCGTCCCGTTTCACGCCGATGTGCGGCGGGCGCCCGTCGTGTTTCGTTTGTTTCGCGCGCGCGGGCGCGGGCACCGCCGTCACGCCGCCGGCGTGGTCCCGCCGGCCGCCGCGAGCTCCGCGATCACGCGTCGCACCTCGCCAGGCAGGAACGGCTTCTCGATCACCGGCCGGCCGCTCGCCTTGACGAAGTCGCGCAGCGACGACGCGAGCGTGTCGCCGGTGACGAACACGACGCGGCCCGCGCGCCCGGGCCAGCGCCGGAGGATCTCCTCGTAGAGCTCGCGCCCGTCGAGGTCGGGCATCCGCACGTCGGTCAGGATCGCGTCGAACGATTCCTTCGCCAGCCGGTCGAGCGCCTCGCTGCCGGAGGCCGCCGTCACCACGCGCTGGCGCGCGCCGGCCAGGATCTCGGCGAGCGCGTCGCGGATGTCGGGCTCGTCGTCGACGATCAGGATCGAGCGCTTCGCCACGCTCGGCGCCGGCGCGGGCGCGAGCGCGAGGGACGCGTCGTCGACGTCGCCGGCCGGCAGCGTCAGCGTGAACGCCGCGCCTCCCTCGGGCGAAGCGTCGACGGTCAGCGTCCCGCCGTGCGCCTCGACGATGCCGAGGCTCACCGCGAGGCCGACGCCGGTGCCCGCGCCCATCGGCTTGGTCGTGAAGAACGGCTCGAACACCCTCGCGCGGAGCGGCGCCGGGATGCCGGGCCCGTTGTCCGAGACGGTGACCGCGAGCCTGCGTTGCGCCGCGTCGTAGCGGCCGGCGATGCGGATCCGCCGCGGCGGCGGCCGTTCCTGCAGCGCCTGCTGCGCGTTGATGACCAGGTTGAGCATCACCTGGTGGAGCTGGTCGGCGTCCGCGAGCACGCGCGGCAGGTCGGCCGGGCAGTCGACCTCGATGTCGACGCCGCTCGTGCGCAACGCGTAGCCGGCGATGTCGAGGGCCGCGTCGACGACCTCGCGGACGGCGACCGGCCCGCGCTCGGGGCGCTGCTGGCGGGCCATCGCGAGGAAGGTGCGGACGATGCGCGCGCACCGCTCCGCCGCCGTGCGGATCTTGATCGCCGCCGCCTGCGTGGCGGGGTCCGCCTGCTCCTCGAGCAGGACGGCGCGCGCCACGACGACCGACAGCGGGTTGTTGAGCTCGTGCGAGACGCCCGCGAGCATCGACCCGAGCGCGGCGAGCTTCTCGCGCTGGTAGATCGACTCGCGTTGTCGCGCGAGCTCCTCCGCCGACCGCTTGCGCTCGGTCACGTCGCGGGCGACGGTGAGCACGTGGGGCTTGCCCTGGTACTGCATCGGGATGCCGTGCACGTCGAGCTCGAGCGCCGTCCCGTCCTGGCGCCGCGCCTGCATCTCGAGGTGCAGCGCCTGCCCGGCGGCGACCGACCGCAGGAACGACGCCGGGTAGGTCGGCCCGGGCGCCTTCGCGCGGTTCGCCGCCTTGGCGTCGACCTCGTAGCCGTACATCCGCCACAGCGCCGGGTTGGTGTCGACGCGCTCGCCCGCCTCGTCCCAGAGCGCGAGGCCGTCGATCGACGCGTTGAACATCGCGTGGTACTGCTCCTCGCTCGCGCGGAGCGCCGACTCCGCGAGCTTGCGGTCGGTGACGTCGCGCGCCAGCACCAGGACGCGGTCGCGCCCCCCGATCGTCACGCGGCGGCCGAACACGTCGTACCAGCGGAGCTCGCCGCCCTTGCTGCGCCCGTGCCACTCGACGCGCAGCTCCTCGCCGGCGACCGCGCGCCGGAACAGCGCCTTCGCGTCGTCCGCGCCGTAGGGCGCCTCGCCGGAGCCGAGCGCGCCGACCTCGAGGCGGCGGAACTCGTCGCGCGTGTAGCCGAACGCCGCGCAGGCCTTCGGGTTGGCGTCGACGACCGCGCCGGTGTCGACGTCGTGCACGAAGATCGCGTCCTCGGCCGCGTCGAAGATCGCGCGGTAGCTCGCCTCGGAGACGCGAAGCGCCTCGTCCGCGCGCTTGCGCTCGGTGATGTCGGTCGAGATGCCGCACACCGCGTACGCGCGCCCGGACGCGTCGTGCAGCGGGAACTTGATCGAGAGGTAGGTGTGCATGCCGTCGTCGAGTCGCGCCGCCTCCTCGAACTCCATCGGCGCGTTGGCGGCGAGCACCAGGCGGTCGTTCGCGCGGTGCGCGTCGGCGACCTCGGGAGGGAGGCACTCCTGCTCGGTCTTGCCGACGACGTCGGCCTGCGCGAGCCGGAACACGCGCTCCCACTCGCGATTGACGAACAGGAACCGGCCTTCCTTGTCCTTGACCGAGACGACCGCGGTCGCGTTGTCGAGGATCTGCTGGAGCCGCGCCTCGCTGTTCTCGAGGTCGCGCTGGATGCGCACGCGCGTCGCGAGGTCGCGCCGCAGGCGGCGATTGGTGTCGGCGACGCGCAGCGCCATCGCGTCGAACGCCCGGCCCAGGCGGCCGAGCTCGTCGGGGCCGCCGAGGCCGCTGCGCGCCTCGAGGTTGCCGGTGGCGATCTCCTCGGCGGCGTGGACGAGCCGGGCGGTGCGGCGCGTCAGCAGGAAGTGCAGCACGAGCCACATCACGAGCGCGAGCGCCGTGACCCAGCCCGCCCAGGTGAGCGACTGCCGAAGCACCTGCTCGCGCGCCTCGGCCTTCTTCAGGCGCAGGTCGTAGGCGAGGAACACCGCGCCGTTGCGCGAC
Source organism: Casimicrobiaceae bacterium (assembly GCA_044226265.1). Classification (GTDB taxonomy): domain Bacteria; phylum Pseudomonadota; class Gammaproteobacteria; order Burkholderiales; family Casimicrobiaceae; genus VBCG01. The sequence goes on along the minus strand of JBGAHH010000073.1, from coordinate 12,647 downwards.
GGCTTGAGCTCGGCGCGCGCGCTGCCCATCAGGATGCGCGCGTAGCCGAGGAGCCCGGCCTCGGTCTCGTCGATCCCCATGCCCGGCCGGAACTCGCGGATCTCGTCCAGGTCGACGTCGGGCAGCGCGTCGCCGATCGGGCGGCCGAGCCACGCGCGCCGCGTCGACGCGATCACCTCGCCGCGATCGTCGGTGAGCGCGGCGAAGCTCACGTCGTGGTTGTGCGAGAGCACCGCGACCTCGTGCTGCGCGCTCGCCGTGTCGCCCTTGAGCAGAAGGTACTCGAGCGTGCTCTGGAGGCGCGACATCTCCTGCGCGAGGCGCTCGCGGCTCGCGGCCTCGACCGCGCGCTCGGCGCGCGGCGCGTGGTACAGCAGGTTGACCGTCGAGAGCGCCGCCGCCAGCCCCAGGAGCACGAGGGGGATCGTGACCTTGAGGGAGGCGGGCGCCGCGAGCTTCATCGCTTGAGTTCGGCCAGCGGCGCGGGCGCGAGCAGCGCGGGGATCGGGACCTCGGCGCGCAAGAGCTTCGCCTCGAGCATCAGCGCCATCAGCCGCTTGCCGGTGACGGCGAGCCCGGGGCTCGCGCCGCCGATCATCGCCAGGTTCTCGTCGCGGGACGGAATGTGCAGCCCGCCGAGCGCCTCGAGGAACTGCTCGCCGGAGGTCTGCTGGCGGATCCCCATGCGCCGTGCGGCGTCCTTCGGCTCGCGCCCGAGGTAATCGATCGCGTCGAACCAGCCCGCGAGCAGCGCCTGGATCGCGTGCGGCTGCCTGTCGATCGCGCTCGCGCGCACCGCGAGCAGGTCGACGATCTCGCCGGGGATCTTCGTGCTGTCGAACAGCGTCGTGGCGCCGGCCTGCAGGAACTGCGTGCGGTAGGGGTCGAAGGTGACCGCGCCGTCCACCGCGCCCTTCTCGAACGCCCCCGGCTGCTCGTTCGATTCCATGTGGACGACGTTCACGTCGGCCGCGCTCATGCCGTTGAGCGCGAGCGCCCGGGCGAGCACGAACGCGCCGAGCGCGCTGCTCTCGACCGCCACCGACTTGCCCTTCAGGTCCTGCATCGACTTCATGCCCTTGCGGCCGACGACCACGTCGGCGCCGTGCGAGACGTCGACGACCAGGACGATGCGCGGGTCGAAGCCGTCCACCGCCAACCCGAAGAGCTCGTCGAGGCTGATCACCATCCCGTCGATCGCCTGGTTGCGGTACGCGCGCAGCACCTCGCTCGCGGACGGGTACTCGACGAGCTGGACCACCGCGGGGTCGAGCTTGCCGAGCTCGCGCGCCAGGTACAGCGGCTCGCTGCCGATCCAGACGTTCGTCCCGATGCGCAGCGGCGGCTCGGGCTGGCGGTCGCAGCCGGCCAGCGCGAGGACGAGCGCGAGGAAGGCGACGCGGAGCAGGCGGAACGGTAGGGCGGGCGTCGGGGTCATCGTGATGTCAGTTGCCGTCGGGAACGAACACGTACCCCTCGTTGCGCACGGTGCGGATGTAGCGGGGGTGCTCGGGATCGGGCTCGACCTTCTTGCGCAGCCGCATGATGCGGAGGTCCACGCTGCGGTCGAACGGGTCCCAGTCGCGGCGGTTGAGGTTCAGGATGCGCTCGCGCGAGAGCGCCTGGTTCGGGTGCTCGGCGAGCGCCTTCAGGAGGTCGAACTCGAGCGACGACATCGGCACCTCGTTGCCCTCCTCGTCGGAGAGCCGGTGCGCGGCGAGGTCGAGGACGCAGCGCCCGATGCGCACGCGCTCGGCGCCGAGGTCCGCGCGGTTGGCGGCCGAGGTCCGGCGCAGCACGCTGCGCACGCGCGCCAGCACCTCGCGCGGGTCGAAGGGCTTCGGGATGTAGTCGTCCGCGCCCATCTCGAGGCCGACGATCCGGTCGACGACCGTCGACGCCGAGGTCACGAGCACGATCGCGATCGTCGCGTAGCGCTCCCGCAGGTGCCTCGCGAGCGCGAGCCCGTCCTCGCCGGGCATGTTGATGTCGACGAGCGCGAGGTCGATCGCGTGCTTCGTGACGAGCCCGCGGGCCGCGTCGGCGCTGCCGGCGCCCAGCGTCGCGTAGCCGTGCGTGGCCAGGTACTCCTCGAGCACCTCGCGGACGTCGGGCTCGTCGTCGACGACGAGGATCGTGGCCTTCGGGCTCAGGGTCGCCTCGCGATGGGGACCGGCGTCGCTCGCCCCGGACGCGGCCCGCCCGGGAGCGACGGCGAATCCTACCGCCGCCGGCGCACCGCGCGATAGGCCGCCCGCGAGGGCGTCGCGGGCGGGCAGCGCGTTTGCCGGCATGCGGTGTCGAGTCCGAATCATCGTTCGTCTCCGGGAGGCCGGGCCGGTCGCCGCGCTTCCCCGGCGCCGACCCTCGCCCGAAGCATAGTCGGCGGTTCGCGCGTTGCAACGCCGCGCAAGCCCCGTCGATACAAACGAAACAAATCCGGGGGGCGGTCGTTGCGCCCGCGTGCTGTTGGTGCGCCTCCGCCCCCGATCGGTCCGGCCCGGCGAAACGCGCGAAACAAATCGGGCGCCGGGCTGAAATCGGCCGGAGACAAAGCCCTCCTAGACTCGCCGCATGTCGAATGCGAGGTCGCCGATGTCGAATCCGATTCCCACGATGCGCGTGCGCCGGGCCCACGCCGCCGGCCGCGACGCGTCTTCGTCGATGCCCGCTGCCCGCACCGCGAGCGATGCGGGCGCGCAACTCGAGACGCACTGGACGCGGGTGCTCCACGTGGACCTGCGCGCGCCATGGCGCGATGCGGGCGCGCACGCCGAGGCACCGCGTCGCGAAGCGCCCGCGCCGCGCACCCCGCTCGTCACGGGCGCGCTCCTGCTCGGCTTCTACGTCGCGCTCTACCTCGCGATCTCCGCCGTGCTCCGGATCTTCGCCGACGTCGACGCGGTCCTGGCGCATCCGGCCCGCGGCGCCGACCGTCCCGAATCCGCGTCGGCGCCGGCCAGGACGGCGACGCCGCTCTCGCGCCCCGTCGCCTGAACCCCCACGATCGAGAGGAAGCCATGCCCCACGTCGAAATGCAGTCCCCCGCGCCCGTCGAATCCGACGCGCCCTTCTCCGCCGTGCGCCTGCGCCCTTCGCGAACCGAGGCGCTCGTGCGGGCCCATGCCGCCAACGATGCGGCCGGCTTCGGCTTCGACGCGCCCGGCGCGCTCGCCGAGGGTCCGGCGCTCGAGATGCCCGCCGAGAATCCCGCCGTCGCGAGGTCGATCGCGCGGCGCCCGTCGAGCCGCGCGCTTCACCGCATGGCGTCGCGCATGCGCTCGCGCCTGATCGGCGAGGCGTTCGTCGCCGCGCTCGAGGCCATCCCGAGGTTGCTGCGCCGCGCGCGCGACGCCTGGCGCACGCGGCAGCGGATCGAGTCGACGCGCTCGAAGCTGGGCGAGCTCGACGACCGGATGCTCCGCGACCTCGGCCTCGACCGCAGCGAGATCGCGTCGCTGGGCGCCGAGATCGGGGGCCGCGCCGACGCGACGCGCGTGCACGCGCTGCTTGCCGCGCACGGCGTCTGGCGCTAGCGTCGCGGCCGAAACCCTTCACCGGAGCACGCCATGCTCGAGCTTCGCCCGACCTGCGAGAACTGCGACAAGCCGCTGCCGCCCGCCGCGACCGACGCGCGCATCTGCAGCTACGAGTGCACGTTCTGCGCGGACTGCGTCGAGCACGTGCTGCGCAACGTGTGCCCGAACTGCGGCGGCGGCTTCGTGCCGAGGCCCGTCCGGCCGTCGCGCAACTGGAAGGGCGACAACTGGCTCGGCAAGGATCCCGCGAGCACGCGGGTTCGCCACCGGCCGGTGGACCGCGCGGCGCACGCGCGCTTCGCCGCACCGATCGCGGCGATCCCGCCGGACGAGCGCTAGCCCGGCCCGCCCGACAGGCGGGGACCCGGAAAGTCACGACCGCGAGGCGTCAGCGGACGACGTTGCGCGCCCCGGCCGCGACGCAGCCGGTGCCGCCTACAGCGCAAACGACGAGGTAGGTCGCGCGCTGGTTGCAGCCCGACACGCCCACCGTGCACTCGGCGCGCTGCGGCGGCGCTCCCGCGCTACCAGCGGAACTGGAGCGCGACGCCGGGACCGTTGAAGTTCAGGTCCTCGACCTTGTCGCCCGACTTGAACTCGTAGTCGAGGTAGCGCCAGGCGGCGAAGAGGTCCCAGCTGCCGAACGAATAGCCGAGCCCGCCCATCGCCTGCCAGGTGAGCTTCGATTCGCCGGTGCCGACGTCGAGGTAGTACGGGATGAACCACTTGCGCTCGGCGCCGAGCATCGCGCGGCCCTTCACGCCGACGATCGCGTCCCAGTTCGTCTCGTTCGCCTCGAGCGAGCCGGCGCGTCCCGGCGCCGGGATCGGGCCGATGTTGCCGGTGAGCTCCCAGCTAACCGTCGGGTCGAGCTTCAGCATTCGTGCGCCGCCCAGGACCTGCATCACGTGCTCGGGCGACTCGATCGCGACGTAGGTCGCCGCGAGCGTCCACGCCCAGCCCTTCAGGTCGTAGCTCACGTTCGCCTGGACGTCGGCGGGGATCTGGTGGCCGCCGAGCGCGAAGTCGCGCGTGCCCGACTTGCTGTTGCCCAGGTCCATGTAGATGACGTCGGTGAAGCCGCCCCAGCGCCCCTTGCGCGCGTCGAGCGAGCCCATGAACACGAACTTGAGGTCCTCGAGGATCTTGCTCGCATCCACCGTCACGTCGGTCCCGTCGGTGGCCTGCGGGAACGTCGTCTTCCCGCCGAGCGACGGGAAGTAGCCGTAGATCGTCCCGGTGAACTGCCACTTGTCGTTCCCCTGCGCGCGGGCTGGGGCCGAGGCGACCAGCAGGAAGGCCGTCAGCGCCGTCAGCACGGCTGCGTTGCGTCGAATCATCGTGTCCTCTCCGTTGGCTCGGGCGCCCGTGTCGCCGGGGGCGGCGTCGCGGGTCGCACCCGCCCAACGCCCGGTCCCGGGCGTCCGGGAGCCAGTTTGGGGCTCCCGCCGTTTGACGTGTTGACTCGGCGTGACAGGGATTTGACAATTCACGACTCGATCCTTGCCTGCCGTCAAGCCGTGGCTCAAGCCCCGATGCATGGCCCTTCGCTCCAGCCCCATCCGCGGAGCGTCATTGCGCACGGCATGTCGCGCATCGGACCGGTGATGGGCATCCCGGCCGTGCTCGTCGAATTCGGCGTCGACCCGGCCGCGTTCCTGGCCGAGTTCGGCCTCGATCCCGCGTTCTTCGAGGAGCCGGAGCGCACGCTCCCGATGGCGACGCTCGCCGCCATCGCCGGTCGCGCAGCCGAGCTCACCGGGTGCGAGCACTTCGGCCTCCTGGTCGGCAAGCGCGCGGGGCTCTCGTCGTTCGGCACGATCGGATTCCTGATGCAGAGCGCCCCGACCGTCGGGACCGCCATCGGGCTGCTCCACCGCTACTTCCAGCTCCAGAGCCGAGGCGCCGAGGTCCGGGCGGAGAACGAAGGCGGCTACGTCACGCTGAGCTACTCGATGCTCGACCGCTCGATCGGCCACATCGCGCAGGTCGATTCGTCGGCGATCGCCGTCGGCGTCAACATCATGCGCGCGCTGACGCAGGCCGACTGGACACCGCACGGCGTGCAGTTCGCGTTCCCGCCGCCGCGCAACGTCTCGCCGTACCGGCAGTTCTTCCGCATGGCGCCGCGCTTCGACGCCGACCGGTCCGGCCTCGTGTTCCCGGCGCGACTGCTCGAGCGCCCGGTCCCGACCGCCGACCCTCTGCTCTACCGGATGATGGAGGACCGCGCGCTCGAGATGCTGGCGGGCGCGAACGACGACGTCTCGGGCCACGTGCGCCGCATCCTGCGGCAGCTCGTCACGTCCGCCGACTGCTCGGCGGAACGCGCCGCGCGGGCCATGGGCATGCACGTGCGCACGCTCAACCGCTCGCTCGCCTCCGAGGGCACGACGTTCCTCGCGCTGCGCGAGACGATCCGCTACCAGGAGGCGTGCCGCCTGCTCAAGAACACGCGGATGCGCGCGGGCGAGGTCGCGGCGACGCTGGGCTACGCCGACGCGAGCTCGTTCACGCGCGCGTTCCGGCGCTGGTCCGGGCACGGGCCGGCGAGATGGCGCGCCTCGCAGGCAGGCGACGGCGCGCGCGCGTGATCGATCGCTTCGCCCGCGATCACGCGCGCGGCGGGTGATCGGCGAGCATCTGGCGGACCAGGCGGACGTGCGAGCGCAGCTGGAAGAGCTGGGCCGCGTACTTCGCCGGCACCCGCATCGCGGCCGCGCGCAATTCGGCGCGATCGAGGTCGGCCCGCAATGCCTGCGGGTCGCCGTTCCCCGCCGCGATCCGCCGCTCGATGAGGCGCAGCGACGCGTACTGCGCCTCGATGCGGTTGCCGATCCAGGCGCCGATGCCGGCGGGGATCCAGCGCAGCGCCGGCAGCGCGATCAGCAGGAACGGCAGCGCCAGCGTGAAGACGCGCTGCGCGAAGTCCGCGAGCCAGAGCGGCAGGTAGCGGCGCAGGAAGGTCGGCCCGCTCTGCGCGTACCGCACCGCCTGCTCGGACATCGGCAGGTCGTCGACGCGGTGCATGTCGGGGAACTCGCCGCGCGCCTCGAAGAAGCCGTTGCCGCCGTGCACCTCGCGCGCCGCGTCGACCAGCAGGTCGACGATCGTCGGGTGCAGCGATTCGCGGGCCGCGATCATCACGGTCGAACCGATCAGCTGGACCTCGCGCGACGGCAGGTTGCGCTGGAAGTCGAGCGTGCCGGCGGGCAGCTTCAGCGGGCGGATCCACGGGAACCGGCGCGCGTAGGCGTCGGCGCGCGCGAAGTCCATCAGCCGGACGTCGGGACGCGCCAGCGCGTCGATGAACTCGGGGTGCTGCGGCCCTTCGCCGAGGAACGCGACGTCGACCTCGCCCCGGACGAGCGCCGCGAGCGCCTCGTCGAACGGAAGCTCGAACAGGCGGCTCGATCGGGCGTCGATCCCGTTCGCGGCGAGCACCGGCGCGATCACGGCGGCGAGGCCGCTGCCGGGCGCCCCGGTCGCGATGCGGCGGCCCTTGAATTCGACGAGGTCGCGCACCTCGCGCTCGCCGCGGTAGAGCACCCACAATGGCGCGTAGGCGACGTTGCCGACGTTCTCGATGCCGGCCGTGTCGCCCGCGCCGGTCGCGCCGGCAACCAGGAATCCCGCGTCCGCGCCGCCCCGCGCCTCGTGCAGCATCGCGAGGTTCTCGGCGATCCCGCGCGTGACCTTCACGTCGAGCGTCACGCCCTCGCGCGCGAGGATCGCACGGTAGCGAAGCGCGAACGCCTGCAACGCGCCGTGCTCGGGTCCGGCCGCGAAGACCACGTGGCGGGGCGGCACCGGATGCAGGAACTGCGTCGCGAACCAGACGCCCGCCGCCAGCAGCACGAGGACCGGGATCACGATCGCCAGGAGCGCCCGCCACGAGATCCCCCATTCGACCTCGAGGCGCGACATCGGGGCGGCGGAGGGATCGTCGGTCGGCATGCGAGCGTCTCGAATGAGTCGTCGACCGAGGTCGGGCGACGCCGACCGAATGCTAGTCGATGCCGCGGGGTCGGGGCGAGTGGCGGTCGAGAGCACCGCGGCCTTTGAGCGCCATCAATCCGCCTGTCGTGAAATGTCCATCCCGTGTCGGAATCGGCGGAGGCGCCCGTGTCGGCGTCATTTCACAATCGATGCGCGGAGAGCACGCGGCGACTGTGCCGCGACCTCCGTCACGGGAGTGCATTGAATGAACGCATCGATTCGCTGGTTGGCCGCCGCGCTCGGCGGTCTCGTCCTGGCCTCGCCCGTTCCCGCCCAGCAGGTGACGGGAACCCCGGGCTCCCCGTCCGCGACCACGACGATCCCCGGCGACCGGCTCCCGGCCCCGCCCGGGAAGTTCGGCGGGCGCATCGAGCAGACGGCGCCGAAGTCGACGCCCTACTGGCAGCCGCGCATCGTCCCGCCGAAGGGCGCGCCGAACGTCCTGCTCATCATGACCGACGACGCGGGCTACGGCGTCGCCGGCACGTTCGGCGGCGTGATCCCGACGCCCGCGCTCGACCGCATCGCGAAGAGCGGGCTCCGTTACACGAACTTCCATTCGACCGCGCTCTGCTCGCCGACGCGCGCCGCGCTGATCACCGGCCGCAACCACCACTCGGTCGGCTTCGGCGTGATCGCCGAGCAGGCGACCGGCTACCCCGGCTACGACAGCATCATCACGAAGGACAAGGCGACGATCGGCAGGATCCTCAAGGACCACGGCTACCGGACGTCGTGGTTCGGCAAGAACCACAACACGCCGTCGTTCCAGGCGGCGTCGATCGGGCCGTTCGACCAGTGGCCGACCGGCATGGGATTCGAATACTTCTACGGGTTCATGGGCGGCGACACGAACCAGTGGGAGCCCGCGAACCTCGCGCGCAACACCACCTACATCTACCCGTTCCGCGACAATCCCGGCTACAACCTCACGACGGCGATGGCGGACGAGGCGATCGCGTACATGAAGCAGGTGGATACGCTGACGCCCGACCAGCCGTTCTTCGTCTACTACGTGCCCGGCGGCACGCACGCGCCGCACCACCCTACGCCCGAGTGGATCAAGAAGATCGGCGACATGCACCTGTTCGACGCGGGCTGGAACCAGCTGCGCGAGACGATCTTCGAGAACCAGAAGAAGCTCGGCGTGATACCGCCGAACACGAAGCTCACGCCCTGGCCCAAGGACGCCCTCAAGGAGTGGGACCAGCTCTCCGCCGACGAGAAGAAGATGTTCGTGCGGCAGGCCGACGTCTTCGCCGCGTACGTCGCCTACACCGACCACGAGATCGGGCGCGTGATCCAGGCGGTCGAGGACATGGGCAAGCTCGACAACACGCTGATCATCTACATCGAGGGCGACAACGGCACGAGCTCGGAGGGCACGCTCGTCGGCACGCCGAACGAAGTCGCGATGTTCAACAGCGTCGACGTGCCGGTCGAGGACCAGCTCAAGTACTTCTACGATGCGTGGGGCACAAACAAGACCTACAACCACATGGCCGTGGCGTGGGCCTGGGCGTTCGACACGCCGTTCTCCTGGACCAAGCAGATCGTGTCGCACCTGGGCGGCGTGCGCCAGGGGATGGCGATCTCTTGGCCGGCGGTCATCAAGGACCAGGGCGGCATCCGCCACCAGTTCCACCACGTGATCGACGTCGTGCCGACGATCCTCGAGGCGACGAAGATCCGCCAGCCGGCGTTCGTCGACGGAATCAAGCAGAGCCCCATCGAGGGCGTGAGCATGGCGTACACGTTCGACGCGAAGAACGCGAACGCGCCGTCGACGCACCGTACGCAGTACTTCGAGATGATGGGCGATCGCGCGATCTACCACGACGGATGGTGGGCGGCGACGAAGGTGATGCGGGCGCCCTGGGACCACTTCGAGCCGAAGCAGAGCGTGCTCGACTACCCGTGGGAACTCTACGACCTGCGCAGCGACTACTCGCAGAGCGAAGACCTCGCGGCGAAGAACCCGGCGAAGCTCAAGGAGCTTCAGCAGGTCTTCTGGCAGGAGGCCGCCAAGTACCAGGTGCTGCCGCTCGACCCGACGGTCGTCGCCCGGCTGGTGACGCCGAGGCCCAGCCTCACGGCGGGGCGCAACGTCTTCACGTGGACGCAGCCGCTCACCGGGACGCCCAACGGCGACGCGCCGAGCGTCCTGAACGCCTCGTACACGTTCAAGGCCGAGGTCGACGTGCCGCAAGGCGGCGGCGAAGGCGTGCTGATCACGCAGGGCGGGCGCTTCGGCGGCTACGGCTTCTACCTGCTCAAGGGCAAGCCGGTGTTCACCTGGAACCTGGTCGACCTGAAGCGGGTCAAGTGGCAGGGGCCCGACGCCCTCGCGCCGGGCAAGCACGTCCTGGAGTTCGACTTCAAGTACGACGGGCTCGGCGCGGCGACGCTCGCGTTCGGCAGCTACAGCGGCCTCGGTCAGGGCGGCACCGGGACGCTCAAGGTCGACGGCGCGGTCGTCGCCGAGCAGAAGATGGAGCACACGATCCCGTTCATCCTGCAGTGGGACGAGAACCTCGACGTCGGCTCGGACACCGGCACGCCGGTCGACGACGCCGACTACCAGATTCCGTTCGCGTTCAACGGCAAGTTGCAGCGCGTCACGCTGACGATCGATCGACCGAAGCTGACGCCGCAGGACATCCAGAAGCTGCAGGCGGCTCAGCGCGCGATGGGCGCGGCGAAGTAGCCGTTTTCGGGTACGATCGCACCCCCGCCGGTCGCGTGACGCGCGACCGCCCCCCTTTTTGACCAGGCGCACGAAAAACATGAATCGAACACTTGCCTTCGGGATCGCGCTCGCCGCACTGGCGGGCCTCGTCGCATGCAGCGAGCAGAAATCGTCGGCGCCCTCCGCCGCCGACACGGCCAAGGCGAAGGCCGAGGCCGACGCGAAGGCGGTCGCGGCAGCGGCCAGGGAGCTCGAAGCGCGCGAGGCCGCAATCGACGCGTACATCTACGCGTACCCGCTCGTGACGATGGAGATCACGCGCCGCGTCTCGACCAACGTCGAGAAGCCGGAGGGATCGAAGGCGCCGATGGGCCACTTCGCGCGCCTGCGCAATTACCCGGCGGTCGACGACCACACGGTCACCGCGCCGAACGCCGACACGCTCTACACGATCGTCTGGCTCGACGTGTCGAAGGAGCCGTGGATCGTCAGCACCCCGGACATGAAGGACCGCTTCTTCGTCCTCCCGATGCTCGACGGGTGGACGAACGTGTTCCAGGACCCGGGCAAGCGCACGACGGGCACCAGGCCGCAGAAGTACGCGATCACCGGACCCGGCTGGACCGGCACGCTGCCGGCCGGCGTGACGGAATACAAGTCGCCGACCGGCATGGTCTGGGTGCTCGGGCGCATCTACTGCACCGGCACCCCCGAGGACTACAAGGCGGTCCACGCGCTTCAGGACCAGATGAGCGCGGTCCCGCTTTCCGCGTACGGCAAGCCCTACACGCCGCCGCCCGGCAAGGTCGACGCGTCGTTCGAGATGAAGCCGCCGCGCGACCAGGTCAACGCGATGGACGGCGCGACCTACTTCAAGCTCTTCGCGGAGCTCCTGAAGACGAATCCGCCCGCCGCGGACGACGCGCCGATGGTGGCCAAGCTCGCGAAGATCGGCATCGTGCCCGGCCAGGACTTCGACGCCTCGAAGCTCGAACCGGCCGTCGCCAAGGGCATCGCGGAGGCGCCGAAGCCGGCGCAGGAAAAGATCAGCGTCTACCTCAAGGAGGCGATCGCCACCGGCGACGCCAAGCTCGAGCACGGCTGGCTGTTCTTCTCGAAGACCGGGCTCTACGGCACCGGCTACCGGAACCGCGCGATGATCACCTGGTACGGCCTCGGCGCGAACCGCCTGCAGGACGCCGTGTATCCGACCTCCGAAGGACCGGACCTCCTCAAGAAGTACCACGGCAAGAACAAGTACGTGGCGCACTTCAACAAGGGCGAGCTGCCGCCGGCCAACGCGTTCTGGTCGATCACGATGTACGACAAGGATTACTTCTTCGTCCCGAACCCGATCAACCGCTACACGGTAAGCTCCCGCAACAAGTTCAAGACCAACGCCGACGGGTCGATCGACCTCTACATCCAGAACGAGTCGCCGGGCAGGGACAAGGAGCAGAACTGGCTGCCCGCGCCCAAGGACGAGTTCGTCCTGATGATGCGGCTGTACTGGCCGAGCGAAAAGTCGCCGTCGATCCTCGACGGCACCTGGAAGCCGCCCGAGGTCAAGGAAGTCTCGTAACGACGCGACGGACGGGCCCGGCCTCCCGGGCCCGTCGCGCCGGCGCGATCGCGAAGCGCGCCGGGCTCGCGCCGGCGCAGTGCCGGCGCGCGTTCGCGCAGGTGCCGCGGCGCGCGAGGGCCGGGGGGCCGCACAGCCGAGCGGACGTCGCGCGGGGCGCGAGCAACCAAGCGCCGAAATGACGAAGGGCCCGCCGACGGCGGGCCCTTCTGGTGTTGGTTGCGGGGGGAGGCACCGGAACCCGGATACGGACGCGCATTCGGTAGCCGGAAGCCCCCATGAACACCCCTGCCAGCACCCTTGGCCTCGACGACCGCGCCGGCTACGGCGCGCTGATCGACGCGTGGGCGAAGGCGATCGAGCCACGCCGCCCGGCGCCGATCGAGACCTGGGCCGACACCTACCGCCAGCTCTCGGCGAAGTCTTCCTCCGAGCCCGGGCAGTGGCGCAACGCCCGCACCCCCTACGTCGTCGGCATTATGCGCGCGCTCGACGCGCGGCACCCTGCCCCGCTCGTCGTGTACGTGAAGAGCTCGCAGGTCTCCGGCTCCGAGATCGCGCTCAACTGGATCGGGCGCACGGTGCACCTCGACCCCGCGTCCTTCCTCGCGCTGTTCCCCACCGAGAAGGTCGCGCGCAAGTGGGTCCGCACCAAGCTTGACCCGATGATCGCGGCGACGCCGGAACTGCGGGCGCGCCTGCCGCTCGGCCGGAAGTCGAGCGGCGGGAACACGCTGCAGGAGAAGCACTTCGAAGGCGGCGTGCTCTACACGGGGTCGGCGAACATCCCCGACGACGTCGCGTCGATCAGCGTTCCCAACCTCGTGCTCGACGAGGT
>JBGAHH010000072.1:0-21880 GCA_044226265.1 Casimicrobiaceae bacterium | reverse complement strand
GGCGGATCTGGTCTAGCGGGCGCGTAGCGCCGAAGCGCCCGCGCTCTGCGGGGGCCTGCAGCCGAAAGGCGTCGACGGTAGGTGGTCGGCAGCGCGTAGCGATCCTGGCGATTCGCGCGCCTCGATGTCCTGGCGTCGACGTGCAGGTGCCTCGGCGGCAGGCGTTGGCACGACGCCAAACCCTATCTACTATCCACTCTCTACGCCTTTCGGCTCCATCGATGTTCCGCCTGACCTACTCCACGATGTTCGACCCGCCGGAGGACCTCCACCGGCACTTCGACGAGGCCGTCGCGAGCGTGCGCCGCACGCTCGAAGTCGAGCACGTGATGGCGACCGGCGGCGAGGACGTGCGGGCGCCGGCGCAGTACGCGGTGCACGCCTGATCGAACGGCGTGCTGTGGCCACGCCCGCAGGTGCTGGCGACGCGTCGTATCAGTCCGCCGCGACGTCCGCGCCGCAAGGCGCGTTCCCCGCGGCTCAGCGGATGCCGTGGCGCGAGCGCGTGGCGATCCTGCGCGCGCATACCGATCCTCAGCAGCGGTCGAGATCGGCGCGGTGCTCGCGCTCGAGGTCGGCAAGAACCGGACGGATGTGTTCACAGCGAGGAGACCGCCGACCTGATCGCGTACTCGTGCGACCGGATGGAGGCGAACGACGGGTTCGTGCGCGCGATGGCCCGCGACCCGGTGGCCGGCTTCGAGAGCCTCAACACGAGCGTGATGAAGCCGTAGGGCCCGTGGCTCGTCATCGCGCCGTTCAATTTCGCTCGCGCTCGCGGGCGGGCCGACCGGCGCGGCGCTCGTCGCGGGGAACACCGTCGTCCTGAAGCCCGCGAGCGCGACGCCGTGGTCGGCGAGGCTTCTCGCGCTCGCGCTGCGCGACGCGGGCGTCCCGCCCGGCGTGTTCAACTGCGTCACCGGCAGCGGGGCCGCGATCGGCGAGCCGCTCGTTCGCGATTCGCGCGTCGCCGGCGCGACGTTCACCGGGAGCCACGAGGTCGGCATGCACCTCGTGCGCGCGTTCGCGCAGGGTCGCTGGCCGCGGCCCTGCATCGCCGAGATGGGCGGCAAGAACGCCGCGATCGTGAGCCGGCGCGCGAACCTCGCCGACGCCGCGACCGGCATCGCGCGATCCGCGTTCGGCCTCACCGGACAGAAGTGCTCGGCCTGCTCGCGCGTCTACGTCGACCACACGAGGCACGCGGACTTCGTCGCCGCGCTGCACGAGGCGGCGATGCGAGTTCCGGTCGGCGATCCCACGCTGCGCGAGCACTGGATGGGGCCGCTCATCGACGACTCGGCGGTCGCCCGCTACGAGGACGCGGTCGCGGCGATCCACGCGCTTGGCCGCGACGGCGCGATCGTGCACGGCGGCGAGCGTCTCGACCACGGCGACCTCGCGCACGGCCACTACGTCGCGCCGACCGTCGCCCGCGCGCCGCTCGATCATCCGCTCTGGACGCGCGAGCTGTTCGCGCCGTTCGTGCTCGTCGCGCCGGTCGAATCGATCGGCGAGGGCATCGCGCGCGCCAACGCGAGCGACTACGGGCTCACCGCGGGCTTCTACGGCGACGACGCGGACACCGAGCGCTTCTTCGCGACGATCGAGGCGGGCGTGGCCTACGCGAACCGGCCGCAGGGCGCGACGACGGGCGCGTGGCCGGGCCACCAGCCGTTCGGCGGCTGGAAGGGATCGGGGTCGACCGGCAAGTCCGCGGGCTCGCTCTACTACCTGCAGCAGTACCTGCGCGAGCAGTCGCAGGTCGCCGCCCCCCACCGCGCGTGCGGCAGCGCGGCGGTGTGATCCCCCGCCGCCGGCTGCCGCGCGTGGCGGCCCGGCGCGTGCGGCGGGTGTGATCTCGAAGCGACCGTCCAGGGGTCGCCGGTGCGCGCGGCGGGTGCCAACCAGGTTGGCTAGGCAACCTGACCCCTGGGGTTCAGCCGGCGAGCACGCGCTCGTAGAGGCCGCGGTCGACGTTGCCGCCCGACAGGATGACGGCGCAGCGCTTCCCCGCGCGCGCGGGATCGGCGAGCAGCGCGGCGAGCGGCGCTGCGCCCGCGCCCTCCGCGATTTGGTGCGTGTCGTCGAACAGTGCGCGCATGGCGGACTCGACGGCCGCGTCGTCGACCTCGACGACGTCGTGTGCGCCGCGCCACAGGATCTCGAGCGCCGCGGGCACCGGCACGCGCACCGCCATGCCGTCGGCCATCGTGTCGGCGGTCGCCGTCTCGATCGCGCGGCGCGCGCGGAACGACTGCGCGTAGGCGTTCGCGCGCGTCGATACCACGCCGATGATCTTCGTGTCGAGGCCGAGCGCGTCGCGTGCGGCGATGAGGCCGCAGGCGCCGGAGCCGCAGCCGATCGGCACGTAGACGCGGTCGAGGCCCGCGACGGCGCGGAACAGCTCGAGCGCGTAGGTCGCCACGCCCGCGACGAGCGGCCGCTCGAACGGGCCGACGAACGCGAGCCCGCGCTCCTTCGCCAGCGCGTGTGCGTGCACGCGCGCCTCGTCGAAGTCGCGGCCGTGCTCGACGAGCTCCGCGCCGAACGCGCGCATCGCCGCGTTCTTGGACGCCGAGTTGCCGAACGGAACGACGATCGTGCACGAGAGGCCGTGTCTCGCCGCGGCGTAGGCGAGGCTCTGCCCGTGATTGCCGCGGGTCGCGCTGCAGACGCCCGACGGGCGCGACGCCGATTCGGCGAGCAGCGCGACGCGGTTCAGGCCGCCGCGCACCTTGAACGCGCCGATCGGCGTATGGTTCTCGTGCTTGACCCAGACCTCGGTGCCCGCCCGCCTCGCGACGAGCGGCCACGCGATCTGGGGCGTCGGCGCCATCGCCGCGTAGACGCGGCGGGCGGCGGCCTCGATCTCGGCGAGGGAAGGCGGGTCGGCGTCGCCTGGCCGTCGATCCCCGCCCGTCGTCACTTCGCGAAGTAGTTGAGGTACGCCCACAGCAGGATCAGCGAGCCGATGACCGACATGATGAGGCCCGCCGTGTGGAACTTGCCGTCGGGCGATTTCGAGAACAGCCCGCCGATGATGCCGCCGACGACCGAGCCTCCGATGCCGAGCAGCGTCGTCATCCAGAACCCGAGGTTCACCGCGCCGGGATAGAAGAACCGCGCGAGCAGGCCGACGACGAAACCGACGACGATCATCCAGACGATGCTCATGATGCCCATGGCGCCCTCCCGGGGTTGTTCGGCGACGCGGCGGCGGCCGCCGCCGCGCGGTGCGACGATCCTAGCACGGGGGTCCGGGCGGAGCGCGTAAGGCGCGGCGCCGGGCCTGCGACCCATCGGCATGGACGCCACGCGAACGATCGGAATTGCCCTGCTCGGGTTGTGCGCCGCCGCAGCGCCGGCGGCGGCCGCGGACCTCGCCTGTCGCGCGCAAAGCGGCGAGCGGACCGTCCCGCTCGTCGAGCTCTACACGTCCGAGGGCTGCGATTCCTGCCCGCCCGCGGATCGCTGGGTCGGACAGACCTTCCCGCCGGGCGCTGACGAAGCGGCCAGCGTGCTCGCGTTCCACGTCGACTACTGGGACAAGCTCGGCTGGCCGGATCGCTTCGCGAGCGCCGGGTGGTCGGCGCGGCAGCAGGCGATCGCGCGCGCGAGCCGCAGCGCGACCGTCTACACGCCGCAGGTCGTGCTGCAGGGGCAGGATCTCGACTGGCGCGACAAGGGCGCGGCCGGCGAGATCGCCCGCGCGTCGAGGGTGCCGCCGCGCGCGCGGATCGCGCTCGTCGCGCGCGAGCAGGGCGGGCGCATCGTGGTCGTCGCGAGCGCGGAGGTGCCGGCGCGGTCCGATCGCGACGGCGCGCGCCTCGAGGTCGCCTACGCCGACAGCGGCCACGTCACCGACGTGAAGCGCGGCGAGAACGCGGGTGTCACGCTGCGCCACGAGCACGTGGTGCGTGCGCTCGCCACGAGCGGGCCCGCCGACGCGTCGGGCACGTTGAAGCTCGAGACGACGCTCGAGGTGCCGGCCGAGCGGGGCCGCCATCCCGAGCTCGTGGCGTTCGTCGAGCGCGACGCGAAGCGCGAGATCCTGCAGTCGCTGACGCTCGCGCTGGACGCCTGCGCGCGTTAGCGCGACGCGGGACTCAGGGCTGCGTGGCGATTCCCCTGGCGTCGTCGGGAAGCGCGACCGATCCGAAGAGGGCCGGCTTCACGGCGCCGAACGCCTCCTTGAAGATCAGCGGCGCGACCGCGTCCCGCGCCTGCGCCTCGACGAGCCCCTGGAGCTCGGCGACCTTCGCCGGATTCGCATCCGCCAGGTTCGTGCCCTCCGCCGGATCCGCCGCGAGGTCGAACAGCTCGACCTTCGACGGCAGCGTCGCCTGCCAGACGAGCTTCCAGTTCCCTTTGCGCACGGCCGCGCGGAACGGCTCCACGCCGTACACGATCCCGTCGCGCGCCGAGGGTCGTCCCTCCGCGAGCGCCGGCCACTGATCGACGCCGTCGAGCGGCTTCGCGCGCGCGGTCGACGCGCCCGCCAGGCGGGCGAGCGTCGGGTACCAGTCGACGACGTGCATCGGCTGTTCGACGACCGCGCCCGCGGGCAGGCGCCCCGGCCAGTTGGCGAGCGCGACGACGCGCGTCCCGCCCTCGTAGTACGACCCCTTGCCGTCCCGGTAGGGGCCGTTGTCGGCGGGGATCGTGGCCTTCGACATGTCGATCTCGCCGGTGAACTTCGCCGATCGCGGGCCGCCGTTGTCGCTCTGGAAGACGACGAGCGTGTTCTCGCGCATCCCGCGGCGCTCGAGCGCGGCGATCACGCGGCCGACCTGGTCGTCCATCGACGCGATCATCGCGGCGTAGGCGCGGCGCGACGGATCCTCGATCGACGCGAACCGGTCGAGCCAGGCCTTGGGCGCCTGGTAGGGCGCGTGCGGCGCGGTGAACGCGAGGTACAGGAACAGCGGCGTCGACTTGTCGTGCTTCTCGATCAGCCTCACGGCGTCGTCGCCGAGCAGCGTGGTCGCGTAGCCCGCTTCGTTGACCGGCCGTTCGTCGCGGAACCAGTCGCGCACGCCGTGCGCCGAGTGGGTGAAGTAGTCGATCTCGCCGAGCAGCGGCCCGTACTGGATGTCGAAGCCGCGCTGGCGCGGCCAGTACTTGCGATCCGCGTGGCCGAGGTGCCACTTGCCGACGATCGCGGTCCGGTAGCCGGCCTCCTTCAGCATCTGGGGCATCAGCCACTCGTCGGTCGCGAGGCCGTAGGTACCGTTCGACGGGATGACCAGCGTCTGCAGCCCGTAGCGGTGCGGATAGCGGCCCGTCATCAGCGCCGCCCGCGTCGGCGTGCACATCGGCTGCGCGTAGTACTGCTCGAGGCGCACGCCGCCCTTCGCGAGCGCGTCGATGTTCGGCGTGCGGAGGTCCGAGCCGTGGAACCCGACGTCCTTCCAGCCCTGGTCGTCGGACAGGATGAAGACGACGTTCGGCCGCGGCGCGGCGACCTGGGCGGCGGCGGGGAGCGCCGCGGCGACCGCGGCGACGAGAATCAGCGTGGAACGCAGGAGGGCTCGCATGCGGCGGCGGCTTTCCTTCGATCGGGGAATGGGCGCGGGAAGCGCGCGCGACGCCCCGGCACCGGGGCCGTCGACGTCGTCAGGGAAGGCCGGTCAGGCGATGATCTGGCGGAGCTCGCCGGACCGGTACCTGCTCGCGATCCTGTCGAGCGGCACCGGCTTGATCTTCGAGCCCATGCCGGCGCAGCCGAACTGCTCGTAGCGCTGCCGGCAGATCTGCTTCGCGGCCTCGCGCGCGGGCTTGAGGTAGTCGCGAGGGTCGAACGACGACGGCTTCTCGCGCAGGAACTTGCGGATCGCGGCGGTCATCGCGAGCCGGATGTCGGTGTCGATGTTGACCTTGCGCACGCCGTGCTTGATGCCTTCCTGGATTTCCTCGACCGGCACGCCGTAGGTCTCCTTCATCTCGCCGCCGTTCTCGCGGATGATCGCGAGCAGGTCCTGCGGCACCGACGAGCTGCCGTGCATCACGAGGTGCGTGTTCGGGATGCGCGCGTGGATCGCCTTGATGCGGTCGATCGCGAGGATGTCGCCGGTCGGCTTGCGCGAGAACTTGTACGCGCCGTGCGAGGTGCCGATCGCGATCGCGAGCGCGTCGAGCTGCGTGCGCTTCACGAAGTCGGCGGCCTGGTCGGGATCGGTGAGCAGCATCTCGCGCGTCATCGTGCCTTCCGCGCCGTGGCCGTCCTCCTTGTCGCCCTTCATCGTCTCGAGCGAGCCCAGGCAGCCGAGCTCGCCCTCGACGGTCACGCCCGTCGCGTGCGCCATGTCGACGACCTTGCGCGTCACGTCGAGGTTGTAGTCGTAGGACGCGATCGACTTGCCGTCGGCCTGCAGCGAGCCGTCCATCATGACGCTCGTGAAGCCGAGCTTGATCGCGGAGGCGCAGACGTCGGGCGACTGGCCGTGGTCCTGGTGCATGACGACCGGGATGTGCGGATAGCTCTCGACCGCGGCTTCGATCAGGTGGCGCAGGAAGATCTCGCCCGCGTACTTCCTCGCGCCGGCGGACGCCTGCATGATCACCGGGCTGTCGGTCTCGGCGGCCGCGGCCATGATGGCCTGCACCTGCTCGAGGTTGTTGACGTTGAACGCGGGCAGCCCGTACCCGTGGTCGGCGGCGTGGTCGAGGAGCTGGCGCATCGAGACGAGGGGCATGGCGGACTCCGGCGGAAGCTCGGGGGAAACCCGGATTTTACTCCGGCGGCGCGGGTCGGCGAAAAGCGCGTCCACCGCGCCGACGCCCGCGAACGGCGCGAGGATCGAGCCGATCCACGCGAGGCCGGTCGCCAGGGGCAGGCCGATGCCGATCGCGAAGACGTCCGCGATCGAAGCACCGAACCGCGCCAGCCCGGCGGGAGTGGCGGGATCGGTCACGCCACGACGATGGCGTGAGCTCGCGGGCGCGTCAGCTGGCGGTTCGGTGCCGCTCGCGGCAGGTCGCGAGCACGCGATCGCCGTCCTCGGCCCACCACTTGGTCGAGAAGAGCTCGACCTCGTGCATGCCGCGATAGCCGGCGGCCGCCATCCAGCCGCGCAGCCTCGGCAGGTCGACGACGCCGTCGCCCATCATGCCGCGGTCGTTCAGGAGGTCGGTCGTCGGCACGAGCCAGTCGCAGATGTGGTACGCGTGCAGCCTGCCGTGGCGGCCGGCGCGCGCGATCTCGCGCTCGAGGGCCGGATCCCACCAGACGTGGTAGACGTCGACCGCGACGCCGAGCGCGGCGCCGTCGTCGCGCGCGAGCTCGTCGCACAGGTCGTTCGCCTGCGCGAGCGTGTTGACGCAAGCGCGGTCGGCCGCGTACATCGGGTGCAGCGGCTCGATCGCGAGGGGCATGCGAGCCTCGCGCGCGTAGTCGAGGAGCGCGCCCAGGCCGT
This sequence comes from Casimicrobiaceae bacterium, assembly GCA_044226265.1. Classification (GTDB taxonomy): domain Bacteria; phylum Pseudomonadota; class Gammaproteobacteria; order Burkholderiales; family Casimicrobiaceae; genus VBCG01. The sequence goes on along the minus strand of JBGAHH010000072.1, from coordinate 14,462 downwards.
CGCGCACCATGCCGCGCGCCGCGCCGAGGTCCTTCGAGGCGATGCGCCCCCGAGCGTCCTTCGGCAAGCCGCCGACGACGAGCACGAGCGTCCGCGCGCCGACCGCGACGGCTTCGTCGACGGCGCGGCGGTTGTCGTCGCGCGCCGCGTCGAGGCCCGCCCGGTCGGACGCCGGAAACATGCCGCCGCGGCAATAGCCCGACACCGCGAGCCCGGCATCCCGGATGCGTCGCGCCGATTCGCGCAATCCCAGCCTGGCGACCTGGTCGCGCCAGGGCGAGATGCCGCGGATGCCGTGACGGACGAGACCGTCGACGATTTCCGCGAGGCCCCACTGGCCGCGCAACGTCGCGGTGTTGATCGAAAGCGACGCCGGATCGGGCGGCGACACTCAGATCCCGTGGAGCGCCGTGAGCACGCGCATGCGGGCGGCGGCCTTGTCGGGGTCGACGAGCAGGCCCGCCGCATCGGCGAGCCGGAACACCTCGGCGAGATGCACGAGGCTGCGCGCGCCCTGCTGGCCGCCCACCATCGTGAAGTGCGACTGGTGGCCGTTCAGGTAGGCCATCAGCACGACGCCGGTCTTGTAGAAGCGCGTCGGCGCCTCGAAGATCTTGCGCGACAGCGGCACCGTCGGCGCAAGGATCGCCTCGAACCGCGGGCGGTCGCCGGCGGCGAGCGCGACGAGCGCCGCGGAGGCAGCCGGCGCGATCGCGTCGAAGATGCCGAGCAGCGCGTCCGAGTGGCCGAGCGCGTCCCCGCCGATCAGCTCCGCGAAGTTGAAGTCGTCGCCGGTGTACATGCGCACGCCCGCCGGCAGCCGCCGCCGCATCACGATCTCGCGCGCGCCGTCGAGCAGCGACACCTTGATGCCGTCGACCTTGGACGCGCTCGCGCCGATCGCCTCGAGGCACACGTCGGTCGCGCGATCGAGGTCGCGGTGGCCCCAGTAGCCGGCGAGCGCCGGGTCGAACATGTCGCCCAGCCAGTGCAGGATCACCGGCCGCCGCACCTGCGCGAGGACGCGATCGTAGACGCGCAGGTAGTCGTCGGGCGTGCGCGCGGCACGCGCCAGCGCGCGGCTCGCCATCAGGATGATGCGTCCTCCGACGCGCTCGATCGCCTCGCACTGGTGCTCGTAGGCGGCGATCACGTCGTCGACGCTCCGCGCGTCGGCGGGGTCGAGGTGGTCGGTGCCGGCGCCCGAGAACACGAGCGCGCCGGGGATGTCGCGCGCGGCGGCGACGCTGCGGTCGATGAGCCTGAACGACGTCGCCCAGTCGAGTCCCATGCCGCGCTGTGCCGTGTCCATCGCCTCGGCGACGCCCAGGCCGAGCGAGAGCAGGTGACGGCGGTAGGCGAGCGTCGCGTCCCAGTCGAGCGCCGCGTCGACGAAGGGATCGGCCCGCGCGAGCGGATCGGCGACCACGTGCGCCGCGGAGAACGCGACGCGGTTGAATCGCGGCGGCGCGGCGGGCGCGGGCCACGACGTCGCCGCGCGCAGCGTGTACGGCGCCAGCGTTCCGTCGGCGAGCGGCAGGCGGATCGTCGCCATCGCCGGCCTCAGATCGAGAGCGGCGGGACGTCGACCCAGCGGCGCTCGGCCCAGCTCTTCAACCCGGCCTCGGCGAGTTGCACGCCCTTCGCGCCGGCGACGAGGTCCCAGGGGAACGGCGTGTCGTCGAACAGGTGGCGGAGGAAGAGCTCCCACTCGACCTTGAACGCGTTGTCGTAGGCCTGGTTCGTCGGCACGAGCTGCCAGGTGTCGTGGAAGTCGATCGATTGCGGCACGTCGGGGTTCCACACCGGCTTGGGCGTCGCGGCGCGCGGCTGGATGCGGCACTCGGTGAGGCCCGCGACCGCCGAGCCGAGCGTGCCGTCGACGTGGAAGGTGGCGAGGTCGTCGCGCCGCACGCGCGTCGTCCACGAGCTGTTGATCTGCGCGACGATCGTGCCGTGCCTCGCGCCGCCGTCGAGCTCGAAGGTCGCGTAGGCGGCGTCGTCCGCGGTCGCGTCGTAGGGCTTGCCGGCCTCGTCCCAGCGCCTCGGGATGTGCGTCGCGCCGAGGCACGAGACCGACTTCACCTCGCCGAACAGGTTGTCGAGCACGTAGCGCCAGTGGCACAGCATGTCGACGATGATCCCGCCGTCGTCCTCCTTGCGGTAGTTCCAGCTCGGGCGCTGCGCGGGCTGCCAGTCGCCCTCGAACACCCAGTAGCCGAACTCGCCGCGCACCGACAGGATGCGCCCGAAGAAGCCGCTGTCGACGAGCATCCTGAGCTTGAGGAGCCCCGGCAGCCAGAGCTTGTCCTGCACCACGCCGTGCTTGACGCCCGCGGCCTTCGCGCGCTTCGCGAGGTCGATCGCGTCGGCGAGCGTCGGTGCGACGGGCTTCTCGGTGTAGACGTGCTTGCCCTTCGCGATGGCCTTGCGGATCAGCTCGGGGCGCAGCCCGGTCGACGCGGCGTCGAAGTAGACGGTGTCGGCGGGATTCGAGAGCGCGGCGTCGAGGTCGGTCGACACGCGCTCGATGCCGTGCGCCTTCGCGAGCGCCTCGAGCTTCGCCCGGTTGCGACCGACGAGGATCGGGTCCGGCATGACGCGGCGGCCGTCGGCGAGCTTCACGCCGCCCTGGGCGCGGATCGCGCAGATCGAGCGCACGAGGTGCTGGTTCGTGCCCATGCGGCCCGTGACACCGTTCATCACGATGCCGACGCGGAGGGTGCTCATTTCGACTCCATCGGGTTGTCCCGCCGCGGCACGAGGCGCGCGAAGGCGGCGCGCACGGCCGGGAATCGCATCGCGATCACGAGCGCGATCGTGATCCACAGCACCGCCGAGATCGGGCGCGTGAAGAACGGCGCGAGGCTGCCGTCGGACAGCACGAGCCCGCGGCGCAGGCCCTTCTCCATCAGGTCGCCGAGCACGAGGCCCAGCACGAGCGGCGCGATCGGGAACTTCGCGCGACGCAGCACGTAGCCCAGGACGCCGAAGCCCAGCATGACCCAGACGTCGAAGAGCCGCGAGCTGATCGCGTAGGCGCCCACGACGCACAGCACGAAGATGATCGGCACGATGATGCCCTTCGGCACCGACAGCACGCGGATCAGGAGGCGCGTCAGCGTGAGGCCGTAGATCAGGATGCCGATCGTCGCGAACAGCATCATCGCGACGACCTCGTACACGAACGTCGGCGCCTCGGTCATGATGAGCGGGCCGGGACGCACGCCGTGGATGATCATCGCGGCCATCAGCACGGCGGCGGGCGCGGAGCCGGGGATCGCGAGCGTGAGCACCGGGATCACCGCGCCGGGGACGCAGGCGTTGTCGCCGGTCTCGGCCGCCATCAGGCCGTCGATCGAGCCCTTGCCGAACTTCTCCTTCTCCTTGCTCGCGCGCTTCGCCGCCGCGTAGGACGACCACGCGGCGACGTCCTCGCCGACGCCGGGCAGGATGCCGATGAACGTGCCGATCACGCCGGAGCGCAGGATCGTGCGCCAGTACTTCGTGACGTCGGCGAGCTTCGGGACCACCGAGTCGAACGGGTTGATCGTCACCGGCGCCGGCTTCTCGCGCGCCGCGACGAGCAGCTCCGCCATGCCGAACGCGCCGACGAGCGCCGGCACGAGGTTGAAGCCGCCCGCGAGGTCGCGGCTGCCGAAGCTGTAGCGGTCGTACGCGTAGATCGCCTCCTGACCGACGGTCGCGCAGAAGATGCCGACGAGGCCGGCGAGCCAGCCCTTCAGCGGGTCGTCGCCGGTGAGCGTCCCGGCGATGACGACGCCGAAGAACGCGAGCCAGAAGAACTCGTAGGCGCCGAACTTGAGCGCGAGGTCGCCCAGGATGGGCGTGAACAGCGCGAGGAACACCATGCCGATCAGCGTGCCGATCACCGAGCCCGACGTCGCGATCCCCATCGCGCGGCCCGCGAGCCCTTGCTTCGCGAGCGCGTGCCCGTCGAGGCAGCTCGCGGCGGACGCGGGCGTGCCGGGGATGTTGAGCAGGATCGCCGAGCGGGATCCGCCGTAGATCGCGCCGACGTAGGTGCAGATCAGCACGAGCAGCGCCTCGTTCGACGGCATCTTGATCGTGAGCGTCGTCATCAGCGCGATGCCCATCGTCGCCGTGAGCCCCGGCAGCGCGCCGATGACCACGCCGACGAGCGACGACAGCAGGATCAGCCCGATCGACAGCGGGTCGAGGAACCCGGCGATCGCGTGCCCGAACTGGACCAGGCCCTCGAACATCGCGTCAGGGCAGGCGCACGAGGAACACGCGCTCGAACACGAGGGTCACGACGGCGGCCGTGGCCGCGCCGACCGCGAGCGCGAAGGCGCCGCGGCGCCAGGCGGAGGTCGCCGGCGGCGTTTCGCGGAAAAGGAACACGTAGGCGGCGACGAACAGCGTCGTGCCGAGCCAGAACGGCAGGCCGCGGCCGACGAGGACGAGGCCGTAGGCGAAGAACGTCGCGGCGGCGAGCGCGAACCGCGGCGCGGGAACGAGAGGGGTGTCGTCCGCCTCGGCGGTGTCCCAGCCGAACGTCCGCGCGCGGCGGCGCGAACGCACGACGAGGACGAGGCCGAGCGCGACGATGCAAAGGCCGACGGCGCCCGGCCACAGCCCCGGTGCGGTCCACAGCGTGCCGTCCTGCGCCTCCATCCGGTCCATGCGCCAGGCGAGCCACGCCACGAGCGCGCCGAACGCGACGAGCGCCCACGCGGCGATCGCGTCGGTCCGCGGCGAGGCGGGCGGGAGCGCGTGCTCGGGTTCGTCCATCGGCGGCGCGGCCCGCCGCGGGCGCGAGCCCGCGGCGACTGCGGTCCCTCTCGGGCCTAGGGCTTCGGGATGCCGAGCGTGTCGGGCTGGACCTTCGCCTTGCCGGCGTCGACCGCCGCCCAGGCGTTCGCCTGCACGGCAGGCATCACGGCGCGCTGCGCCTCGGCGCCGGCGAGCGGCGCGAACACGGCGCCGCGCTCGGTCGCGTACTTCTTGAGGGCGGCCGAGTTCTTCACCTGGTCGTTCCAGACCTTCTCGACGGTCGCGATCACCTCGGGCGGCACGCCCTTCGGGATGAAGATGCCGAAGTGGTTGGCCGGCGCCTTGAACGTCGGCAGCGTCTTCGTGAGCGGATCGATCGTGCCGTAGCCGTCGAGCTCGACCGCGCGGTCGCCGACGACCGCGAGCGGGCGCAGCCGCTTGCCGCGGATCATCTCGGCTTCCTCGACGGTGAGCTGCGTCGTGACCTCGGTCTCGCCCGCGACCGTCGCCACGACGGCCGGGTTGCCGCCGTCGTAGGTGACGTGCTTGTACTTGACGCCGGTCGCGCGCGCGACCGCTTCCATCGCCGAGTGGCCGCTCGAGTTGACGCCGGCCGTCGCGACGCTGACCTGGCCCGGCTTCGCCTTCATCGCGTCGATCAGCTCGGCCGCGGTCTTGTAGGGCGTGTTCGGATTGACCGCGATCGTCGAGACGTTCGCGACGTTGAGGAACAGCGCCCAGTCCTGGATCTTCGTGTCCAGCATGCCCAGCACCGCGTAGGTGCCGAGGTCCTGCGCGGCGCCCGCGGTCCACGTGTAGCCGTCCTTCGCCGCCTCGAGCGCGTTCTTCGTGCCGATCGAGCCGGATGCGCCGGGCTGGTTCACGACGACGACCTTCTGGTTCAGCGCCTTCTCGATCTCGGCCGCGGCGACGCGCGTCACCTGGTCGGTCGACCCGCCGGCCGCCCAGGGCACGATGATCGTGATCGGCTTCTCGGGCTTCCACGTCGCCTGCGCGAGCGCGGCGGGCGCGGCGGCGAGGGCGGCGAGCGCCGCGACGGCGGCGGCGAGATTGCGCTTGCTCCGTTCCATGGCTCCTCCTTTGCGGCGTCCCGGGTGGCGCCGTTCGCCCCCGAGTTAACCGGCTGGTTAATCAGGATCGCACGACCGGCGGCCCGACGGCAACCCCCTTGCCGGGCCCGGGGGCGAGCGCCCGCAGCACGAGGTCGACGACGTGGGCGAGGCGCACGTCCTTCGCCCCGTCGGCCAGCAGGTCGCGGCCGAAGATCGTCGACAGCGTCCATCCGTTCGACAGGTAGAAATACCCGAGCGCCGCGATCGAGACGTAGAGCTGCACCGGGTCGACGCCGGCGCGAAAGACGCCCTCGCGACGTCCGCGCTCGAGCAGCGCCGCGATCGTCTCGACGAGCGGCGAGTGCAGCGAGCGGATGCGTGTCGAGCGCTTCAGGTGCTTCGCGCGGTGCAGGTTCTCGGTGTTCAGCAGCGAGATGAACTCGGGATGGGCGAGGAAGTGCCGCCAGGTGAAGGTGACGAGCTCGCGCATCGCATCGACCGGCGGGCGGGCGGTCAGGTCGAGCGCGCGCTCCTCGCCCCGGATGCGCGCGTACGCCGCCTCGAGCACGGCGAGGAACAGCGCGTCCTTCGGGCCGAAGTAGTAGTAGAGCATCCGCTTGTTGGCCTTCGCGCGCGCGGCGATGCGGTCGACGCGCGCGCCGGAGAGACCGTGGCGCGAAAACTCCTCGGTGGCGGCCGCCAGGATGCGCGCCCGGCTTGCCTCGGCGTCGCGCGGCGGCGGCGCGGGGCGCCGGCGGGCGCGGCGGGGCGGGGCGGCGTCGAGGGGCATCCGGCGATGTAACCAGCCGGTTAATTGCCCGTCAAGGCGCGGTGCAGCAAGGCGCCCGGAGCGCGCGGCCGCGGGCCGGGCTGCCCGATCATGCGCGGGGTTCGGCAACCGCCGTCGATCTGGCGAGCGATGCTCGCCGACGCTGACAATCCGAGCGTTCGCCGGTCGGCAAGCCGACCTTGACCGGCGGCCACGACAAGCCGTGTCCGCCGGTTAGCGGACGCCGAAGATGGTCACGCCGGCGAACGATGCTCGCCGACTCTGACGATCTTCATGGCGTTGGTGCCGCCGGACTTGCCCATCGGCTCGCCGATCGTGAGCACGATCAGGTCGCCGCGCTGCACCTGGCCGCGCTCGACGAGGAGCTGCTCCGCGGCGAGCAGCACCGAGTCGCGGTCCTCGCTCTGGTCGAGGAAGAACGTCCGCACGTTGCGGTAGAGCGCCATCTTGCGCTGCGACGCGACTTCGGGCGTCAGCGCGTAGATCGGGCAGCCGGCGTTGTGGCGCGACATCCACAGCGCGGTCGATCCGGACTGCGTGAGCGAGGCGATCGCCTTCGCCTTCAGGTGGAACGCGGTGAACAGCGTCGCCATCGCGATCGACTGGTCGATGCGCGTGAACGTCGTGTTCATGAAGTCGCGGTCGAGCACGACCGGGTCGCTCTTCTCGGCCTCGACGCAGATCTGCGCCATCGCCTCGACGGTCTCGACCGGGAACTTGCCCGCCGCGGTCTCGGCCGACAGCATGACCGCGTCGGTCCCGTCGAGCACCGCGTTGGCGACGTCCGACACCTCGGCGCGCGTCGGAACCGGGTTGAAGATCATCGACTCCATCATCTGCGTCGCGGTGATCGTGAGCTTGTTTCGCTCGCGCGCGAGCCGGATCATGCGCTTTTGCAGGCCCGGCACCGCCGCGTTGCCGACCTCGACCGCGAGGTCGCCGCGCGCGACCATGATGCCGTCGGAGGCCTCGATGACCTCCTCGAGCGCGCCGATCGCCTCGGCTCGCTCGATCTTGGCGATCAGGAGCGCGCGGCCGTTCGCGGCGCGAAGGAGCTGGCGCGCCATGTACATGTCTTCCTTGTTCTTCGGGAACGACACGGCGAGGTAGTCGGCCTCGAGGCTCGCGGCCGTCTTCATGTCGTCCATGTCCTTCGCGGTGAGCGCTGGCGCGGTGAGGCCGCCGCCCAGGCGATTGATCCCCTTGTTGTTCGACAGGATGCCGCCCAGCTCGACGCGCGTGACGATTCGCGGGCCGCTGACCGACTCGACCTTCAGCCGGATCAGCCCGTCGTCGAGCAGCAGGATCGAGCCCGGCGAGACGTCGCGCGGCAGCTCCTTGTAGTCGAGGCCGACGCCGGTCGCGTCGCCGACCTCGCGCGTCGCGTCCAGCACGAACGAAGCGCCCGGCGCGATCGTCACGCGCCCCTCGGCGAACTTGCCGATGCGGATCTTCGGGCCCTGGAGGTCCGCCATGATCGCGACCTCGCGGCCGAGCTGCTTCGCGGCCGCGCGCACCATCCTGGCGCGCTCGACGTGATCGGCGGCCTGGCCGTGCGAGAAGTTGAGGCGCACGCAGTCGACGCCGGCGGCCAGCATCCGCGACAGGACCGCGGGTTCGGAGCAGGCGGGACCCAGCGTGGCGACGATCTTGGTGGCGCGTTGCATCGGGCCTCGGGCGAAGGGACGAAGGGAAAGGACGTCGCGATGGTACGGGAAAAGCGCGCGAGGCGTCAGCGGGGCGGCATCGGGCTAGAATGCGGCGTCGCGACGCGCCGGCCGGCGCGGCGCATCCCTCCCGCCCTTCCCACCGGAGTCCCCATGATCCTGCTTCGCACCGCCCGCGTCGCCGCGGGGGCCGCCTTCGTCGCGCTCGCATTCGCGCTGCCGGCGCTCGCATACGACGGCCCCGTCGAGAAGAAATCCTTCGCGCTGCCGTCGATCACGACGAGCGGCGGCAAGACGATCCCCAACGTGCGCGTCGGCTACGAGACCTACGGCAAGCTCAACGCCGCCGGCGACAACGCGATCTTCGTGCCGCACTTCTTCACCGGCACGTCGCACGCGGCGGGCAAGTACCAGCCCTCGGACGCGGCGCCGGGCTACTGGGACCCGATCATCGGCAGCGGCAAGCCCATCGACACCGACAAGTACTTCGTCGTGAGCGCCGACGCGCTCGCGAACCTGAACACGAAGGACCCCAACGTCGTGACGACCGGCCCGTCGACGATCGACCCGTCGACCGGCAAGCCCTACGGCATGTCGTTCCCGGTCGTCACCTACCGCGACACGGTGCGCGTGCACAAGGCGCTGCTCGACTCGCTGGGCGTGAAGAAGCTGCGCGCGGTCGTCGGCGCGTCGGGCGGCTCGATCCAGGCGATGGAGTGGGCGGCCGCCTATCCCGACTACGTCGAGCGCGTCGTGCACGTGATCGGCCCGGGCTTCGACATCTCGCCCTACGTGATCGAGATGATCGACGTCTGGATGACGCCGATCCGGATGGACCCGAAGTGGAACGGCGGCGACTACTACGGCCGCGACGAGCCGCTCGACGGCGTCGCGAACGCGCTCAAGATCATCACGATCACGACGCGCGCGCACGGTTGGGCGAACTCGACGTTCGGCTACAAGCCGGCGGACGCCGCGAAGGACCCGGGCGCCGCGATGGGCAACGCGTTCGCGATCGAGGACGCGTTGATGAAGGCGGGCCTCGCGCGCTCGAAGACCGCCGACGCGAACTCGATGCTCTACACGTCGAAGGCGAACCAGCTCTACCGGCTCACCGACGACGAGGTGAAGGGCATGAAGGCGAAGATCCTCTTCGTGCCCGCGCGCTCGGACATGATCTTCCCGCCGGAGCTCTCGGAGAAGGCCGCGGCGCGCTACCGCGCGCAGGGCGGGGTCGCGGAGGTCGCGGTGATCGAAGGCGAGGGCGGGCACCTCGACGGCGTCCTTGCCGTGGCCAAGCAAGGCGAAGCCATTCGCGCGTTCCTGGCGAAGTAGTGTTAGATTTCCGGCGCCCCGAGGGCTTCCGCCCGGGGCGCCGCGGAAAAATCACGACGCCGATAGCCTGACGAGAAGCCGGTCAGGGGAAAACCGCGGGCGGAGCCCGACGGTCTTCTTGAAACGACGAGACCTACGAAAACGCCGCATGCGCGGCCGAGCGCGTGGATTCGACTGCCGGAGGGCAGCTCATTTCCCCGCTCGGGCCTCGAGCGCGGCGACGGCGGGCAGCGTCTTGCCTTCGAGGAACTCGAGGAACGCGCCGCCGGCGGTCGAGATGTAGCCGATCTTGTCGGCGACGCCGAACTTGTGGATCGCGGCGATCGTGTCGCCGCCGCCCGCGATCGAGAACGCGTGCGACGTGGCGATCGCCTGCGCGATCGCGCGCGTGCCGCCCGCGAACGCGTCGAACTCGAACACGCCGACGGGGCCGTTCCAGACGATCGTGCCCGCCTTCGCGAGGATCGTCTTCAGCACCGCGACGGAGGACGGGCCGAGGTCGAGGATCCGATCGTCCTCGTCGAGATCCTCGATCGCCTTGAGCGCGGCCGGCGCGTCGGCCGCGAACGTCTTCGCGACGACCGCGTCGACCGGTATCGGCACCTTGCCCGGCCACTTGTCGAGGATGGACTGCGCTGCGCCGATCAGCTCGGGCTCGGCGAGCGAGGCGCCGATGCGGCCGCCCGCCGCGAGCACGAACGTGTTGGCGATGCCGCCGCCGACGATCAGCACGTCGACCTTCGCAGCGAGCGCCTCGAGGATCGTGAGCTTCGTCGACACCTTCGAGCCCGCGACGATCGCGACGAGCGGGCGCTTCGGGTGCGCGAGCGCCCGCCCCAGCGCGTCGAGCTCCCCCGCCATGAGCGGGCCGGCACAAGCGACCTTCGCGTGGCGCGCGATGCCATGCGTCGTGGCTTCGGCGCGGTGCGCGGTCCCGAACGCGTCGTTGACGTAGACGTCGCAGAGCACCGCCATCTTCCTCGCGAGCCCGTCGTCGTCCTTCTTCTCTCCCTTGTTGACGCGGCAGTTCTCGAGCAGCACGAGATCGCCGGGCTTCAGTGCCGAGTGCCACGCGCCGCCGTCGACCCAGTCGCGCACGAGCGGCACCGGCCGGCCCAGGAGCTCGGCCATCCGCTGCGCGACCGGCGCGAGCGAGTCCTCGGGCTTGAACGCGCCTTCGGTGGGGCGGCCCAGGTGCGAGGTCACCATCACCGCGGCGCCGCGCGCGAGCGCGTCGCGGATGCCGGGGAGCGAGGCGCGGATGCGAGTGTCGTCGGTGATGTGCCCCGCGTCGTCCTGCGGGACGTTGAGGTCGGCGCGGATGAACACGCGCTTGCCGGCGACGTCGACGTCGGCCAGTCGGCGAAATCGGCTCATGGTCGGAAGCTCCGGGTGAACGCGCAGCCGCGGGCGGCCTCGGCGTCGTCGATGAAGGCGATGTCGTCGCTCGACAGGTAGTCGCGGAACCCGCCGACCTTGCCCCTGCGCACCTTGAACGACTCGGGATCCGCGTTCGACGCGGTGCGCAGCATGTGGCTGCCGAAGCGATCCTCGGCCTCGGCGCGCCTGAGGTTGTCGAAGCGCGCGAACTCGACCGCGCCCGCGACGATCGCGTCGGGCACGGCGCGCGCGCCGAGGAAGTCGAGCGCAGCGCGCAACGAGGCGGCCGGATCGGCGTGCAACGCTTCGTAGCGCAGGAACGCGAACGCGTCCGGCACGTGGCGGGCGGCTTCCCATTGCCGGTAGAACGCGAGCACCTTCTCGACGCCGAAGCGGTCGTCGCGCACGAACGCGGCGATCGGGCCGTCGAACACGTCGATGCGTCGCGTCGCCTGGAAGTATGCGGAGACGAGCGTGTCGCGCACGTCGCGCCCGAGCAGCAGCACGCGCTTGCCGCGGTACGACGCCTTGCCCGGGTCGAGCTCGCGCCAGCCGAGGCGGTCGATCATCGCCGAGCCGTCGTGGTAGAACGCCGCGCGCGGTAGGCCCGCCATCCACGTCAGCGCATCGGTCTCGAGCAGGCGCTTGGGGGGCAGCCCGTAGTGGTCGACGAGCGCCTTTCCGACGAGCGCGCGCAGCCACGTACGCCCGGTCTTGGGATACGAGAGGACGTAGACGTCCGCCGCGGGCTTGGGCTCGCGTTCGGCGGGGCGGACGCCGGCCATCGGCGAGGGCCTGCTGGCGCTCTCGGGGCCTTACTTCGCGCGCATCAGCGCGACGGTCGTGTCGAGCATCCGGTTGGAAAAGCCCCACTCGTTGTCGTACCACGCCGAGACCTTGACGAGGCGGCCCGCCACCTTGGTCAGCGTCGCGTCGAACGTCGACGAGGCGGGATCGTGGTTGAAGTCCGACGACACGAGCGGCGCCTTGTTGTACTGCAGGATGCCCTTGAGCGGCCCCGATTCGGACGCCGCCTTCATGATCGCGTTGACCTCGTCGGCGGTCGTGTCGCGCGCCGCGATGAACGAGAGGTCGACGATCGACACGTTGATCGTCGGCACGCGGATCGCGTAGCCGTCGAGCTTGCCGTTGAGCTCGGGCAGCACGAGGCCGACCGCGGCGGCGGCGCCGGTCTTGGTCGGGATCATGTTCATCGTCGCCGAGCGCGCGCGGCGCAGGTCCTCGTGGTAGACGTCGGTGAGCACCTGGTCGTTCGTGTAGGCGTGCACCGTCGTCATGAGGCCGGTCACGAGCCCGATCCTGTCGTGCAGCGGCTTCACCAGCGGCGCGAGGCAGTTCGTCGTGCACGACGCGTTGCTGATGACCGTGTGCGACGCCTTGAGCGAGCCGTGGTTCACGCCGTAGACGACCGTCGCGTCGACGTCCTTGCCGCCCGGCGCCGAGATCACGACCTTCTTCGCGCCGCCCTTGAGGTGCGCGGACGCCTTCTCCTTCGTCGTGAAGAAGCCGGTCGATTCCAGCACGACGTCGACGCCGAGCGATCCCCAGGGCAGCTGCGCCGGGTCGCGCTGCGCAAACACCCTGATGCGGTCGCCGTTCACGACCATCGCGTCACCGTCGACGTCGACCTTGCCGGGGAACTTGCCGTGCGCGGTGTCGTACCGCGTCAGGTGCGCGTTGGTCTCGGGGCTGCCGAGGTCGTTGATCGCGACGATCGCGAGGTCGTGCTTCTTGCCCCCCTCGTAGTGCGCGCGCAGGATGTTGCGCCCGATGCGTCCGTAACCGTTGATCGCCACCTTGATCGTCATCGTTCGTCTCCGGGGAAAACGTCGCGGATTCAGTGCAGGGACTTGAGGCCGGCGGCCTCGACGAGCGCCGCGAGGTCGCGCCAGCCGTAGCCCGCCTCGACGAGAGGCATGCCGTCCCACTCGAAAGGCTGCTCGACGACGAGCTCGGCGCCGAGCGATTCGTAGAATCGGCGCGCGCCCTGGTTGCCGGCGAGCACCCACGCGATCATGCCGGTCGCGCCGTGCGCAGCGCGCTCCGCGGCGATCGTGCCGGCGAGCCGGCGGCCGAGCCCCTGCCGCTGCAGCTCGCGGGCGAGGTAGATCGCCGTGAGCTCGGAGTCGAAGCCGTGCTTCGGCTCGGCGAGCCGTGTGCCGGCCGCGAAGCCCGCGACACCTTTCGGCCCTTCCGCGACGAACACGCTGGCGCGATCCGTCGGCGCCGCGAGCGCGCGCTGCCAGAGCGGGAGGCTCGCCTCGATGCTCATCGCGTCGAGGTACGCCTGCGGCACGAGCCCCTTGTACGCCTGCCGCCAGCCGTCGATCCGCACGCGCGCGATCGCTTCGGCGTCGCTCGCCGCAGCACGGCGGATCGTGATGCCGGCGGTCACGCGGCGACCACCTTCCGCACGGCGTCCGCGACGCGCTCGGCCGTGATGCCGAAGTGCTTGAACAGCGCGCCCGCCGGCGCCGATTCGCCGAAGCTGTCGACGCCGACGACCGCGCTCTGCGGATCGTCCGTCGCGCCGACGTACTTGCGCCAGCCGTCGGTGACGCCCGCCTCGACGGCGACGCGCGGCACCCCGCGCGGCAGCACCTGCGCGCGGTACGCGGCGTCCTGGCGGTCGAACGCCTGCGTGCAGGGCATCGACACGACGCGCACGGCAACGCCTTCCTTGGCCAGCGCGTCCCGTGCCGCGAGCGCGAGCGGAACCTCGGACCCGGTCGCGATCACGACGGCGCGCTTCGCGCCCGCGCCGAAGTCGGCGAGCACGTAGCCGCCGCGCGCGATCGACGCGAGGCCCGCGGCGTCGTGCGGCGCAGGCGCGACGCCCTGGCGCGTGAACAGCAGCGCCGACGGCCCCGTCGTGCGCTCGATCGCCGCGGCCCACGCGACCGCCGTCTCGGCGGCGTCGCAGGGGCGCCAAAGGTCGAGGTTCGGGATGAGACGCAGGCTCGCCGCGTGCTCGACCGACTGGTGCGTCGGTCCGTCCTCGCCCAGCCCGATCGAGTCGTGCGTGTACACCGCGATCGCGCGGAGCTTCATCAGCGCCGCCATGCGGAGCGCGTTGCGCGCGTAGTCCGAGAACGTGAGGAAGGTACCGTGGTAGGGGATGAAGCCGCCGTGCAACGCGAGCCCGTTGCCGATCGCGGTCATCGCGAACTCGCGCACGCCGAAGTTGACGTAGTTGCCGGGCGCGTCGCGCGAGACCGCGACGCTCTTCGACCAGTCGGTGAACACCGAGCCGGTGAGATCCGCCGAGCCGCCGATCATCTCCGGCAGCATCGCGGCGTAGGCCTCGATCGCCTGCTGCGACGCCTTGCGCGTCGCGATCGCCTCGGCCTTCGCGGCCTGCGACGCGGCGAACGCGCCGGCGCGCCCGACGAAATCGGCGGGGAGCCTGCCGGCCATGCGGCGTTCGAATTCCGCGGC
>JBGAHH010000071.1:0-22014 GCA_044226265.1 Casimicrobiaceae bacterium | reverse complement strand
CTCGAGCCCGAGCGACGACCCTTCGCGGCGCTCGGCCGACGCGCCGCGCTTTGCGAAGCATCGGTGCTCGCGCGGCTCGCGGAGTGGCAGAGGCGCGGCGCGATCAGCCGCTTCGGGCTGGTCGTGCGCCACCGCAGCGTCGGCTTCGACGCGAACGCGATGTGCGTCTGGGACGTGCCGGACGAACTCGCCGATGCCGCGGGCCTCGCGCTCGCGCGCGAGCGCGGCGTCACGCTCGCCTATCGCCGCGCGCGCGCCGCGGGCTGGCCGTACAACCTCTACGCGATGATCCACGGGCGCGATCGCGCCGTCGTGGCGGCGCGCCGCGACGCGATCGCGGCGGCGACCGGCCTCGATCGTCATCCGCACGCCGTCCTGTTCTCGACGCGCGCGTTCAAGCAGCGCGGCGCGCGCTACGGCGCGCCCCGGGCGCGCGAGCTTCCCGTTCCGATGTCCGCACGACAAGACGCGCCGGCGACCGCCGGCGTCCGATGACCCACCCCGAGGAGCACGAACCGTGAAACGCAGAGCCCGCAACGCGATGCTCGCGATCGCCTCGCTGCCGTTCGCCGTCGGCATGGCGTACGCGCAGCAGCCGACGCAGCACAAGGAGATCTCGCCTCCCGAGACCGCCTACCAGGCCGGCAGCTCGCCGCTCGCCGGCGTGGAGATGTACCAGGACATCAACCCGAAGGCGCCGGCGATGTCGAAGGCCGAGTTCGACCAGGCGCGGCAGATCTACTTCGAGCGCTGCGCCGGCTGCCACGGCGTGCTCCGCAAGGGCGCGACCGGCAAGCCGCTCACGCCCGACCTCACGATCGCCAAGGGCAGCGAGTACCTGAAGGTGTTCATCAAGTACGGCTCGCCGGCCGGCATGCCGAACTGGGGCACGTCGGGCGAGCTCACCGACGACCAGGTCGACCTGATGGCGCGCTACGTGCAGCAGACGCCGCCGCAGCCGCCCGAGTTCGGGATGAAGGAGATGAAGGCGACCTGGAAGGTCATCGTGCCGCCGGGCGAGCGTCCGACGAAGAAGATGAACCGCTACAACCTCGACAACCTCTTCTCGGTGACGCTGCGCGACACCGGCGAGATCGCGCTGATCGACGGCGACTCGAAGGAGGTCATCAACACGATCAAGACCGGCTACGCGGTCCACATCTCACGGCTGTCGGCGTCGGGCCGCTACCTGTTCGTGATCGGGCGCGACGCGAAGATCAACATGATCGACCTGTGGATGGAGAAGCCGGACACGGTCGCCGAGATCCGCACGGGCCTGGAGGCGCGCTCCGTCGACACGTCCAAGTACAAGGGCTACGAGGACAAGTACGCGATCGCGGGCAGCTACTGGCCGCCGCAGTTCGTGATCATGAAGGGCGACACGCTCGAGCCCCTCAAGATCGTCGCGACCCGGGGCATGACGGTCGGCACGCAGGAATACCACCCCGAGCCGCGCGTGGCCGCGATCGTCGCGTCGCACTTCAAGCCCGAGTTCGTGGTCAACGTCAAGGAGACGGGGAAGGTCCTGCTCGTCAACTACAAGGACCTCGACAACCTCAACATCACCGAGATCCCGACCGCGCAGTTCCTGCACGACGGCGGGTACGACTCGACGCACCGCTACGTGATGATGGCCGCGAACCAGTCGAACAAGATCGCGGTCGTGGACACGAAGGAAGGCAAGCGCACGGCGATCATCGAGGTCGACAAGATCCCGCACCCGGGACGCGGCGCGAACTTCGTGCACCCGGTCTGCGGTCCGGTCTGGGCGACCGGCCACCTCGGCAGCGAGAAGATCTCGCTGATCGGGACCGACCCCGAGAAGCACGCGAAGTACGCGTGGAAGGTCTGCGAGACGATCGACGGCCAGGGCGGCGGCAACCTGTTCATCAAGACGCATCCGAAGTCGAAGAACCTCTACGTCGACACTCCGCTCAACCCGGATCCGAAGATCGCCGGCACGGTCGCCGTCTTCGACACGAGGAACCTGAAGGCCGGGTACAAGGTGCTTCCGATCGCCGAATGGGCGGGCGTGGGCGAAGGGGCGAAGCGCGTCGTCCAGCCGGAGTTCAACAAGGCCGGCGACGAGGTGTGGTTCTCGGTCTGGAGCGCCAAGAACCAGGAGTCGGCGCTCGTCGTGGTCGACGACAAGACGCTCAAGCTCAAGAACGTGATCAAGAACCCGAAGATCGTCACGCCGACCGGCAAGTTCAACGTCTACAACACGCAGCACGACATCTACTGATCCGGCAGGGCGCGCGACGGCGCGCCAGGACGGGGCACGGGTACGGCGGAAGACGCCGTCCCGGGCCTCGCCGGGCTCCCGCCCGCGCCCGCGGACGAATCGAATGACCGGCCTCACCGACCCTGTCGACCGTGCGATCGTCGACGCGCTGCAAGGCGAGTTCCCGCTCGTCGAGCGGCCGTTCGCGGCCGCGGCGGACCGT
The DNA here is from genome assembly GCA_044226265.1 of Casimicrobiaceae bacterium. Classification (GTDB taxonomy): domain Bacteria; phylum Pseudomonadota; class Gammaproteobacteria; order Burkholderiales; family Casimicrobiaceae; genus VBCG01. The sequence goes on along the minus strand of JBGAHH010000071.1, from coordinate 19,567 downwards.
CTCGGGCTCGGCGAGGACGAGCTGATCTCCCGCATCCACCGGCTGCTCGACGACGGGACGCTCACGCGGTTCGGCCCGTTGTTCGACGCGGGCCGGCTGGGCGGCGCCTACACGCTGGCCGCGATGGCGGTGCCGCCGGCCGCGCTCGACCGCGTGGCGGGCATCGTCAACGCGTTTCCCGAGGTCGCGCACAACTACGCGCGCGACCACGAGCTCAACCTGTGGTTCGTGATCGCAACGCCGACGCCCGAAGGCGTCGACGCCGCCGTCGCCCGGATCGAGGCGGCCACGGGACTTCCCGTGCTCGCGTTCCCGAAGGAGCGCGAGTACTTCGTCGAAATGAGGCTTTCCGCGTGAACCGCGCGCTCGACATCGAGACGCTGGACGCGGCGATCGTGCGCGCGACGCAGGCGGGGCTCCCGCTCGTGCCGCGCCCCTACGACGCCGTCGCGGCGACGCTCGGCGTCCCGCCGGCGCTCGTGATCGAGCGGCTGCGCGCGATGCTCGCGTCGGGTGCGATCCGGCGCATCGGCGTCGTGCCGAACCACTGGCGCCTGGGCTGGACGTCGAACGGCATGAGCGTCTGGGACGTCGACGACGCGCGCGTCGACGAGCTGGGCGCGCGCGTGGGCGCGATGCCGGGCGTCACGCACTGCTACCGGCGCCCGCGCCGGTTGCCGACGTGGCGCTACAACCTGTTCGCGATGGTGCACGGCCGCGACCGTGGCGAGGTCGAGGCGCAGGTGGCCGCGATCGCAGCGCTGCTGGGCGACGCCGCGCGGGCGCACGATGTCCTCTACAGCACCAAGGTCCTGAAGAAGACCGGCCTGCGCTTCGGCTGAAGGAAGCCCTGGCCCGACCGGCGGAGACAACGATGTTTCGCGTGACCCAGTACCTCGAAGAGATCCGCCGTCCGACGCCGGTCGGGCCGAAGCGCAACCCGCCGGGCCCGGTCGTGATCTGGAACCTGATCCGCCGGTGCAACCTCGCGTGCCAGCACTGCTACTCGATCTCGGCGGACGTCGACTTCCCCGGCGAGCTCTCGACGCCCGAGATCTACCGCACGATGGACGACCTGAAGGCGTTCGGCGTGCCGGTGCTGATCCTGTCGGGCGGCGAGCCGCTGCTGCATCCGGACATCTTCGCGATCTCGAAGCGCGCGAAGGCGATGGGGTTCTACGTCGGGCTGTCGACGAACGGAACGCTGATCGACGACGCGATGCTGCCGAAGGTGGCGGAGGTCGGCTACGACTACGTCGGCATCAGCCTCGACGGCATCGAGGCGACCCACGACCGGTTCCGCCGCAAGCCCGGCGCGTACGCCGCGTCGCTCGCCGCAGTGCGCCGCTGCCGCGACGCAGGGCTCAAGGTCGGCATCCGCTTCACGCTGACGCAGGACAACGCGCACGACCTCCCCGCGCTCCTCGAATTGATGGAGACGGAGGACATCGACAAGTTCTACCTGTCGCACCTCAATTACGGCGGGCGCGGCAACGTCAACCGCAAGACCGACGCGATGTTCCGCACGACGCGCCAGGCGATGGACCTGGTCCTCGACGCGGCATGGCGCGCGATCGTCTACGACCGGCGGCGCGAGTTCGTCACCGGCAACAACGACGCCGACGGCGTCTACCTGCTGCAATGGGCGCGCGAGCGCTTCCCGGAAGCCGAGGCGCACCTGCGCGCGAAGCTCGCGCAATGGGGCGGCAACAGCTCCGGCGTCAACATCGCGAACATCGACAACCTCGGCAACGTCCACCCGGACACGTTCTGGTGGGACTACACGCTCGGCAACGTCAAGTCGCGGCCGTTCTCCGACATCTGGCGCGACACCTCCGATCCGCTGATGGCGGGGCTCAAGGCGAGCCCGCGCGCGGTCAAGGGCCGCTGCTCGCGCTGCGCGTACTTCGACGTCTGCGGCGGCAACACCCGCGTTCGCGCCTGGCAGATCGCGCGCGACGCGTGGGCCGAGGACCCGGGCTGCTACCTCGACGACGACGAGCTCGGCATCGAGGGCGGCGGCGAGCGGCTCGTCGCGAAGCCCTACATCCGGCTGAAGCGCGCCGAGGCGGCGGCCGAGGCGACCAACGTGGTCGCTCAGCCGTGAGGAACGCGCTCGCGATCGCCGCGCTCGTCGCCCTCGTCACGGGCGGCGCGCAGGCGCAGGCCCCCGACGCCGCGTCGCTCTACGCGGCGCACTGCGCGTCGTGCCACGGCGCGGACCGCTACGGCCTGATGGGGCCGGCGCTCCTGCCCGAGAGCCTCGAGCGGCTGCGCAAGCCCGCGGCGGCGGACACGATCGCGAAGGGCCGTCCAGCGACGCAGATGCAGGCGTTCTCGCCGGCGCTCTCGAAGGCCGAGATCGACGCCCTCGTCGCCTACGTGTACTCGCCGCCCGCGACGAAGCCGGTCTGGGGCGAGTCGGAGATCCGCGCGTCGCGCATCGTGCACCGGACGCGGGCGTCGCTCCCCGACAAGCCCTCGTACGCCGCCGACCCGCTGAACCTGTTCGTCGTCGTCGAGGCGGGCGACCACCACGCGTCGATCCTCGACGGCGACCGGATGGAGCGCATCGCGCGCTTCCCGACGCGCTACGCGCTGCACGGCGGACCCAAGTTCTCGCCCGACGGGCGCTTCGTCTACTTCGCGTCGCGCGACGGCTGGATCTCGAAATACGACCTGTGGAACCTCGCGCTCGTCGCCGAGGTCCGCGCCGGCCTCAACACGCGCAACGCCGCGGTGTCGAGCGACGGTCGCTACGTGATGGTCGGCAACTACCTGCCGCACTCGGTGGTGCTGCTCGACGAGAACCTCGAGCTGGTCAAGGTGATTCCCGCCGCCTCTCGCGACGGCGTCACCTCGCGCGTGTCCGCGGTGTACGACGCGGCGCCGCGCAAGAGCTTCGTCGTCGCGCTGAAGGACGTGCCGGAGCTGTGGGAGGTGAGCTACGACCCGAAGGCGCCGGAGATCGCCTCCGGGCTCGTCCACGACTACCGGCTGCGCGAGGGCGCGTTCGTCCCCGGCTTCCTCAACCCGCGCCGCGCGCCGCTCGACGAGGCGCTCGACGACTTCTTCTTCACGCCCGACTACACGCAGGTGATCGGCGCTTCGCGCGAGGCGGGCAAGGGCCAGGTCGTGAACCTCGACGTGCGCCGCAAGATCGCCGACCTCGCGCTGCCCGGCATGCCGCACCTGGGCTCGGGCATCACGTTCGAGCACGCCGGCCGGCGCGTGATGGCGACGCCCAACCTCAAGGAAGGCGTCGTGAGCGTCATCGACATGGCCACGTGGAAGCCGGTCGCGCAGGTCGCGACCTACGGCCCCGGCTTCTTCCTGCGCAGCCACGACGCGACGCCCTACGCGTGGATCGACGGCATGATGGGCCCGCGCAAGGACACGCTGCAGGTGATCGACAAGCGCACGCTCGCGATCGCCGGCGAGGTCACGCCTTCGCCCGGCAAGACCGCCGCGCACGTCGAGTTCGACCGTCTCGGCCGCTACGCGCTCGTGAGCGTCTGGGAGGACGACGGCGCGATCGTCGTCTACGACGCGGCAACGCTGAAGGAGGTCAAGCGCCTGCCCGCGTCGAAGCCGGTCGGCAAGTACAACGTCGGCAACAAGATCTCGCGCGAGGCGGGCACGAGCCACTGATCGTGGCGCGGCGCCCGGAACCTCGCAATTGTCAGCGGACCACCTCGTCCGCGCGAGCGAGGACCGCAGGCGGAATCGCGAGGCCGAGCGCCGAGGCCGTGCGCGCATTGACGATGAGCGCGATGCGCGGCGCGAGCTCCACCGGCAGGTCCGCGGGCTTCGCCCCCCGCAGGATACGGTCGATGAAGGTCGCGGCGCTCGCGAGCACGTCCGCCGTCGTGGGCCCGTAGGCGACGAGCCCGCCGCCCCGCGCGAACGCGTCGTAAGCCGAGATCGACGGCAGCCGATGCTCGATCGAGAGATCGGCGAGCTGGCGCGCATACGCGAGCGTGTAGCGGGACGGCATCACGAACAGGGCCTCCGCTCCGGCCGCCTTCGCCTTGGTGTAGACGCCGGCGAAGTCGCCTGGCGACTCGTAGACGAACGTCGACAGCTCGATCCGGGCCGCGTCGGCCGCGCGGGCGAGTTCGGGCATGTAAATCGCGTGGTGGCCGACGTCGCTCATCACGGCGAGCCGGCGCATCGACGGCAGGAACTCGCGAAGGAGCTCGAGGCGCTTGGCGGCGAGCTGCGGCGACATGAACGAGACGCCGGTGTACCGGCCGCCGGGCCGCGCGAGGGTCGCGACCAGGCCGTTGGCCACGGGATCGTCGCTGACGGCGAAGACCACGGGCACGTTCGAGGTCTCGCGCGCGAACGCCTTCAGGATGTCGCTGCCGATGCAGAACAGCACGGTCGGCGCGGCCGCGCCAAGCTCGGCGGCGAGCGCGGGATAGCGCTCGCGGTCGCCGCGCGCGTAGCGCACGTCCAGCGCGACGTTCCTGCCGTCGACCCAGCCGAGCGCGGCGAGCGCACGAACGATCGGCTCGGCGGCGATGCCCTCGGCGGGCCGCTCGCCGAAGAAAAGCATGCCGATGCGCGGCGGCCGCGACGGCGACTGGGCCCGCAATGCGGGCGCGACCGCGAGGGCGGCGACCGAAGCGAGCGCGTCGCGACGACGCACGAGCCGCTCCGCGCTAGCCTTCGTACGCCCGCAGCCGCGCGACGTCGACGATGTGCACGTCGCGCCCTTCGACCCGGATGAGGTCGTGGGTCTGGAGCTCGTGCAGGATGCGCGAGAAATGCTCGGGCGTGAGGTTGAGGCGCGAGGCGACGACCGCCTTCGCGACCGGCAGCGTGAGCTTCGCGGGGCCCTCGTCCGCCTGCGCGTCGTCCTGGCGCAGCAGGAAGCCGATCACGCGCTGCGTGCCCGACTGCAGCGAGTAGCTCTCGACGTCGGAGATGAGCGAGTGCAGCCGGCGCGAGAGCCCGGCCAGCATCTTCTTCGCGAACGCGGGCTCGCGCTCGAGCTCGTCGAACACCGCCTCCTTCGAGACGTGCAGCAGCATCGTGTCGGCGAGCGCCTGCGCCATCACGATGTACGGGCGCTCCATGAACATCAGCGCCTCGCCGAACGAGTTGCCCGGCCCGATGATCTCGACGACCTTCTCCTGCCCCGCGGGCGTGACGAACGAGAGCTTCACCTGGCCGTAGATGACGAGGTAGAAGCCGCTCGTCGGGTCGCCCTTCTGGAACAGGATCTCGCCGCGCGGGACGTGCAGCTCGGTCGTGCCGGTCGCGAGCCGGTCGAGCTCCAGCGGCGCGAGCTCCTTGAACAGCGGGAGCGTCGCGAGGAACGCCTGGGTCTTGATCTTGGGCGGCATCGTGGGGGCGGTCCGGCGGGCAAGGGTAGCACGGGCCGGTAAGCGCGGCGGGGGTCGGCCGGGCCGATGCGTGTATGCTGGCCGGTTCCTCCTTCCGGGCGGACGCTCGCCCGACCCCCACGCATGTCCGATCGCGCCCTCGACGAACCCCTCTCCGACGCCGAGCTCGACGAGCTCGAGGCCTTCCTGTCCTCCGACGCGGTGCCGCAGGACTGCATGGACCTCGAGATGCTCGACGGCTACCTGTGCGCGATCGTGAGCGGCCCCGAGGTGATCCAGCCGTCGGAATGGCTGCCCGGCGTCTGGAGCGAAGGCGGGCGGGCGGCGACGCCGGCCTACGCGTCGACCGAGCAGGCGCAGCGCGTGATGGCGCTGATGCTGCGGCACGTGGTCGGGCTGCAGCGCACGCTCGACGAGTCGCCGACGCGCTTCAAGCCGCTCCTCTACCTCGCCGACGCGGAGCAGCGCGCGAAGGCGGAGAAGGCGCCGGCGGAGGCGACCGCGTGGTGCGAAGGCTACATGGCCGGCGTCAAGCTCCGCGACGACGACTGGCAGCCGCTCTACGACTCGCGCGAGGCGCGCGACTGGATCTTCCCGATCGAGGCGCTCGCCTACGGCGACCAGGATCCCGAGTTCGCCGAGTGGATCGACGACAAGGAGAAGCGCGCCTCGCTCGTCGACGAGCTGCCGCTCGCCGCGGTGCTCATCTACCGCTACTGGCACGAGCGCCGGCGCGCCGAGTCCTCGCGCGAGCGCGGTTCGCGCCGCGGCCCGCCGGACGGCGGGCGCAAGACGCGAGAGCGGCTACATTAATCCGGCGCAGCCGCCACGCAGGTAGGTAGTGCGTAGTAGGTGGTGTTTGGCGTCGCCGTCGACGCCAGTCGCGCGACATCCATGCGTCTGTGATCCGCGCCCGACTGTCGGGGTGCCGAACTCGACCGCGGGATGTCGACGTGATTCGCATCTGCAGCGACGCCAATCACTATCTACTACCTACTTTCTACGCCTTTTCGGCTCGGCGCCTTATCGGCTCGACGCCTCATCGGCTCGACGCCTCATCGGCTAGCGGACGGCGTTGCTGACCTCGACCAGATTCCCGTCCGGATCGCGGAAGTAGACCGACCGGATCGGCCCGGTCGCGCCGGTCTTCGGCACCGGGCCCTCCTCGATCGCGACGCCGGCGTCGCGCAGGTGGGCGATCACGTCCTCGAGCGGCACGTCGGTCAGCAGGCAGAAGTCGCCCGCACCACGCGCGGGATTGACCGCGTGCGGTGCATATTCATGCCCCGACGGGTGCAGGTTGATCTTCTGCGATCCGAAGCCCAGCGCGCGCCGGCCGCCGGCGAAGGTCACCGGCTGCATGCCGAGCGCGCGCTCGTAGAACGCGATCGACGCGTCGACGTCGGCGACGTAGAGCACGAAGTGGTCGACCGAGGCGATGCGCATCGCCGGTGACGGCGCGTGCGCGGCCGTCGCGTGCAGCGCAGCGGACATCCCCGCCGTCGCGCCGGCCGCAGGCGGCGCCGGCGGCGGGGCGAGTTCCGGTCCGAGTTTCAGCGCGGTCCCGCGCCAGTGCCGGTAGCCGCGCGTCGCCGCGTGCACGAGCCAGCCGAACGCGCGCACCGCGAGCCAGTAGACCGGCGCGAGAAGGAAGTCCGACTCGCGCATCAGGAACAGGAAGCAGTGGTCGCACTGCGCGCGCGTGAGGGGCAGCCCGTCGCCGCGGAACTGGTAGAGCGCGTCGTGCACGAGCGAGGCGAAGTAGGTCTTGCGCTGCCCGGTGCGCGCGTTCACCACGCCCTCGGGCGTGCCGGCCAGCAGGTCGAGGACGCGGAACTTCGGGCTGCAGCCGTTCCACGCGTAGCCGCGCATGACGGTGATCGCGCCGTTGCGCTCGAGGATCAGCCGGACCTTGCCGGACGAATCCGCGAACGCGTAGTCGGCGTCGAGCGCGAACGGCGAGGTCCAGGTGTAGCTCGCCTCGAGCCGGTAGAGCCACCTCGCGACGTCGTTCGCCATCGCGCTCAGCGGTAGTCGGAGCTCCAGCGCTCGTCGTCGAGCTTCCACGCGCCGCCTTCGCGCAGCATCTCGATGCGGCCCGACCACTTCGTGTGCATCGCGTCGCGCGCCACCGCGCCCAGTGCGCAGCGGTCGCCGGCCTGCGCCTGCGCCTGGATCGTGACGGGCGAAGGCGGGAAGCGCTTGAAGCGCAGGAACCAGTCGTCGCGCTCGGCGCGCGGCAGGTTCGACACGACGCGCCGGTAGTTCGCCGACAGGTAGGGCAGCATCTGCTCGGCGCTCGTCGACTTCGCGGCCAGCGTGCGCAGCTCGAGGTACGCGTGCGCCGGCGCGCCCAGCTCGATCGCGGCGGCCGCGGAGCGAGGCAGCGCCGCGGCCAGCGCGACGCCGAGCGCGGCGAGGAAGCCTCGCCGGTGGGTCGTGCCTCGTGTCGATCCTGGCGTCATCGCGCGTTGCGGCGCGGCGGCGGCCGCGCTCCCGGCATCATACGTCGCCCGGGAACGCGCGCGCGGCCCTCCGGGGACCGCCCGTCAGGCCGGCGCCTTCGCGCTCTCGCCGGAGCGGTGCCGCCGGCGCCATTCGCCCGGCGGCACGCCGACGATCCGCTTGAACGCGCGGCTGAACGCGGCCTCGGAGTCGTAGCCCGCGTCGAGCGCGATCGAGGCGACGGGCGACTGCGAATCGGCGAGCCGCCGCGCGGCCGCCTGCATGCGCCACTGCCCGAGGTATTGCATCGGCGGCTGGCCGACGAAGTGCACGAACCGTTCGTGCAGCGCCGAGCGCGACAGCCCGACGCGCTCCGAGAGCAGCTCGATCGTCCACGGGTCGGCGGGCCTGTCGTGCATGAGCGTGAGCGCCTTGCCGACCACGCGGTCGCGCAATCCCGCGAGCCAGCCGGTCGACTCGCCCGGAAGCCCGTCGAGGTGCCGGCGCACCGCGTCGACGAACATCATCTCCGACAGGCGCTCGAGCACGGCCTCGCTGCCGGGCCGGTGCTCGCGCGACTCGCGCACCGCCTGGTGCATGACCGGGCCGACCCAGCTTCCGCCGGAGCCCGCGGGCAGGTGCAGGAGACGCGGCAGCGACGCGATCAGCGGATTGAACGGCTTCAGGTCGCAGCCGAGGAAGCCGCACACGAGCGCGTTGGGCGCGTCCTCGTCCAGGCCGAGCCGCGCGTCGCCGCTCACCGCGCCGTAGGTGACCGGGATCGGCTTCGCGTCGCGCGCGGTCGCGGCGACCCAGCCGGTGTCGATGCGCTGCGCGCGCAGCCCCGGCGCGCTCGACATCACGTGCGCGTCGCCCTGCGGGAACAGCACGACGTCCCCCTCGGCGAGCCGCACCGGCTGCATGCCGACCACGGCCGCCCAGCAGTTGCCGCGCGTCACGACGTGGTACTCGATCACGTGCTCGGCACCGGGCATCACGGCGGCCGCGATCTCGCAGCCGGCCGGCGCCTCGGCGGCCCATTCGCGGCCGCCGGTGACGTAGTAGTAGACCGCGCCGCGCAGTCGCACGGCGCGCAGGACCTCGGAGAGCGTGTCGTGGCGCATGGACGATCGGTCAAGCGCGCCGGACGATCGATCATCGCCGGCGCATTCGGCGGACGTTCGGGCAAAGGGGAAGGATACGCGATCAGGCGCGCGCGACGCGCCGCGGCGAAGATCCGTTCGTCGCGCCGGCCGTGCGTTCGTCGCAAGACGGCCGGGACGAATCCCCATCCAAGCCACGAGGACACCCCATGACCACCGCCGTCACCCGCGCCGCTCCGGCGCCCGCCGCCCCCGTCGTCGACCTCGCCGCCATCAAGGCCCGCCAGCAGGCGACCTGGGCGTCGGGCGACTTCGGCATCATCGGCACCACGCTGCAGATCGTCGGCGAGACGATCTGCGAGGCCGTCGACCTCGAGGCCGGCGAGACCGTCATCGACGTCGCCGCGGGCAACGGCAACGCGTCGCTCGCCGCCGCGCGCCGATTCGCGAAGGTCACGTCGACCGACTACGTGCCGGCGCTGCTCGAGCAGGGACGCCGCCGTGCCGAGGCCGACCGGCTGCCGATGACCTTCCGCGAAGCCGACGCCGAGGCGCTGCCGTTCGACGACGCCTCGTTCGACGTCGCGCTTTCGACGTTCGGCGTGATGTTCGCGCCGGACCACGCGCGCGCCGCGTCCGAGCTCACGCGTGTCGTGCGCCCGGGCGGCAGGATCGGCCTCGCGTGCTGGACGCCCGGCGGGTTCATCGGCGACCTGTTCAAGACCGTCGGCGCGTTCGTGCCGCCGCCGGCGGGGTTGAAGTCGCCCACGCTCTGGGGCACCGAGACGCATCTGGTCGAGCTGTTCGGAAAGCGCGCCGCAGACATCCGCTGCGACGTCGTGCCGTTCATGTTCCGTTACCGCTCGGCGCAGCACTGGATCGACGTGTTCCGCAGCTGGTACGGCCCGACGCACAAGGCGTTCGCCGCGCTGCCGCCCGAGCGCCAGCGCGACCTGGAGGCGAGCCTCGTCGAGCTGCTCGGCCGCTGGAACCAGGCCGGTCGCGAAACGCTGGTGGTCCCGGGGGACTACCTCGAGACCGTGATCACGCTCGCCTGATGCCGCACGTGCGCGACGACGTGGCGGCGGGAGCTCCCGGGCCTTCGCCGCCCGCTGCGGCGCCTCGCCGCGATCAGGCGGGGACCGCCGAGGGATCGACGGCCGCCGCGTCGCGCCGCAGCGGCTCGCCCGCCGCCACGCGGTCGAGCCCCAGCGCGACGTAGAGCCGGTCGAACTCGTCCTCGCACATGACGGGCAGGAGCGCGCCGCGCGTCGTGATGTTCGTGTGCGGATGCCCGACCGGCACCGCGCGGCAGAGCGTGCCGGACGGCGCGAGCTCGGGGCCGTCGCGCCGCCAGCCCAGCGTGAACGCGGCGGCGAAGTCGGTCGTCGCGTCGAACGCGTCGAGCCGCTTCCCGTCGTAGACGATCGCGCGGAGCGACGCGGGCTCGACGCGCAGCTGCGCGACGTAGTGGCCCGGCGAGCGCGACACGAACGCGACGAGGGCGGGCCACAGCGCTTTCCACGACGCCTCGTCGATGCGGCCCTCGCGATCGAGCGCGAGCGCGACACCGGCTTCGCGCGCGAGGTCGGCGATCGCGACGCGCACGATGCGCGCGCCGCCCGCCCCGCGCTCGACGCGCGGGAGCTTCTGCGTCGGCCAGGACGGCTTCGCGCCGACGATCACCGAGCTTCCGCCGCAGCCGAACCGCGCCTTGACCACCCAGCGCTCGCGCTCGTCGACGAGCCTCGCGGCCGTCGCACCGTCGCCGCCGACCAGGAACGCCGGCGGCGCCGCCTGCTGAAGCAGCGCGGCATCGGCGGCGGCGAGTCCGAGCGACGCGCGCAGCGCGTGCGCGTTCGCCTTGTCGACCGCGTGCGCCTTGTCGTTCTCGGCGAGCTCGCGTCCCGGCCACGCGCTGATCCCGAGCACTCGCCCCTCGAGGAACGCGCGGGCGAGCGCGCGCGTCGCCGGGTCCCCGCTGTCGACCGCGGCCGCGACGTCGTCCATCGAGTCGGTGACGTAGAGGTCGCTCCACACGGCGAACGACTCGGCGTCGTCGGCGCCGCGCCGCTTGACGAGCGCCATCTCGCGGTCGCGCACGCGCACGCGCCGGCCGAGCTCGAGGTCCGCGAAGCCGACGAAATAGCCGGTCGCCACGCCGTAGCGCGCGGCGATGCGCGACGCGATGCGGGGCCCCTCGACGTCGTTGACCATGCGCCCCGAGTAGGAGCCGCTCACGAACGCGAGCGGCACGTGGCCGCGCGGGAAGGCGTGCGCGAAGCGCTTCGCCGTCATGCGGTCGGCGAGCCAGTCGACGAACGCCTCGTAGACGTCGTCGACGAGCGCGTCCGGCCGGTCGAAGACGTGCCGTCCCTCGAGCCCGAACGCGGCGAGCATCACGTGGTTCACCGCCGAGCAGATCCAGTGGCCCTGCGAGCCGCCGTTGTTGACCTCGATCGGCGCGAAGCGCGTCGCGAGCGCGGCCGAGCCGGCGTCCGCGCTCCCACCCGGCGCGAGGCCGGGCCGCAGCAGCGTGTCCACGCGCAACCGGTGGAAGCCCGCGCGCATCCGGCTCTCGAACTCCTCGGCGGAATCGGGCAGCAGGTGGTCGAGCACGCGCGGGCGCCATCCCTGCGCGAGCGCGTCCTCGCGCAGCGCGGCGATCGGGCGGCGCAGCGCGGCGACCTCCTCGGTGGAGGCCGCGAGCGACGCGGTTCGCACGCCGGCGTCGCGCAGCGCCCGCGGCAACACGACCGGCGTGAGCCCGACGCCGATCGGGACCAGCGCGGCGGCCGGCGACGCGGCGAGCGGCGTCGACCACGCCGGCGGCGCCACCGCGCGCTTCGCGAGGCCGAGCCGCGGAGCGGCCTCGGCGAGGCGCGCCTCGACGAGCTCGCGGTGGTCGCCGATCCAGGCGCGCAGCCGCGCGAGCTTCTCGTCGAGCGGCGGCAGCGCGGGCGCGACCGCGCGAGGCGCCGGCGCGGCGCGCGGCGGCAGCTGCAGCGCGACGAACAGCGCGGACGCGACGGCCGCGATCGCGACGAGCGCGGCCGGCTCGAATCCCGCGTAGCGCACGGCGAGCGCGCCGAGCACGTACGAGGTCGCGTCGATCGCGACCAGCATCCCGGAAATCCGCTGGCGGTTGTTCTCGGGCACGAGCGCGGCGCGCTCGGTCCGCACCCAGACCATCAGCGGCGAGAAGCTCGCGGCCAGCGCGACCGCCGCGAGCGCGGAGGCGAGCGCCGACTCCGCGGCGACGAGCGCGGCCATCGACGCGACGTAGCCCGCGAACGCGGTCCGCACCGCGACCGGCTTGCGGCGCGACGCGCCGGCCCAGCGCACCCACGCGAGCAGCAGGAGCGCCGCGGCGATCGACTCGACCGCCTTGTAGTGCGTCAGGAACAGCACGTCGGTCGGCCGGATCCACGACGGCAGTCCCGCGGCGGTGCGGCTCGCCAGCAGGAACGGCAGCGCGCCGAAGAGCATCGTGACGGGCACGCTCGCGACCAGCAGGAAGAGCGTCAGCGAGCGCGCGCGCCGACGCGACGCGAGCCAGCGCCACGCGTCGCGATCGACGAGCGAGAAGCGCGCGGGCACGCGCGCGTTCGCGCGGTCGTAGACGGCGCCGAGCCTGGCCGTCGCGAGCGCCGCGCCGGCCGCGAGCGCGAACCCCAGCGCGATCACCGCGAGCGGCGCGTCGAACGCGAGCACGAGCCAGCCGCCCAGCGGCAACGCGCAGCCGGTCGACACCAGGTCGACGACGCGCACTCGCGCCGGGACGTCGGCGGCGCCGGACTGCAGGAGCGCGACCGTGCACGCCTCGGTCACGACGTTGCCCAGCGTGATGCCCGACTGCATCACCACGATGGCCGCCGCGATCAAGGCGAGCGTCAGCGCCAGGTTGTCGTGCGGCAGCGCAATCACCGCGGCGAACAGCGCGAAGCCGGTCGCGCACAGCGCCTGCGCGCCGGCGAACGAAACGCGCCCGCCGATCGCGTGCGCGAGCTGGCCGCCGTACAGCGACATCGTGAGCCGCACGCCCGCCTCGACGAGCATCACCAGGCCCGCGAGGTCGATGCGCTTCGTCTGGCTCCAGACGATCCAGGGCAGCAGGACCGGCGAGAGCATCGTCATCGCCGTGACGGCGAAGCGCAGCGCGTAGAAGCGCGCGAGCGACGAGGCGAGCGCCGGCGGCGCCGGCGCGCGGCCGCGGTGGCGGTCGTCGCGGAAGGCCATGGCGGCTCAGCTCGCGCGCGGCGCCCGGGGCGCCGCCGGCAGGGAAGCGTTGCGCACGCGTTCCTCGGTGGGGGAACGCCAGCTGTGGCCTACGGCCACGCACGGTGCGCTGCGGCAAGCGGCCCGGCGCCTCCGGCCCGCATCCCCCCTGGACGGCCGGCGGTCCGCGCATGATGCCGGATTCGGGCCGGCGCGCGCTACAGCTTGTAAGGGACAGCGAGCCTTGGGGCATCGCGTGACGGACGCGATGTGCGCTACAGAATGGGTCCGGGCAGGCGTCCGGACACACGATCTTGGGGTTGTGGTGCGCCCGCCACGCCGTCGATCGGGGACGAGCCTTGCGGGTCGGCCTTCAGGCCGGCGGTCTTCGGCATCCGAAATGCGTCGGGCCGAAGCCCGACCCACAGGAAGCTCAGTGCGGCGGATAGCGCTCGAGCCAGAACGCCGACGCGTCGGTCGCCGGCTGGAACTGGCCGATCGGCCACGCGGGGAACGTCGCGAGGTCGTCGGCGAGCGTCGCGATCGCGTCGACGAGCTCGAGGGAGTTCGTGAAGCGCGACGGGATCGCCTCGATGCCGTGGAGCGCGCCGAGCAGGTTGCCGGCGATCGCGCCGGTCGAGTCGCTGTCGCCGCTGTGGTTGACCGCGAGCCGCACGCCCGTGTCGAAATCCGTCGACGCGAGCGTCGCGTAGATCGCGATCGCGGCCGCTTCCTCGGCGACCCAGCCTTCGCCCAGCCGCGCGACGTACTCGGGCGAAGGCGATCCGGCCGCGGCGAGCTTGCGCGCGTGCTCGACCGCGGCCATCGTCTCCGCGTGGCCCGGACGCCGAACCAGGATCGCCGCCGCGCGGTCCAGCGATTCCGTCAGCGGCCGCCCGAGCGCCAGGAGCGCGACGAGCGCCGCGACGTAGCCGGCGGCGACCTGCCCGGTCGGGTGGCCGTGCGTGAGCGCGGCCAGGTCGGCGCCGAGCTCGAACGCGTGCTTCGCGACGCGGTCGGGCGACATGCCTTCGTGCAGGCGCGCGCACCAGAGGCCGGCCGGCGCGACGCGCATCGCGCCGCCGCAGCCCTTGCTCGTGTTGCGCGGCCGCTCGCCGAACGAGGTGCGCTGCGTGAGCGCGTCGAGCACCGTCGTTCCCGGCACGCGCGAGGCGAAGAGCGCCTTCTCGCCGATCAGCCAGCCGTCGAGCACGGGCGCGACGCCCGATTTCTCGCGCTGCGTATGGAGCCACCGCAGGTAGGCGTGGCCGACGATCGCGGGGATGTCCGCCGAGCCGGTGGTCGCGAGGCACGCGTACGCGCGTAGCAGGCCCTCGGCCGTGAACATCGACATCTGCGTGTCGTCGGTGATCGCGCCGAAGCGGCCGAACGCGCTGACGTAGCCGTGGACGCCGTTCTCGCCCAGCTGCTCGCGGATCTCCGCGAGCGACATGAACTCCACCGGCGCGCCGAGCGCGTCGCCGACGGCGCCGCCGACGAGGCACCCGCGCCAGCGCCGGCGGCGCTCCGGCGACGGCTTCGGCCGGTCGAGGCGCGTGACGGTGTCGCGCGCCGCGGTGCCGGGGATGACGGTCGTCGCGCTGCTCGGGTCGGCGGGAGGGCGGGGCTTCACGGGCGCCGGGGCGGAAGGGGCTCCGGCCATCCTAGACCACCGGCATCGGGGGAGCCAATGCCGGCGATCGCGGCTCGGCGCGACCGCGTCGCGGTCCCGGCGTCAGTAGGCGCTCACACAGCTTCCGGCGCCCGCCGAGCCGCGCTCAAGCCGCGACCGAAGCTTCGCGAGCGGCCGACGCCGCCTCGAGCGATAGCTCGTAGGCGTCGATCAGCGCCACCAGCTCGTCGAAGCGCCGGCCCGCGGGCGTGCCGGGATCGCAGAGCATCAGCGCGTCGAGCTCGGTGAGCGCGCTCAGGTATTCGCGGTAACTGGTGATCGCCTTGGGATCGAGCAGGTGCGCCATCGTCGTGACCTCCGCGGTTCGGACGCCCGCGGGTCTCCGGCGGGAAGCGCCTCAGGGGAGGAGGGACGCTCCCGTCCGGAGCCGCGGACGATCCTGGCATCCTGCGTCGCCGCGCGCGCCCGCGCCTTCGTCCGTTCGGCCGACGGGCGTCGCAACGTCGAAGCGAGTGTCGCCGCGCCGCGCGCGTCGCGCGGCCGGCCGGGCGCGCATCGCAGTGTGGGACGGCACCTACGCGTCAGTCGTCCGGCCATTCGCGCCAACGCGTCGTCCGGCCCTCGCTGCGCCGGCGCGCGAGGAACGCGAGCCACCCTGGCGGCGTCGACGAGCCCAGCGCCGCGCGCACGAGGATGCCGGCGACGAAGAGGCCCACGGCGACGAGGATCGTCCACGCGATCCACGGGTGCTCGCCTTCGTCCGCGGCGCGCGCGAGCGCCGGCGTGCCCGCGACGAGCAGCGATGCGCTCCGGCGCGCGATCGCGTCGAGGTCGGTTCGTCGCATCGGCATCCGCCAAAAAAAGAACGGGCAAGGTTCGCTTGCCCGCGAAGCCCGTGTGACCGGGCACCGTCCTGACTCGGGGGGCGAGCCAGGAGAGAGACTTCCAGAGATCGCCGGCCCGGTCCGGCCTCGCGATCGCAACGCGACCGGGCAGCGCCGACGACGCGGCATCGTCCGCCGCTGCGACGGCGCGCTCCATCGGCGCATCGCGCGTGCGGACGTCGGTGTCCGTCCGACAGGCGCGACCCGAAGGCGCGGCGAGGAACCCGGGCGCGACCGCCCGCGGAGCGCCGGGGCGCGCTAAGCCGGCGGAGCCGAGCCGGCCGTCGCGACGTCGGCCGGCGCGGCCGGCCGGCCGGGCTTGGGCGCCGCGTGCCGCCGATCGACGGCCGAGGCGAGGGCGTTCTTGCGCTCCTCGCGGTCGTGGTGCGCGAGCGCGACGAGCGAGCTCGTCGCGAGCACCGTCAGCATCAGCGCGCCGAACGGGAACGCCTTCAGTGCGTCGCCCTCGGCGGCGGCGAGGAACAGCAGCACCGTGATGAGCCCGCGCGGCGCGATCCAGGTCAGCGGCGCCGCGTCGGGGATGCGCAGCAGGCGCAGCAGGCCGCGCCGCGACACGAAGATGAAGCCCACGAGCGACGCGGCGATCGCCCAGGCGTGCGGCCGCAGCAGGTGGTCGACGTCGGTCCAGTAGCCGAGCAGCAGGAAGAAGAACGCCTTCGTCGCGAACGTGAGCTCGGCGACGACGCCCTTGAACTCGTGCACGGTGCGGTCGTAGTCGTCGCTGTGCAGCTTCTTCAGGTAGGGGACGATGTCGAGCAGGTGCGGATTGCCGATCACGAGCCCGGCGACGAGCACGAAGATGAGCGGCGAGAGGTGCATCTCCTTGCCGATCGCGTAGAGGCAGACGAGGCCCGCGAGCAGCGGCAGGAAGCGCACGTGCCCCTCGGCCTTGTTGATGAGCACGTAGAGCGCGATCGACGCGGCGAGCGCGACGGCGATCGAGAGCGCGCCGCCGCCGACCAGGTCCATCGCGAACGACGACAGGTCGCCCTTCGACGCGAGCGCGGCGTAGAAGAGCAGCACGCCGATGATGTCGGAGAACGAGCTCTCGTAGATCACGAACTCGCGCGGCGCGTCGGGCAGCGTCGCGGCGCTCGGGATCGCGACCGCCGACGAGATCACGGCGAAGGGAATCGCCGCGGTGAGCGCGAC
Organism: Casimicrobiaceae bacterium; assembly: GCA_044226265.1. GTDB lineage: Bacteria > Pseudomonadota > Gammaproteobacteria > Burkholderiales > Casimicrobiaceae > VBCG01. The sequence goes on along the minus strand of JBGAHH010000071.1, from coordinate 2,757 downwards.
CTCGTACCGCAGCCCGACGACGAACATGAACAGCAGCGCGAACGCCGCGGTGCAGGCGACGATGCCGAGGAACGCGCACAGCGCGGACATCCCGATCGTGCGCGTGCGGTCGGCCGTGACCTCGAGGTCGAGCGCGCCTTCGAGGACGATCAGGATCAGCCCGAGCGTGCCGAGGATCGGGACGATCTCGTCGATGTAGCCGAGCTTCAGCCCGACGCGGTCGAGGACGTGCCGGACGACGAGCCCGGTGACGATCAGCAGCACGACGCTCGGCAGCCGGAAGCGCCGGCCGGCCATGTCGAGCAGGTACGCGATCAGGAGCAGGCCGGAAGCGAGGAGCAGCGACGTGTTGGTCATCGGTCGGTCCGGCGTGGCCCCCGGTCGGCGGGCGGCGCTATCCTACCCGCGGGCGCGGAACTTCGCGGCGCCCCGACGCTCTCAACCCCGCCATGCCCGCACGCTTCCGTCCCGGCCGCCGCAGCGCCATCGCGGCCCTCGCGCTCGCCGTCCTCTTCGGCGCCGGCTGCGCCGCGCTCGCGACGCAGGAGCGCGAGCTCACGTTCCGGCCGGTCAAGGAGACCTCCGGCTGGTTCACCGGGCTGCCGAAGGACGTGCGCGAGTTCTACCTGCCCGTTTCCGACGCGCCGGACGCCGAGCGCCTGTTCACCTGGTACTGGCCGAACGAGCGTTCGGACGCGCCGGTGCTGCTCTATCTGCACGGCGTGCGCTGGAACCTGACCGCGCACCTGCGCCGCATCGAGAACCTGCGCAGCTTCGGGTTCTCGGTGCTCGCGATCGACTATCGCGGCTTCGGCAAGAGCGACGGCGGCACGCCGTCCGAGGACAGCGTCTACGAGGACGCGGCGGTCGCCTGGCGCTGGATCGTCGCGCACGAGCCGGATCCGTCGAAGCGCTTCGTCTACGGCCACTCGCTCGGGACGGCGGTCGCGACGCAGCTCGCGATCGGCGACGCCGCGCGCGACGGCCTCGGCGGGCTCGTCATCGAGGGCGGCTTCACGTCGCTGCCGGAGATGGCGAAGGCGCTCGCGCCGTCGTGGCTGCCGATCGACTGGCTCATCACGCAGAAATTCGACACGATCGACAAGATCGCGAAGGTCCCCGCGCCGGTGCTCATCGTGCACGGCACCGGCGACATGCTCGTGCCGCACCGTTTCTCCGAGGCGCTCTACGCCGCCGCGCGCGATCCGAAGCGCCTCGTGCTGGTCGAGGGCGGCGGGCACTACAACACGTCGTGGGTCGGGTACGCCGAGTACCGGCAGGCAATCGCGGAGCTGTTCCACGTGCCGGCGCGCACCGGCGTGGCGGGCGCGTCGACGCCGCCGGCGCGGCGCGGACCTGCGACGACCGCGGCGAGGCCGCCCGCGCCGATCGCGGGGGTCGCCGGGATCGCGACGTCGCTGTCCCCGGTCGCCGAAGCCGCGGCGCCCTAGTCGCGAAAACGCGCCGGCCTGAAGGCCAACGCTCGTCGAATGCCTTGTGGGTCGGGCTTCAGCCCGACGCCTTTCGGCGCGATCGCGATCAGGGCAACTGGATCTTGCCGCCGCCCAGGCCGCCGCCGGGCAAGCCGCCCATGCCGCCCAGCCCGCCGCCCGCCTGCGGAATGACGAGCCCGGTCTGCTGCTGGCGTCGCATCTCGGCCAGCTCCTTCATCGTGCGGTCGAGCGCGGCCTTCGCGGCAGGGCCGTAGCCCTTCACCGCCCCGGCGAGCGAGTCGGCCTCGATCTCGAAGCTGATCGGCAGCGCGCCGACCTGCGTCATGATCTGCGCCTCGCCGGTGTAGACCTTCGGGCGCGACGGATCGTCCTTCCCGTTCGCGTCGACCGGCACGAGCACGCGGATCGTGCCGAAGCGGCGGTCGGTGTAGATCTCCTCGCGGGCGAGCGAGGAGGCGTCCATCTGGATGTCGTCGAGGCGTTCGTTGGGGCTGGCCATGGCGGGCAAGTGGGGGCGGCAAGGGGCCGCGTCAACGCCGAGTGTAATACGGCGGCCGCGCGGCCTCGGTCCGCCGTCGGCCCGAAGGCCGACCCACGGGGTGCGTCAGTGCACCGCGGCGACCGGTGCGACGCGGACCGCGTCCGGCGCCCGGAACGCGTAGGCGTCCATCGAGAGCGCCGGGCCGTCGAAGCCCTCGTACACGCGCTCGGCCGTCGCGTCGCGTCCCGCGGCGCCCCAGGCGACGTAGATCGGCAGGAAGTGCTCCTCCGACGGATGGGCGCGCGCGCCGCCGGGGCCGCGCTCGCGATAGGCGAGCAGCGCGTCGTCGTCGCGCTTCGCGAGCGTGTCGTGGAGCCAGCTCGCGAACGACGCGGCGTACGGCAGCGGCGCACTCGCGCCGCGGTTGCCGATCCAGTCGCGCAGGTTGTGCGTGACGTGGCCCGATCCGATCACGAGCACGCCCTCGCGGGTCAGCGGCGCGAGCGCGCGGCCGAGCGCGAGGTGGTGCGCGGTGTCGCGGCCGGGCTGCACCGCGAGCTGCGCGACCGGCAGGTCGTGCGCCGGGTACATGTGCATCATCGGGACCCACGCGCCATGGTCGAGGCCGCGGCAGCCGTCCTGGCCCGCCGTGATGCCCGCGGCCTTGAGCAGCTCGACGACGCGCGAGGCGAGCGCGGGTGCGCCCGGTGCGGGATAGCGCAGCCGGTAGAGCGGCTCGGGGAAGCCGCCGAAGTCGTGGATCGTCTCCGGCTTCGCGTTCGCGGTGACCATCGGCATCCCGGTTTCCCAGTGCGCCGACAC
>JBGAHH010000161.1:0-2795 GCA_044226265.1 Casimicrobiaceae bacterium | reverse complement strand
TCTGATGCGCCGCCTCTGGCTCGAGACCGGCGCGGCGTCGACCGCGCCGACGCGCGTCGAGCAGCTGCTCGCGGCCGACTGACGCGATGAACGACCCGCGCGTCCCGCTTCCCGACCTCGCGATCGCGGCCGACGGCCCGGCGGTCGGCGCACCGCTGCCGCACGACTCGGCCGCGCTGCACGTTGCCGGGGAGGCCGCGTACACCGACGACCTCGCGGAACCGCGCGGCACGCTCCACGCCGCGCTCGGCGTCTCGCCGGTCGCGCACGGGCGGCTCCGCTCGGTGGACCTCGACGCGGTGCGCGCGATGCCCGGCGTCGTCGACGTTGTCGTCGCCGCCGACATCCCCGGCGTGAACGACGTCGGCCCGATCGTCCACGACGACCCGATCCTCGCGGACGGCCTCGTCCAGTTCGCCGGGCAGCCGGTGTTCGCGGTCGCGGCGACGAGCGTCGAGGCGGCGCGGCGCGCGGCGCTCGCGGGCAGGCTCGACATCGAGCCGCTGCCCGCGATCCTCACCGTCGAGGACGCGATGGCCGCGCAGTCGTACGTGCTGCCGCCCGTGCACGTGAAGCGCGGCGACGCGTCCGCGGCGCTCGCCCGCGCGCCGTGTCGCCTCGCCGGTTCGATCGCGAACGGCGGCCAGGACCACTTCTACCTCGAGGGCCAGGTCGCGCTCGCGATCCCGCTCGAGGGCGGCGCGATGCGCGTCCACTGCTCGACGCAGCACCCGGGCGAGGTGCAGCTCATGGTCGCGCACGCGCTTCGCCTCGACGCGCACGACGTCGTCGTCGAGTGCCGGCGCATGGGCGGCGGCTTCGGCGGCAAGGAGACGCAGATGTCGCTGTTCGCGTGCGTCGCCGCGCTGCTCGCGCGCCGCACCGGGCGCGCCGTCAAGCTGCGCCTCGACCGCGACGACGACATGCGCTCGACCGGCAAGCGCCACGCGTTCGTGCACGGCTACGACGTCGGCTACGACGCCGAGGGCCGGATCCTCGCGCTCGACCTCACGATGGCGTCGCGCTGCGGCTTCTCCGCCGACCTGTCGGGCCCGGTGAACGACCGCGCGGTATTCCACGCCGACAACGCCTACTGGCTGCCGGACGTCGCGATCCACAGCTACCGGTGCAAGACGAACACCGTGTCCGAGACGGCGTTCCGCGGCTTCGGCGGCCCGCAGGGCATGTTCGCGATCGAGGCGGTGATCGACGCGGTCGCGCGCGCGCTCGGGCGCGATCCGCTCGACGTGCGCAAGGCGAACCTGTACGGCGTCGCCGACCGCAACGTCACGCCGTTCGGCATGACGATCGAGGACAACATCGCGCCCGAGCTGATCGACCGGCTCGAGCGGACCTCGCGCTACCGCGAGCGCCGCCGGGAGATCGCCGGCTGGAACCGGACGAGCCCGGTGATCAGGCGCGGCCTCGCGCTCACGCCGGTCAAGTTCGGGATCTCGTTCACCGCGACGCACTACAACCAGGCCGGCGCGCTCCTGCACGTCTACCAGGACGGCACGGTGCTGCTCAACCACGGCGGCACCGAGATGGGCCAGGGCCTGTTCACCAAGGTCCGGCAGGTCGTCGCGCAGGAGCTCGGCATCGCGCCCGACCGCGTGCGGGTCACGGCGTCGGACACGAGCAAGGTGCCGAACGCGTCGCCGACCGCCGCATCTGCGGGCAGCGACCTCAACGGCATGGCCGCGCGCGACGCCGCCATCAAGCTGCGCGAGCGGCTCGCCGTCCACGCAGCGCGCAAGCTCGACTGCGACGCGGGTGCCGTCGAGTTCCGCGAAGGCCGCGTCGCCGGCGGCGCGAAGTCGATGAGCTTCGCCGAGCTCGCGCGATCGGCCTACTTTTCGCGCGTGCCGCTGTCGGCGACCGGCTTCTACGCGACGCCGAAGGTCCACTACGACACGAAGACGCTGTCGGGCCGTCCGTTCTTCTACTACGCGTACGGCGCCGCGTGCGCCGAGGTCGCGATCGACGCGCTCACCGGCGAACATCGCCTGCTGGCCGTCGACATCCTGCACGACGTCGGCGCGTCGCTGAACCCCGCGATCGACCGCGGGCAGATCGAGGGCGGCTTCCTGCAGGGCTGGGGCTGGCTCGCGATGGAGGAGCTCGTCTGGAACGCCAAGGGCGAGCTCCGCACGCACGCGCCGTCGACCTACAAGATCCCGACCTCGCGCGACTGGCCCACGCGCGCGCGGATCGATTTCTGGCCGGGCGAGAACCGCGAGGCGACGATCTACCGCAGCAAGGCCGTGGGCGAGCCGCCGTTCATGCTCGCGCTCGCGGGCTTCCACGCGCTGCGGGACGCGATCTCGAGCCTGTCGGACTACCGGTTCGCGCCAGATCTCGACGCGCCGGCGACCGACGAGCGCATCCTGCGCGCGGTCGACGCCATGCGTGCGCGCGCGAAGGCCCCCGCATGACCGGTCTCGCGACGACGCTCGCGAAGGCGCTCGCCGGCGAGGCGCGCGCCGTCGTCGTGGCGATCGCCCACGGCAGCGGCTCGATCCCGCGCGAGCCGGGCGCCTGGATGGTGGTGTCGGCGAGCGGCGCGACCGGCACGATCGGCGGGGGCCATCTCGAGCACGAGGCCACGCGGCTCGCGCGCGAGGCGATCGCGCAGGCGACGCCGCCGGCCACCTGGCACGTGCGCTTCCCCCTCGCAGCGCGGCTCGGCCCGTGCTGCGGCGGCGGCGCGACCGTCGTGTTCCCCGTCGTCGACGCCGCGGCGCCGTGGCTCGACGTCGCCGCGGCTTGCGAACGCACGTCGGCCGCGTTCGCGC
>JBGAHH010000070.1:0-22208 GCA_044226265.1 Casimicrobiaceae bacterium | reverse complement strand
GCCGCCGCGATCGTCGCGCTCGCGCGCGATCACAAGCTCGTCGCGACGAACCGCGTCGGGCGCGTCTACGTCGTCGCGACCGCGCGGACCTGCCTCACCGGGCTGCCGATCTTCCAGCACGGCGGCTTCGGGCCGCCGCATGTGCTCGCGCTCCTCACGCTCGTCGCGCTCGCGGTCGTCGTCGCGGCGGCGAAGACGACGATCTTCGGGAGCGCGTCGCGCTACGTCGAGACGATCGGCCTCTCGCTCACCGTGTTCTTCCACTGGATCCCCGCGGTCACCGAATCGACGTCGCGCCTGCCCTCGGGCGCGCCGCTCACGACCGGCCCCGACGATCCGCGCGTGCAGGCGGCGGTCGGCGTCGGCTTGGCGCTGTTCCTGATCGGCGCGGTATGGCAGGCCAGGCGCATGCGCGCGGGCACGCTCTGACATGCCGTCGGGCTGGAGGTCGACCTGCAAAGAGCGTCGGCCTGAAGGCCGACCCACAAAACGCTGCGGCGGTCAGCCCGACAGGCGCTTGAGCAACGCGAGCACCTTGTCGAACGCCGCGCCGTAGGGGGGGTGCAGGAGCTTCGCGGCGGAGAGCCGCGGCTGCACGAACACGCCTTTCAGGTGGCTGAACGTGCGGAAGCCCGCCTCGCCGTGGTAGGCGCCGATGCCGGACGCGCCGACGCCGCCGAACGGCAGCTCCTCGTGCGCGAAGTGCCACAGCGTGTCGTTGACGGTGACGCCGCCGGCGGTCGTCCCGTGCAGCACGCGCATGCGCGCGACGCGGTCCTCGCCGAACACGTAGAGCGCGAGCGGCCGCGGCCGCGCGTTCACGCGCGCGATCGCGTCGTCGAGCGTCGCGTAGGTCTCGATGGGCAGGATCGGCCCGAAGATCTCCTCGCGCATCACCTGCATCCGGTCGCTCGCACCGATCACGAGCGTCGGCGGGATGCGTCGCGTGGCCGGGTCGGCCGCGGCCCCCGCGGGAAGCGTCACGATGCGGGCGCCCTGCGCGCGCGCGTCCTCGACGAGCCCCGTGAGCCGCGCATAGTGCCGCTCGTCGACGATCGACGTGTAGTCGCCGCCGCGCAGGGGATCGGGATAGAGCGAGCGCACGGCCGACGCGATCGCGGCGACGAACGCCTCGAGCTTCGCCTCCGGCACGAGCGCGTAATCCGGCGCGATGCAGGTCTGCCCCGCGTTCAGGAGCTTGCCCGCGGCGAGGCGCGGCGCGACGAGCGCGAGGTCGGCGCTCGCGTCGACGATCGCCGGGCTCTTGCCGCCGAGCTCGAGCGTGACCGGCGTCAGGTTCTCGGCCGCCGCCATCGCGACGAGGCGGCCGACCGCGGTCGATCCCGTGAAGAAGAGGTGGTCGAACGGCAGCCGCGCGAACGCCGCGCCGGTCGCCGCGCCGCCGGTGACGACCGCGAACTCGTCGGGCGCGAAGCGCTCGCCGATCGCTTCCGCGAGCAGCGCGGACGTCGTCGGCGTCACCTCGGACGGCTTCAGCATCACGCGATTGCCGGCGGCGAGTGCCGCGACAGCGGGCGCGAGCGCGAGCTGCACCGGGTAGTTCCAGGGGCTCACGATGCCCGCGACGCCGAGCGGCTGCGGCAGGATGCGCGCCCACCCGGGCCTGAGCTGGATCGGCGTGCGCACGCGCTCCGGGCGCATCCAGCGGGGCAGCCGGCGAATCGCGAGCCGCGCCTCCGACGCGACGACGTAGAGCTCGGCGAGCCGCGTCTCGTGCGCCGAGCGGTGCCCGAAGTCGCGGGCGATCGCGGCGACGAAATCGGCCTCGCGCTCGCGCACGATCGCCGCCAGCCGCACGAGCCGGTCGCGGCGCACGGCGACGTCCGGCCAGGACTCGCGCGCGAACGCAGCGCGCAGCGCGTCGAAGCGGCGGCGAAGCTCGGGCCCGTCCGTGTCCGCGGGAGCGGACGATGCCGGCGACGCGTTCACGGCGCGACCCCTTCGCGCCGCACCGCGGTCGCGCCGAGGTCGTCGAGCAGGCGCTTGAACTCGCTCGACGAGTGGAGGATCGCGGCGGGCGCGGCGCGCAGGCGGTCGACCTGCTCGTCGGTCAGCCTCCACGAGGTCGGCGTCTCGTTCAGGAAATCGCGCTCCTTCGGGTCCGGATGCGCCCCGATGCTCACGTCGATCGCATAGAGGTCGATGTTGGGCGCGTCGATCGGCCGGCCGCTGGAATCGCGCGCGCCGGCGAGCGCGCCGGTGTCGCGAAGCCCGCGGATCGTGTTCCAGCGCGCGACGATGTCCTTCAGGAGCTCGACCGCCTCGTACGAGTAGCGGTCGATAGGCACGCCGGTCGCCTTCAGCAGGATCTGCAGGTCGTTGGGCGGGCGCTCCGAGCGGTCCCAGTTCGTGGCGGGCACCGACAGCGAGTTGACCACGAGCACGACGACACGGCGGATCTTCCCGATCCGCGCGCTCTGGCGCAGCACCGCCGAGGCCTCGATCTCCTCGAGCGACTCGATGATCGCGCGGAGCCCCAGGTTGTCCGACAGGCCGCCGTCGACCAGGTGCAGGTACGGCCGGTTCGCCCCGTCCTGGTAGGCGTCCATCTCCTTGATGCGCTGGAGTGCGCGCCCGGCCGGCCGGATGCGGTTGGCCGGATCCTGGAACTGCCGGAGCCAGTACGGCGGCGTGAAGTTGCAGGTGCCGCCGTAGTTGTTGAGGGTGACCGGCGACATCACCAGCGGCACCGCCGACGAGGCAGCGGCCGCGCGCGAGACCGGCACCGTCGACAGGTCCGAGCAGATCAGGTCGAATTCCCCCTGCGAGAACGCGAGCCGCGAGCCGGTCGAGATGTCGGTGGCGGTCGCGAGGATCATCGGCCCGGGCGTCGCGGCGAGGTCGGCGAAGGTCTTGTGGTCGAACAGGAGCTCGTCGTAGAGCTGCGCGGCCATTTCCGAGCGGCCCCAGCCTTCCGAGGCGAGCGACGGCCAGCTCGTCGGCGCGAGCAGCCGCGCGACGAGGTCGCCCTGCACGTCGTGCTTGAGGAACCGCTTCTCGTAGCCGTCGAAGAGCCGCTCGCCGTAGAGGCCGTACGCGAGCGCGGTGAAGCTGCCGCCGGAGACGCCGGTGATGAGGTCGACCTGGTCGAGGAGGCGCGTGCGCCTGCCGTCCAGCACGACCTCGGTGCGGCGGAGCTCCTCGAGCACGCCGTAGGAGAACGAGGCGGCGCGCATGCCGCCGCCCGAGAACGCGAGCACGACGACGGTCGACGGGTCGTTGTCGGCACGCTCGGCGCGCGTCTCGTAGCGGTACCCCGCGCGGCGGTCGAACTCCTTGAGCGGCACGTTCACCGGCCGGCTCGCGCAGGCGCCGAGCATCGACGCCGCGAGCGCGACGACGAGGACGACGGCGGCGCGGCTCGTCATCGACGCTCAGCGCGCGCCCGGCGGTGGCGCACGGCCGAGGTCCCGCGCGAGCTGCCCCGCGCGCGCGCCGAACAGGTCCGCGCAGGCGGGGTCGAGCTGCGCGCAGCGCACTAGGTCCACGCCCGCCGCGTCGTCGTCGCCCAGCCGCATCGACACCATCGCCCGCTCGCCCAGCCACAGCGGCTGCGAGCCCGACGCGATGGCGCGGTCATACGCGGCCTTCGCGCCGGCCCAGTCGCCGGTCATCGCGAGCGCGAGCCCGAGCCGCCGCTGGTCCTCGGGCGTGTTGCGCGCGTCCGCGGCGTGACGCAGGTCGTCCAGCGCGGCGCCGTGGTCGCCCGCCTCCACGCGTGCCAGGCCGCGGTCCGCGCGCCAGCGCGTTACGGTCGCCGCGTCCGTCCCGTTCGCGGACGCGAGCGCGATCGCGCGGTCGAGGTCCTCGACGCCCTTGGCCGGGCGCCGTGCCGCCATCCACGCGCGCCCGCGCGCGGCGTAGGCATCCGCGTCGTTGCCGTCGAGCGCGATCGCGCGCGAGAAATCGTCGATCGACGCCTCGGGGCTCGACGCCGCGTAGCCGCGCTGGCGCCAGGCGGCGGCCCAGTCGGGACGCTTCGCGAGCACGCGGTCGAACGCGATGCGCGCCGCTTCGATGCGGCCCGCCGAGAGCGCCTGGACGCCGTCGGCGTAGGCGCGGTCGACGGCCTGCCGCTCCAGCGTGCGCCATCCGAGCGCGGCGACGGCGATCGCGACCACGGCGAGCGAGATCCACGCGGTCGCGCGCAACGCCGGCCGCCGCTCGCCGAGCGGAAGGCCGCCCTGGTGATCGTCGATGCCGGTCGGATCGAAGCGCGACGAGCCCTCGTGCGGCGGCGCGGGCTTCGGCGGCGGAGGCGGTCGCCCGCTCATCGCGTCATCCGTGCAGCGCGGCGCGCGTCGCCTCGCCGAGCGCCGATTGCGCCGCGCGCGCCGCGGCGGCGTAAGGCGCGGCTCGCAGGAATCCGTGCGGCAGCGCGCGCGCCTCCTCGAGCGTCGCGCGCACGCCGGCCTTCGACAGGCGCGCCGCGAGCGACACGCCTTCGTCGCGCAGCGGGTCGAGCTCCGCGACCACGACGTGCGCGGGCGGAAGGCCGGCGAGCGAGTCGCGCGTCGGCACCGCGCGCGCGCCGCCGTCGTCCGCGGACGGCGGCAGGTATTGCCGCCAGTACCACTGCATGTCCTCGCGCGTGAGCGTCGGCGAAACGGCGTGCGCGAGATAGCTCGGCGTGTCGAACGCGGGCTCGACGACCGGATAGACCAGGACCTGGAACGCCAGGCGCGGGCCGCCTCGATCGCGCGCCTCGATCGCGCATCCGAGCGCGAGGTGCGCGCCGGCGCTGTCGCCCGCGAGCGCGATGCGCCGCGCGTCGACGTCGAGCGCCTGCGCGTGCGCGGCGAGCCACGCGAGCGCCGCGTACGCGTCGTCGTTGGCCGCGGGATACGGGCTCTCGGGCGCGCGCCGGTAGTGCACGCTCGCGACGAGCGCGTCGGCGTCCTGCGCGAGCGCCGCGGCGGCGCCGTCGTGCGTCGCAAGGCTGCCCGCGACCCAGCCGCCGCCGTGCAGGTAGACGATGGCGGGCAACGTTCCGGCGCGCGGGCGGTAGAGCCGGACCAGGACTTCGCGGCCCGGCAGCGCGATCCACGCGTCGCCGCGCGCGACGTCGTCCTCGGGCGGCGGGAAGCGCCGGGCGATGAGCTCCATCCGCTGGCGCCGGGCGTCCGGCGCCGTCGAGTCGAGCGGCGGGACGGCGGCGGCGACGCGGGCGAGGTAATCGGCGATTCCGGGATCGAGGGGCATCGGAGGCGTCGTCGCGCGTTCGCCGCGCGGGGCGAGCGCCCCGAACTATAGCGCGTCGCGCCGGGTCGGCCCTTCGGCCGTCGGGGGTATCGACGCCGGCGGGCGTTCGAAGGGCGTCGGCCCGACGCCTTCCGGCTCATGCCTCCGCGGCACGCCGCCGCTGCGACGCGGGCCGCAGGACGGCGAAGGTCCCCGCGACGACGAGGAGCGCGCCGGCGATCATCGGGAGCGTCACCACCTCGTCGAGGAACAGCACGCCCCACAGCATGCCGAACGCGGGCATCAGGAACGTCACGGTCATCGCGCGCGTCGGGCCGATGTCGCGGATCAGCCGGAAATAGAGCAGCAATGCCGCGCCGACGACCACGAAGCCCGCGAGGTTCGCCAGCACGACCGGCGTGACCGGTCCGGGCATCGGCGTCGCCGCGGCCGCGGGGACGAGCGCGACGAACGCGCAGAGCTGGCTCCACCCCGCGATCGCCTTAGGCTCGAGCGACGATCCGCGCCGCTTGATCCACGTGCCGACCAGCGCATACGAGAGCGTCGCGGCGAGGCAGGCGGCGACCGCGGCCGCGACCATCGGCGTCGGCGTGACCGGTCCGGCGCGCCTCACGAGCGCGACGCCCGCCGCGCCGGCCGCGAGCCCCGCGAGCTTCGCGCCGTCGAGCCGGTCGCCGAGCCAGACGGCCGACGTGATCGCGGCGAACATCGGCGTCGCGGCGTTGAGGATCACGAGGTAGGACGCCGGCAGCGTGAGCGCCGCCCACGCGAAGAGGAGCCACGGCAGCGCCGAGTTGAGCGCGCCGACGAAGAGGTACGCGCGCCAGTGCGCGCGCAGGTTCGCGCGGTAGCCGGTCATCGCGAACCACGCGACGAGCGCGGCGCCGCCGACGAGCATCCGCAGCGTCGCGGTCCACACCGGCCCGAGCGCGGGCGCGACCACCCGCATGAACACGAACGACGCGCTCCAGATCAGCGCGAGCGCGACGAGCCGAGCGACGTCGGCGGAGCGCAGCGCGCTCACGCGGCTTTCCGCCGCGCCGCACGCTCGCGCGCCCCGCCCTTCGCCCCGGCGCCGTTGCGCTCGAGCGCGAGCAGCGCGACCTTGCGCTCGAGGCCGCCGGCATAGCCGGTGAGCGAGCCGTCCGAGCCGACGATCCGGTGGCAGGGCACGACGATCGACAGCGGATTGCGCCCTGTCGCGGCGCCCGCCGCGCGCACCGCCGACGGGGAACCGACGCGCCGCGCGAGCTCCGCGTAGCTGATCGTGCGTCCGGCGGGCACCGCCGCGATCGCGCGCCACACGCGCTTCTGGAACGCGGTGCCCGACGGCGCGAGCTTCAGGTCGAAGCGCGCGCGCCTGCCCGCGAAATACTCGTCGAGCTCGCGCGCGGCCTCGCGCAGCACCGGGTCGCGCGGCGCCTCGCGCCAGCCCGCGCCGATCTCGACGTCGTACTTCTGGCCTTCGAACCAGAGCCCCGCGAGCGCATCGCCGCGCGCCACGAGTCGAATCGCGCCGAGCGGGCTCGCGTGCCGGCACCACCGGATGTCGTCGTTCATGTCGATCCTTTCCACAAGTGCATGACCGCGTAGGCCCGCCAGGGGCGCCACGCGGCGCTCTTCGCCTCCGCGCGCTTCGACGTCGTGACGCCGAGCGCGCGCCTGATCACGAGGTCGCCCGCGAGGAACGCGTCGGGCCAGCGCAGCGCGCGCATCGCGACGTAGCTCGCGGTCCATCCGCCGACGCCGGGGAGCGCGACGAGCGCGCGCGTCGTCGCCTCGACGTCGGCGCCCGGCTCGAGCGAAAGCCCGCCGCGATCGACCGCGACGGCGAGCGCGTGCACCGCGCGGGCGCGCGCGGCGACGAGCCCGATCTTCGCGAGATCGGCGGGCGCCAGCGCCGCGACGGCGGCCGCGGTCGGGAAGAGGCGCGACGGCGCGTCACCCTCGGGCTCGATCGTGGCGCCGTGCGCGGCGACGAGCCGGCCGAGCAGCGTCCGCGCGGCCTTCACCGACACCTGCTGCCCGACGATCGCGCGCACCGCGAGCTCGAATCCGTCGAAGGTGCCCGGCACCCGCAGCCCGGGATGGGGCTTCGCTAGCTCGCCCAGCACCGCGGCGATCTCGCGCGGATCGGCGGCGAGGTCGAAAGCGTGTCGGACGCGGCCGAGCACCGCCGGCACGACGCGCGCGAGCGAAGGCGAAAGCGTCACGGCGAGCGCGTGGCGGCGAGCGCGGTGGCGCACGGTCACGCGCCCCGCGTGCGTCGCGTCGCCCCTACGGACCGCGACCGTGCGCGCATAGCCCGCGTCGTCGGCCGACTCGACGCCGGCGACCGCGCGGTCACGGAGGAACGCGAGCAGCGCGTCGAAATCGTAGGGCGGTCGGTACGCGAGCTCGAACGCGAGCCCGTCGGCCTGCGCGCCGGCGGACGACTCGCGGCGCAGGCGCGTCGGCGCCATCCGGTAGCGCTCGCGGAACAGCGCGTTGAAGCGCCGCACGCTCGAGAATCCGCTCGCGAGCGCGACGTCCGTCACCGGCAATCGCGTGTCGGTCAGCAGGCGCTTCGCGAGGAGCAGCCGGTGCGTCTGCGCGTACTCGACCGGCGAGACGCCGAACTCGGCGTCGAACACGCGACGCAGGTGCCGGTCCGACACCCCGACGCGCTCGGCGAGGCGCGAGGCGCCGCCTTCGTCCATCACGCCGGATTCGATCAGGTCCACCGCCCCCTGCGCGAGCCGCGACGAAGCGTCGATCGCGGCGTGGCCCGGCGCGAGCTCGGGGCGGCAGCGCAGGCACGGCCGGAAGCCGCGCGACTCGGCAGCCGCGGCGCTCGCGAAGAAGCGGCAGTTCTCGCGCCGCGGCGTGCGCACGCTGCACACCGGGCGGCAGTAGATGCCGGTCGTCGAGACGCCGACGTAGAAGCGCCCGTCGAAGCGGGCGTCGTGCGTCGCGAGGGCCTTCCAGCAGGCGTCGGCGTCGAGCGTCATCGGGCGCATCCTACGCCGGGTCGCCCGGCCCGACTCGCCGTTTTCGGACCCGGTATCCGCCCGCGTCCCGCCGGAGGGACGCGGCGGAAGCCTCGCGGGATCGAGTCCCGACGGTCGAGGACGCTTCGGCACGCGACTGTGGGTCGGGCTTCAGCCCGCCCCCACCGCGCGTCGCCTTCCTGCACCCACTGCCCGCATCGCGGGGAGAGGGTTGGGGAGAGAGGCGCTTCCCGGCATAATCGGCGGTCGACAGGAGCCGCGAACGGGAGGTCGGATGGAATCCTCGGGACGGAAGCTCGCCGGTATCGCCGTCGCAGTCGCGCTCGCCGCGGCCGCGATCGCCGGACCCGCGCGCGCGCAGGCGCCGGACCGCGTCGTGTTCGCGACCGACTGGCTCGCGCAGGCCGAGCACGGCGGCTTCTACCAGGCGCTCGCCGAGGGGATCTACAAGAAGCACGGGCTCGACGTCACGATCAAGATGGGCGGCCCGCAGGTCAACGGGCTTCAGCTCCTCGCCGCGGGACAGCTCGACGTCGCGATGGCCGACGGCCTGCAGGTGATCAACGCGGTCGAGCAGGGCGTGCCGCTCGTCGCGATCGCGGCGACCTTCCAGAAGAACCCGACCGCGATCATCGCGCACCCGGGCGTCGCGAAGCTCGAACAGCTCCGCGGCCGGCCGATCGCGATCGCGTCGGCGGCGAACACGACGTTCTGGCCCTGGCTCAAGGCGCAGTTCGGGTTCGACGACGCGCAGAAGCGTCCCTACGCGTTCTCGGTGCAGCCGTTCCTCGCCGACGCGGCGCTCTCGCAGCAGGGCTTCGCGACGTCGGAGCCGTTCTCGATCGAGAAGGGCGGCGTGAAGCCGGTCGTGTTCCTGCTCGCCGACTTCGGCTATCCGCCCTACTCCGAGGCGCTCGTCGTCCGCCGCGACACGCTCGACCAGCGCGCGGACGTCCTCAAGCGCTTCGTGCGCGCGTCCGCCGAGGGCTGGAAGAGCTACCTCGCGAACCCCGCGCCGGGCAACGCGCTCATCCGGAAGGAGAACCCGCAGATGACCGACGAGCTTCTCGCCTACAGCTGGCGCAAGATGCGCGAGTACGCGATCGTCGAGGGCGGCGAGGCGAAGCGCGACGGCCTGCTGTCGATGACCGACGCGCGCTGGAAGGCGACGATCGACTTCCTGAAGCTCACGCGCCTCGCGAAGCCGAACGTCGACTACTCGAAGGCGTGGAGCCTCGGCGTCGTGCGCGACGTGAAAGTCCTGCCCTGAGCGACGCGGCGCACCGGGCGGCCCGCGAGGACGCCCCCGCGGTCGCGCTCTCCCGCGCGACCAAGACCTGGCCGAACGGCACGCGCGCGCTCGACCCGGTCGACCTCGAGGTCCGGCGCGGCGAGTTCCTGTCGGTGCTGGGGCCGTCGGGCTGCGGCAAGTCGACGCTGCTGCACCTTATCGCCGGGCTCGAGGCCCCCACGTCGGGGTCGATCGCGTGGTGGGGCGCGCCGTTCGAGCGGACCGGCTCGCCGGGCCGGCGCCTCGCGATGGTCTTCCAGTCGCCGACGCTGATGCCTTGGGCGCGCGTCGACGCGAACGTCCGGCTGCCGCTCTCGCTCGCCGGCGCCCCGCGCGACGAGGCCGACCGCGCGGTGCGCGACGCGCTCGCGCTCGTCGGCCTATCCGACAGCGCGAGGCAGTGGCCGCGCGAGCTCTCCGGCGGCATGCAGATGCGCGCGTCGATCGCGCGCGCATTGGTCAACCACCCTGACCTTTTGCTGATGGACGAGCCGTTCGGCGCGCTCGACGAGTTCACGCGCCAGCGGCTCGACGACGAGCTCGTCGCGCTGTGGCGCGAGCGCGGCCTCACGATCGTCTTCGTCACGCACAGCATCCACGAGGCGGTCTACCTGTCGACGCGCGTCGCGGTGATGGGGCCGCGGCCGGGCCGGCTCGTCGACGAGGTCGCGATCGCCGAGCCCCACCCGCGCGGCGGGGGCTTCCGCGTCTCGACGCGCTTCGCCGACTACGCGCAGCGCCTGTCGAAGCGCGTCGCCGAGGCCTGCGGCGGCGCGCCGCAGGACGACGGCGGCCGCCGGTGAGCCGCGCGCCCGCGGACCGGACGGCGCGTTGGCGCTATGCGGCGCCAGCTGTCGTCGCCGTCGCCATGATCGCGCTGTGGCAGGCCTGGACCGTCGCGTACGACGTGCCGGCGTACCTCGTGCCCTCGCCGCTCGTCGTCGCGCGCACGCTCGTCGCCGACAGCGCGCTCCTGTTCGCCTCGCTCGGCGTCACCGTCTCGATCGCGCTGTCGGCGCTGGCGGTCGCGGTGCTGCTCGGCGTCGCGATCGCGCTGCTCTTCGTCCAGAGCCGCTGGGTCGAGGCCGCGTTCACGCCCTACGTCGTGCTGCTGCAGGTGACGCCGATCGTCGCGATCGCGCCGCTGATCATCATCTGGGTCAAGGACACGCGGACCGCGCTCGTGCTGTGCGCCGTCGTCGTCGCGATCTTCCCGATCGTCTCCGACACGACGCTGGGCCTGCGCAGCGTCGACCCGCGGCTGATGGACCTCTTCCGGATGAACCGCGCGACGCGCTGGCAGGTGCTGACGCGGCTGCGCATCCCGAGCGCGCTGCCCTACTTCTTCGGCGGGCTGCGCATCGCGAGCGGGCTCGCGCTGATCGGCGCGGTCGTCGCCGAGTTCGTGGCCGGCACGGGCGGCCAGGGCGCCGGGCTCGCCTACCAGATCCTGATGTCCGGCATCCAGCTCAACATCCCGCGCCTGTTCGCCGCGCTCGTGCTGATCACGCTCGCCGGCGTCGCGTTCTACCTCGGCGCGGTCCTCGTCTCGAAGCTCGCGCTCGGGCACTGGCACGAGAGCGAGCTGGACCATCGCTAGTCGGTCACTAGCTTGAGTCCGACGATCCCGGCGACGATCAGCGCGACGCAGGCGAGCCTCGCTGCGCTCGCCGACTCGCCGAACAGCACGATGCCGAGGATCACGGTGCCCACCGCGCCGATGCCGGTCCACACCGCGTAGGCGGTTCCGACCGGCAGCGTCTTCATCGCCCATCCGAGCAGGACAATGCTCGCGACCATCGCGGCGGCGGTCGCCGTGCTCGGCCCGGGCCGCGAGAACCCGTCCGTGTACTTGAGCCCGACCGCCCAGCCGACTTCGAGCAGTCCCGCGACGATCAAAAGGATCCAGGCCATGCTCCGCTCCGCCTCCGGGCAAGGTGGCCATTATCGCCGCGCCTGTGGTCCAATGCGACGCGTGAGCCGCGCGCGCGCCCGCTGACCGTTCATGGAGACCTTCGACGTCGTGGTCGTCGGCGGCGGCGTGGTGGGCACGTCGATCGCGTGCCATCTCGCGATGCTTGGCGCGCGCCGCGTCGCCCTGCTCGAGCGCGGGTCGCTCGGCGGCGGCACGACGGCGCAGTCGTCGTGCATCCTGCGCACGCACTACTCGGTGCGCGAGGACGCCGAGCTGGCGCACGCGGCGATCCGCATCTTCGCGCGCTTCGCCGACTACCTCGGCGACCCCGAGGCGGCGTCCGGCTACAACCGCTGCGGGCTGATGATCGTGGCGCCCGCGGGCGAGCGCGCCGAGGCGCTGGCCGCGACGCTGGCCGTCGAGCGCTCGCTCGGCATCGACGCGCGCGACCTTTCGATCGCCGAGGCGCGCGAGCGCCACCCGCTCGTCGATTTCGGCGACATCGCGCACGTCGGGTTCGAGCCGGACGCCGGCTACGCCGACGCGCACCTCGTGCTCTCCTCGTTCGCGCGCGCGGCGCGCCGCCGCGGCGTCGCGCTCCGCGAGGGCGTGGACGTCACGGGCCTCATCCGCGACGGAACGGGGCGCGTGACCGGCGTCCGCACCTCGCGCGGCGACGTCGCCGCCGGCACCGTCGTCTGCGCGCAGAACATCTGGACCGGCGAGGTCGCTCGCTGGACCGGCATCGCGCTGCCGCTCACGATCTCGCGGCACGCGGTGTTCACGCTCGAGGGGCCGACGCCCTACACGAAGGACCTGCCGGTGCTGAAGGACCTCGCATCGCCCGCGAAGCTCTACCTGCGCAGCTATGGCAACACGCAGCTCTTGGTCGGCGACGGCAACGAGGGCGAGACGCTCGACGCCCCCGACACCGAGCAGGCCGACGTGCCGCTCGACCACGTCGTCGAACTGGGCGAGCAGGTCGCGCATCGCCTGCCCGCGTTCGCCGAGGCGGGGCTCGCGTCGTCGTGGACGGGCGTCTACGACGTGACGCCGGACTGGAATCCCGTGCTGGGCGCCCTTCCCGGCGTCGAGGGCCTCGCGGTCGCCTACGGGTTCTCGGGCCACGGCTTCAAGCTCTCGCCGATCGTCGGGCGGCTGATCGCCCAGCACGTCCTCGGGCAGCCCACCGATTTCCCGCTCGCGCCCTACGCGCTCGAGCGCTTCGCGTCGGGGCGGCTCCTCGCAGGCCGCTACGGCGTCGGCGCGGTCTCGTAGCGGCGCGATCACGCGGCCGGCACGCCGCCTCGGCGCGCCATTCCGCCCCCCGAGGCGGCTGGCCGCGGGCCCGGTCCGTGGCATACTGACCCCATCGTCAACGCGACCGCCCGCCGCTCGCGCGGGCCCCCGGGGGAGGTTCCATGCGTCATCAGCGTCTCGTCGCCGCGGCCGCCATCGCCGCCGCCATCACGTTCGCCGGCGCCGTCTCCGCGCAGGAGCGGATCTTCTTCGGCATCGCCACCGGCGGCACCGGCGGCACCTACTACCCGCTGGGCGGCATGCTCGCGCAGCTCATCAGCAACAAGGTGACGATGGGCGGCAAGAAGCTCTCGGCCACCGCCGAGACCGCGGGCGCGTCGGTCGCCAACGCCCAGCTGCTCGGCCGCAAGGACATCGAGAGCGCGTTCGTCGCGGCCGACATCCTCGACGCCGCTTACAACGGCAAGGGCCAGTTCGAGGGCAAGCCGCTCAAGAACCTGCGTGCGCTGGGCGCGCTCTACCCCGAGCAGGTGCAGCTCGTCACGCTCGCGTCCGCCAACGTGCGCACGTTCAAGGACCTCAAGGGCAAGAGCGTTTCGTCGGGCTCGCCGGGCTCCGGCCAGTGGCAGCTCCTCGGCGACCTGCTCGAAGTCCACGGGATGACGCGCAAGGACATCGGCGAGGACCTGTCGTCGTTCACGCAGTCGGTCGACAAGATCAAGGACGGCAACCTCGTCGCGTCGCTCATCACGGCCGGCGCGCCCACCTCGTCGATCAGCGACCTCGCGAACGCGCGCGAGATCCGCATCGTGCCGCTCGCCGGTCCCGAGATCGAGGCGCTGCGCAAGAAGCAGCCCTACTACGCGAACGTTCAGCTGCCGCCGAACACCTACAAGGGCCAGACCGCACCGGTCGACACGCTCGCGGTGATGGCGATCTGGGCGACGCACGACGGACTCTCCGACGCGATGGCCTACGAGGTCACGAAGGCGCTGTACGAGAACACCGAGACGCTCGGCCAGGTGCACCCGAAGGGCAAGGAGATCTCGCTCAAGACGGCGCTCCTGTCGGTGTCGATCCCGCTGCACCCGGGCGCGGAGAAGTACTACCGCGAGAAGGGCCTGATCAAGTGAGGCTCGGGTCCGGGATCGGCCTCCTGCTGATCCCGGGCCTCGCGCTGGCCGCCGCGAGCGGCGACGTCGCCTGCCTCTCGGTCGCCTCGCACCCCGACGGCACGGCGCTCGCGCAGGTCGAGCTCCCGCGCGGCGCCTTCACGATCGACTACGTGCACTCGGTCACGCGAACGCCGGTCGACGAGCGCTACCGCGTCGACGGCGCGGCGATCGTCGAAACCGAGATCCGCTTCCGCCAGCACGGGCCCGGGCTCCCGACCGAGGCCGACGCGGGCGGGCGCTGGCGGCGCGAGGGCGACGCCTACGTGGTCTCGATGTCGCGCCGCTTCGATACGATCCCGATGCGCGTCCACGCCGACCAGCGATGGCGCCTCGAGGTCGACGGCGACCCGCGGCCGGTGAACCTCGCGCAGTGGGGCAACCGCGCGATCGCGCTCTCGGCGCGGGCGGGCGCCTGCCTCGCCGGGCCGACCGGGTTCGGCGCCCGCTGAGCGCGCGTTCGCGATGAGTGCGCACGAGAAGCCACGCGCCCACGGCGCGACGCCCCACGGCGGCACCCTCACCGACACGGTCGAGGCGATCTCGGCGGAGCGCCAGGCCGAGCTGATCCGCACCTACGACGCGGAGTCGAACTTCCGCAAGCTGGTCGGCCCGATCGGGCTGTTCGTGACGACGATCGCGGTGATCCTGTCGTCGTTCCACATCTACACGGCCGGGTTCGGCCTGCTGGTCGAGATCAAGCACCGCTCGTTCCACCTCGCGCTGGTGCTCGGGCTGATCTTCCTCGTCTTTCCGCGGCCCGCGCTGCCGAAGGCGCCCACCGAGGCGGCGAAGGCCTGGGCCTGGAGCCTCGTGTTCAGCGCCTTCTACGTCTACCTCGCGTGGGCGCTCGTCGACCGGCTCGCCGCGCTCGGCGACGTTCGCAACGGCGCCGCGTTCGTCGCGTTCATCGCGCTGGTGGCGTTGATCTCGCTGCCGTTCCCGCAGTTCGGCGGCACCGGCGACCGCGTCTCCTGGCTCGACTGGCCGCTCGCGGCGTGCGCCGCGGCGATCTCGGGCTACTTCCTGGTCTTCTTCGACGACGTGTTCATCGCCCGCGTCGGCGCGCCGATTGCGCAGGACTACATGATGGGCGTGCTCGCGATCGTGATCGTCATGGAAGCGACGCGGCGCGCGATGGGGCCGCTGCTGCCCGCGATCGGCATGGCGTGCCTGCTCTACGCGCTCCTCGGCCGCTACATGCCGGGCATCCTCGCGCACCGCGGCTACACGGTCGACCGCGTCGTCAACCACATCTACGTCGGCACCGAGGGCATCTACGGGATCGCGGTCGGCGTGGTCGCGACCTACGTGTTCCACTTCGTGCTGTTCGGCATCCTCGCGCAGATGACCGGGCTCGGGCGGCTCTTCATGGACCTCGCGACGATCGTCGCGGGGCGATTCTCCGGCGGGCCCGCGAAGGTGTGCGTCGTGTCGTCGGGACTCTTCGGGATGATCTCGGGCTCGGCGGTCGCGAACGCGGTGACGACCGGCTCGCTCACGATCCCGCTCATGAAGAAGTACGGGTTCTCGGCGCGCTTCGCCGGCGCGGTCGAGGCGTCGGCCTCCTGCGGCGGCCAGGTCACGCCGCCGGTGATGGGCGCTTCGGCGTTCGTGATGGCCGAGCTGCTCGGCGTGCCCTACAAGTTCCTCGTGATCGTCGCGATCGTGCCGGCGCTGTTCCACTACTTCGCCTGTCTCACGATGGTCCACCTCGAGGCGAAGCGCCTGAGGCTCCGCGGCGTCGAGCCGCACCTGATCCCGAAGCTCTCGCGCGTGATCGGCGAGAGCTGGCACCTCGTGTTCCCGCTCGTCGCGCTGGTGACGATGCTGCTGCTCGACTTCACGCCGTTCCTGTCGGCGTTCTGGGGCATCGTGCTGTGCTTCGTCTGCTCGTACATCCCGCTCGTCGCGCGCAAGCTCGGCTGGGGGCGGCTGCAGGGCCAGACGCTGACCTGGGGCCCGCTCGTCGAGGGGCTGTCCGAAGGCGCCAAGTACGCGCTCGCGATCGGCGCCGCGTGCGCGTGCGTCGGGCTGATCCTGGGCACGCTCACGCTCTCCGGCCTCGGGTTCAAGTTCTCCGGCGCGGTCGTCGAGCTCGCGGCCGAGGTCGGCGCGGCGATCCGCGCGGTCGACCCGACCGGCTTCGTGACCGAGAACGGAGCGAAGGTGTTCTTCGGCCTGATCTTCGTGGCGATAGCGTGCATCCTGATGGGGACCGGCATCCCGACGACGCCGACCTACATCATCCTCGCGTCGATCGCGGCGCCCGCGCTCGCCACGCTCGGCGTCCCGCTGCTCGCCACACACTTCTTCGTCTTCTACTACGGCGTGCTCGCCGACGTGACGCCGCCTGTGGCGCTGGCGGCCTACGCCGCCGCCGGCATCGCGGGCTCGGAGCCGATGCGCACGGGGCTCACCGCGTTCCGGCTCTCGATGGGCAAGGCGCTCGTGCCGTTCATGTTCACCTACACGCCGGCGCTGCTGTTCGTCGACTTCACCTGGGCCGCCTTCGCGTCCGCGCTGGTCGCCGGGGCCGCCGGGATCCTCGCGCTTTCCGCGGCGTACACGCGCTGGTTCGCGACGACGATCACGCGCGTCGAGCAGGCGCTGCTGACCGCGGGCGGGCTCGTCCTCGTGTTCAACCAGTTCTGGCTGAACGTTGCGGGCTTCGCGATCGTCGGCGCGACCCTCGCCGCGAACGTGCTCCGCGCACGACGGGCGCCCCGGGCCTCGCGCCGGCCGGTATAGGGGTTTGTCCGACAGACCCCCGCGGGCCGGGCGGTTACCGTCGACCGGATGCGGCTGTCGCTCCGGTTCCTCCTCCCGCTGATGCTCGTCGTCGGGCTGTTCGCCTACGCGGCGGTCCCGCTCGCCGACACGCTGATGCTGCGCTGGTTCGTTCGCGACCTCGACACGCGCAGCCTGCTGATCGCCTCCGCGGTCAGCGAGCCCCTGTCCGGGCTGGTCCTGACCGGCTCGACGCCGCGCATCGAGCAGTTCTTCCAGCGCCTCACGCAGGACGAGCGGCTCTACGCGGTCGGCCTGTGCATCGCCGGTCGCGCGACGCCGATCGCGACGCCGGAATTCCCTTCCGACATCGCGTGCTCGTCGCTGCGCGGGCAGGCGGACGCCGCGAAGGCCCTGATCCGCACCGCGCACGGCATGCTGCACCTGACCGTCGCGCCGGTCGACACCGGAGGCGCGGGGCCGGCGCAGCTCGCGATCCTGCACGACATGAGCTTCGTCGAGAAGCGCAGCGAGGAGACGCGACGCTACCTGTTCGCGTTCTTCGCGGTGCTCGCGCTGCTCGTCGCGCTGATCACGGTGATCGTCGCTCAGCTCTCGTGGCGCGGGTGGGTCACCGGGCTGCGCGCGATCCTGCGCGGCGAGGGCCTCTTCCGCCCGGCCGGCGGCGCGATCTCGTCGCCCGAGCTTCGACCGATCGCCGGCGACGTGCGCGAGCTGATCCGCGAGCTCGAGGAGCGCTACCGGCCGCGCGACGAAGGGCAGCTCGCGTGGTCGTCGGCGAGCCTGCGGGCGATCCTCGAGCGCGAGCCCGGCGGCGGCGACGTTATCGTCGTCTCGAACCGCGAGCCCTACATCCACGTTCGGACCGACGACGGCGTCCGCGTGCAGCATCCGGCGTCGGGGCTCGTCACCGCGCTGGAGCCGGTGATGCGCGCGACCGCCGGGACCTGGATCGCGCACGGCAGCGGCAGCGCCGACCGTGAGACGGTCGACGCGCGCGACCGCGTCGACGTCCCGCCGGGCGAGCACGCCTACCGCCTGCGGCGGATCTGGCTCACGAAGGAGGAGGAGGAAGGCTACTACAGCGGCTTCGCGAACGAGGGCCTCTGGCCGCTGTGCCACATCGCGCACGTGCGGCCGGTGTTCCGTTCGTCGGACTTCGCGCGCTACCGCGACGTCAACGCGAAGTTCGCCGACGCCGTCGCCGCCGAGGCGCGCACCGACGCGCCGATCGTGCTCGTGCAGGACTACCATTTCGCGCTGCTGCCGAAGATGATCCGCGAGCGGCTGCCGAACGCGACCGTGGTCACGTTCTGGCACATCCCCTGGCCGAACCCCGAGGCGTTCTCGATCTGCCCGTGGCGCGCGGAGCTGCTCGACGGCATGCTCGGCAGCAGCATCCTGGGCTTCCACACGCAGTTCCACTGCAACAACTTCCTCGACACGGTCGACCGCGTGCTCGAGGCGCGCGTCGACCGCGAAACGTCGGAGGTCCACGTCGCGGGGCACGCCACGCTGGTGCGCCGCTACCCGATCTCGATCGCCTGGCCGCCGGAGCCGCTCGCGCGCCAATGGGGCGTCGGGCACGCGCGCGCCGCCGTGCGCGACCGCCTCGGGCTCGCGCACGACGTGAAGCTCGGCATCGGCATCGACCGGCTCGACTACACGAAGGGCATCCTCGAGCGCTTCCACGCGATCGACCGGCTGCTCGAGCGCCATCCGGAGTGGTCGGGACGCTTCGCGTTCGTGCAGGTGGCGGCGCCCACGCGCGGCATGATCGCCGACTACCGCGACTACGCGTCGCGCGCGAAGGCGTTGGCCGACGAGATCAACGCCAGGCACGCGGCCTCGGGCGTCGCGCCGATCCGCCTCATCGCCGAGCACCACGAGGCCGACGCCGTGTACGAGTACTATCGCGCGGCCGACGTCTGCATCGTGTCGAGCCTGCACGACGGCATGAACCTCGTCGCGAAGGAGTTCGTCTCGGCGCGGGACGACGAGCGGGGCGTGCTCGTGCTGTCGCAGTTCGCTGGCGCGTCGCGGGAGCTGCCCGAGGCACTCGTCGTGAATCCCTACGACGCCGACCGCTTCGCCGCGGCGATCCTTCGCGCGCTCACGATGCCCGAGGACGAGCAGCGCGACCGCATGCGGCTGATGCGCGGCCTGTTGCGCGAGTTCAACGTCTACCGCTGGGCCGGGCGGATGCTGATGGACGCGGCGGCGATCCGCCAGCGTCGCAAGATCGGGCGCCGCGCGCGCGAGCCCGCGCTGCCCGCATGATCGTCGCGGAGCCGGAGCACGCCGCCTCGCCGGCGCGCGCGCGCCGGCGGCGCCGCCCGCCGCCGCTCGAGCCCGCCGACGCGCTGTTCCTCGACATCGACGGCACGCTCGTCGACCTCGCGCCCGCCCCCGACCGCGTCGACGTCGATCCCGCGCTGCGCACGATGCTCGCGTCCACCGCGCGCGCGCTGGGCGGCGCCCTCGCGCTGATCACGGGCCGGTCCATCCGCGACGCGGACCGGCTGTTCCCCGGCCTCGCGCTGCCGATCGCCGGCCAGTACGGCTGCGAGCGGCGCGGCGGCGACGGCGCCATGCACCTGCACGCGGGCGATCCGGCGACGCTCGACCGGCTCCGCGACCTGGTCGCGGCCTTCGCGTCGCGCCACCCGGGGCTCCTCGTCGAGCACAAGGGCGCGTCGCTCGCCGTGCACTACCGGGCGGTGCCCGAGCTCGCGGGCCTCGTCCACCGCTCGATCCGCCACGTGATCACCGAGGTCGACGGCTGGACGGCCGAAGGCGGCAAGTGCCTGATCGAGGTCCGGCCGGGCGGTCCCGACAAGGGCCGCGCGATCGGCGAGTTCCTCGCCGAGCCGCCGTTCGCCGGACGGCGCCCGGTGTTCGTCGGTGACGACCGCGGCGACGAGGCGGGCTTCCGCCAGGTCGAGCGCTCGGGGGGCGTGGCGATCAAGGTCGGCCCCGGGCCGTCGTTCGCGCGGCACCGGCTCCACGACGTCGAGGCGGTGCGCGCGTGGATCGCCGCGCTCGCGCCGGCCGCCGCGTGAGCCGCGCGCAGCGGCACCTCGACCTCGCGCTCGTCGGCAACGGGCGCATCGGCCTCCTGATCGACCCGGAGGGGACGGTCGTCTGGGGCTGCTTCCCGCGCTTCGACGGCGACCCGGTGTTCTGCGCGCTCCTCGACGACGCGCCGCCGGCGCAGGCGCGCGGCCTGTTCGCGATCGAGCTCGACGGCCTCGCGCGCGCGGAGCAGGCGTACGTGCGCAACAGCGCGGTGCTGTCGACGCGCCTGATCGACCGCGACGGCGGCGAGATCGAGATCGTCGACTGCGTGCCGCGCCACGAGGAACGCGGGCGCCTGCACGTGCCGCATACGCTGGTGCGCCACGTGCGGCGCGTCGCGGGCCGGCCGCGCATCGCGATCCGGCTCCGGCCCGCGAGCGAATGGGGCGCCGCGCGTCCCGCCGCGACGGCCGGCAGCAACCACATCCGCTACGCCGCGCGCGATTTCGCGCTGCGCCTCACGACCGACGCGTCGCTGACCGCCGTCGCCGACGAGCGCCCGTTCCTGCTCGAGGACTCGTGCACGCTCGTGTTCGGCACCGACGAGCCGCTCGACGGCGCGCCGTCGGCGCACGCGCGACGCGCGATCGACGAGACCGCCGCCTGGTGGCAGGACTGGGTGCGCCGGCTCGCGATCCCGTTCGAGTGGCAGGCCGACGTCATCCGCGCCGCGATCACGCTGAAGCTCAACGCCGACGAGGACACCGGCGCGATCGTCGCCGCGATGACGACGTCGATCCCCGAGTCCCCGCGGTCGCAGCGCAACTGGGACTACCGCTACTGCTGGCTGCGGGACGGGTACTTCGTCGTCGACGCGCTGAACCGCCTCGGCGCGACCTCGACGATGGAAGGCTACATGCGCTACCTCGCGACGATCGCGGCGAGCGCGAACGGCGAGCCGCTGCAGCCGGTCTACACGATCGGCGGCGACGCGGCCATCGAGGAGCGCGTCGTCACGACGCTGCCCGGCTATCGCGGCATCGGCCCGGTCCGCGTCGGCAACCAGGCGTACCGCCAGGCGCAGCACGACGCGTACGGATCGGTGGTGCTCGCGGTGACGCACGCGTTCTTCGACGAGCGGCTGGTGCGGCGCGGCGACGAAGCGCTCTTCGCGCGCCTCGAGCCGCTGGGCGAGCGCGCGATCGCGCTGCACGACCGGCCCGACGCGGGGCTCTGGGAGCTGCGCGGGAGGCTGCGCGTGCACACCTGGTCCGCGCTGATGTGCTGGGCGGCCTGCGACCGGCTCGCGCGGATCGCCGCGCGGCTCGGGCTCGCGGAGCGCGCGGAGCGCTGGCGCGCCGAGGCGGGCCGCATCGGCGACTTCATCCGCGCGCGCTGCTGGAGCGACGCGCGCGGCGCCTACGTCGCCAGCGCGGGCGGGGACGCGCTCGATGCTAGCCTGCTCCTGCTCGCCGAGCTCAATTTCGTCGCGCCGGACGACCCGCGATTCGCATCGACCGTCGACGCGATCGGCCGCGAGCTCAAGCGCGGCGACTTCGTGTTCCGCTACGTCGAGCACGACGACTTCGGCGCGCCCGACAACGCGTTCGTCGTATGCACGTTCTGGTACGTCAACGCGCTCGCGCGCCTCGGCAGGCGCGACGAGGCGCGCGATCTGTACGGGCGGCTCCTCGGGTGCCGCACGCGCCTCGGCCTCCTCGCCGAGCACGTGGATCCGGCGACGCGCGAGCCGTGGGGCAACTTCGTGCAGACCTACAGCATGGTCGGCGTCATCGCCGCCGCGAAGCGGCTGTCGACGCCGTGGGACGAGGCGTTCTAGCGGTCGATCGCGGGTCGGCCTGCAAGCCGACGGATTCCGGGGCCAGGCGGAATCGTCGGGCTGAAGCCCGACCCACCATGCGGATCAGTCCGCGGCCTCGGGCTGCGGCCGCGCGCGCCGGATCGCCTCGACGATGGTCTCGGCCGGCTGCGCGCCCGACAGGCCGTAGCGGCCGTCGACGATGAAGAACGGCACGCCGGTGATGCCGAGCGACGCCGCGCGCGCCTCGGCCTCGCCGATCTCCGCGTCGCCGACCCCGGAAGCCAGAAAGGCCGCGGCCGCGGCGCGGTCCTCGCCCGCCTCGTCGGCCAGGTCGGCGAGCACGTCGTGCGAGCCCACGAATCGCCCTTCGATGAAATACGCGCGGAACAGCCGCTCGACCAGCGGCTCCGCGTCGCCGCGGCCCTGCGCCCAGGCCACCAGCCGGTGCGCGTCGCGCGTGTTGGGGTGCAGCGCGATGCGCTCGAAATCGAACGCTATGCCGGCCTGGGTGCCCGCGCGCCGCACGCGGTCGTAGACCTGCGCGGCGCGAGCAGGCCCGCCGAACTTGCGCTCCAGGTAGTCGCGCCGGTCGACGCCTTCGCGCGGCAGTCCCGGGTTGAGCTCGAACGGATGCCATCGCACGACGGGCAGGGGCTCGCCGGCACGCTCCAGCGCGGCGAGCGCCGACTCGAGATGACGCTTGCCGATGAAGCACCAGGGGCACACGACGTCGGAAACGACGTCGACGACCGGGGGTTCGAGGGCG
>JBGAHH010000069.1:0-22622 GCA_044226265.1 Casimicrobiaceae bacterium | reverse complement strand
CGACGCTTTTCTTCGCGGTGGCACTGTGGTCGGGGCTGTCGGCGGCCGGCCCGGTCGAGGTCTATCGCGAAGGCGACCGGTACTGCCCGCGCTCGACGCCGGCGTCGTCGGCGCGCATCGACGCCGCGGGCGCCGAGCGCATCGCGCTGAAGCTCGTGCCGGACGGGTTCTGCGGGCCGGGCGGCGGCGTCGGCGGCTGCGACACGGTGACCGAGAACTTCTACGACAGCTGGCGCATCTACGTCCACCAGTACCACAGGACCCCGAAGGTGCACGACTGGTCGGCGCTCACGCACAGCTACATCATCCTCGACCCGGTGGGCAACTGCCTCGCCAACATCCCCGGCACCGAGCCGGGCGCGCCGCGATGAGGCGCGCGATGCTCGCGGCCGCGTTCGCCGCGTACGCCGCCGCGGCAGGCGCCGGCGGCATCGACGAGCTGCACGCGTTCCTCGACGGCGCGAAGAACGGCCGCGCGAGCTTCCGGCAGGTCGTCACCGGCAAGGCCGGGCGCGGCGAGCAGGTGTCGACCGGGACGTTCGCGTTCGCGCGGCCGGGCAGGTTCCGATGGGCCTACGAGAAGCCCTGGGAGCAGCTCGTCGTCGGCGACGGCGCGAAGGTCTGGGTCTACGACAAGGACCTGAACCAGGTGATCGTGCGCGACCTCGACGCGGCGCTCGGCGCGACGCCCGCGGCGCTGCTCGCGGGCGACAACGCGCTCGAGCGCGCGTTCACGCTGGTCGACGGCGGCTCGGCGGACGGCCTCGCGTGGATCGAGGCGACGCCGAAGTCGGCCGACGCCTCGTTCACGAAGGTGCGCATCGGCTTTCGCGACCAGCTCCCGCGGGCGATGGAGCTCGTCGACGCGTTCGGCCAGACGACGCGGCTCGCGTTCGATCGCTTCGAGCGCAACGTGGCGCTCCCGCCCGGCGAATTCCGGTTTGTGCCACCCCCCGGCGCGGACGTGCTGTCGGCGCCTGTCCCGACGCGTTAACGAGCACGCCGGCGGAGCAGGACGAGGCTCGCGATCGCGAGCGCAGCGGCGAGCGCGGCGAGAGCGGGCGGGCCCAGCGTCGGAACCGTTGCCGCGACGCCCTGGTCGACGACCGATACGTCGTCTAGCATGGCGCCGACGCCGTCGCAGGTGTCCACGTTGGTGAACGACAGCGTGCTCGAGCCGCCCGTGGCCGTCGCCGTGGCGTTGTGGTAGGTCCAGACCACGGCGGTCTGGCCGGTGCCGTCTGCCGACGCGCTGCCGATCTGCGCTCCGTTCCAGCGCACGACGACCTGATTGTCGGCGACATCGGGACGCGCGCCGAAGGCGAACCGCACGAGATATTTGTGGCCCGCGACCGTCGGGATGGCTTGCGAGATCGTGTTGCAGGTGAACACGTCGAGTTCGAGATACTGCGGCCCGTCGGCTCCCGGACCTGCGTAGTTGTTCCAGACCTCGAATCCGCTGTCGGGAGCGATCGTCCAGCCGGTCACCGCCACCGGAAAGTTGGTGCTCGACGGATAGGCCGGATCCTCGAACGAGCCGTTGACGACGAGGTTCTGCGCGAATGCCGGCAGGCTTGCGAGCGCGAGGGCGCCCAGGAAGGTCGCAACACGTGTCCGCATGGTGGTCGAAGCCCCCTGGTCGATCGACATGGCTCGCGACTGTACGTTACGCCGGGCGCCGATTCAACGGCCGAGGGGAGCGCGATCTGCGCAAGGCAGGGCGGCGCCCCTCGCGAGGCCGAAGCCGATCGCGACCGCCGGGATCGGCAGCGTCACCCGAATCCCGGCGAGGAGCGGGCCGATCGGACGATCGACCCCCTGGCCGACGTCGGAGCGGGTCAGCCTCGAGGGCACGCCGCCCCGGTCGCGTCGCTGGCCGAGTCGGACGACCCGACGGTCCTCCTGAAGTCGATGCTGCGCGAAGCGGTGTCGGTGGAGGCATTCGCGATCGAGTCATCGTGACGCGATGGGGACGGGCCGCCCCCGGCGCGCATTCGTTCCGCGCCGGCCCCGCGCCTACCGAGCGGCTGCGATCCCTCGCTCAGCGAGGACCTTTCGTGCGCGATCCGGGTAGTCGGTGATGAGCCCGTCGACGCCCCAGTCGATCAGTCGCGCCATGTCGGCCGGCGAATTGACGGTCCAGGGGACGACCTTCAGCCCGCGCCGGTGCGCATCCTGGATCCGATCGGGCGAGAGCGCGGCGGCGTTGGGCGACCACGCGGCGCAGCCGGCGGCGGCGGCAAGCGCCGGGACCGAGCCGCCGTGCTCCGCGAGCGAGAGGCCGGCGTGCCAGGGCGACCGGCCGCTCGCGTCCGCCTTCACCGTGTCGAACGAGCCGCCCTCGCTCGTGAGGCAGACGGTCTCGATCTGCGGCGCGACATCGCGCCGCAGATCGAGGACTCCGCGCCGGCCGCCTTCACGCGCTCGACGACGAGGCGCGCGAACGCGGCCGGTTCGACGACCGTTTCGCCGGAGGTCGGCGTGACCTTGGTCTCGATGTTGAAGCGGACCGGCTTGCCCGAGGCGGCCGCGAGCGCGTAGACCTGGTCGAGGGTCGGGAACCGCTGGCCGTCCGCGGGGACCTGCTCGGGGAATCCCTTCGCGTAGCTGCTCGACGGATCGAGCCGGCCGATGTCGTAGCGCTCGAGCTCCGCGAGCGTGAGCGTCCGGATTGGCGGACCGGGCGCCGCGATCCAGCGGCCGTCGGGGCCGCGCACGATCGGCGGGAAGAGCGCGGGCTCGTGCGAGATCACCACGACGCCGTCCTTCGTGACCGCCATGTCGGTCTCGAGCGTCGTGACGCCGAGGTCGAGCGCCCGCTTGAACGCGGCGAGCGTGTTCTCGGGCGCGAGGCCGCGTGCGCCGCGATGGCCCTGCAGGTCGAACGCGGCGGCGGAAAGCGGCAGCGCGGCGAGGGCGGCCGCCGCCAGCGCGCGCGTCAGGACCGGAACCACGCGGCGACCCTGGGGTGCTTCAGCACCTCGCGATCGACGACGAACTGCGGCACGCGGCCGCCGAGCGCGTCGACGATGCTCGAAAGGCCGATCGACGCCATGTTGTGGAAGCACTCGTCGGTCCAGCACAGCGAGTGCGGCGTCACGATCACGTTGTCCATCGCGAGCAGCGGGTTCGCCGGATCGACCGGCTCCTGCTCGAACACGTCGAGCGCGGCGCCGGCGATCTTCCCCGAGCGCAGGGCGTCGATCAGCGCCGGCTCGTCGACGACCGGCCCGCGCGAGACGTTGATGAAGTAGGCGGTCGGCTTCATCCGCGCGAACGCCGCGGCGCCGATCAGGTGGCGCGTGCCCTCGTCGAGCAGCGGGATCGCGACGACGAAGTCCGACTCGGCGTAGAGCGTGTCGTGGTCGACCTTGCGGGCGCCGATGTAGGCGAGCTCGACGTCGTTGACGTAGGGGTCGGCCGCGAGCAGGCGCAGGTCGAACACGCGCGCCATGCGCAGGATCTCCTTGCCGATGCGCCCGGCGCCGACGACGCCGAGCGTGCGCCCGGTGAGCCCCATGCCCATGTGGTCCATGCGCTCGTCCCAGCGGCCGGTCCGCGTGAGGCGGTCCTTGGCCATGAGCTTGCCGGCGAGCGCGAGGACGAACGTGAGCGCGATCGTCGCGACCGGGCGGGGCATCGCCGCGGGCGTGTTGGTGACGATCACGCCCGCCCGGGTCATCGCCGGCACGTCGACCGAGTCGTAACCGACGCCGTGGCGCGCGACCACGCGCAATCGGCAGTCCGCGCGAGCGACCGCCGAGGCCGGCGTGCGCACCATGTTGACGTACACCGCGTCGTAGCGCGCCGCCTCATCAGGCGTCACCTCCTTGAGGCCCGCGCGCATGTATTCCCAGTCGAGGCCCGGCGCCCCGTCGAGGATCGCGAGCGCCTTGCGCCCGAACGAGGGCTCGCCGCGCGAGTCGAGGACGTCGCGCGACACGCCGACGCGGAATCGTGGGGTCATCGTCATTCCTTTCCGGGCGCCTGGCGCGCGACCTCGAGGCCGCGCCGCAGCGCCTCCTGCAGCATCAGGTGGTCGATCCCGTACGCGATCATCCGGAAGCCGCGCGCGAGGTAGTCGCGCGCCCAGGCTTCGTCGGTCGCGAGGAACCCCGCGGTCTTGCCGTGCTTCGCGCAGGCCGCGACGATGCGGTCGAGCGCGGCGAGGTAGTCCGGGTGGCGGAATTGCCCCGGGATGCCCATGAAGTTCGTCAGGTCGAAGTGGCCGAGGAACAGCACGTCGACGCCGGGCGTCGCCGCGATCGCCTCGACGTTCGCGAGACCGTCCGCCGTCTCGATCTGCGCGATGACGAGCGTGCGGGCGTTGAGGGCCGCGACCTTCGCGGCGGGTTCGCCGCCCTCGAAGTCGTCGTGCGCGAAGCCGAACGCGGCGCCGCGGCGGCCGGCCGGGGGATAGCGCGTGCATGCGACGACGTGCGCGGCCTCGTCGGCGCTGCCGACCATCGGCACCATGATCCCGAGCGCGCCGACGTCGAGCGCGCGCGCGATGAACGCGTACTCGCCGCGCGGCACGCGCACCAGCGGGACGAGCGGCTGGCCCCGGCACAGTGCGCACTGCATGCGGATCGACTCGAGCGACGCACCCGTGTGCTCCATGTCGTAGAGCACGTAGTCGGCGCCGGCGTTGCGGCAGAGCTGGGGCAGGCCGGGCGTCATGAATTCGAACACGAAGGCGCCGGCCGCGCGCCCCCCGGAAGCGAGCGTCGTCTTGAGCGGGTTGTCGCGCATGCGGGTCAGCCGTCGAGGAAGGAAGCCACGGAAGGGTCGCGTCGCAACGCGGCCAGCGCGCCCGCGTCGGGCAGCTCGGCCTTGTCGCGCGTCGCATCGACCATGCAGAGGAAGCCGAGCGGGGCGTCCGCCGCGGCCCGGAACTGGTGCCAGGTCTTAGGCGGCACCGTGACGAGGTCGTGCTCGTGGATCGCGTGGACCGCGTCGCCGACGAGGACATGCCCGCGGCCGCGCAGGACGAGCACCGCGTGGACGTGCCCGTGGCGCTCGAGCGTCGAGTGCCCGCCGGGCGCGACTTCGAAGTAGCGGAGCTCGCCGGCGAGGTCGTCGCGCCGGAAGAGCGTCTGCCGCGTCACGTCGCGGAACGGCGACGCCGGATCGGCCTTGTACGCGAGCTGGTCGACGGCCTCCCACCGATACGCTGCGCGCGGGTCGGCCGCGGGATCGAAGGCGCCGGGCCGGGGCGGCACGAAGCGGCGCACCGGGGCGCTCACGACGTCGTCTCCGCCGGCTCGCGCACCGCGGCCGCGAACGCCCGCGTGCGGGCCTCGACGTCGTCGCCGTCGAGGAGCGCGCCTCCGATCAGGAGCATGGCGTCGTTGCCGAACCGGGCGCGCATCTCGGGAACGCGCGCGACGCTCATGCCGCCGGCCGGCACCGGCAGGAGCGGCTCGAGGCCGTGCCAGGGCTCCCGTGCGGCGCGAACGATCGCGCCGCAGGTGTCGGCGGTGTAGCCGAAGCGGCCGCCGGCGTTCGGGAAGATCGTCGCGTCGGCGCCGAACAGCCGGAACAGCTTGCCGAGCAGGAGCGGCGGCGCGATGCGCGCGGCGCCGGCGAGCGCCGAATTCGGCAGGCGGGCGTCGTCGGCGAGCGCGGCCAGCGTCGCGACGCCCGCGATCATCGGCGCGATCATCAGCGCGCCGGCGCCCGCGTCGCGCGCGATCCGAGCCTGCGCGCGCACGGCGTCGAGGCTGCCGGAGAGGCTCGGCGCGTAGAGCGTGCGGCCGCCGGTCGCGCGGTTGGCGGCGTCGATCGCGCGCGCGACGGCGTGGACGCGATCGGCGAAGGGCGCGCTCGCCTGGTCGGCGAGCCCGTGGTCGTCCTTGACGACGTCGATGCCGCCGCGCGCGAAGCGTCCGGCGAGCGACGCCAGCGCCTCGGGCGAGAGGCCGACCGGCTTGAGCGCGGTGCAGGTCAGGGGGCGCCCCTCGACGCCGGCCGCGCGCCGCCAGCCTTCGATGCCGAATCGCGGGCCGCCGAACGCCTCCGCCGCCGCGCGCGGGAGCTCGACGTCGACGAGCTCGACGTCGCCTTGCAGCGAGCTGTTGCCGAACAGGACGTTCAGGAGCTGGCCGGGGTCCCCGCCGACGGTCTCCAGCGCGAGCGCGAGCCGGACGTCGTGGCGGCCGTCGCCGCGCGGCGCGATCGCCTCGACGCGAGCGACGACCTCGTCGCGCACGCGGGCGTCTCGAACCGCGGTGCGCGGGAGCTCGACGCTTTGCTCGAGCGCGAGCGCCTCGGCGCGCGCGGCGATGGCGTCCGCGTCGGCGCGGACCGCGTAGGTGGCGTGGAGGCGGGTCTCGCTCATCGGGCG
This sequence comes from Casimicrobiaceae bacterium, assembly GCA_044226265.1. Taxonomy (GTDB): domain Bacteria; phylum Pseudomonadota; class Gammaproteobacteria; order Burkholderiales; family Casimicrobiaceae; genus VBCG01. The sequence goes on along the minus strand of JBGAHH010000069.1, from coordinate 16,276 downwards.
CGGGCGGAGCGGCGATTGTACCCACCGGGCAATCGCCCGTTCGCTATCATCGGAGCGACCCCAGCCTCCGGCCGCCCCGTGACCGACCTCTTCTCCTCCCCGACACCGGCGGGCGCGCCGCTGGCCGAGCGGCTGCGCCCGCGCACGATCGGCGAGGTCGTGGGCCAGCGCCACCTGCTGGGGCCGGGCAAGCCGCTCGCGGTCGCCTTCCACGCCGGCAGGCTCCATTCGATGATCCTCTGGGGGCCGCCGGGGTCGGGCAAGACCACGCTCGCGCGCCTGATGGCCGACGCGTTCAACGCCGAGTTCGTCGCGATCTCCGCCGTGCTCGCGGGCGTCAAGGAGATCCGCGAGGCGGTCCAGCGCGCGGAGCTCGTGCGCGCGCAGTCCGGCCGGCCGACGATCCTGTTCGTCGACGAGGTGCACCGGTTCAACAAGGCGCAGCAGGACGCGTTCCTGCCCTGGGTCGAGCAGGGCGTGGTGACCTTCATCGGCGCGACGACCGAGAACCCGAGCTTCGAGGTCAACTCGGCGCTGCTCTCGCGCGCCGCGGTCTACGTGCTCGAGCCGCTGTCGGCGGACGACCTCGGCGTCCTCTTCGACCGGGCGATCGCGGCGGCGATGCCGGAGGCGGCGATCGACGCCGCCTCGCGCGACGCGCTCGTCGCCTACGCGGACGGCGACGGCCGCCGCCTCGTCAATCTCGTCGAGCAGCTCGCGATCGCGGCCGGCGACGCGAAGCGCGCGTCGATCGACCTCCCGTTCGTCGAGCAGACGATCGCACGCAGCCTGCGGCGCTTCGACAAGGGCGGCGAGGCGTTCTACGACCAGATCTCCGCGCTCCACAAGTCGGTGCGCGGCTCGGATCCCGACGCCGCGCTCTACTGGCTCGTGCGCATGCTCGACGGCGGCGCCGACCCGCTCTACTGCGGGCGGCGGCTGATCCGGATGGCGACCGAGGACATCGGTCTCGCCGATCCGCGCGCGATCGAGATCGCGCTCGCGGCGGTCGAGACCTACGAGCGGCTGGGCTCGCCCGAGGGCGAGCTCGCGCTCGCGCAGTGCACGATCTACCTCGCGGTCGCGCCCAAGTCGAACGCCGCGTACGTTGCGTACGGCGCCGCGCGCGCGCTGGTGAAGCAGGACGGCTCGCGCCCGGTGCCGCTGCGGCTGCGCAACGCCCCGACGAAGCTCATGAAGACGCTCGACTACGGCAAGGGCTACCGCTACGCGCACGACGAGGCGGGCGCCTACGCCGCGGGCGAGCGCTACCTGCCCGACGGCATGCCCGACACGGTGTTCTACGAGCCGACCGACCGCGGCGTCGAGAAGCGCATCCGCGAGCGCCTCGCCGAATTGCGCGCGCAGGACGCAGCCGCACGGCCACGCTCCCCACCCGACGAGCGCTGACGTCGCCCCGTGTGGGGATCCGCGTCCGCCGGTCCGCCCCAGGTTCGCGGGACCCCGGGGGAGGCGCGCGCAGCGCGCTTCGGCGCGATGTCCCCTCGGCTAGAATAGCGGGATGCTCGACATCAGCCTGTTCCGCCACGATCTCGCGGGCGTCGCCGCGGGCCTCGCGAAGCGCGGCCTCGCGCTCGACACGGCCGCGTTCGAGGCGCTCGAGCGCGAGCGCAAGGACATCCAGGTCCGCACGCAGGAGCTCCAGAACCGCCGCAACGTGCTGTCGAAGGAGATCGGCGCGGCGAAGTCGAAGGGCGCCGATGCCTCCGCGCTGCTCGCCGAGGTGGCCGGCGCCGGCGACGCGCTCAAGACGCTCGAGGCCGAGCTCGACCGCGTGCAGTCGAAGCTGCGCGACTTCCTGCTGGGGCTGCCGAACCTGACGCACGCGTCCGTCCCGGTCGGCCGTTCCTCCGACGACAACGTCGAGGTGCGCCGCTGGGGCGCGCCGCGCGCGTTCGACTTCGCGGTCAAGGACCACACCGACCTCGGCGAAGGGCTCGGGCTGCTCGACTTCGCGACCGCCGCGAAGCTCTCGGGCTCGCGCTTCTCGTTCCTGCGCGGCGATCTCGCGCGGCTGCACCGCGCGCTCGCGCAGTTCATGCTCGACGTGCAGACGCGCGAGCACGGCTACGTCGAGTGCTACACGCCATACATCGTGACCGCCGAGACGCTGGTCGGCACGACGCAGCTGCCGAAGTTCGAGGCCGACATGTTCTCGGTCAGGAAGGGCGGGCAGGAAGGCGAGGGCGAGCCGCTCTACCTGATCTCGACCTCCGAGATCACGCTCACCAACAGCGTGCGCGGCGAGATCCTCGACCCGAAGGCGCTGCCGATCCGGCTGACCGCGCACACGCCCTGCTTCCGCTCGGAGGCGGGGAGCTACGGCAAGGACACGCGCGGCATGATCCGCCAGCACCAGTTCGACAAGGTCGAGATGGTGCAGGTCGTGCATCCCGAGACGTCCTACGAGGCGCTCGAGGAGATGACGCGCCACGCGGAGACGATCCTGCAGCGTCTCGAGCTGCCGTATCGCGTGGTGGCCCTGTGCACCGGCGACATCGGCTTCGCGTCGGCGAAGACCTACGACCTCGAGGTGTGGCTGCCGGCGCAGAACGCCTACCGCGAGATCAGCTCCTGCTCGAATTGCGAGTCCTTCCAGGCGCGCAGGATGCAGGCGCGCTTCCGCAACGCGCAGGGCAAGCCCGAGCTCGTGCACACGCTGAACGGCTCCGGCCTCGCCGTCGGCCGCGCGCTCGTCGCGGTGATGGAGAACTACCAGCGCCGGGACGGCGGGATCGACGTGCCGAAGGCGCTCGTGCCGTACATGGGAGGCGTGGAAACGATCGAGCCGAAGCCGAAAGGCGTAGGTAGGGCGTAGTAGATAGAGTTTGGCGTGGTGGATGTCGGGCCGGCTCGACAGCCGCGGCGCTCAATCACTACCTACTACGCCCTACCTACGCCTTTCGGCTTGGGGCTAACGCATGTTTCCCGTGTGCCCGAGCGAATACCTGCCCGGCTGCGGCCACACCGTGAGCCCGTGCGGCTCCATGCCGACCTTGATCGACTTGACGTCGCCGGTGGCCGTGTCGAACACGTAGACGACGTCGTCGTAGCGACCCGACAGCCAGAGCTGCTTCCCGTCGGCGCTCACGTTGCCCATGTCAGGGCTGCCGCCGCCGGGAATGGGCCAGGTCGCGACGATCTTCTTCGTGGCGAAGTCGATCACCGACACGCCGCCCTTGCCCTTCGGCGTCCCGTGCACCTTCGTCGAGCCGCGGTTCGCGACGTAGAGCTTCGTCGCGTCGCGCGACGGGTACAGACCGTGCGAGCCCACGCCGGTGGGGAGGAAGTCGACCTGGGTGAACGTGGCGCCGTCGATCACGTAGACGCCGTTGCTCATCATGTCGGCCACGTACCAGGTCTTGCCGTCCGGCGAGATCCTGACGTCCTGCGGCATGCCTTTCCAGACCGTGCAGATCGTCTCGTCCTTGCCGTCGGGCCCGCGCACGACCTTGGTCGGCTTGCCCGGGAGGATGAGCTGCAGGTAGCCCAGCACCTTGCGCTCGACCAGGTCGATCTTCGTGACGCCGCCGGTGAACTCGCAGGTGAAGATCGCGTAGCGGCCGTCGATCGAGAAGTCGGCGTGGTTGATGCCGCCGCAGCGCGGCACCATGAGCGAGGATTGCAGCGCGAGCGTGTGCGGGTCGCGGAAGTCGAGGCGCTTGAACGCCTCGGCGACGACGATCGCCGAGCGGCCGTCCGGCGTGAAATACATGTTGTACGGGTCGTCGACCGGGATCGCCGCGCCGGGCTTGCCGGTCTTCGGGTCGATCGGCGTGAGGCTGCCGTTGGGCGTGCGCTCGGCGTTGTTCGCGACCCAGAGCGTCCTAAGGTCCCAGGACGGGACCACGTGCTGCGGACCCTGCCCGACCTTGAACCTGTCGACGACCTTGAGCGTCGCGGGATCGATCACGTAGACGTCGTTGCTGCGCAGGTTCGGCACGTAGACGCGCGGGAGGTCGCCCGCGACGGCGGGGCTGAGCTTGCCCGCGGCCGTCTCGCTGTAGAGGTTGGACGGGTCGACGACCGGCGGCATGCCGGGCAGCGTCGCGACGCCCGCCGGCGCCTGGGCGAAGGCCAGCGCGACGAGTCCCAGGGTGAGCGATGCGGCGATCGGCAGGCGGGGACGCGGGGTCATCGGATTCGGGGAACGGGGATCATGGATCGAGAGTCGGCGAGCGGGCGCGCTTCCGCGATCAGCGCCGCGTCGCCTGCCGGATCGCTTCAACGGATGCGGCGACGACGGCGTTGACGCCGAGCTCGCCGAGCGCCGCGGTCGACGCGCGCGGGTCGCCGTAGGTGCCGTCCGACGCGCGCGGCGGGTCCTTCAGCTTGTCGGTGCGCACGACGCCGGGGACCGTCGCCAGCGCGAGCGACGTGTCCGCGAGCCCGGCGTGGATGCCGATCTCGGCGTCGGTGTGGCCCTTCGCCTCGAGCGCGCGCCGGTAGGCGGTCTCGGTGGCGCGGTAGTACGCGTCGAGCGCGTGGACGCGGACGGGCGTGGACGCCCATTCGCGGTCGAGCCGCTTCGCGACCGCCTGCAGCGAGGACTGGTAGCCGCCGTGGTCGCCGATCAGCACGATGTCGCGGAAGCCCGCGCGCTTCAGGCTCCGCGCCGCGGCCTCGAGCGTCTTCTCGAACACGTCCGCCGGAACGCTGATCGTCCCGGGGAAGCGCATGTGCGAGGCGGGCGGATCGATCCTTCCTTCGGGAACGTAGGCGACGACCGGCGCGACGATCGCGTTGCCGAGCTCGTGCGCGATGCGCCCGGCGAGCACCCTCACGCGCGCGTTGTGCTTGCCGAGCGTCAGGTGCGGGCCGCTCTGCTCGGTGCCGCCGACCGGCACGATCGCGGTCGTCATGCCCGCCGCGACCGCGTCGCGGAGCTCGGGCCAGGTCATCTCCTCGAGGAAGACGGACGGCGCGGCTTGCGCGGCGGCGGCGGCGAAGGCGAGCGCGCCGGCGAAGAGCCGGGCGAGGAGCGGCGCGGGCATCGGCGCGATCATAGGGGATCGCGCTCAGGGGCGCCATGCGCGGGATCAAGGCCCCGCGTAGGCGCTCTCGATGCGAAGCCGAGGCTGGTGCGGCTCCTGCGTGCGCAGCAGGATGTCGTAGTACGCGCGGACGCGGTCGACGAACGCCACCGGCATGCCGCCGCGCGCGTAACCGAGCTTCGCCTTCTCGTTGTACTCGGGAAGCGCGAGCAGCGGGAGCGCGCGCCGAACGTCGCGCCAGCGATCGGGATCGAGGCGGTCGCGCTGCGCCTGGACGCGCGCGTCCTCGAGGTGGCCGAGCCCGATGTTGAACGCGGCGAGCGCGAGCCAGGTGCGGTCGGGCTCCGGGATGCGCTTCGGCAGCTTGTCCTTGAGGTCGCGCAGGTAGCGTGCCGCCGCCAGCACGCTCTCCTTCGGATCGAGGCGGTCGGCGACGCCGAGCTGCCGCGCCGTGTCCTCGGTCAGCTGCATGAAGCCCCGGACGCCCGTGGCGCTCGTCGCGTCCGGGTCCCACTGCGATTCCTGGTAGGCGATCGCGGCGAGGAGCCGCCACTCGACGCCGGTGGCCTCCTGCGCCGCGACGAACATCGGCCTCCAGTCGGGCAGCGACTTCGCGATGCGGTCGAGGAAGATGCCCGCGTCGATGCGCCCGACCTCGCCCGACGGGGCGAAATAGCGCTCCGAGAGGCGGGCGAGCGTTCCCTCCCGCTGCATGCGGGCGAGGAACGCGTCGAGGTCGCGCGCGAGGTCCGGGTAGCGTCCGCTCACCGCCCACGCGAGCTCGCGCTTCGCTCCCAGCGGGAACGCGACCTCGACGTCGAGGTAGATGTTGCGCCCGATCGTGGCGTCGAACGACGAGACGACCGCGCACGCGACGCTGCCTTCGTCGACGAGCGACATCAGCGCGTCGGCCGAGGCGACGTTCATCGCCTTCCAGCGGACCTCGGGGTGGTCCTTCCGCACCTGCGCGAACGCGGTCTCGATGCCCGATCCCCCGACGTAGGCGATGGTCGAGCCGGCGAGGTCCTTCCAGCCGCGCGGCCGGAAGCCTTCGCGCGAGCAGAGCAGGACCGCCTCGGCGGTCTCGTAGCCGGCGGTCCACAGGAGCGGCGCGCGCTTCGCCTTCGCGTCGTCGGGCGACTTGCCGCCGGGCGGGCGGTAGAGGCCGCCGATGCCCACGTGCGCCTCCCCGGCGACGACGCGATCGATGAGCGCTCCCGCGTCGGGGACGGTGACGACGGTGAGCGGGAGATTGCGCTCGCGCGCGAAGCGCTCGATCAGGTCGTGGTCCAGGCCCTGGGGCGTGCCGTCGGGCCCGGGGTACCAGCTCGCAGGGCCGGGGCGCACCGCGACGATCAGCGTCTGCGCCTCGCGCGGCGCGGGCAGCTCCTGCACGCCGCAGCCCGCCAGGACCGCCGCGAGGGCGAACGCCGCCGCCCGCGCGGCCAGGCGCGCCGGATCGTGCAACGCGGCCTCGTGCGCGGGACGTCGCATCGGGGGCGTGGAAGCGGGAGCCTGTCCCGAGTATAGCCACGCGAGGCTCGGCGCAAGGGGTTCGCGGTCCGGACGCGGTATAATCGGTGCGCCGTCTGTTGCGTCGTCGGACGTTCGGCGACGAATTCCACGGCGGGTCGCCCCGCATTGCATGGTCGTGAACCTGGTCAGGTCCGGAAGGAAGCAGCCATAGCGATTCTCTGCAAGTGCCGGGGGAACGGCTCGCCACCTATCTAGGCGGGCCAAAGCGAAACCCTGCTTTGGCCCGAATCGGTGACCCTGAAATCGCTGGCGAAGCCAGTCGATTTCAGGCGGCAAGGACACGTCGAACCGAGCGCAGGACGTTGCGTCCGCGCGACTCTGACGCCATATTCCGGCGATGAGCTACCAGGTCCTCGCGCGCAAGTGGCGGCCCGGCACGTTCGCCGAGCTGACCGGTCAGGGCCACGTCGTCACCGCGCTCGCGAACGCGCTCTCGCGCGGTCGGCTGCACCACGCGTACCTCCTGACCGGCACGCGCGGCGTCGGCAAGACGACGATCGCGCGCATCCTCGCGAAGAGCCTCAACTGCCTGACGAACGGCGTCTCGGCGACGCCCTGCGGCACCTGTGCGGCCTGCGTCGACATCGACGCGGGACGGTTCGTCGACCTGCTCGAGATCGACGCCGCGTCGAACACCGGCGTCGACAACATGCGCGAGATCCTCGACAACGCGCGGTACGCGCCGACGGTCGGCCGCTACAAGGTCTACCTGATCGACGAAGTGCACATGCTGTCGAGGAACGCGTTCAACTCGATGCTGAAGACGCTCGAGGAGCCGCCCGAGCACGTGAAGTTCGTGCTCGCGACGACCGATCCCCAGAAGGTGCCGGTCACCGTGCTCTCGCGCTGCCTGCAGTTCGCGCTGAAGCCGCTGTCGCCCGACGAGATCGGTTCGCGCATCGAGCACATCCTCGGCGCCGAGGGGATCGCGCACGACGAGGCGGCGGTGGCGCTCGTCGCGCGCGCGGCCGCGGGCAGCCTGCGCGACGGGCTCTCGCTCCTCGACCAGGCCATCGCGTTCGGCGGCGGCGAGGTCCGCGCCGACGCGGTGCGCGCGATGCTCGGCATCGTCGACCGCGACTTCGCGTGGAAGATCGCCGACGCGCTCGCCGCGGGCGACGGCCGCGCGCTGCTCGCGGAGGCGGACGCGATCGCCGCCCGAGGCCTCGCCGCCGGCGACGCGCTGGCCGAGCTCGCGCACCTTTTCCACCGGATCGCGGTCGCGCAGGCGGTCCCCGCGGCCAACACAGGCGACGACGCGGACCGCATCGCGGGCTACGCCGAGCGGTTCTCGCCCGAGGCCGTCCAGCTCTGCTGGCAGATCGTCGCGCAGGGTCGCGCCGACCTCGCGATCGCGCCCGACGACGCGATGGGTCTCGCGATGACGCTGCTCCGCATGCTGGCGTTCGAGCCCGCGGCCGGCGCGGCTCCCGCGCCGACCCCTGAACGGCGCCCGCGGGAGCCGGCGGTCGCGCCCGAACGGTCGCGCGCGGCTTCTGCGGCCCAGGCGCCGGTCGCGACGCCGGCGCCTTCCGCTGCCGCGGCGCCCCGCAAGCCGCTGCCCGCCGACCCGCGGGACTGGCCCGCGTTCGTTCAGAGCCTCGGGCTCAACGGCATGGCGCGCGAGCTCGCCGCGCAGACCGAGATGCGCAGGCTCGAAGGCCAGGCGCTCACGCTCGCGCTGCCCGCCGAGCACCAGCACCTCGCCGCGAAGACCTACGCCGATCGTCTCAAGGCGGCGCTCGAGCAGGCGACGGGCGTGCGGCTGCTGCTGGCGTTCGAGGTGGGCGACGCCGCGCCCGGCTCGCTCGCCGCCCGCACCACGCGCGAGCGCGAGGAGGCGCGCGCGAGCACCGAGGCCGCCTTCCGCGACGAGCCGTTCGTCCGCGACGTCGTCGCGCGCTTCGACGCGACGGTGCGCGCCGAGTCGATCAAGCCGCGCCCCGCCGCGGGGCGCGCCTCCTCCGAGGACGCGAACCGATGATGAAGAACCAGCTCGCCGGGCTGATGAAGCAGGCGCAAGCGATGCAGGACAACCTGAAGCGCGCGCAGGAGGAGCTCGCGCGCACCGAGGTCGAGGGGCAGTCGGGCGGCGGGCTCGTCAAGGTGACGATGACCTGCCGGCACGACGTGAAGCGCGTCGCGATCGATCCTTCGCTGGTGGGCGAGGACCGCGACATGCTCGAGGACCTGGTCGCCGCCGCGGTGAACGACGCGGTGCGCCGCGTCGAGGCGGTGACGCAGGAGAAGATGTCCGGGCTCGCCGGCGGCATGGGCCTCCCGCCGGGGCTCAAGCTCCCGTTCTGAGCCCGCGCGTGGCCGGGCGGGCGGGGGACGAGCGCGCGGCGGCCGAGCCGCTCGGCAGCCTCGACGCGCTGGTCAAGGCGCTGCGGGCGCTGCCCGGCGTCGGGCCGCGCGCCGCGCAGCGCATGGCGCTCCACCTCTTGCAGCACGACCGCGATGGGGCGAAGGCGCTCGCCGGCGCCCTCGAGCGCGCCGTCGACGCGGTGCACCATTGCGAGCGCTGCAATACGTTCACCGAGGGGACTGTTTGCGCGCTGTGCCGGTCGACGCGCCGCGACGCCGCGCTGCTCTGCGTGGTCGAGACGCCGGCTGACCTGATGATGGTCGAGCAGACGCAGGCCTACGTGGGGCTCTACTACGTGCTGATGGGACGGCTGTCGCCGCTGGACGGGATCGGGCCGCGCGAAATCCGGCTCGACCGGCTGCTCAAGCGGGCGCTGGACGGCGTCGTCCGCGAAGTGATCCTCGCCACCAACTTCACGCACGAGGGGGAGGCGACCGCCCACTACGTCGGCGAGCTCCTCGCCGCCCGGGGGCTCAAGGTGAGCCGGCTGGCGCGCGGGGTCCCGGTCGGCGGCGAGCTGGAGTACGTCGACAGCGGGACGCTGGCGCAGGCCCTGCGCGAGCGGCGGCCGATCGGCGGTTCCTGACGCGATTGGTGCGGCGCACAACGGCACAAAATACCGAATACGCTATATAGTCGGCGCGTTTTCGAGGCTGTCTTACTGGACCGACAGGCGGCGAAAGATCGCCGAAGGTCCGACGTCATCCGCGGCGCCGCCCGTGCGCCGAACTAGGAGGAACCATGACCCCGAAGTCACGTAATGCGGCGGCCAAGCCGCAAGCGCCCGTCGCTCGCCGTCGCTTCCTGAAGGCCGCGTCCGCGACCGCCGCGGCCGGCACGCTCGGATTCCCGATGATCGCGAAGTCGCAGGGCCCGATCAGCATGCGCTGGCAGTCGACCTGGCCCGCCAAGGACATCTTCCACGAGTACGCGCTCGACTACGCGAAGAAGGTCAACGACATGACCGGCGGCGACCTGCGCATCGAGGTGCTGCCGGCCGGCGCGGTCGTCCCCGCGTTCGGCCTGCTCGACGGCGTGTCGAAGGGCACGCTCGACGGCGGCCACGGCGTTCTCGTCTACCACTACGGCAAGAACAACGCGCTCGCGCTGTGGGGCTCCGGCCCCGCGTTCGCGATGGACGCGAACCAGCTGCTGTCGTGGCACCGCTACGGCGGCGGCAGGGAGCTCCTCAACAAGCTCTACGCGTCGGTCGGCGCGAACGTGGTCTCGTTCCCCTACGGCCCGATGGCGACGCAGCCGCTCGGCTGGTTCAAGAAGCCGATCACCAAGTCCGACGACTTCAAGGGCCTCAAGTACCGCACCGTCGGCCTGTCGGTCGACGTGTTCACGGCCCTGGGCGCCGCGGTCAACGCGCTGCCCGGCGGCGAGATCGTGCCGGCGATGGACCGCGGCCTGCTGGACGCCGCCGAGTTCAACAACATGACGTCGGACCGCGTCCTCGGCTTCCCGGACGTGTCGAAGGTCTGCATGCTGCAGAGCTTCCACCAGAACGCCGAGCAGTTCGAGATCATGTTCAACAAGACCAAGTTCGACGCGCTGCCGGCGAAGATGCAGTCGATCCTCGCGAACGCGGTCGACGCGGCGTCTGCGGATCTCTCGTGGAAGGCGATCGACCGCTACTCGAAGGACTACATCGAGATGCAGACCAAGCAGGGCGTCAAGTTCTACAAGACGCCCGACTCGGTGCTGCAGAAGCAGCTCGACGTCTACGAGGGCATCGCGCAGAAGAAGGCGGCCGAGAATCCGCTGTTCAAGGAGATCCTGGCGTCGCAGCGCGAGTTCGCCGAGCGCGCGGTGAAGTGGGACATGGACAACAACGTCAACCGGCGCATGGCGTACAACTTCTACTTCGGCCAGAAGGCGCCCGCCAAGAAGGCCTGACGCCACCGGCGGGAAGCACCATCCGGGCGATCCCGGATGGTGCTTTTTTTGTCCGGGGGCGCGCGGGCCGGACCGGGACCCCACCATGCAACGCCTGTTCCTCACCGTCGACAAGGTCAGCACGTTCGTCGGCCAGCTTTTCGCCTGGCTGATCATCGCGCTGACCGCGCTCATCTCCTGGGAGGTGTTCTCCCGATACGTGTTGTCCGATCCGCACGCCTGGGCGTTCGACGTGATGATCATGCTCTACGGCACGCTGTTCATGATGGCCGGCGCCTACACGCTGTCGAAGAACGGCCACGTGCGCGGCGACGTGCTGTACGGCTTCTTCCCGCCGCGCCTGCAGGCGGGGCTCGACCTCGCGCTCTACATCGCGTTCTTCGTTCCCGGCGTGATCGCGCTGATCTGGGCCGGCTACGTCTACGCCGGCGAGTCCTGGGCGATCAACGAGCACTCGAACATCACCGCAGAGGGGCCGCCGATCTACCCGTTCAAGACGATCATCCCGATCGCGGGGGCGTTCCTGCTGCTGCAGGGCCTCGTCGAGATCGCGCGCTGCGCCGTGTGCCTGAAGCAGGGCGACTGGCCGTCCCGCGAGGAGGACGTCGAGGAGGTCGACGTCGACAAGCTGAAGGCGATGGTCCACGTCAAGGACGAGGACATCGCGAAGCTCGACAAGTACGTCGACCGCGCGCCGGACTAGCGCGCAATCCGGGGCAGGGGACGCGATGCGCAAGGAAGTCTGGTTCGGCCTGACGATCATGGCGATGGTCGTCATCGGCGTGTTCTGGCTGCTGCCGCCGGTCGCGCAGATCACGAACGGCCACCTGGGCCTGCTGATGCTCGCGCTGATCGTCGTCGCGATCATGCTCGGGTTCCCGACCGCGTTCACGCTGATGGGCATGGGCGTGATGTTCGCGTTCCTCGCGTACTACAGCGCGGATCACCACACCGCGGCGCGCCAGACGCTCGACCTCATGGTCCAGCGCGCCTACTCGGTGATGTCGAACGACGTGCTGATCTCGATCCCGCTGTTCGTGTTCATGGGCTACCTGGTCGAGCGCTCGAACCTGATCGAGAAGCTGTTCAAGAGCCTCCACCTCGCGCTCGCGCGCATTCCCGGCTCGCTCGCGGTCGCGACGCTCGTCACCTGCGCCGTGTTCGCGACCGCGACGGGCATCGTCGGCGCCGTCGTGACGCTGATGGGGCTGCTCGCGTTCCCGGCGATGCTGCGCGCCGGGTACAGCGTCAAGATCTCGGCCGGCGTCATCACCGCGGGCGGGTGCCTCGGCATCCTCATCCCGCCGTCGGTCATGCTGATCGTCTACGGCGCGACCGCGGGCGTGTCGGTCGTGCAGCTCTACGCGGGGGCGTTCTTCCCCGGGATCATGCTCGCGGGCCTGTACATCGCGTACGTGATCATCATCGCGAAGATCAAGCCGGCCTGGATGCCGCCGCTGCCCGAGTCGGAGCGCAAGGTCGACCTGCCGGCGGTCAACGTCGCGGCGAGGCGCCTGGTGAGCCCGAAGGCCTTCGCCGGGCTCATGGGCGCGATGCGGCGTACGCAGGAGCCCGACCTTCCGCCGCGGCAGGTGCGTCGCCAGCTCCTCCTGGCGTTGATGCCCGCGATCGCGTTCGTCGTGCTGATGGGCCTGACCTGGCACTCGCTCACCAAGCCCGACCTCGTGCAGGACATGACCGGCGTGCAGGAGATGGGCATCGGCTTTTCCGAGTCGGACTCCGCGTCCGGCGCCTCGGCCGGCCTGCAGGAGCCGCCGGCGGAGGGTGGCGTCGAGGAGCCTCCGGCGTCCGGCGGCCTGCAGGAGCCGCCGTCCGACGAGCCGGCGAAGGGGGAAGCGAAGCCGGAGCGCGCCCCGGCGGCAAAGGCCGCGCCGGCGCCCGCCGCCAAGCCGCCCCTGGAAGCGCGCGAATGGCATCGCATCCCGGCGCCCACGGCCTTCTGGGTCGTGGCGGGCGTGGGACTCGCGGGATTCGCGCTGTTCTACCTGTTCTTCACGTTCGAGCAGCTCGAGGTGTTCAAGCTCCTGCTCGGATCGTTCTTCCCGCTCGCGATCCTGATCCTCGCGGTCCTGGGCTCGATCGTGTTCGGCCTCGCGACGCCCACCGAGGCGGCGGCGATCGGCTCGCTCGGCGGCTTCGTGCTGGCGGCCGTCTACGCGCTGCTCGCGAAGCCGGCCGACCAGAAGCGCGCGATCCTGCGCTGGTGGCTGCCGCTGTGGGCGGTGATCATGCTGTCCGTCGTGTGGTTCCTGCTGCTCAAGTTCGAGGTGCTCGAGACGCCGGTCCCGCGCTACGTCGGGTGGACGTCGGCGATCGCGGCGGCGATCTGGTCCGTCATCGCGCTGTTCCAGGTCAACCTGTTCAACACGGTCAAGGAGTCGGTCTACCTGACGGCGAAGACCTCGGCGATGGTGTGCTGGCTGTTCGTCGGTTCGTCGATCTTCTCGGCGGCGTTCGCGCTCCTCGGCGGCCAGGAGGTCGTGAACAGCTGGGTGCTGTCGATGGAGCTCACGCCGATCCAGTTCATGGTGCTCGCGCAGGTCATCATCTTCCTGCTGGGCTGGCCGCTCGAATGGACGGAGATCATCGTCATCTTCATGCCGATCTTCATCCCGCTGCTCGCGCACTTCCAGATCGACCCGCTGTTCTTCGGGCTGCTCGTCGCGCTCAACCTGCAGACCGCGTTCCTGTCGCCGCCGGTCGCGATGGCGGCGTTCTACCTGAAGGGCGTCTCGCCGCCGCACGTGACCCTCAACGCGATCTTCGCGGGCATGATGCCGTTCATGGCGATCCAGGTGCTCGCGCTCGCGATCCTGTACGTGTTCCCGCAGATCGGCCTCTGGCTGCCGCAGGTCCTGTACAAGTAGGCGCGCGGCGCGCCGGGTTGCGCCCGCGCGCGTCCCGGGCGTACTCTTGGCCCCAGGGGTAAGCCCTGTAGGAGGTCGCCATGCTGGTCAGCGAAATCCTGAGGATCAAGGGCCACACGCTGTTCACGACCGCGCCCGACGGCCTCGTGGTCGACGCGGTCCGCGTGATGGCGCAGCACGACATCGGCTCGCTCGTCGTGATGGAGCGCGGCCGCCTCGCCGGGATGCTTACGTTCCGCGAGGTGCTCGAGGCGCTCGCGAAGCACGGCGGGTCGCTCGGCACGCTCAAGGTCAGCGACGTCTTCGCGCGCAATCCGCTCACCGCGACGCCGGGGCTCGACGTGATGGAGCTGCGACGCACGATGCTCGAGCACCACGCGCGCTACGTGCCGGTCATGGAAGGCACGACGCTCCTGGGCGTCGTGTCGTTCCACGACGTCGCCAAGGCGGTCTACGAGGACCAGTCCTTCGAGAACCGCATGCTCAAGAGCTACATCAAGGATTGGCCGGAGGAAAGTCCCGCGTAGCGGGCCATGCGACGCAGTAGATAGGGCGTAGTAGATAGGGTTTGGCGCTTGCGCCCGGCGAGCGCCGGCGGCACCGACGCGGTGATTGCCTGTGACCCTTTTCGCCTTCGACGCCTGGCTGTCGTCGACGATCGTCTTGCACAAGCGCCAAACCCTATCTACTACCTACTATCTACTCGCGTGGCGACGCTCACGCTTGAAACAGGAAGATCGCCGGGCGCCGCTGCCACACCGCCAGGTCCATGCCGCGCCACGCGGCGACCGGGCGCATCGCGACCGTCTCGGTGGCGAGCGTCAGGTCGGCGGCCACCGCGAGGCGCGTTCGCGGCGACAGCGTCGCCACGAGCGTCGCAAGCATCGAAGCGTTGCGGTAGGGCGTCTCGATGAACACCTGCGTTCGGGCATGTGCAAGCGAGTCCGCCTCGAGCTCGCGCAGGCGCGCCGCGCGCTCGGGCTCCTTCACCGGCAGGTAGCCGTGGAACGCGAACGACTGCCCTGACAAGCCCGAGGCCATCAGCGCGAGCAGGATCGCCGAGGGACCGACGAGCGGGACGACACGGATGCCGGCGGCGTGGGCGGCCGCGACGAGCGCCGCGCCGGGGTCCGCGACCGCCGGCGCGCCCGCATCGGACACGAAGCCGACCGCGTGCCCCGCCTTCGCCGGCGCGAGGAGGGACGCGAGCTCGGCGGACGACGCCTTCGCATCGAGCTCGCGGATCGCCAGCTCGGCGATGGCGCGCGGATGCCCGAGCGTCTTCAGGAACGCGCGCGCGGCCTTCGGCGTCTCGACGACCCAGTGGTCGATCGCGCGCGCGGCTTCGATCGTGCGCGCCGGCAGCACGTCGGCCGGCGGAACGACGCCCAGCAGATTCGGGACGAGGAACAGGGGCGCGCCCGGGGCGCTCATCGCCGGATCGCGAGCACGTCGACGCCGGCGCGACGCAGGAGCCGGCAGGTGGCGATCAGCGGAAGGCCGACCAGCGCCGAGGGGTCGTCGCTCTCGATCGCGTCGAACAACGCGATGCCGAGCGCCTCCGAGCGGACCGAGCCTGCACAGTCGAGCGGCGACTCGCGTGCGAGGTAGGCCTCGATCTCGTGGTCGGTGAGCGCGCGGAAGCGGCTCACGACGTCGACGCGCTCGACCACGCATCGCCCGGTCGCCGCGTCGAGGAGGGCGACGCCGGTGTGGAACGTGACCGCGCGGCCCGACTGCGCGCGCAGCTGTTCGCGGGCGCGCTCGATCGTGCCCGGCTTACCGACGTGCCGCCCGTCGCAGTCGGCCACCTGGTCGGAGCCCAGGATCAGCGCGCCGGGATGGCGAGCGGCGACCGCGCGCGCCTTTGCCTCGGCGAGCCGGACGCAGGCGTCCGCCGCCGACTCACCGGGGAGCGCCGCCTCATCGACGTCCGGTGCGTCGGTCGCGTAGGGGATCCCCAGCCGGTCGAGCAGAGCGGCGCGGTACCGGGACGTCGAGGCGAGCACGAGCGGGCGCAAGCGGTTCCTCGTTGTTTTTGCGGCGATTTTTGACACGGACGCCGATCGGCGCTATTATCCGATGTTTGCGCTTGCGGCGCTCCGGAAGGTTCGGGGCGGCGCGGACGACGGCCCGATGTCCGGTTCCGGCCCCGAAGCCCGATTCGACGCTTTCCGGCTCGCGAAGCGGGAGGGGTCGATCGCCGGGACCTTCGACGCCCGGCGGCTGCCCAACGTAGCGGACAGCCTCGCGCCCGGCGACGACCCGGTGCCGATCGCGTGGTCGATCGAGGGCCGCGCGAGCGGGGAAGGCCGTCCGGCGCTGGGGATCGACATCTCGGGCAGCGTGCCGCTCGTGTGCCAGCGATGCCTGGGCACGATCGACTGGCCGGTGACGCAGTCGACGGAAGTGTTGCTGGCGGCCGACGCGAAGGAACTGGCGCGGCTCGACGAGGCGTCGGAGAGCGAGGTGGTCCTCGCCGACCGGCCGCTCGAGCCCGAGGTGCTGGTGGAGGACGAACTGGTGCTGACGTTGCCGTTCGCGCCTCGCCACGAAGGCGGATGCCC
>JBGAHH010000068.1:0-23194 GCA_044226265.1 Casimicrobiaceae bacterium | reverse complement strand
GTGTCAGACACGTGTCAGACACCGCGGTGTCTGACACGTGTCTGACACCGGGGGTTACCGCGCCGCCTTGATCGCCTCGGCGAGCCGGATCACCGCGGTCGCGTAGAGGCGGCTGCGGTTGTAGCGCGTGATCACGTAGAAATTGGGTCCGGCGATCCAGTAGCTCGCGTCGCCGTCGGCTTCCTCGAGCATCAGCAGCCCGACCGGATCCTCGATCGGCTCGGCGAGCGTCGCGGGCGTCACGCCGTCCGTCGCCCACGCGTCGAGCGAGCGCCGCTCGCTCAAGCCCCCGTCGAGCTTGCGCTGCACCGCGTCGCGTGCGTCCGGGTCGATGGCGGCGGGCAGGATCGTCGCGCCGCCCGGCACCCAGTCGTGGCGCGCGAGGTAATTCGCGACGCTTCCGACGACGTCCGGCCCGCTCGTCCACAGGTCGATGCGCGCGTCGCCGTCGAAGTCGACCGCGTAGCGGCGGAAGCTGCCGGGCATGAACTGCGGCACGCCCATCGCGCCCGCGAACGATCCCTTCGGCGTGAGCGGCGAGAAGCCCTGCTCGCGCGACAGCAGCAGGAACTCCTTCAATTCGCCGCGGAAGAACGCGCTGCGCCTCGGGTAGTCGAACGACAGCGTCGCCAGCGCGTCGATCACCCGGAACGTCCCCGGCAGCCGCCCGTAGTTCGTCTCGATGCCGACGATCGCGACGACGATCTCCGGCGGCACGCCCCACTTCGCCTCGGCGCGCGAGAGCGCGTCCGCGTTCGCGTCCCACCACGCGACGCCCCCCGCGACGCGCGCGGGCGAGAGGAACGAGGGCGCATACTCGAACCACTTGGGCGGCTCGAGGATCGGCTTGCTCATCAGCTCGACGATGCGCGGCTGGTAGCGCGCGGCTGCGAGCCAGCGCTCGACGTGGACGGGATCGAGCCCGGTCTCCGCGGCCGCCTCGTCGGCGAAAGCGCGGACGTCGGCGCGCGTTCCGTAGCGCACCTCGCCCTGGCGGCCGGCGCGCTGCGCGACCGACTCGGGGGACGCGGCGAGGGCCGCGACGAGCACGAGCGCGAGCGTGGCGGAACGGTGTCGCACGACGCGTCGATGGTATCATCGCGCCGCCGCTCTTCGCAGTGGAGCGTCCTCCGGCCGACGCCGGACGCGCGAGGAGGGCGAAGCGACGCGGCGCATGCAGGTCGGGCTCCAGCCCGACGATTCCTTCGGCCCCGCGGCTCGGGTTCCCGTCCTGCGATCTCCGATGGTCTATCCGCTGATCCGCCCCGCACTGTTCGCGCTCGATCCCGAGCGCGCGCATGCGATGACGCTCGCGGCGCTCGACGCGGCGGCGAAGTCGGGGCTCGCATCGCGCGTCGCGCGTCGCCTGCCGCGCGATCCGGTCCGCGTGATGGGACTCGAGTTCCCCAATCGCGTCGGCCTCGCGGCGGGCCTCGACAAGGACGCGGCGCATCTCGCCGGGCTCGCCGCGCTGGGCTTCGGCTTCCTCGAGGCGGGCACGGTGACGCCCCGGCCGCAGCCGGGCAATCCCCGGCCGCGCATGTTCCGCCTCCCGAAGGCCGATGCGCTGATCAACCGCCTGGGCTTCAACAACGGCGGCGTCGAGCGCTTCGTCGCGAACGTGCGCGCCTCGGGCTACCGGGGCATCCTCGGCTGCAACATCGGCAGGAACGCGGACACGCCGAACGAGCGCGCCGCAGACGACTACCTCGCCTGCCTCGCCGCCGTGGCGCCCGTCGCGAGCTACGTCACCGTCAACGTGAGCTCGCCCAACACGGCGGGCCTGCGCGACCTGCAGTCCGAAGCGGCGCTCGACGCGCTGATCGCGAAGCTCGTCGCCGCGCGCGATTCGCACGTCCAGGCGCTCGGCAGGCCGCTCCCCCTCGCGATCAAGATCGCCCCGGACCTCGACGACGAGTCGCTCCGCGGCATCGCGCGCGTGCTCGTCGCGCGCCGCGTCGACGCGGCCATCGCCACCAACACGACGATCGCCCGGGAGGCGGTGGCGGGCATGGAGCACGGCACGGAGCGCGGCGGGCTGTCGGGCCGGCCCCTGTTCGGGCGATCGACCGCGGTGCTGCGCACGCTCGCCGGAGCACTCGACGGCGCGCTGCCGATCGTCGGCGTCGGCGGCATCCTGTCGGGCGACGACGCGGTCGCGAAGATCGAGGCCGGCGCGAGCCTCGTGCAGCTCTACACGGGATTGATCTACCGCGGACCCGCGCTCGTCGGCGAGTGCGTGCGCGCGCTGGCGGGAAAGTAGGGTCAGCCCCCTTTCTGCGTCGAGCCTGCGGCGCGCTGGGTCACCGGCCTACGCGGAAAGTGGGGTCTGACCCTACTTCCCCAGCGCCCGCTTGCGCGGCCGCGCGCGCGGTCGCGCGCGGGGCGACGCCTTCGCTGCACGCGCGGCCGTCCGCTGCGCCTGCGCCTGGCGTGCGAGCCACTCGGGGCGCGCGTGCACGAGCATCTTGCCTTCGCCCTCGGCCACGGTCTGGCCGCGCTGGTTGACCGCGACCGCGCGCAGGCTGACGACGCCGCCGCCGTGCTTCGGCTTGTCGTCCTTCGCGACGACCGTCCAGGTCGTCGACACGGTGTCCCCTGGGCGCACCGGCGCGGTGAAGCGCGACGCGTGCTCGAGCAGCGCCATCGCCGTGCCGTGGAAGACCATGCCGAGCGCGCCGCCCATCATCGCGCTCGTCATCATCCCGTGCAGGATGCGCGTGCCGAAGCGCCTGCCGGCCGCGTAGGTGTCGTCGACGTGGTGCGGGTTGAAGTCGCCGATGAGGCCCGCGCCGAGCACGAGGTGCGCGTCGGTGACCGTCAGCGACCGGCGAAACGTATCGCCTACGTTCACCTCGTCGTAGTGGCGACCGCTACCGTCCATGCCGACCGCCGCGTTCACCCCTGCGCTGCCGCGCGTGCGCCGGCGGCCGAATTGATGGTCCGGGGGAGGACCTGCCGCGAAGCGCGCATGGCCGGCATCATATCGGCTCGTACCGGAAGCCCGCCTTCCGCACGCCGGCGACGAGATGATCCAGCGCGGCGTCCGCGTCGGTGCGCGGCCCGCGAACGCCGAGCTCGATGCGGCGGCCGCCGTCCGGCAGGAACGCGGGCAGGCTGAAGAGCTTGACGCGCGGGAAGCGCGCGACGTTCTCGTCCATCAGCGTCAGGAGCTGGCTCTCGCCGACGTCGTAGACCGCGATCGCGCGCTCGACCGGCGGCTCGCGGCGCAAGTGCGGGTATCGCGTGTCGAGCACCCAGTCCATCATCGGCCACGCCATCTGCGGGAAGCCGGGGAAGAAGTGGTGGTCGCGCACCGAGAACGCGGCGATGCGGTTGAACGGATTGGGAATGATGCTCGCGCCCGCCGGGAATTCCGCCATCAGCACGCGGTGCGGATACGCCTCGGCGCCGAACCGGGCCTCGATCTCCGCGACCGCCTCGAGATGGCGCTCGAGCGGCACGCCCAGCGCGGCCGCCGCGGCCTGCCGCGTGTGGTCGTCGGGCGTCGCGCCGATGCCGCCGAACGAGAACACGAGGTCGCCGCGCGCGAGGCTGTCGCGGAAGAGCGCCGTCAGGCGCCCTCGGTCGTCGCCCACGTAGCTCGCCCAGTCGACGGCGAGGCCGCGTGCGCCCAGCGTCTGGATCGCGTGCGCGAGATGCTTGTCCTGGCGCTTGCCCGACAGGATCTCGTCGCCGACGACGACGACGCCGATCGCGGGCGCGGCCGCGGCCGTTGCCGTCATTCCGCGGCTGCGGGCAGCCGGCTCTCGATCTGCCCCATGACGTTCGTCAGCGCGCGGTCGAGCAGCGGCTCGGCCTCGACCGGGCGCGCGCGATCCGCGCGGAAGCGCTCGGCGAGCTCCTCGGCGGTCATCGACAGCGCCTTCTGGCCCTGACGGTTGGTGAACAGGTAGGTGCCGCGCAGTGGGCTCACCCAAGCGAGCTTCGCGAACGCGAGGTGGCCGTCGTCGGCCTCGAACTCGATCCACATGCCGCGCTCGAGGCTCCGGGCGATCTCGAGGAACTGGTCCTCGACGACGGCCGGCTCCTCGACCGGCGGCGCGGGCTCGGCGGGCGACATCGCCTCGGCGAGCGCCTCGGCCTGCTGCGCGCCGCGCTCGTCGCCCGCGGCCTTCGCGACCTCCGCCTGCGCCTTCGCCGCCTCGGCGACCGCAGCGGTCGGCGACTCGACGTGCGCGAACGTCGGCTTCACCGCCGCCGCGTGCGCCTCGACGAGGTTCGACATGAACGACTCGCGCGCGTCCGGCGGCCAGGCCTGCCCCTGCACGCCCGACGTCAGCCGCTTGAGGAGCGAAGGCAGGAGCGCGACGAGGTGCTTGCGGTCCTCGGCGGTGCGCTTCGGCTGCACGCTCCAAACGAGGTCCTCGAGCGTCGAGACCGCCGAGCCCCACGCCTCGCTCTGGTCGCCGGCGGTCGCGTAGACGCGCGCCATCGCGGGCTGCCAGCGGTCGCGCAGGAATCCGGCGAGGAAGCGCGGCACCGGCGAGGTCTCGATGCGGCGCTCGACCTCGGCGCGCGCGACGTTCGCCGAGATCTCGGCGCGGTCGCGGAGGTTGATCTCCTCGGCCGTCGTGCTGATGTTGGCCTCGGCGTTGCGCTCCTCCTCGGCGAGGAACGCCTCGAGCTCGGCGCGGAGCTCGTCGAAGATCGCGAGGTCGTCGGCGAACCCGTCGAGGATCTTGTGGACGATCCCCTCGATCTTCCTGTAGAGCGGATCCTCGTTGCCCATCGCGGGCGACCAGCCCCGGCCGGCCTCCGCGAGCGCGTTGACGAGGAGGCGCGACGGGTGCGACTTCTTCGCGAAGAACGCGCCGTCGAGCATCGCGGCCTTGAGCACCGGGATCTGGAGCCGCGCGAGCAGCGCCTTGATGCCGTCGGGCAGGTCGCGCGTCTCGAAGATGAAGTCGAACAGCATCGCGACCATCTCGATGGTCATCGACTCGAGCTGGTTCGCCTTCCTGCCGAGCGGCGACTCCTGCAGGTCGCGCAGGACGTTGTGCAGGCCTTCCGGAATGCCCGAGAACTGGACGACCGCGCCGCCGCCCAGGTCGAAGCCGCTCTGGCCGGCCTGCAGCCGGGTCAGGCCCTCGTGCAGCACCGGCGTCGCGATGATCGGCGCGCCCGGCACGTATCCCGACGGCGTCGGCGCCATCGGGGCGAACGTGACGGGCGGGAGCCCCCCCTGCATCGCCATCGGCATCGCGATCTCGGGCAGATCGTCGCCGGCGCCTCCGCCCGCCGTCGGCGCGTGCGACGCGCCGCCCATCGACGACATGCCGGGCTGGCCCGCGGACGCCGGCATGCCGCCGGGCATGGCCGGCGCCGCCATGCCGGGCGGCGCGCCCGCGTGCATCGGCATCGGATGCGCGGCGCTGGCCGCCGTGCCGAACATGCGGCGGAACAGCGCCATCACGTCGACCTCGGCCTGGGACGACGACGCCGCCGCCGCCCCGGCGAGCGCCTTCGCGTCCGCGGCGACGCGCCGGGCTTCGGCGGCCGCGGCGCGATTGACGACGGGCGGCCGGATCGCCGCCGGCACGACGTGCAGGTTCGCGAGGTGCCGGTTGATGTCGCCGTAGATCGACGCGATGTCGCCGAGCGAGGCCTGGTTCAGCTCCTTCAGGATCTGGAACTTGATGCGGCTCTCGCTCTTCAGCTGCCGCAGCGACTCGGCGAACGCGTCGACGATCGTCACCGGCGCGAGCGGATTGTCGGGCGTCTCGAGGTCCGGCTTGCCGAGCAGGTGGCCGAGACCGCGGTTGAGGAGCCCGAGCTCCTCGTGGCACGCGTTCTCGACGATGCGCGTGATGTTGCCGGTGACGACGGACTCGTCCATCGCCGAGATGTCGACCAGCGTGAGCTTCGCCGGGTCGACGGTCGCGAAGTCCTGCTTCGGCTCCTCCTTGCCCGCGATCCGGTCGTCGACGCGCTTGCGCAGGCGCCGCTCGAACTCGGCCATCAGCGAAGGCCGCTCGCTCTTGAGGAGCTGCCTCGCGTCGAGGTAGAGCGTCTGCTCGTCGCGCACGTCGGTGCGAGCGGCGCGGTCCATCAGGAGGTCGCCGACCCGGTCCAGCATCGCGCTGAACGCCAGCATCAGGCGATGCACGGCGAGATCCCGGCAATCCGCGAGGATCTTCGCCAGCTCGCGCGGCGGCGGCCGCCGCGCCGGCGTTTGCACCGTCGTCGCGCTCACGCTCGGGTCCGTTCCCCTGAAGGCCCCGGGCCGCCACGATCGGATCCCCCCGGGCCCGGGGCCGGGGGGCGGGCGCCTGGCCCGCCGGTCCGCCAATTCACTGCAGGAGCGGACGCCAACTCACTGTAGCACGGAGGGTTTTCCCCTGCCAACGGCGGGGGACGCCGCCTAGCCGCCGTCGAGGGCCGTCCAGGCCTTTTCGACACGCTTCAACGACACCGGGCTCGGGGTCCTGAGCTCCTGCGCGAACAGCGAGACCTTGAGCTCCTCGAGCAGCCAGCGGAACGCGTCGAGCGCCGGATCGTGACGGCCGGCCGCCCGGTCGCGGTCGCGCCGCTCGCGCCATCGCCGGGTCCACGCTTCCACCTGCGCTCCGTGGCGGGCCTCGCGGTCCGGGCGCTCGCGGGCCTTCGCCCAGCGCCGGTCGATCGCCTCGAGGTACCGCGGCAGGTGCTGGAGCTGCGCCCAGGGCGTGGCGTGGAAGAAACCGGGTCGCACGAGGTCGTCGCGCTGCGCCCGGAGCTCGGAGGCGAGCCGCGACAGCGCGGGCGGCGCGCCCGCGAGCTTGCCGCCCAGCGCGTGGTACGCCGAAGCGATCGTCGCGAGCAGCCGGAACGCGCCGTCGGCGACCGCCGGAAGCCGCGCGCGCGCCCGCTTCACCTGCTCGTCGAACGCGCGGGCGGAACGCGGCAGCGGGTCGTCGGCGAGGAACGCGCGATCGGCGATCGCGTCGAGCACGTCGGCGAGGAGCTTGTCGGTCGCGACGGCGGGCTTCAGCGCGAGCGCCGCCTGCGCGAAGCCCGGCCCACCCTTCTCGTAGCGCGCAAGCGCGTCCTTCAGCGCGATCCGGATCAGCCGCACGACGCCGCGCCGCGTCGACGCCTCGGCCGCCTCGCGCGTGTCGGCGAGCGTGAGCGACACGCTCGCGCCGTCGTCGGCGAGCGCCGGATACGCGACCAGCCGCTCGCGCCCGCGCTCGATCGCGAGCGTCTCGGGCAGGTCGCCGATGTCCCAGCGCGTGAGGCCGGCGCGGCCGAACGCCGGTCCGGATGCCGCGAAGCTCGCCTTCGCCGCCTCGCCGAGCCTCGCGCGCAGCTCGTCGAGGTCGCGCCCGGCGGCCAGCTCCTTGCCGGCCGCGTCGACGACGACGACGTTCATCGCGAGGTGGTCGGGCAGCGCCTGGCCGTCCCAGGCGTCCGCCCGCGGCGCCTCGCCGAGCCGGTCCTTGAGCCATGCGCGGATCGCGTCGGGCAACGGCGCCTTCCCGGGCGACGCCTGCTCGAGGAACTCGGTGACCGCCGGCGGCAGCGGCACGAGCCGGCTGCGCATCGCCTTCGGCAGCGCCTTGAGGTACCAGCCGACCTTCTCGCGCACCATGCCGGGCACGAGCCAGGTGAGCGCGCCCGCGTCGACCTGGTTGAGCCGCGCGAGCGGCACCGTGAGCGTGAGCCCGTCGAGCGGATGCCCCGGCGAGAAGCGGTACTTGAGCGGAAAGCTCGTCCCCGCGACCTCGAGCCGCTCGGGGAACAGCGCGGCGGTCACGTCCTCCGCCGCGCGGCGCATCAGGAGCTCCCGCGTCATGAACAGGAGCTTCGGGTCGCGCTTCTCGGCGGCGGCGCGCCAGCGCTCGAACGCCGCGGTCGTCGAGACGTCCTTCGGCACGCGCTCGGCGTAGAACGCCGCCTGCGCGTCGTCGTCGACGAGCACGTCCTGGCGTCGGGCCTTGTGCTCGAGCTCGGCCACCTCCGCCACGAGCTTCCGGTTGTGGGCGAGGAATGCGCCGCCGGCCGGGATCGCGCCGGGGACGAGCGCCTCGCGCACGAACACGTCGTGCGCGGCCGCGGGATCGAGCGACGAGAGCGACACCGGCCGCGACGCGACGAGCGTGAGCCCCAGGAACGACACGCGCTCGCGCGCGACGACCTCGCCGCGCTTCGCGTCCCACGACGGATCGAACCGCTCGCGCACCACGCGATCGCCGGCGGCGGCCTCGATCCACTCGGGCTCGATGCGCGCGGCGCAGCGCGCGTACAGGCGCGTCGTCTCGACCAGCTCCGCCGCGAGGATCCAGCGGCCGCCCGTCTTCGCGAGCCCGCTGCCCGGATGCAGGTGGAAGCGCAGGCCGCGCGGGCCCGCAAAGGCGGCGCCGGGCGACCGACGGGCCGCCCCGAGGTCGCCCTGCCCCCCGGGGGGAGGCGAGCGAAGCTCGCTTCGGGGGGACGACTCCCCGTCGCGCAGCCCGACATTGGACAAGAGCCCGGCGAGCAGCGACTCGTGGATGGCCTTGTAGCGGACCGCGTCGACGGTCGCGGGCAACGCCGCCTTCCACGACCATCCGCCCTCTTCGAGCTGGCGCGCGAGCTCGCGGTGGACGTCGCGCCATTCGCGCATCCGCAGGTGGTTGACGAACATCTCGCGGCAGCGGTCGACCTGCCGGCGGTGCGGGAGCTTCTCGTCCGCGAGCGCGTCGAAAACCTGCCAGAGGTTCACGAGCGACAGGAAGTCGGAGCGCTCGTCGCGGAACCTCAGGTGCGCCTGGTCGGCCGCCTGCGCCTTGTCGAGCGGGCGCTCACGAGGGTCGGGAACCGAGAGCGCGCTCGCGATCACGAGCGCCTCGGGCAGGCAGCCGCGCTCGCGCGCCGCCAGGACGATGCGCCCGATCCGCGGGTCGAGCGGCAGCGCGGCGAGCTCGCGGCCGATCGGCGTCAGCGTGCGCGACTCGTCGACCGCGCCCAGGTCCTGCAGGAGCTGGTAGCCGTCGGCGATCGCGCGCCCGCCCGGCGGCTCGACGAACGGGAACGCGTCGACCGGGCCCAGCTCGAGCGACGCCATCTGCAGGATCACGCTGGCGAGCGAGCTCCGCAGGATCTCGGGCTCGGCGAAGCGCGGCCGCGCCTCGTAGTCCGCCTGCGGGTAGAGCCGCACGCAGATCCCGTCCTGCACGCGTCCGCAGCGCCCGGCCCGCTGGTCGGCGTTCGCGCGCGCGATCTTCTCGATCTTGAGCAGCGTCGTCTTGTTGCGCGACGCGTAGCGCTTGACGCGCGCGAGCCCGGTGTCGATCACGTAGCGGATGCCGGGCACCGTGAGCGAGGTCTCGGCGACGTTGGTCGCGAGCACGATGCGACGGCCGCCCGAGGGCGCGAACGCCCGCTGCTGCTCCTCGGGCGACAGGCGCGCGTACAGCGGCAGGATCTCGGCCGCCGCGCCCCAGGGCCGGCGCCTCAAGTCGGCGCGCAGCAGCTCCGCGGTCTCGCGGATCTCGCGCTCGCCGGGCAGGAACGCGAGGATGTCGCCCGGCCCCTCGCGCCACAGGTCGCCGGCCGCGTCGACGATCGCCTCCTCGACGTCCTCCTCGTCGTCGTTCGTCTCGTCGTCGGGATCGCCGCCCGCCGCGCGGTAGCGGACCTCGACCGGGAAAAGACGGCCCGACACCTCGATCACCGGCGCCGGGTGCGCGTCGTCGGCGCCGAAGTGGCGCGCGAATCGCTCGGCGTCGAGCGTGGCCGACGTGATCACGACCTTGAGGTCGGGGCGCCGCGCGAGCAGCTGCTTCAGGTAGCCGAGCAGGAAGTCGATGTTGAGGCTGCGCTCGTGCGCCTCGTCGACGATGATCGTGTCGTACGCGAGGAGGCTCCGGTCGCCGCGCGTCTCGGCGAGCAGGACGCCGTCGGTCATGAGCTTCACCCAGGCGTCGGGCGAGGTCTTGTCCGCGAATCGCACCTTGTAGCCGACCGCGCCGCCGACCGGCGTGCCGAGCTCCTGCGCGATGCGCGCGGCGACCGCGCGAGCGGCGAGCCGCCGCGGCTGCGTGTGGCCGATCAGCCCGCGCTCGCCGCGGCCCGCGGCGATGCAGATCTTCGGCAGCTGCGTCGTCTTGCCCGAGCCGGTCTCGCCGCAGACGATCACCACCGGGTGGGCGCGGATCGCCGCGGCGATGTCGCCGGCGCGCTGCGACACCGGGAGCTCGGGCGGATAGCGGAGCGCCGGCCGCGTCGCCAGGCGCGCGGCCTTGCGCGCCACCGCGCGCTCGGCGTCGAGCGCGAGCTTCTGCCAGGCGTCGGTCCCTGCGCGTCGCGCCTGCGCTTCGCGGATGCGCGAGCTCAGCCGCGCGGCGTCGACCGCGAGCATGTCGTCGAGCCGCGCGGCGAGCGCGCGGGCGTCGGAAGGGTTGGCGTGCATGAATGGACATCCCCGGAACCCGGTTCCGGGGGCGCGGGCCGTGGGTCGGGCTTCGGCCCGACGCCTTTCGCAACCTGCCGGCGCATGCGCCGGGGCGCGGATTCTACCGTCCTACCGCGGCGCCGACGGCTCCGATATGATCCGCCCGATCCGCCCCCGCGCGCCTTCGCGCCGGGCGCTCCCATTTCCGGAGGACGCCATGACCCGCCCCGCCGCCCCGACCGTTCCCGTCCAAAGGCTCGCGATCGCCGCGTGCGTCGCCGCCCTCCTCGCCGTCGCGTCGGTCGCCGACGCGAGGACGCTGCGCTGGGCCGGCCGCGGCGACCCGCAGACGATGGACCCGTACTCGCAGAACGAGAACCTGACCAACAACGTCAACAACCTGATCTACGACACGCTGGTGATGCGGGACAAGGACCTCAAGCTCATCCCGGGCCTCGCGACCTCGTGGGAGCAGGTCAACCCGACGACGTGGCGATTCAAGCTGCGCCAGGGCGTGAAGTTCCAGGACGGCACGCCGTTCACGGCCGACGACGTCGTGTTCTCGATGCAGCGCGCGGCGGAGGACACCTCGCAGATCCGCGCGTACTCGAACGCCGCGGGCAAGCCGCGCAAGATCGACGATTTCACCGTCGAGTTCGTCACCAACGGCCCCAACCCGATCGAGCTCGAGCACCTCGTCACGATCTTCATCATGTCGAAGTCGTGGTGCGAGAAGAACAAGTGCATGAAGCCGCTCGACTTCAAGGCCAAGGAGGAGATGATCACCGCGCGCGGCGCGAACGGCACCGGCCCGTACGCGCTCAAGGTGCGCGAGCCCGACGTCAAGACGCACCTGGTCCGCAATCCCGACTGGTGGGGCTGGAAGGACAAGCGCTTCGACGGCAACGTCGACGAGGTCGTCTACACGCCGATCGCGAACGACGCGACGCGCCTCGCCGCGCTCGTCGCGGGCAACGTCGACATCGTGAACGATCCCGCGCCGCAGGACGTCCCGCGCCTGCAGCAGACGCCCGGCGTCAAGGTGATCGACGGGTTCGAGCAGCGGATCGTGTTCATCGGCATGGACCAGGAGCGCAACGAGCTGCTCTACTCGAGCGTCAAGGGCAAGAACCCGTTCAAGGACAAGCGGGTCCGCGAGGCGCTCTACAAGGCCATCGACATCGACGCGATCCACAAGGCGACGATGCGGGGCCTGTCGAAGCCCTCGGGCGCGATGACGCCCTCGCCGGTGCAGACGACGCCGGAGCTCGAGAGGCGCTTCGCATACGACCCGGCCGCGTCGAAGAAGCTCCTCGCGGACGCCGGCTACCCCAACGGCTTCGAGGTGCAGCTCGACTGCCCGAACAACCGCTACGTCAACGACGAGAAGATCTGCCAGGCGCTCGCCGCGATGTGGACGAAGATCGGCGTGAACACGAAGCTCGTGACGCTGCCGCGCGCCCAGTACTTCCCGAAGCTCGAGAAGCTCGACACGAGCCTGTACATGCTGGGCTGGGGCGGCGCGTCGACCGACGCGATCTTCACGCTGCAGCCGGTGCTCTCGACCTACAACGGGAAGGGCGACGGCGACTTCAACTACGGCCGCTACACCGACCCCAAGTTCGACGCGATCGTGGCGGAGGTCAAGGTCGAGATGAACCCGGACAAGCGCCTCGCGCTGATCCGCCGCGCGCTCGAGATCCAGAAGAACGAGATGTACCACCTGCCGCTGCATCGGCAGCTGATCCCCTGGGCGGCGCGCAGCAACGTCGACATTCCGCACCGCGCCGACAACCAGGTCTGGCCCATCTGGGCGAAGATGAAGTGATCGCGGCGCCGGGACGCTGACGCGGCCGCGGCATGGGCGGGCTCCTGCTCCGCGTGGCGCTCGCGGTGGCGCTCGTGCTCGCGACCTGGAACCCCGCCGGCTGGTCCTACGTGCAGTGGGCGCTGGCGGGCGAGGGCGGCTTCACCGCGTCCAAGGCGCTCGTCGGCGTGG
Source organism: Casimicrobiaceae bacterium (assembly GCA_044226265.1). Lineage (GTDB taxonomy): Bacteria > Pseudomonadota > Gammaproteobacteria > Burkholderiales > Casimicrobiaceae > VBCG01. The sequence continues at coordinate 10,817 of JBGAHH010000068.1, read as the reverse complement.
TGCTGCTCGGGGGCTGGGTCCTCTGCCTGCGCGCGACGTGGGTGTCGCTCGGCGCGATCGGCGTCGTGTTCGTCGCGCTCGCGATCGCGGCGTTCGTCTGGTGGCTCGCGTCGATGGGCGTCGTGCCGACCGACCAGCGCACGCTCGTGTGGATCGTCCTCGTGGCGATCGGCGTCGTGCTCGGCGTCGGCATGGGCTGGTCGCTCCTCCGGCAGAAGGCCACCGGGCAGGTCGAGGTGGACTGAGCGGGGTCTGACCCCGGATTGATCGGGGCCTGACCCCGGTTCCAGGGTCAACTTCCGTCGATCACGCCCGCGCTCGCGAGTCGCGCGATCTCCGCGTCGTCGAGCGCGAGCCGCTCGCGCAGCACCTCGCGCGTGTGCTGCCCGAGCAGCGGCGGCGCCTCGTCGGATCCCGACGGCGTCGCGGACAGCCCGACCGGGAACGCGACCTGCGGCACCGTCCCCGCCAGCGGGTGCGCGAGGTCGCGCCGCATGCCGTGCGCGACGACGTGCGGGTCGGCGAACACGCGGTCGAGCGTGTTGATCGGGCCGCAGGGCACGCCCAGCGGCTCGAGCGCGTCGAGCCATTCCCGCATCGTCCTCGCCTTCACGACCTCGGCGATCATCGGCACGAGCGTCGCGCGATTGCGCACGCGATCCGCGTTCCTGGCGAAGCGCGGATCGGACGACCACGCCGGCTCCCCCGCCGCCTCGCAGAACTTCGCGAACTGGCCGTCGTTGCCCACCGCGACGATGACGTGGCCGTCGGCGCACGCGAAGGTCTGGTAGGGCACGATGTTCACGTGCGCGTTGCCGACGCGCCCCGGCACGCGACCGCCGACGAGGTAGTTCATGTTCATCACGGCGAGCATCGCGACCGCCGAATCCATCAGGCAGCAGTCGACGTGCTGGCCCTCGCCGGTGCGGTCGCGATGCGCGAGCGCGGCCTGGATCGCGACGGCCGCGTACATGCCGGTCATCAGGTCGGTGATCGCGATGCCGGCCTTCTGCGGCCCGCCGCCGGGCAGGTCGTCGGATTCGCCGGTCACGCTCATGAAGCCCGACATGCCCTGGATGATGAAGTCGTAGCCTGCGCGGTCGGCGTAGGGCCCGCGCTGCCCGAAGCCGGTGATCGAGCAGTAGACGAGGCGCGGATTCAGCGCGGCCATCGACGGGTAGTCGAGCGCGTATTTCGCGAGCCCGCCGACCTTGTAGTTCTCGACCAGCACGTCCGCCTCGCGCGCGAGCTCGCGCACCAGCCGCCGTCCGTCCGGCGTCGTGAAGTCGATCGCCACCGACCGCTTGCCGCGATTGCACGCGAGGTAGTAGGCGGCCTCCGCCGTGTCGCGGCCGTCCCGGTCCTTGAGGAACGGCGGCCCCCACGCGCGCGTGTCGTCGCCCGCGCCCGGGCGCTCGACCTTGATCACCGTCGCGCCGAGGTCGGCGAGGAGCTGCGTGCACCACGGCCCCGCGAGCACGCGCGACAGGTCGAGGACGACGAGGTGCGAGAGCGGGCCGGGCATCCGTCGCATCCTACCGCGCGAGCGCCGTGCCGCGACGCGCGGGGCGCCTCGCTCGCGGGTCAGCCGGCGCGACGGGCGCGGATGACGCGTGAACCCGGTCGGTCGCTCGCCCGCCGGCGCCGCGACCACCAGGCGGCGATCGCGAGCAGTGCCGCGAGCGCCGACGCCGCTCGCGCGTCGAGCCCGGGGACGGGCGCTGCGGCGGACACGAGCAGGAGCGTCGACTCCTTGACGATGTTGTAGTCGGCGAGCGTGCGCGCTTCTTCGAGCTCCTGGCCGCCGAAGAAGAGGCGCTGGATCGACGGCGGAAGGCCGGTCTTGTCCTGGACCTTCTGCTTGACGTTCTCGATCGTGTCGCCGGACTCGACCTCGAGCGCGATGGTCTTGCCGTGCGGCAGCGCCACGAAGATCTGCATCGCCGCCGCGTCCAGCGCGAACGCCAGCGCGGCCGCGGCCGCGAGCGCGAGTAACCGGCGAGTCGGCAAGGCCCAGCCGGCCGCGCGCGCCGTCACGCCTTCAACGCCGCGAGCACCTCGTCGAGCATCTTCTTCGCGTCGCCGAACAGCATCCGGTTGTTGTCCTTGTAGAACAGCGGATTGTCGACGCCGGCGTAGCCCGAGGCCATGCTGCGCTTCATCACGACCGAGTGCTTCGCCTTCCAGACCTCGAGCACCGGCATGCCGGCGATCGGGCTCGTCGGGTCGTCCTGCGCGGCGGGGTTCACGATGTCGTTCGCGCCGATCACCATCGCGACGTCGGCGGCCGGGAAGTCGTCGTTCAGCTCGTCCATCTCGAACACGATGTCGTAGGGCACCTTGGCCTCGGCGAGCAGCACGTTCATGTGGCCGGGCATGCGGCCCGCGACAGGGTGGATGCCGAAGCGGACGTTGACGCCGCGCTCGCGCAGCGCCTTCGTGATCTCGTAGACGGTGTGCTGCGCCTGCGCGACCGCCATGCCGTAGCCCGGCACGATGATCACGTCCTTCGCCTCCTTGAGGAGCTCGGCGGTCTCCGCGGCGGAGATCGGCTGCACCTCGCCCGCGGGCTGCGCGCCGCCGGCCGCCGGCTTCGGCGCGCCGCCGTCGGAACCGAAGCCGCCCGCGATGACCGCGAGGAACTTGCGGTTCATCGCGCGGCACATGATGTACGACAGGATCGCGCCCGACGAGCCGACCAGCGCGCCCACGACGATCAGCAGGTCGTTGCTCAGCATGAAGCCGGTCGCCGCGGCCGCCCACCCCGAGTAGCTGTTGAGCATCGAGACGACGACGGGCATGTCGGCGCCGCCGATCGCCATCACCATGTGGACGCCGAAGGCGAGCGCGATGACCGTCATGACGACCATCGGCAGCATGGCTTCGGAAACGCCGTGCGCCGCGACGAACCGGTAGCCGAAGTAAACGACGACGACGAGCCCGGCCAGGTTGAGCCAGTGCCGTCCCGGCAGGAGCACCGGCTTCCCGCCGATCCGCCCGGACAGCTTGCCGAACGCGACGATCGACCCGGAGAACGTGACGGCGCCGATCAGCACGCCGACGTACATCTCGATCTCGTGGATCGCGTTCTCGGCCGGCGTGAGCGAGGCCGCGACCGCCGGGTCGACGAAGTTCGCGTAGCCGACGAGCATCGCCGCGAGGCCCACGAGGCTGTGCATCAGCGCGACGAGCTCGGGCATCTGCGTCATCTGCACGACGCGCGCCGCGTAGAGCCCGATCGCCGCGCCGACGACCATCGCGCCGACGATGTACGGATAGCCGGCCGGCGTGACCTGCGGGCCGGCCACGGTCGCCAGCACGGCGATCGCCATGCCGATCATCCCGTACAGGTTGCCGCGCCGCGAGGTCTCCTGGTTCGAGAGCCCGCCCAGGCACAGGATGAAGAGGATGGTCGCGCCGAGGTAGGCGACCGTCGCAAGGCTGGAGGTCATGATCGTCGCCTCCCTACTTGCGGAACATCTGCAGCATGCGCTGCGTCACCGCGAAGCCGCCGAACATGTTGATCGTCGCGAGCGCGATGCCGGCGACCGACAGCCAGCGGATCCACTCGTTGGGCCGCGACAGGTCGGCGGAGATCTTCGTGAGATCCGGCGCGAGCTGCACGAGCGCGCCGATCGCGATGATGCTCGACACCGCGTTGGTGACGCTCATCAGCGGCGTGTGCAGCGACGGGGTCACGTTCCACACGACCATGTAGCCGACGAAGCAGGCCAGCACGAACACGGTGAAGTGGCCGAGGAACGACGGCGGCGCGTAGCGCCCGATCAGCAGGAACAGCAATGCGGCGACCAGGAACAGCACCGCGGTCTTCCCGGCCGGCATCGGGCCGCCCGGCTCGCCGTGCCCCTTGGGCTTCGCGGCCGCGGCCGGCGCCGCGGCGGGCCTGGGCGGCGGGGCGGCGGGCAGCTTGGGAGGCGGCGCCGGCCACGTGATGGCGCCGTCCTTGACGACCGTCAGTCCACGGATCGCGTCGTCCTCCATGTTCACGACGACGTTGCCGTCCTTCGCCTTGCACAGCTCCTCGGTGAGCCGCAGGAGATTGTTCGAGTAGAGCGTCGACGCCTGCGTCGCGAGGCGGCTCGCGAGATCGGTGTAGCCGATGATCGTCACGCCGTGCGTGACCACGGCCTTGCCGGGCTCCGTGAGCTCGCAGTTGCCGCCCTGCTCGGCCGCCATGTCGACGATGACGCTGCCCGGCCTCATCGTGCGTACCATTTCCGCGGTGATGAGCTTGGGCGCCGGCTTGCCCGGGATGAGCGCGGTGGTGATGATGATGTCGGCGTCCCGCGCCTCTCTCGCGTACATCTCGCGCTGGGCCTTCTGGAAGCCCTCGCTCATGACCTTGGCGTATCCGCCGCCGCCCGAGCCTTCTTCCTCGTAGTCGACCTTCACGAATTCGCCGCCGAGCGACTTCACCTGATCGGCGACCTCGGCCCGCGTGTCGTTGGCGCGCACGATCGCGCCCAGGTTCGCGGCGGTGCCGACCGCCGCCAGCCCGGCGACGCCCGCGCCGGCGATGAACACCTTCGCCGGCGGAATCTTGCCGGCCGCCGTCACCTGTCCGTTGAAGAAGCGGCCGAACGCGTTGGCCGCCTCGACGACCGCGCGGTAGCCGCGGATGCCGGCCATCGAAGTGAGCGCGTCCATCTTCTGCGCGCGGGACAGCTGGCGCGGCAGGGTGTCGATGGCGAGCACCGTCGCCTTCTTCGCCGCCAGTTGCTGCATGAGCTCGGGGTTCTGCGCCGGCCAGATGAAATCGACGAGCATCCCGCCGTCGCGCATCAGCCCGACCTCGGCCGGCGTCGGGGGACGCACCTTGAAGACGATGTCCGAACGGGCCCACAGGTCCGCCGCCGTCGGCAGGACCTCGGCGCCCGCGGCGCGGTACGCGTCGTCCGCGAAGTTGGCGGCGTTGCCCGCGCCCGTCTCGACCGCGACGCGGAATCCCAGCTTCACGAGCTTCGCGACGACCTCGGGCACGGTGGCGACGCGCTTCTCGCCGGGGAAGATTTCCCTCGGCACTCCGATCTGCAGGGACATCCCCACCCTCCGCTGTCTGGCGTGTCGTCGCGATACGGTCGGACGTCCGACGCGCGGCGCCGGTCGCCCGGCCGCCATCCTGCCACAAACCGCCGGCGGTCGTCCGCGCCCTCGGTCCCGTAAGATGCTCGCGATCCGCGCGTCGAACGCCGCCATGACTCCAGCCCCCGCCGCGAGCCCGCCGGACGACCCGCGGCTCGCTCGCATCGACGACGCGCTGCGCGCGGGCGACGTCTCCCGCGTCGTCGACGACGCCTGCGCGCTGATCGACGCGTACCCGGCCTGGCGCGACGCGCAGCGCGCTTACCTGCAGGTGCTCCTGGCCTGGTCGCGCGGCCGCCCCGGGCTCGCCGAGCGCATGTTCCCCGCCCCGCCGGCGACGCGCGGGCGACGACGCATCTCGGCGATCGTGTGCTCGATCGACCCGGTCAAGTACGCCGCGGTCGTCGCCAACCTCAACCTCCGCTTCGCCGGCCACGATCTCGACATCGTCGGCATCCACGACGCGCGCTCGCTCGCCGAGGCGTACAACCGCGGCGCGGCGAAGGCCGGCGGCGACGTGCTGGTCTTCGCGCACGACGACATCGAGCTACGCACCCACGATTTCGCTGCGCGGCTGTTCGCGCACCTCGAGCGCCACGACGGCGTCGGCGTCGCGGGCGCGTCGCGCGTCGCCGGCACGCGCTGGGACGCCGCCGGCCCCCGCCACATCCACGGCAACGTGCTGCACCTGCCGCCGCCCGGCAAGGCGGGCTTCCTGCTGATGGCCGCCGGCTTCCAGGCGTCGGTGTGCGAGGCGCGCGTGCTCGACGGCGTGTTCATCGCCGTGCACCGGCACGTCTGGGCGTCGACGCGCTTCGACGCAGGGCGCTACGACGGCTTCCACTTCTACGACCTCGACTTCACGCGCCGCGCGAGCGACGCGGGCGCGAGGCTCGCCGTCCCGCTCGACCTCCTGCTCCTCCACCGGTCGACCGGCCGCTACGGCGGCGACTGGCGCCGCTACGCGCGGGCCTACGCCGAGCAGGCGGGCGTCGACGCGGACGCGCCGCGGGCGCCGGGCGGCCTGCAGGTGCGGCTCGAGACGCCGGCGCAGATCGACGCGATGCGCGCGGCGCTCCTGCACTTCCGGTTCGGCGCGCCTGCCGGGCCGCCAAGGTCGTCGGGCTGAAGCCGCGGCCTCCTCGTGGCGCCCCTAACTGCCGCAGGACAGAGCGTCGGCCGCCGGCGGCGATCGCAACCACGCGTCGTCGATCCCCGCGCTTCGCGCCGGGCCCCTCGCCGACGCAGCGACGCCGGCGGCCTCCTTGGACTACCGAAGCGATGGGCCGCGTTGAGTGTCGGCCGCCGGCGGCGATCGCAACCGCGCGTCGTCGATCCCCGCGCTTCGCGCGGGGCCCCTCGCCGACGCAGCGACGCCGCCACCCACCGTGTCTAGATCGCGGCGGCGATCGCCTTGCCGGCCTCGGTCGTCGACGCGCGGCCGCCGATGTCGCGCGTGCGCGGGGCCGAGGGGTCGGCCAGCACGCGCTCGATCGCGCGGACGATCGACGCGCCCGCCTCGGGGTGGCCGAGGAACTCCAGCATCAGCGCGCCCGACCAGATCTGCCCGATCGGGTTCGCGATGCCCTGGCCCGCGATGTCGGGCGCCGAGCCGTGCACCGGCTCGAACAGCGACGGGTGCGCGCGCTCGGGGTTGATGTTGGCCGACGGCGCGATGCCGATCGTCCCGCACACCGCCGGGCCGAGGTCCGAGAGGATGTCGCCGAACAGGTTCGACGCGACCACGACGTCGAACGCCTGCGGCCGCTGCACGAAGTGCGCGGACAGGATGTCGATGTGGAACTGGTCGGCGCGGACGTCCGGGTAGCTCGCAGCCATCGCCTTGAAGCGCTCGTCCCAGTACGGCATCGTGATCGAGATGCCGTTCGACTTGGTCGCCGAGGTGACGTGCTTCGCCGCGCGCGTGCGCGCGAGCTCGAACGCGTAGCGCAGCACGCGGTCGACGCCCTTGCGCGTGAAGACGGACTGCTGGAACACGATCTCGCGGTCGGTGCCCTCGAACATGCGCCCGCCGACCGACGAGTACTCGCCCTCGGTGTTCTCGCGCACCACGACGAAGTCGATGTCGCCGGGCTTGCGATTCGCGAGCGGCGTCGCGATGCCGGGCATCAGCCGGCAGGGGCGCATGTTGACGTACTGGTCGAACCCGCGCCGGAACGGGATCAGCGATCCCCAGAGCGACACGTGGTCGGGCACGGTGGCGGGCCAGCCGACCGCGCCGTAGTAGATCGCCTCGAAGCCGGAGAGCGTCTCGAACCAGTCCTCGGGCATCATGCGGCCGTGCTTCGCGTAGTAGTCGCAGCTCCAGTCGAAGTGCGTGAACGCGAGCGACACGCCGTGCTTCCTCGCGGCGGCCTCGACCGCGCGCAGGCCTTCCGGCATGACCTCCTTGCCGATGCCGTCGCCGGGCATCACGGCAATGCGGTGGGGGGACATGGGGCTCCCGTCGACATTCGCGTGGTGAAGCGTAGATCGATTTTAGAGCTTAGTGATTGGCGGTGTCGACACGCCGGGCGTCGTCGACGCCGCCAATATCTATCTACCAAATTCTACCTACTCCCCCTGTGCTACATTGCGCCCATCGCCGGCTCCCCGCCGGCGTTTTCGCGTCCCCCGCCGTGACCCCCGCCGCCGCCCGCCGACGCGCGATCGCGATGATGATCGTCGCGGCGACCTGCTGGTCGTCGGGCGGCTTCCTCGTGCGCGCGCAGTCGATCACCGATCCCTGGGAGATCGTGTTCTGGCGCAGCACGTTCATGGTGCTGTTCGTCGCTGGCGTGCTCGCGGCGATGCACCGCCGGCGCACGATCGCCGCGGTGCGCGCGGTCGGCTGGCCTGGCCTCGCTTCGGGCGCGTTCCTGGCGTGCACGTTCTTCTTCTTCATCGCGTCGCTCACGAGGACGACGGTCGCCAACACGTTCGTGCTGATGAGCGTCGCGCCGTTCACCGCGGCGATCGCGGGCAAGGTGTTCCTGCGCGAGGCCGTCCCGGCGCGCACGTGGATCGCGATGGCGATCGCGTTCGCGGGCATCGTCGTGATGTTCGGCGACTCGGTCGACGCGGGGCGCCTGGTCGGCAACCTGCTCGCACTGGGCGTGCCCTGCTTCTTCGCGGCGCAGGTCACGGTGCTGCGGAAGTACCACGCGACGGTCGACATGCTGCCGCAGGTGATGATCGCCGGCGTGCTGTCGATCGTCGTCGCGGCACCGCTCGCGCTGCCGATCACGGCCCGCGCGGGCGACCTCGCGGTGCTCGCGGTGATGGGCGCGATCCAGCTCGGCGCCGGATGCCTGCTCGCCACCGCGGCGTCGCGGCACCTCACCGCGACCGAGCTCGGGCTCCTCGGCCTGCTCGAGCCGATCCTGGGGCCGATCTGGGTCTGGGCGCTGATGGGCGAGCACCCGGGACGCGCGACGCTCGTCGGCGGCGCGATCGTGCTCGCGGCGGTCATCGCGAACGAGGCGCTCGGGGCGTGGCGAACGCGCGGCCGCGACGCGCCGACCGGGCTTCCGCCGATGGCGTGATGGCGCTGCCGGATTTCCCACCGCTGTTCTACCCGGTCGCCGTCTTCGCGATCCTGCTGACCGCGGTCTCGAAGAGCGGGTTCGGCGGCGGCGCCGCGGGGATCGCCGTGCCGCTGATGTCGATGTTCGTCGCGCCGCCCGAGGCCGCGGCGATCTTGCTTCCGATCCTGTGCGCGATGGACGTCTTCGGCGTGCACGCCTGGCGCGGGCGCTGGTCGCGCGAGCACCTCAAGATCCTGGTGCCGGGCGCGCTCGTCGGCATCGCGCTCGGCGCGCTCGCGTTCGGCGCGATGTCCGAGAACGCGATCCGGGTCGCCGTGGGCGGCATCGCCGTGCTGTTCGCGGCGAACCGCTGGTTCAGGCTGTCGGACCGGCTGGCCGCGCGCCTCGCGCGCGCGCCGAAGCCTCCCGGCCGGATCGCCGGCGCGTTCTGGGGCGCGGCGTCGGGCTTCACCAGCACGCTCGCACACGCGGGCGGGCCGCCATTCGTCGTCTACATGCTGCCGCACCGCCCCGACAAGACGACGTTCGTGGCGACCTCGGTGATCTTCTTCCTGATCGTCAACTACGCGAAGCTCGTCCCGTACGCCTGGCTCGGGCAGCTCAACGCGTCGAACCTCACGGCGTCGCTCCTGTTCGCGCCGCTCGCGCCGATCGGCATCCGCCTCGGCGTCGTCCTGCACCGCAAGCTACCGGAGGCGGCGTTCTTCCAGGTCACCTACGCCCTGCTGTTCGCGAGCGGCGCGAAGCTCCTCTGGGACGCGCTGGCCGCCTGACCCCGCCGCCCGGCGCGCCGTCGCGCGCTGCGCTATCATGCGCCGGACGCTCCGAGGGCCCGACCCGATGAAGCAGACCTTCCTCGATTTCGAGCAGCCGATCGCGGAACTGCAGGCGAAGATCGACGAGCTTCGCTTCGTGCACGAGGATTCGGCGGTCGACATCGCCGACGAGATCGCGCGGCTCACGAAGAAGAGCCAGCAGCTCACGAAGGACATCTACGCGAAGCTGACCGCGTGGCAGATCGCGCAGGTCGCGCGCCATCCGCAGCGGCCGTACACGCTCGACTACGTCGCCGGCATCTTCACCGAGTTCCGCGAGCTCCACGGCGACCGCGCCTACGCCGACGACCCGGCGATCGTCGGCGGGCTCGCGCGGTTCAACGGCAAGCCTTGCGTCGTGATCGGCCACCAGAAGGGGCGCGACACGAAGGAGAAGATCCACCGCAACTTCGGCATGCCGCGCCCCGAGGGCTACCGCAAGGCGCTGCGCCTGATGAAGCTCGCCGAGAAGTTCGGCCTGCCGCTGTTCACGTTCGTCGACACGCCCGGCGCCTATCCGGGCATCGGCGCCGAGGAGCGCGGGCAGTCGGAGGCGATCGGCCGCAACCTGTTCGAGATGGCGGGCCTGCGCACGCCGGTGATCGTCACCGTGATCGGCGAAGGCGGCTCGGGCGGCGCGCTGGCGATCGCGGTGGGCGACGTGACGCTGATGCTGCAGTACTCGACCTACTCGGTCATCTCGCCCGAGGGCTGCGCGTCGATCCTGTGGAAGAGCGCCGAGCACGCGTCCGAGGCCGCCGAGATCCTCGGCATCACCGCGCCGCGCCTGAAGCAGCTGGGCCTGATCGACAAGATCGTCAACGAGCCCGTCGGCGGCGCGCATCGCGACCCGGCCGCGATGATCGGGACGCTCAAGAAGGCGCTCGCGGACGCGCTCAAGGGGCTCGCCGACCTCCCGCTCGACGAGCTGGTCGAGCGCCGCGAGGACCGGATCGTGTCGTATGGCAAGTTCAAGGAGCTCAACCCCGGCTGACCGCGCCTGCGCGCCGGTGCGGCGCGCGGTCGCGGCGTGGGTCGCCTCGCTCCCGCCGGACGACGGGCCGGTCGCATTCGCGCTGTCCGGCGGCCGGGACTCGATGACGCTGCTCGACGCGGGTGCCGAGGCGCTCGCGACGGTCGGGCGCCCCGCCGTCGCGCTGCACGTCCACCACGGCTTGCATGCGGACGCCGACGCCTGGGCCGACGCCTGCGCGCGCGCCTCTGAGGCGCGCGGCGTCGCGTTCGCGATGCGCCGCGTCGCGATCGCCCGCGCGCCGCGCGCGAGCCTCGAGGCGCTCGCGCGCGACGCGCGCTACGAGGCGCTCGCCGCGCTCGCGAGCGCGAGCGGCGC
>JBGAHH010000067.1:0-23756 GCA_044226265.1 Casimicrobiaceae bacterium | reverse complement strand
GCTCGGCCCAGTCGGGCTCCGGGAACGCGTGGTCCTCTGCCAGCGCGACGACCTCGGCGCTCGCGTGGCGCACGCCTGCGGCGTTCGCGCGGCCGATCGAGGCGAAGCGCTCCGCCTCGACGCGCACGACGCGGGCGAACGGCGCGAGCAGCGCCTCGTCGGCGTCGAGCGCGTCGAGCGACGGCGCGACGAGGACGAGCTCGATCGACTCGCGCGCCGTCTGCCGCGCGAGGTGGACGACGGTCTGCCGGACGGCCGCGAAGCGGTCGGGCGTCGCGAGGACGACCGACAGCCGCGGCGGGGCTACCCCTCGAGCAGGCTCCGCAGCATCCACGCGTTCTTCTCGTGGACCTGCATGCGCTGCGTCAGCAGGTCGGCGGTCGGCTCGTCGTGGGCCGCGTCGACGGCCGGGAAGACCTTGCGCGCGGTCCGCACGACCGCCTCGTTGCCCTCGCAGAGCAGCCGGACCATCTCCTCGGCCGACGGCTGGCCCGGCGTCTCCTCGATCGACGCGAGCTTCACGTACTCGGCGTAGGTGCCCGGCGCCGGATGGCCGAGCGAGCGGATGCGCTCCGCGATCGCGTCGTTCGCGAGCCACAGCTCGTTGTACTGCGTCTCGAACATCAGGTGCAGCGTGTTGAACATCGGCCCCGTGACGTTCCAGTGGAAGTTGTGCGTCTTGAGGTAGAGCGTGTAGTTGTCCGCGAGGAGCCTCGAGAGCCCCGCGGCGATCTTCGCGCGGTCCTTGGCCGAGATGCCCGTGTCCACCGGCGGCGCCCCCGTCGCGTGCTTGAAGCTCCCCTTGCCTGCCTTCGCCTTCGCCATCGTTCGTCTCCTTGCTCGTTCCGTACGCCCATCGGGGCGCGCTCCGCGACTTTACCGGGAGGACGCGCGGCGCGTCCAATCGGCGCCCGCGGGACGCCGCCCGCGGGCGTCACCAGCGCAGCGTCGCGCCGACGAGCAGCGTGACCGAAGGCGCCGCGCGATTGAGGCGGCCCTCGATCCCGGCGTCGAGGTCGAGCCAAGGCGTCGCCGACCAGATGCCGCCGGTGCGCGCGACGGCGGGCCAGGTCGAGCGGCCCGGGTCGGCGTTCGCCTGCGCAGCGGCCTCGACGAAGCCGCGCAGCGGGCCCTCGGCGGGAACGAGCCACGCCGCCGACGCGTACGGCCGGCTCGTGCGCTCGCCGGGCGTCCGCACGCGCGCGTAGCCGACGTTGGCGAGCGCGCTCGTGTCGCCGACGGGCACGGCGAAGGCGAGCGTCGCGTGCATCTCGACGTCGCTCGAGCGCGCCGACGGCGGGGTTCCCTGCCCCGGGACGTCGACGCCGAAGCGCACGGCCGCCTGCAGCTCGTCGCCGCCCAGGAATCGCCACTTGGCGTCGAGCGCGACGTCGCTCCAGCCGCTCGCGCCGTCGCTGCCGGCCGGCTGGGCGACGTAGCGCGGCAGCACGATCAGGTCGAGCGCGGGCAACGCGCCGACCGTGAGCTGCGAGGTGAACGCGCCGTAGCGGCCCGCGGCCGGGTCGCCGCGCGTCGCGGAGGCCCCGAGCTCGAGCTCGGCCCGGCCGGCGCCGAGCGTTCCCGGGTCCTCGGTGATCATCGGATGCGCGGCGCGCGCCGCCGGCGCCGCGAGCGCGAGCGCGGCGAAAACGGCCCACGCGGCGCTCAGCCCCGGTCGATCGACCACCGGCCCGGCCCGAACGCCGCGATCATCAGCATGCCGCCCGCGAGCCCGAGGTCCTTCCAGAAGAACAGGAAATCGTTGACCTGCTGCGCGGGCGGCATCGACCAGTAACGATGGAACGAGAAAGCCGCGACCGCCGAGAACACCGCGATCGCGAGCGCGCCCAGCCGCGCCCTGAAGCCCACGAGGACCATGAGGCCGCCGACGAGCTCGACGGCGAGCGCGATGGCCACGGCGACCTGGGGCATCGGCAGGCCGGCACCCTGGGCGTACGCGACGTTCCCGGCGAAGCCGCCGATCTTCTCGAAGCCCGCCATGACGAAGATCGCGCAGAGCAGCACGCGCCCGACCAGCGCGGCCGCGTCCCTGAAAGTCTCCATCGTCGCCTCCTTGCGGGATCAGGGAAGGTCGAACAGCAGAACCTCGGCGCGCTGGCCGCGGTCGAGACGCACCGAACGCTCGCCGACGAGCTTCATCGCGTCGCCTGCGCCGAGCCCGGTTCCGTTCGCGTGCACGCGGCCGCGCGCGACGTGCACGTAGGCGCGCCGGCCGGGCGCGAGCGCGTGCTCGACCGCGGCGTCGCCGTCGAGCAGCGTCGCGTAGAGCCGCGCGTCCTGGTGGATCGTCACCGCGCCGCCCGCCCCCGCCGGCCCGGCGATCAGCGCGAGCTTGCCGCGCTTGGCCTCGTCGGGCACGCGCACCTGCTCGTAGCCGGGATCGACGCCGGCGCGATCCGGCTCGATCCAGATCTGCAGGAAGTGGACGCCCTGCGTCTGCGAGGGGTTCGTCTCGCTGTGCATGACGCCGCGCCCGGCGCTCATCCGCTGCACGTCGCCGGGGCGGATCGTCGAGCCGTTGCCCATGCTGTCGCGGTGGGCGAGCTCGCCCTCGAGCACGTAGGAGAGGATCTCCATGTCCCGGTGGCCGTGCGTGCCGAAGCCCGCCCCCGCGCGCACGCGGTCCTCGTTGATGACGCGCAGCGGGCCGAAGCCCATGTGCCGCGCGTCGTGGTAGCCCGCGAACGAGAAGCTGTGGTGCGAGTCGAGCCAGCCGTGGTTCGCGTGGCCCCGCTCGCCGGCCGGTCGCAATTCGATCATCGCAACGCCCTCCGCAGGCGGCATCGCCGCGCGACGGGCGCGGCGCCATCGCGGATTCTAGTGCGCCGCGGTCAGAGGCGGTAGGTGCGCTTCGCGAGCGCGTACGCGAGCTCCGGCGCGAGCGCGTACGCCTCGTCCTCGTCCATCCGGTGCTCGGCGACGAGCGTCGCGAGGAAGCGGCAGTCGATGCGCCGGGCGACGTCGTGGCGCGCAGGGATCGAGAGGAACGCCCGCGTGTCGTCGTTGAACCCGACGGTGTTGTAGAACCCCGCGGTCTCGGTCGTCTGCTCCCGGAACCTGAGCATCCCCTCGGGGCTGTCGTGGAACCACCACGCCGGCCCGAGCTTCAGCGCCGGGTAATGGCCGGCCAGCGGCGCGAGCTCGCGCGCGTACGAGGTCTCGTCGAGCGTGAACAGGACGATCGTGAGGCCGCGCTCGTTGCCGAAGCGGTCCAGCAGCGGCTTCAGCGCGCGCACGTAGTCGGTGCGGGTCGGGATGTCGGCGCCCTTGTCCCGCCCGAACGCCGCGAGGAGCCGCGGGTTGTGGTTGCGGAAGCTGCCCGGGTGGATCTGCATGACGAGCCCGTCGTCCAGGCTCATCCTGGCCATCTCGGTCAGCATCTGCGCGCGGAACGTCTCCGCCTCGTCGGCGGTGGCGGTCCCGGCGAGCGCGCGGTCGAGCAGGCGCTGGCACGCGGCCGCGTCGAGGTCCGCGGTGCGCGCGGTCGGATGGCCGTGGTCGGTCGACGTCGCGCCCATCGTCGCGAAGAACGCGCGGCGCGCGCGGTGCGCGGCGAGGTAGCCCTTCCAGGTCGCCGTGTCCTCGCCCGTCATCGCGCCGAAGCGCAGGACGTGATCGCGGAAGCCGTCGAACTCCGGGTCGACGACCGGGTCGGGCCGGTAGGCGGTGACCACGCGGCCCTTCCATCCGCTCGCCCGGATCTTCGCATGGTGCGCGAGGTCGTCGAGCGGGCTCTCGGTCGTCGCGATCGCCTCGATGCGGAAGCGCTCGAACAGCGCGCGCGGCCGGAACGCCGGCGTCGCGAGCTGCTCGTTGATGCGGTCGAAGATCGCGTCGGCGGTCGCGGGCTCGAGCCGCTCGCGGATGCCGAACACGTCGTGGAACGCGTGGTCGAGCCACATCCGCGTCGGCGTGCCGCGGAAGAGCGGCCAGTGCGCGGCGAAGGTGCGCCAGATCTTCCGCGCGTCGGTCTCGACCGGGCCGCCGTCGCTGCGCGGGATGCCGAGCGACTCGAGCGTCACGCCCTGGCTGTAGAGCATCCGGAACACGTAGTGGTCCGGCGTGATGAAGAGCGCGCTGGCGTTCGCGAACGGGCGATCGTCGGCGAACCACGACGGATCGGTGTGGCCGTGCGGGCTCACGATCGGCAGGTCCTTCACCGTCGCGTAGAGGCGGCGCGCGATTGCGCGCACCGTCGGATCGGCGGGGAACAGGCGGTCGGGATGGGGGACGAGCTTGGGCATCAGTCAGCCATGGGCGAGGTGCTCCGCGACGGTCGCAGCCACGCCGCGCCGCAGGAGCGAGTCGAGATGGCGCGCGACCGCGCCGGCGAAGCCGGCGTTCGCCGGAAGGTCGCGGCCGAACACCGCGTCGAGGCCGAGGAAGCCGCGCGCGAGGCGCTCCGCGTCGCCGCCCGCCGCCGCCGCGATCGCCGCGTAGCGCTGCGAAAGCGGATCGGAGACCTCGATGCGCGCCCCATGCTCGTCGGTGCCGGACGCGTAGCGCATCCAGCCGGCGATCGCGAGCGAGAGGTGCCGGATCGAGCCGCCGCCCGCGAGGCGGTCGCGCACGGTGCCGAGCAGCCGCTGCGGCAGCTTCTGCGAGCCGTCCATCGCGACCTGCGAGGTCTTGTGCGGCAGCGCCGGGTTGCGGAACCGGGACAGCAGCGTCGCGCAGTAGTGCGCGAGATCGGTGCCCGGCGGGCTCGCGAGCGTCGGGACGATCTCCTCGGCCATCTGCCGCTCGACGAGGCGCCCGAGCGCGGGATCGCTCGCCGCCCGCGCGATCGTCGCGTGCCCGGCGAGGAACCCGAGGTAGGCGAGCGTCGAGTGGCTGCCGTTCAGGAGCCGGAGCTTCATCGTCTCGAAGGGCGCGACGTCGCGGACGACCTCGGCGCCGGCCTCTTCCCACGCCGGCCGGGGCGCGACGAAGCGATCCTCGATCACCCATTGCAGGAACGGCTCCGCCACCACCGGCGCGGCATCGTGGAACCCGAGCCGCCGCTCGACGTCGGCCACATCCGCGTCGGTGGTCGCCGGCACGATCCGGTCGACCATCGTGCAGGGGAACGCGGCATGCGTGCCGATCCAGGAGGCGAGCTCGGGCGAGCGCGCCGCCGCGAACGCGGACACGAGGCCCTCGAGCACGCGCCCGTTGTGAGGCAGGTTGTCGCAGCACACGACGTTCAGCGCGCCGGCGCCGGTTCGCCGCCGCTCGTCGAGCGCCGCGGCGAGGAAGCCGACGGCGGACACCGGCGCGTCGGGCCGCTCGAGGTCGTGGCGGATGTCCGGATGCGCGAGGTCGAGCCGGCCGGTCGCCGGGTCGTGGCAGTACCCTTTCTCGGTCACGGTCAGCGTGACGACGCGAACCTCGGGATCGGCCATCCGGCGCACGAGCGCGCGGGGATCGGCGGGCGCGAACATCGTCTCGCGCACCGAGCCGATCACCCGTGCCGCGCTTCCGCCGCGGTCCTTGAGCAGCAGCGTGTAGAGGCCGTCCTGCGCCGCGAGCGGCTGGATGGCGCGCGGCGTCTTCATCGAGACGCCGCAGATGCCCCAGTGCGCGTCCCGCGCGGCGAGGTCGTCGGCGTAGACCGCCTCGTGCGCGCGCGTGAACGCGCCGAGGCCCAGGTGGACGATGCCGACGCGAAGCCGCGTCGGATCGTAACGCGGCCGGGCGACCTCCTCCGGGAGCCGCGCGAGCGCGGCGAGCGACAGCCGGGGCGCCTCAGGCATGCTGCGGGTGCTCCTTCACGCGCGAGACGAGCTGCGTCGGATTGACGAAGCGCAGCGCGATCAGGAGCCACACGAGCGTCACCGCCATGTACACCATCGCCATCGCGTCGACCGACTGCGGCGCGCGCACGCCGGCGGCGAACACCGCATAGTAGAGCGCGACCACCAGCGTCTGCGAGTCCGAGCCCGCCGTCAGGAACGTGAGCTCGAACAGGGCGATCGTGCGAACGAGCACGAGCAGCGACGCCGCGAGCACGCCGGGCGCGAGCAGCGGCAGCAGCACGTGCCAGAACATCCGCGCGGTCCCCGCGCCGAACACGCGCGCCGCCGATTCGAGGTTGACGTCGATCTGCTCGACGAAGGGCGTCATCACGAGGATCACGAACGGCGCCGCCGGGATCAGGTTCGCGAGGATGACGCCCCAGATCGTCCCGCCCAGGTGCGCCTGGTAGAGCACCGTCGCGAGCGGGATGCCGTAGGTGATCGGCGGCACCATCAGCGGCAGCAGGAACAGGAGCATCAGCGCGCGCTTGCCGGGGAAATCGCGGCGCGCGAGCGTGTAGGCGGCCGGCACGCCGATCAGGAGCGCGAGGAACACCACCGCCAGCACGACCTCGACGGTCACCCAGAGCACGTCGCCGAGCTGGAACTCCTTCCACGCGGCCGTGTACCAGTTCGTCGTCCAGCCGTCCGGGAACCAGGTGCCGAGCCAGCGCCGGGCGAACGAGCTCACGGCCACCGCCGCGATCATCAGCCCGATGTTGACGACGAACAGCGTCATCAGGCCGAGGAGGATCGACCGCCAGGCGCGGTCGGCCCAGCTTCCGTCGTTCATCCCTTGCCTCCGGACACCGGTCCCCGGTAGAACGCGCGCCGCAGCCCGAGCACCGCCGCGACGATGACGAGCTGCACGAAGCCCATGATCATCGCGATCGCGGACGCGAGCGAATAGTCGTATTGCTCGAACGCGGCCTCGTACGCGGCGATCGAGATCACGCGCGTCGGCCCCGCGGGCGAGCCCAGCAGCACCGCGGAGGGGAACACCGAGAACGCCTGCACGAACGCGAGGCAGAAGCACATCGCGAGGCCGGGCGCGAGCAGCGGCAGGTAGATGTGGCGGAACTGCGCCTTCGGGTCGGCGCCGAGCGTGGCGGCGGCGCGCGCCAGGACCGGGTCGATGCCGGTGATGTACGAGAGGATCAGCAGGAACGCGAACGGGAATCCCGAGATCACGAGCGAGATCAGCACGCCCCAGTAGTTGTGCGTGAGCCGGATCGGCCCGTCGTAGAGGTGCGTCAGCTGCAGGAACTGCGAGAGCCAGCCCTTCGGGCCGAAGTAGAGCAGCATTCCCTCGGCGATCAGCACGGTGCCGAGCGTGATCGGCACGACGAGGATCGTCGTCACGACCCGCTGGTAGCGCGACTTGACGCGCATCTTGAACGCGATCGGCAGCGCGAGCCCGACGTTGATCAGCGTGGCCGGCAGCGCCAGCTTGAGCGTGATCCCGATCGTCGGCCAGAGGTTGTCGGTCGTGAAGAAGTGGACGTAGTTCCACAGGAGCCCGCCTTCCTTCGGCCGGAACGACAGCTGGAGGCCGTACAGGAACGGGTAGACGAACAGCACGAGCATGAACGCCGCGGCCGGGACGACCAGCAGCAGCGTCCGGTCGAACGCGGGGCGCGCGTAGGCGTCGGCGGACCTGGACATCGTCGCCCGCTCAGTCCGGACGGTAGACCAGCACGCGCTCGGGCGGCACGTGCACGCGCACGTCGTCGCCACGCCGGATCGACACGGGCCCGCGCACGTGGAGGATCGCGCCCGACGCGGTCACGACGTCCAGCAGCGCATCGCGGCCCGAGTACTCGACGTTGTCGACGCGGCCGGCGATCGTGTTCGCGCCGTCGGCCGCCCCGACGGTGATCTCCTCGGGCCGGATCGCGGCCGCCGCGCGGCGGCCCTCGATCGGCTGCTTCGCGACGCCCTGGAGCGCGATGCCGGGGCCGGCCAGGCCGACGCGCCCGCCGTCCTGGCCGGTCACGTCGAGCTCGAGCACGTTGCGATAGCCCATGAAGCGCGCGACCGCCAGGTTGGCGGGTTGCGCGTACACCTCGGGCGGGGCGGCGATCTGCTGGACCGCGCCGTCCTTCATCACGACGATGCGGTCGGCGAGCGACAGCGCCTCGTCCTGGTCGTGCGTCACGTAGATCGTCGCGCGGTCGAGCTCGCGATGGATGCGGCGGATCTCCGCGCGCGTCTCGATGCGGAGCTTCGCGTCGAGGTTCGACAGCGGCTCGTCCATCAGGATCAGCGGCGGCTCGATCACGATCGCGCGCGCGATCGCCACGCGCTGCTGCTGGCCGCCCGAGAGCTGGCCCGGCAGCTTGTGGCCCTGCCCCACGAGCTGCACGAGCTTCAGCGCGCGCTCCACGCGCGGGCCGATCTCGGCGGCGGGCAGGTTGCGCATGCGCAGCCCGAAGCCGATGTTGCGCTCGACGCTCATGTGCGGGAACAGCGCGTAGTTCTGGAACACCATCCCGAACCCGCGCTTCTCGGGCGGCAGCGTGTCGATGCGCGTGTCGTCGAGCCAGATGCTTCCGCCCGACAGCCCGAGCAGCCCGGCGATGCAGTTGAGCGCCGTGGACTTGCCGCAGCCGGACGGCCCCAGCAGCGCGATGAACTCGCCGCGCTTCACGGTGAGCGAGAGCTCGTCGAGCGCGTTGAACGCCTTGCCGCCCTGGCCCGCGAAGCGGCGCGTGACGCGGTCGAGCTTCAGTTCGCTGAAATCGTGCTTCATGCCTGGCTACCGAATGTGCGACGTGAGCATCGGATCCTGCTCGTCCTGAAGCGTCGACGGCACGGCCGACACCCCTCGAGCCGGTCCCGGCATGTCGACGAAAGCGGGGAGTCGGTTCCGGGAACCGGAATCCGACCCCCCCCGCGGCGTTGAGCGTCGAGGTTTTCGACGCTCGTACGCCGCGACGTATTCCGGCGTCGGGCGAGGGCCGCGTTCGCGGCCCGTGCCCGAAGTCCGGAATACTACTTCTTGGTCTTGGCGCCCACCTTCTCGTCCCAGATCCGGAACGCCTCGACCTGCGCCTTCGGCGGCAGCGACTGCGTGTGCGGGAACTGCGCGAGCCAGCCCTCGTACTCGGGACGCCCGTACTCCTTGATCACGTCCTGGCTTTCCTTCGGCGCCATCGACACGGGCACGTTCTTCACCGCGGGCCCGGGGTAGAAGTAGCCCTTGTCGTACATGTAGGCCTGCGCCTCCGGCGTCAGCATGAACGCGATGACGTCGAGCACGACCTGCATCTTGTCGGCCGGCACGCCCTTCGGCACCACGATGTAGTGCGCGTCGTTCACCCAGGTCATGCCCTTGAACGGCGCGACCTTGAACTCCTTCGGCACGATGCCGAGTGCGCGCGGGTTGATGTCCCAGCCCGTCATCGTGATCGTCATGTCGCGCGAGCCCTCGCCCAGCTCCTTCATCACCGCGCCGGTGCCCGTCGGGTAGTACTCGATGCAGCTGTTGAGCTCCGTCAGGTACGCCCAGGTCTTGTCCCACCCGTTGACCGGATCCTTCGGGTCCTTGTCGCCCAGGAGGTACGGCAGCCCCATGATGAACGTGCGGCCCGGGCCCGAGTTCGCCGGGCGCGCGTAGATCAGGCGGTTCGGGTTGGCCTTGCACCACGCGAGCAGCTCGGCGGGCGTCGTCGGGACCTGCTTCACCTTCGCCGGGTTGTATTCGACGAGCGGGCCGGCCGGCATGAACGAGATCGCGATGCCCTGGTCGGACGCGAGCTTCTGCATCTCGGCTGCGGCGGGCAGGTAGTTCGCCGTCAGGTTCGGGAACTTCGCGGCGTAGTCGGGCAGGAGCTTCACGAGCAGCCCCTGCTCGACGCCCGCGGCGAGCACGTCGGTGCCGGTGAGCACGATGTCGATGTCGCTTCGACCGGCGCCCTGCATCGCCTTCAGCTTGCCCGGGAGCTCGGGCGCCGGCGCCTTCGTGAAGACGAACTTCGCGACCTTGCCCGGATTCTTCTTCGCGTAGAGCTCGAACGCGTCCTGCGTGAGCGCGAGGTTGCCCGCGACGTCGACCACGTTGATCGTGTACGGCTGCGCGAGCGCGGCGCCGGTGCCGAGGACGGCCAGCGACGCCGCGGCGGCGATCGTGGCGATCGCGCGGCGGCGCGACGGATGGGACAACGACGGGACCTTCATGGACTCCTCCTTCCGATGGGATCGGACGACGCGTGGGCGGCCGGCTCCTGGGAGCCCGGACCGGTGAACGACGGCGGCACGGCGACCGTGCGCGCAGTGTAATTCGATTCGCGGGACGTTCGCCGCGACCGGATCGTCAGGAATGCGCTCATCGGGGGAATCCCCGGTCGGGCGCTCCGCGGGGCGGCCGGTGGCGCGCCTCCGCCGCCGCGGGCTCCGGAACGACCCGCGGGTTCGCCTGCGGCTCCAGGCTGCGCTGGAATTCGCGTGCGACGCGCGCGAGGTGCCGGTGCATCGCGTCGCGCGCAGCCTCGCCGTCGCCGGCCGCGAGCGCGTCGATGATCGCCGCGTGGTCGACGATCGTGCGCGCGCGGAGCTCCGGCGTCTGGAAGTGATGCTCGATGCGCGCCCAGAGCTTGCCGTAGCGCGCGTCCCACAGGTCGGCGACGACGTGGACGAGCGCGCCGTTGCGCGTCGACTCGGCGATCCGCAGGTGGAACGCGCGGTCGGCCTCGTCGCCGCGGGCGAAGTCGTCGCCCGCGGCGCGCATCGTGTCGAGCGTCTCCCGCAGCGCCGCGATGTCCGGGCGCTTCATCGCGCGCGCCGCGGCGAGCGCGATCTCGCCCTCGATCAGGCTGCGCGCGGACAGGAGCTCGAACGGGCTCGGGCCCTCGTCGGCCGCGCGCGCCGGCGCGGGCGTCGTCGGGCGCACGAAGATGCCGTTGCCGATGCGCACCTCGACCCGCCCGGCGATCTCGAGCGAGATGATGGCCTCGCGCACCGACGTGCGCGACACCCCGAGCTTGCGGGCGAGCTCGCGCTCGGCGGGAAGGCGAGCGCCGGCCGGGAATTCGCCGCGGTCGATCAGCGCGGCGATCTGGTCGGCGATGCGACGGTAGAGCCGCAGCGGCTCCACCACGGTCAGGGGCACGAACGTTTCCTCCGCCAGGAGGCCGACGGGCGCTCCGGGGCGCCGGCCCGGCTTCTTCCGCGAACGGAGGCGGGCCTCGCGAGGCGCGGGGCGAACTCTACCCTCGTCGCGGTCCAGCGGTCAAGTGGTCGGACCACCCGCGTTTCGGCGGCGCGACGTCCTCCCTCAGGGCGCGACGAAGTGCCCGGAGCGCCCGCCCCGCTTCTCGCGCAGCCGGACGCCCTCGATGCGCATGCCGCGGTCGATCGCCTTGCACATGTCGTAGATCGTCAACAGGCCGACCGCCACGCCGGCCAGCGCCTCCATCTCGACGCCGGTCCGGCCCACGGTCTCGGCGATCACCTCGATCTCGATGGCCGAGGCGTCCTGGTCGACGCGGAAGTCGACCGCGACGCGCGACAGCGGCAGCGGATGGCAGAGCGGGATCAGGTCCGAGGTGCGCTTCGCCGCCTGGATCGCCGCGATGCGCGCGACACCGAGCACGTCGCCCTTCGCCGCGCCGCCCTCGCGGACCTTCGCGAGCGTGGCGCGCTTCATCACGATGCGCCCCGAGGCGCGCGCGCGCCGAAGCGTGACGTCCTTCGCGCCCACGTCGACCATGTGCGCCTGCCCGGCCGCATCGAAGTGGGTAAAATGCGGCGTCGCGGTCTCGGAGCGCCGGGACGGGGCTCGCGGGGATGACGTCGGCCTTCGCATCGTCGCGGTTCGTCGTTCGGCCGGCCGCCCGATGAACTCCCGCGGCCGATCTTCCATCATAGCAGCATGAAACCGGGACCCTCGACGACGCCGATGGCCCTCCCCGCGTGGGCCGTGCGGCCGCTGTGCGCGCTGGTCGCGGCCGCGCTCGGCGCGCTGCCCGCGGCGGCCGCCGACGCGCCGGCGCCTTCGCCCGGCGTGTTCGGCCCGACGCCGCCGCCGGTCTCCGCCCCCGAGCCGCCCGTCTCGCGGGGCAACGCGCCGCTGCCCGACCTCGGCGACTCGTCCACCGTCGCCCTGTCCCCCGCGCAGGAGCGCAAGATCGGCGACACGGCGCTGAAGCAGATCCGGGCCTCGGGCGGCTACCTCAACGACCCCGAGGTCAACGACTACCTGAACGAGCTCGGCCAGCGGCTCGTCGCCGTCCGCAACGACCCGCGCTACGAGTTCACGTTCTTCGCGGTGCCGGACCCGTCGATCAACGCGTTCGCGATCCCGGGCGGCTACATCGGCGTCAACACCGGCCTGATCCTGCTCACGCAGAGCGAGTCCGAGCTCGCGGCCGTGCTCGCGCACGAGATCACGCACGTGACGCAGAACCACATGGCGAGGATGCTCGAGGCGCAGAAGAATTCGCTGTGGATGTCGCTCGCCGCGCTGGCCGTGGCCATCGTGGCGGCCCGGTCCAACTCGAGCTCGAGCGGCGACGCCGCCGGCGCCGCGCTCGCGTCCGCGCAGGCGCTCGCGATGCAGAACACGCTCAACTTCACGCGCGAGAACGAGCAGGAGGCCGACCGCATCGGGTACCAGCGCCTCGACCTCGCCGGATTCGACGTGAACGGGGCGGTGACGCTGATGGAGCGGATGCAGAAGGCGTCGCGCTTCGTCGACGGCAACGCGCCGTCCTACCTCCGCACGCACCCGATCACCTACGAGCGCATCGCGGAGGCGCAGGCGCGCTCGGCGAACCATCCCTACCGGCAGGTCGCGGACTCGCTCGACTTCCAGATGGTGCGCGCGCTCCTGAGGAGCTACGTGGGCTCGCCGGGGGAAGCGGTGGCCTGGTTCGATGCCGCGATCGCCGACCGCAAGTACAACAGCGAGGTCGCGGTGCGCTACGGGCTCGTCGCGGCGCTGTTGCGCGACGGCCAGATCGCGCGCGCCAAGCGGGAGCTGGCCGCCCTGGAGAAGATCGCGCCGCCGCACCCGATGATCGAGGCGATCGCCGGGCACGTGCTCCTCGACGCGGGCGAGCCCGGCAAGGCGGCCGCGAGGTTCGAGGCCGCGCTCGCGCGCTACCCGAACAAGATGCAGCTCGTCTACGACTACCCGGAGGCGCTGCTGCAGGACGGCAAGGCGCCGCAGGCGGCGGCGTTCGCCGAGGCGCAGCTGCAGCGGTTCCCGAACGACGGGCCGCTCCACCAGATCGCCGCCAAGGCCTACGCCGCGATGAGCAACGGGCTGAAGCAGCACCAGCACCTGGGCGAGTTCTACGCGTGGCAGGGCAACCTCAAGCTCGCGATCGACCAGCTCGAGCTCGCGGCGAAGGCGCCCGGCGCGAACTTCTACGAGAGCTCGGTCGTCGAGGCGCGCCTGCGCGCGCTCCGCAAGGAGCAGGCGGACCAGTTCAAGGAAGGCTTCGGTCGCGCGGGCTGACCCCGCCGCGTTCCGCCCTTCCGGACCCCGAGCGGAACGCGCCCCGATGACCGCCGACGCCCCGCGATCCCGCCGCCCCGCGTGGGCGCGGCCCCTGGCGTTCACGCTCGCGCTCGCCGCCGCGGTCGCGCTCGCCTGGGGCGCGTGGACGTGGTTCTCGCCCGGCGGGAGCGCGCCCGTGCATCGGCTCGCCAAGGTGGAGCGCGGCACGATCGCGCAGGTCGTCTCGGCCTCGGGAACGCTGCAGGCGGTGACGACGGTCCAGGTCGGCTCGTCGATCTCCGGACAGATCAAGGAGCTCTTCGTCGACTTCAACAGCGTCGTGAAGAAGGACCAGCTGCTCGCCCGGATCGACCCGGAGTCCTACCAGCTCAAGGTGCGCCAGGCGGAGGCCGACCTCGAGGCGGCGCGCACCGCGCTCCTGCAGCGCCAGAGCGACGCGGCGGCGATGCGATCGCAGGTGCTGCGCGCGAAGATCACTTACCAGGACGCGAAGACCGACCTCGAGCGCAAGGAGTCGCTCGTGCAGAAGGGCTTCATCTCGCCCGCCGACCTCGACAAGGCGCGCTTCACCGCGCAGGGAGCCGACGAGACGGTGCGCACCACCGAGGCGCAGGTGAAGTCGGCCGAGGCGCAGGTCGCGAACGCCGCCGCGACCGTCAAGCAGCGGGAGGCCGCGCTCGCGAGCGCGCGCAACGACCTCGACAAGACCTCGATCACCGCGCCGGTGAACGGCGTCGTGATCTCCCGCCAGGTCGACGCGGGCCAGACGGTCGCGGCCAGCCTCAATACGCCGACGCTGTTCACGATCGCCGAGGACCTGCGCAAGATGCAGGTCGCCGTCGCGATCGACGAGACCGACATCGGCAAGATCCGCCCCGACCAGCGCGTGACCTTCGGCGTCGACGCGTACCCCGGCCGCACGTTCGACGGCCGCGTCGACCAGATCCGGAAGGCGGCGACCACGGTGCAGAACGTCGTCACCTACACGGTGATCGTCGAGACGCCGAACCCGGATCTTCGCCTCGTGCCGGGCATGACCGCGAACGTGCGCATCGTCGCGGACAGCCGCGAGAACGCGCTCAAGGTCCCGAACGCTGCGCTGCGCTGGCGGCCCGCGGGCGCGAGCGCCACGGCGGACGCGGCGCCGGCCGCGGACGGCGCGGGGGCCGGCGACGCGCAGGCGCGCCGCCAGAAGCTCGTCGCGGACCTCAAGCTCGACGCGGCGCAGTCCGCGCGCGTCGACGAGATCTTCGCGGAGATGCGCGGCCGGCTCGCCGAGCTGCGCGACCTCAACGACGCCGACCGCCGGCAGCGCAGCGAGCGCCTGCGCGCCGACGCCCGCCAGAAGATCAACGCGATCCTGAACGCCGACCAGCAGAAGCGCTACGCCGAGATCGTCGCCGCCGAGACCGGCCGCGCGACGTCGGGATCGGGTCGCGTCTACACGCTGGTCGAGGGCAAGCCGACCGAGGTGTCGATCCGCACCGGCCTCACGGACGGCAACGCGACGGAGGTCGTGTCCGGCCCGTTGGCCGAAGGCGACGAGGTGATCGTCGGCACCCAGCTCGCGAACGCGCCCGCGCCCAAGGCGAGCAACGCGCCACGCCTGCCCTTCTAGCGCTTCCGGCGCTTCGCCTCCATGTCCGCCCCGCCCCTGATCGAGACGCGGGACCTGGTCAAGGTCTACCGGCTGGGCGAGACCGAGCTGACCGCGCTCTCGGGCGTGACGATCGGGATCGAGCGAGGCGAGATGGTCGCGGTGATGGGGCCGTCGGGGTCGGGCAAGTCGACGTTCATGAACGTCATCGGCTGCCTCGACGTGCCGACCTCGGGCAGCTACCGCTTCGACGGCGAGGACATCGCGGCGCTCGACGCCGACCGCCTCGCGGCGATCCGCAACCGCAAGATCGGCTTCGTGTTCCAGCAGTTCAACCTGCTGCCGCGCACCTCGGCGCTCGACAACGTCGAGCTGCCGCTGCTCTATGCCGGGCTGTCGGCCGACGAGCGCCACCTTCGCGCGCGCCGGCGCCTCGCGCAGGTCGGGCTCGCCGACCGCGAGGACCACGCGCCGTCGCAGCTCTCCGGCGGCCAGCAGCAGCGCGTCGCGATCGCGCGCGCGCTGGTCAACGACCCGATCCTGATCCTCGCCGACGAGCCGACCGGCGCGCTCGACACCGCGACGAGCCTCGAGGTGATGGCGCTCCTGCAGGCGCTCAACCGCGAAGGCATCACGATCGTGCTCGTGACGCACGAGCTCGACATCGCCGACCACGCGATGCGGACGATCTCGTTCCGCGACGGTCGCGTCGTCGCCGACAGGCGCCACGCGCAGCGGCAGGCGGGCGTGCCGGCGCCCCAGCGTCCCCCGGCGCCCGCCCCTTCCGACGACTCGCGCGCCGCGTGGCAGCGGCCGCCGCAGGCATGAGCTTCCTCGCCTCGATACGCATCGCGCTCGCCGCGCTGCGGGTGAACAAGCTCCGCAGCGCGCTGACGATGCTCGGCATCATCATCGGCGTCGCGGCGGTCATCGCGATGACGGCGATCGGCGCCGGCGCGCAGGCGCGCGTCGAGGACCAGATCAAGAGCCTCGGCTCGAACCTGATCATCGTGCTGCCGGGCAACCTCACGTCGGGCGGCGTGCGCATGGGCTTCGGGTCGCAGCTCACGCTCACCGAGGACGACGCGGCCGCGCTGCCGCGCGAGGTGCCCGAGATCGAGGTCGCCGCGCCGCAGCTCCGCGGCGCGGGCCAGGTCGTCTACGGCAACAGCAACTGGTCGACGCAGATCCTGGGCGTGACGCCCGACTACCTCGCCGCGCGCCAGTGGGACATCGCGACGGGGCGCGGCTTCTCGCAGGCGGACCAGGACGGTGCGGCCAAGGTCGTGCTGCTCGGCCAGACGGTCGCGCGCACGCTGTTCGGCGAATCCGACCCGGTGGGCGAGATCGTCCGCATCCGCAACGTGCCGCACGAGGTCGTCGGGATGCTCGACCGCAAGGGCCAGAGCATGATCGGCCAGGACCAGGACGACGTCGTGCTGATCCCGATCTCGACCGCGCGCAAGCGCGTGCTGGGCGGCCAGCAGGTGCGCAACCGCAACGTGTCGACGATCACCGTGAAGGTCCGCGAGGGCGCCGACGTGAGCCACGCGGAGCAGCTGATGCGCGACCTACTGCGCCAGCGGCACAAGCTGCAGGCGAGCCAGGAGGACGACTTCTTCGTGCGCAACCTGTCCGAGGTGCTCGCGGCGCAGGAGGCGAGCTCGCGCGTGCTGGCGGTGCTGCTCGCGGCGATCGCGTCGGTGTCCCTCGTGGTGGGCGGCATCGGCATCATGAACATCATGCTGGTGTCGGTGACCGAGCGCACTCGCGAGATCGGGCTGCGCATGGCGGTCGGCGCGCGCGGCCGCGACATCCTCACGCAGTTCCTCGTCGAGGCGGTCACGCTCTCGCTGATCGGCGGGCTCGCCGGCATCGTCCTCGGCGGGATCGCGTCGCTCGCCGTCGGCCAGTTCACCGGCTGGCGCACCGAGCTCTCGCCCGGATCGGTGCTGCTCGCGTTCGGCTTCGCCGCCGCGATCGGCGTGTTCTTCGGCTTCTACCCGGCCCGCAAGGCCGCGCGCCTCGCGCCGATCGACGCGCTGCGGCACGAATAGACGTTCAGGACCCCGCCGCGTCCAGCTCGCGCATCGACGCCGCGTCGAGCGCGAGGCGCGCCGCGCCCATCAATTCGTCGAGCTGGGCGACGGACGTCGCGCTCGCGATCGGCGCGGTCACGCCGGGCTTCGCCATGAGCCAGGCGAGCGCGACCTGCGCCATCGTCGCGCCCTTGCGCTGCGCGACCGCCTCCAGCGCCGCGAGCACCGCGGCGCCGCGTGCGTTCAGGTGCTTCTTCATGCCGGGGCCACGCGCGCTCTTGCCGAAATCCGCTTCCGACCGGTACTTGCCGGTGAGGAAGCCGGCGGCGAGCGAGAAGTACGGGATCACGCCGAGCCGTTCCTTCACGCAGAGCGACTGGAGCGGCCCCTCGAACTCGTCGCGCACGAGCAGGTTGTAGTGCGGCTGCATCGTCTCGTAGCGCGGCAAGTGCTTCGCACGGCTGGTCGCGAGCGCCTCGCCGAGGCGCTTCGCGTCGAGGTTCGACGCGCCGATCGCCCGGACCTTGCCCTCTTTCATCAGCCGGTCGTAGGCCTCGAGCGTCTCGTCGAGCGGCGTGTCCGGGTCGTCCCAGTGCGACTGGTAGAGGTCGATCCGCTCGACCCGCAGCCGCTTGAGCGACGCCTCGCACTCGGCGAGGATGTGCTCGCGCTTCAGGCATTTGCGGCCGAGGCCCATGTCCGAGCCGACCTTCGTCGCGATGACGACGTCGTCGTGGCGGCCGCGGCGCGCGATCCAGCGGCCGATCACCGTCTCCGACTCGCCGCCGCGGTGCCCCTCGACCCAGCGCGAGTACGAGTTCGCGGTGTCGATCAGGTTGAAGCCGCCGGCGACGAACGCGTCGAGGACCGCGAACGACGCCTTCTCGTCGGCGGTCCAGCCGAACACGTTGCCGCCGAGCGCGAGCGGGGCGACTTCGAAACCGGTGTTGCCGAGCGGGCGTCGCTGCATGTCGATTCGGGTCCGGAAGGGGCGCGCGGGCCGCGCCGGGAATCCGATCATACAAGGCGAGCCTCGGCCATTTGGCCTAGGTCGCCTGAGGCCGGCACGCGCGTACGCTCCGGCATGAAGGAAGCCGCGCAACGCGCTGGCGGGCAAAGGCAATCCGGCCTGCGTCCGCGGCGGCCGTCGTGCCGCGACCCCTGTAAGAACTGACAGGTGCGCCGCGGGCGCGTTCGCCCTAGAGTCTTCGCGAAGCCGCCGGACGTGCGGCCGTCGAGGGGAGGCAACGATGAAGCTCATCGTCGTGGACGACCATCCGCTGATCCTCGAGGCGCTCGCGCAATACGTCGCGCACGCCGAGCCGCGCTGGACGCTCCTGACGGCGCTCTCGCGCGACGACGCGCTGCGCCTGCTCGCGCTGCACCCGGACTGCGACGCGGTGCTGCTCGACCTCGCGCTGCCGGGCACGCGGGGGCTCGCGTTCCTCGCGGAGCTGCGCCGAGACCGGCCGCGGCTGCCGATCGTCGTGCTCTCCGCGACGCACGATCGCGCGACGATCGACGGCGCGCTCGCGGCCGGCGCTCGCGGCTATGTCGCGAAGCGCGCGGACGCCGCCGAGGTCGTCGCCGCGGTGAAGTCCGCGCTGCGCGGCGGACGTCCGGTGGCGAGCGCGTCCGACCCGCGCGCCGGGTCGCCGGCCGAGTGGCCGGTCGGGCTCGCGGTGGGCTTCACGCAGCGCCAGTCCGACGTGCTGCGCCTGCTGGCGAAAGGGCTGCCGAACAAGCGGATCTGCCGCGACCTCGCCCTCAGCGAAGGGACCGTCAAGGTGCACGTCTCGGCGATCCTTCGCGCGCTCAACGTGCACACGCGCACGCAGGCGGTCGTCGAGCTCGCCCGCCGCGGCGTCGACGTCGATTCGATGCGCGCGCCTTAGGGCGGGACGATGGACGCGAACGCGCCGGGGCTGGGCGCGCCCTCGCCGCTCGCCCGCGCCCGCGCCGACCAGGTCGCGACGCTCTACGCGAGCTGGCCCCGCACCACCGCGTCGATGCTGTTCGGCGCGGCACTTTTCTGCGCGGTGCTCGGCAGCGAGGTCCCGGCGTCGCTGATGGCCGCCTGGGTCGCGCTCGTCGCGGCGAACCAGGCGTGGCGGGCGTTGCTCGTCCGCGCCTGGCGCCGCGCCTGCCCCGGGCCGGCCGCGACGCCGCGCTGGGGCCGCTACTGGTCGTTCGGCTCGGCGGCCGCCGGCGCGCTGTGGGGCGCCGCCGCGGTCGCGATGTTCCCCGCGTCGCCCTCGCACCAGGCCCTCTCGATCGTCTGTCTCTTCGGCGTGGTGCTGGGCGGGCTCAACCTGACCGCCGTCTACAAGCCCGCGTTCTACGGCTTCGTGCTGCCGGCGCTCGTGCCGCTCGTCCTGCGCGTCGGCGCCGAAGGCGATCCGGTGCACGCGTGGACGGCGATCGTGATGACGGTGGTGCTGGGCTTCGTGCTCGCGTTCGGGCACCGCCTGAACGACGTGCTCACCGACGCGCTCGCGACGCGCCACCGCAACACCGACCTCATCGCGGAGCTCAAGACGCGCACGCGCGCGGCGCTGGACGCCCGGGCCGCGGCGGAGGCGGCCGACCGGGCGAAGAGCCAGCTGCTCGCGGCCGCCAGCCACGACCTCCGCCAGCCGCTGCACGCGCTCGGGCTCTTCGTCGGCGCGCTCGGCAGGCGCGTGCGCGACGGCGAGCTGGCGCCGCTGGTCGCGAGCGTGCGCGCCGCGCTCTGCGCGCTCGAGGCCCAGTTCGCCCAGCTGATCGACCTGTCGCGGCTCGAGGCCGGCGCGCTCGCGCCCGCGCGCGAGCGGGTGCCGCTCGTGCCGCTGTTCGAGCGCCTCGCGCGCGAGTTCGGCGTCGAGGCGGCGTCGCGCGGGCTCGCGCTCGTCTTCGTCCGCACGCGCCTCGCGGTCGACTCGGACCCGGTGCTCCTCGAGCGGATGCTGCGCAACCTCGTGTCGAACGCGCTGCGCTGCACGCGGAGCGGCGGCGTGGTGGTCGGCGGACGGCGGCGAGGCGCGAGCGTCGCGCTCGAGGTCGTCGACAGCGGGATCGGGATCGCGCCCGAGCACCGCGACCGGATCTTCGACGAGTTCTTCCAGGTCCCGGGACGCGCCGGCCGGCCGCGCGCGGGGGGCATGGGGCTCGGGCTCGCGATCGTGCGCCGCTTCGCGGCGTTGCTCGGCCATCGACTGACGCTCGAGAGCCGTCCCGGCCACGGCTCGCGCTTCGGCATCGTCGCGCCGCGCGCCGCCGACGCGCCTCCCGTCCGCACGCGGCGCCCGGCACGGACGGGATCGCTCACCGGGGCGTGCATCGCGGTCATCGACGACGACCCCGCGGCGGTCGAGGGCATGCGCGCGCTGTTCTCGAGCTGGGGAGCCGAGGTCGCGGGCGGCGCGCACGCCGACGAGGTGCTCGCGGCGTTGGGCGAGGTCGAGCGCTACCCCGACCTCATCATCGCGGACCTTCGGCTGTCCGGCGACGCCAGCGGGCTCGCCGCGATCGCGCGGCTGCGCCGCGAGCTGGGCGAGCCGGTGCCCGCGCTCGTCGTAAGCGGCGATTCGGGCGCCAGCGCCGAGCGCGAGGTCTCCGACGCGGGGCTCGTCCTGCTGCGCAAGCCCGTCGCACCCGCGTCGCTCGAGGCCGCCGCGAACACGCTCGTCGCCCGCCGCGACGCCGATTGACCCGTCGGGACGACTCCCCGGTCCGGAACCGCTAGAATCGGGCGGTCGATCCGGGGGGGAGATGCATTCGATCGCGCGGGGCGTGCAACGCGGCACGGACGAAGGAAGCTTTCGCGAGCTGCGTTCCGCGGGCGGGTTCCTCCGCTCGCTCGGCCCTTTCCTCGCGGGAACGCCGACCCTCGAGGCGTGCCGGACGCGCATCGAGCGGCAGCTCGCGCTCCGCGAGCGCGCGTTCGCCGACATCCTGCGCCGCGCGGTCTTCGGCCGGCCCGCGAGCCCCTACCGGCGCCTCCTCGAGTGGGCGCGACTCGGTCCCGACGACGTCGAGCGCCTGGTCGCGAGCGTCGGCATCGAGGGCTCGCTCCTGCGCCTGCACGACGCCGGCGTGCACGTCGGGCTCGACGAGTTCAAGGGACGCAAGCCGATCGAGCGGCCCGGCCTCGCGTTCGAGGTGCGCGCCGAGGATTTCGACAACCCGCTGATGGAGAGCCCGTACGAGGCGCGCACCGGGGGCTCGTCGGGCTCCGCGCGTCGCATCCTCGTCGATCTCGGCCTGCTCGAGCACGAGTGCGCCTACCACGCGCTCCTCGTCGACGCGGCCGGCGCGACCGGACGGGCGCTCGCGATCTGGCATCCGGCGCCGCCCGGCGCGGTCGGGATCAAGACCGCGCTGATTCGCGCCCGGCTCGGCGTTCCCGCGCAGCGCTGGTTCTCGCAGACGCCGTTGTCGGCCGGATCGATGCGGCACGGCGCGTTCACGCGCGCGACGGTGCTCGCCGCGCGGCTCCGCGGCGTGACGATCCCGCTGCCCGAGCACGTGCCCGCGACCGACGCGGGCCGCGTCGCCGCGTGGCTCGCCGGCGAGCGAGCGCGCGGCGCGCCCGCGATCCTCGTCACGACGGCGAGCGCGGGCGTCCGGACCTGCGCCGCGGCGCTCGAGGCGGGCCTGGACATCCGCGACACGCTGTTCCTGCTCACCGGCGAGCCGTACACCCGCGCGAAGGCCGAGGTGATCGCGCGCGCCGGCGCGCGCGCCGCGAGCCAGTACGCGATGGTCGAGGCCGGCGCGATCGGCGTCCCGTGCCAGGCGGGGTCTGCACCCGACGACGTGCACCTGCTCGACGACAAGATCGCGACGATCGCGCGCGAGCGCGGCGCGGGCCGGCCGGCGCTGTTCCACACCACGCTGCTGCGCGCCTCGCCGAAGGTCATGCTGAACGTCGAGAGCGGCGACAGCGGCGTGCTCGAGGAGCGCGACTGCGGCTGCGGCGTGCTGCCGCCGGCGTTCCGCCGCCACCTGCACACGATCCGCAGCTACGAGAAGCTCACGAGCGAGGGCATGAGCCTCCTGGGCTGCGACCTCCTGACGCTCGTCGAGCACGTGCTCCCCGGGCGGTTCGGCGGCTACCCGACCGACTACCAGTTCGTCGAGCGCGAGGTCGACGGCCTCCCGAAGGTGAGCCTCGTGGTGAACCGCTCGGTCGGCGACGTCGACGCCGCGCGCGTCGCCGACACGGTGCTCGGATTCATGCGCCGGCACGGCGCGGCGAACGCGCTCACCGCAGCGGTGTGGGCGCAGGGCCGCACGCTCGAGGTGCTGCGCGAGGACTCGCGCGTCACGCCGGGCGGCAAGATCCAGCCGCTGCAGTCGGTCGGCTAGGGCCCGCCAGCGCTACCGGGCCCAAGGCGTGCTCGCGCTGCTGCAGTTCGACTCGGCCGCGCTGCCGATCGTCGAGCGCCTGCTCCTCGAAGGCCGCCTGCCGTCCCTCGCCGCGCTGAAGCGCCGCGGCGCGTGGACGCGCCTCGACGCCCACACGCTGCTCCAGTCCGCGGCGCACCCGACGCTCTACACCGGCATCGACGTGCGCGAGCACGGGCTGTACTCGGCGTTCCCGTGGTCGGCGTCCGACCAGCGCGCGCACCCGGTGTCGTGGTTCGACAAGCCGCCGACGATCTGGGAGCGCCTCACCGCGCACGGCGTCCGCTCGCTCGTGGTCGATCCGTACCTGTCGTGGGCGCCGCGCGAGATGGCCGGCGCGTGGCTGTCCGGCTGCCATTTCGTCGATCGCCTCGTGCTGCCGAGCCGGTCGGTCCCCGCGGCCGCGGGTCGGCGCCTCGAGCGGCGCCACGGCCGCGCGCCCCGCCTCGACGACGTCTACGGTGTCGCGACGCTCGACGGGCTCGTCCCGCTTCGCGATGCGCTCGTCGCGGCGCCGGCGCGCGTCGCCGACGGCGTGCTCGACCTCTCGCGCGAGTCCCGCTACGAGGTCCTGTGGATCACGTTCGGCGCGTCGCACAAGGCCGGGCACCACCTCTGGGACGCCGCGGCCGTCGGCGGCGGCGCGATCGGCGAGGCCGACTCGCGCGCGCTGCGAGAAGGGCTCGACGACGTCTACGTCGCGATCGACCGCGCGGTCGGCCGCCTCGTCGACGCGCTTCCCGCCGATGCCGACGTGATCGCGTTCTCGCCGACCGGCATGGGCCCGAACCTGAGCCGGGCGGACCTGCTGCCGGGCATGCTCGCCGCGGTGCTCGGCGAAGGCGCGGGCGGACGCGCCGGCGCGCGCTCGCCGATCTGGACGCTGCGGGCGCGCGTGCCCGCGCGCTGGCGACGGGGCGCCGCGCGGCTGCTCCCCGACGAGGTCGCGGCGGACCTCGTCACGCGGATGCACGTCCGCGCCGACTGGCCGCGCACGCGCGCCGTCGCGCTGCCCGGCGAGAACCAGGGCTATGTCCGGCTGAACCTCCGGGGGCGCGAGCGCGAGGGCATCGTCGACCCGGGTGACGCCGAAGCGCTGATGTCCCGAATCGCCCAAGGCCTGACAACGTTCCACGATGCGGGCGGCGTGCCTGCGGTCGCGCGCGTCGAGCGCATGGCCGACCTCGCCGGTCCCGCAGCGTCGCCGGGCCTGCCCGATCTCGTCGTGACGTGGTCCGACCGGCCGGCGGACCTCGCGTCCGACCTCGCCTCGCTTCGCTTCGGCCGCGTCGCGCGCGGCGGGATCGGCAGCGGGCGTTCCGGCAACCACACCGACGACGCATGGGCGGTCGTCGTGCCCGGGCGCTCGCGCCCCCGCGAGCTTCGCCGCGGCGCCGGCATCGCCGACATCGGCGCCACCGCCTGTGCGCTCGCCGGCGCCGATCGCGCGGGGCTCACCGGCGAGCCCC
>JBGAHH010000160.1:0-3007 GCA_044226265.1 Casimicrobiaceae bacterium | reverse complement strand
CGGCATGATGATGTCCTTGACGAGCGAGTCGACGATCTTGCCGAACGCCCCGCCGATGATGACGCCGACCGCGAGGTCGACGACGTTGCCCTTGAGGGCGAACTCGCGAAACTCGGTTCCGAACGACATGGCGCCTCCCGTGGCGATCAGACGGCGGCTTCGCCGGACTCGCCGGTGCGGATGCGGATGACCTGCTCGACGTCGGTGACGAAGATCTTGCCGTCGCCGATCTTGCCGGTGCGCGCGGCCTTGACGATCGCCTCGATCGCCTGCTCGACCAGGCCGTCCTGCAGGATGACCTCGACCTTCACCTTCGGCAGGAAGTCGACGACGTACTCGGCGCCGCGGTAGAGCTCGGTGTGCCCCTTCTGGCGCCCGAAGCCCTTGACCTCGGTGACCGTGAGCCCGGTCACGCCGATCTCCGAGAGCGCCTCCCGAACCTCGTCGAGCTTGAACGGCTTCACGACCGCTTCGATCTTCTTCATGGCTTCCCCGCGTCCGGACCGCCCGCCAAGCTTACACGACGGCCCGGCCGCCGCGCTACCGGCCGGGGCCGGCCATGCGCTCCCACTCGCGCCACGCGGAGGTGATCGGGTAGCGCCAGTCCTTGCCGAACCCGCGGGGCGTGATCCGGATGCCGACGGCCGACTGGCGCCGCTTGTACTCGTTCACCTTGATGAGCCGCACGACGCGGGCGACCGCCTCCGCGGGCAGCCCGCGGGCGACGATCTCGTCAGGGCTCGCGTCCTCCTCGACGTAGGCCTCGAGGATCGCGTCGAGAATGTCGTAGGGCGGCAGCGAGTCCTGGTCGGTCTGGTTCTCGCGGAGCTCGGCCGACGGCGCGCGGGTCAGGATGCGCTCGGGGATCACGCGGCCGAGCTCGTTCCGGTAGCGGGCGAGCCGGTAGACGAGCGTCTTCGCGATGTCCTTCAGCACCGCGAAGCCGCCGGCCATGTCGCCGTAGAGGGTCGCGTAGCCGACCGCCATCTCGCTTTTGTTGCCGGTCGTGAGCACGATCGAGCCGGTCTTGTTCGACAGCGCCATCAGGATCGTGCCGCGGATGCGCGCCTGGATGTTCTCCTCGGTCGCGTCGACGGCGAGCCCGCGGAACTGGGGCTCGAGCGCCTCGAGGAACGCGCCGAACGGCCCCTCGATCGGGATCTCGTCGTAACGGACGCCGAGGATGCCGGCCATCTCGCGCGAGTCGTCGAGGCTCATCCGGGCGGTGTAGCGCGACGGCAGCATCACCGCGCGCACCTTGTCGCGGCCGAGCGCGTCGACCGCGATCGCGAGCGTCAGCGCCGAATCGACGCCGCCCGACAGCCCGAGGAGCACGCCCGGGAAGCCGTTCTTGCCGACGTAGTCGCGCACGCCCATCACGAGCGCGTGCCAGACGTGCGACTCGAGCCGCGCGTCGAGCGCGCCGCGCACCGGCCGCGGCGTAGCGCCGTCGAACGCGGCGAGTGCGACCGTCTCGTGCCACGCGGGAACCTGCTGCGCGACCGTGCCGTCGGCCGCGACGACCATCGACGCGCCGTCGAACACGAGCTCGTCCTGGCCGCCGACGCGGTTCACGTAGACGACCGGAACGCGGTTCTCCCGCGCGCGCGCCGAGACGACCGCGAGGCGCGCCGCCTGCTGCTTCGTGTGGTACGGCGAGCCGTTGGGCACGACGATCAGCCCGGCGCCCGCCGCCCTCGCCTGCGCGGCCGGCCCGGGGAACCAGACGTCCTCGCAGACGATCAGCCCGACGCGCACGCCGTCGACGTCGACGACGCAGGGCGCGTCGCCGGGCGCGAAGTAGCGCTGCTCGTCGAACACCGTGTAGTTCGGCAGGCACTGCTTGCGGTAGACCGCCTCGACGCGCCCGCCGCGAACGAACGCAAGCGCGTTGTGGCGGCGGCCGTCGCGGCGCTCGGGGAATCCCACGACGAGCGCCGTGTCGCGAACCTGCGCGGCGAGCGCGGCGAGCTCGGCGGCGCACGCGTCGAGGAACGCCGGACGCAGCACCAGGTCCTCGGGCGGGTAGCCGCAGAGCGAGAGCTCGGGCGTGACGACGAGCGAGGCGCCGCCGCGGGCCGACGCGCGCGCCGCGTCGAGGATGCGTCGCGCGTTGCCCGGAAGGTCGCCGACGACCTGGTCGAGCTGAGCCAGCGCGATGTGCATGCGTCGATGGTAGCAGACAGGGTATTTCGCCGCGCCGGGAAAGCAGGGTCAGACCCTACTTTTCGGAGCGCCGGCGATCACCGGCAGCGAGCACGGAAGCTGGCCGAAAGTAGGGTCCGACCCTACTTTTCACCGGATGTGGGCCCGCCATGGAATTCCGGCGAGAATGGCGGCGACCATGCGCGAATCCCCTGCCCGCGCCGCCGCGTCGCCGCCGGATGCGCTGACCGTGCGCGCCGACGTGCCGCTCGCGTCGATTCGCGCGGACGCGTGGGACGCGATCGCGGGCGGCCAGCCGTTCCTTCGCCACGGCTTCCTCTCGGCGCTGCACGACTCCGGCTGCGCGAGCCCGGCGACGGGATGGACGCCGCGATACCTCACCGCCTGGCGCGGCGGCGCGCTCGCATGCGCGCTTCCGCTCTACGCGAAGGCGCACTCGTACGGCGAGTACGTGTTCGACTGGGGATGGGCCGACGCGTACCGCCGGCACGGCCGGCGCTACTACCCGAAGCTCGTCGCCGCGGTCCCGTTCACGCCGGTCACGGGACCGCGCCTGCTCGGAGACGACGCCGATGCGCGGCGCGCGCTCGTCGCGGCGGCGCTGGCGCTCGTCGCCGACGGCTCGCATTCGTCGCTGCACGTGCTGTTCACGACCGGGCGGGACGCGCGCGAGCTCGACGACGCGGGGCTCATCGCGCGGCGCGGCGTGCAGTTCCACTGGACCAACGCCGGCTGGCGCGATTTCGACGACTTCCTCTCGGCCTTCTCGCACGACAAGCGCAAGAAGATCCGGCAGGACCGCCGCCGGCTGGCGGAGCGCGGCGTGACGTTCGAGCGCAAG
>JBGAHH010000066.1:0-24194 GCA_044226265.1 Casimicrobiaceae bacterium | reverse complement strand
GGCTTCGCGGGCGCCGCGGCGAGCGCGCAGGCGAGCGCGAGCGCGCATGAAAAGGCCCGCGCGGGGCGGGCCTTCGGGATTGGTGCTGTTGAGTGGATTCGAACCACCGACCTACTGATTACGAATCAGTTGCTCTACCAGCTGAGCTACAACAGCCAAGCTTTTAATTATAGCGCATCGGCGCCCGTCTGGCCACCGCCGGGATGCCCGGATGAAGCCCGTTCCTCGGGGGGACAAGGCCATCGCGCAGGGAGCGGCACGACGGGGCCCGGATCCCCGAATGCGTCGGGCTGAAGCCCGACCCACAAAAGCCGGGGTCTCGTGGGTCGGCCTTCAGGCCGACGACTTTCAGGGTGCGGCCAGCGACAGAAGCAGCGCCTTGACGCCGTTCCAGACGATCTGCACACCCACGCACAGCAGGATGAACGCCGAGAGGCGCGACACGATGACCGCACCGGTCGTGCCCAGCCTGCGCAGGATCGCGTCGGCCTTCGCGTAGGTGAGGTAGATCGCGAGCGCGACGATCGCGAGGCCGAGCGCGTGCGCGACCAGCGTGACCGCGAGCGCCCGGACGCCCGAGGGCGGATTCGCGCCCAGCGTGATCGCGACCGAGATCGAGCCGGGGCCGACGGTCAGCGGCATCGTCAGCGGGTAGAACGCGCGGCTGGGCAGGTCCGCCGGGATCGGGGTCTTGGCGCCGGCCTGCGCGTCGACGTCGAGCAGGTTCTCCTGCGAAAGGAGCTTCCATCCGAGCACCGAGACGACCAGGCCGCCGGCCACCTGGACGACCGGGATCGACAGGCCGAGGAAGTCGAGCACGTACGCGCCGACCAGCGCCGAGGCGAGCAGCAGCGCGAAGCCGTAACGCCCGACGCGCATCGCGGTCCGGTTGCGCTCGTCGTCGGTCAGGTCCGCCGTTTTCTGCAGGAAGACCGGCGCCACGGCGATCGGGTTGACGATCGGCAGGAGCGCCGCGACCGCCAGCAGCATCGTCTCGAGGAACTCGCGGGCGTCGGTCAGCATGCGGGGCGCGAAGCGCCGGGTGAGGCGCCCAGGGCATCGGGAGGCCGAGAGAGTAACAGGCCCGCCTCGAAGGACCGGCGAGAACGGGAACCGCCCTCGGGGACCCGCGGATGTCGAGTTCCCCGCCCGACGCTACGCTAATGTCTAATATCGACATCCTTTCTTTGCTGCCTTTATGCCCCGCCTGCTCTACGGCTTCCACGCCGTGACCGCCCGCCTGCGCACGCATCCGTCGAGCGTGCGCGCGATCTATACGGACTCGCGGCGCCACGACGCGCGGATGCGCGAGCTGGGCTCGCGCGCGTCGACGGCGGGCGTCGCGGTCCACGCGGTCGACGATGAGCGGCTGCGCGAGCTCGCTGGCCATGCGCGGCACCAGGGCGTGGTGGCCGAGGTCGACGAAGCGTTGCCACACGTCACGCTCGACGACGTGCTCGACGGGCTCGCGGAGCCCGCGCTGCTCGTCGTGTTGGACGGCGTCACCGACCCGCACAACCTCGGCGCGTGCCTTCGCAATGCGGACGCGTTCGGCGCGCAGGCGGTGATCGTGCCGAAGGACCGCTCGGTCGGCGTGAACGCGACGGTCGCCAAAGCCGCGAGCGGCGCGGCCGACACCGTGCCGGTCGTCACGGTGACCAACCTCGCGCGCGCGATCGCGGCTTTGAAGGAGCGCGGCGTCTGGGTGCTGGGCGCCGACACCGGCGGCGAGAGCCTCGTCGACGCGGACCTCTCCGGGCCGCTCGCATGGGTACTCGGCGCCGAGGGGCAGGGGCTGCGGCGACTGACGCGCGAGTCATGCGATCGCATCGTCGGGATTCCCCTCGTCGGAAGCGTCGAGAGCCTGAACGTTTCGGTTGCTGCGGGCATCTGCCTGTACGCGACGCGGGCGGCGCGGACGAAGGCGGGCGGGGGGCCGGCGCGTTGAGGCGCCCGGGCGTTTCGGGCATGATCCGCCGCACGTCCGGCGTCCCGTGCGGCGCCGCGCCGATGACGATGCGACGCGCCACGCCTTCGTACCCGCCCCGGAGCCTTGCCCGATCCCGGCGCGCGCGCGCTGCGCGGAGCGCCTGACGGTGCTCGCGTTCGTCCTGCGCCGCATCCTGCAGACCTTCGCCGTGCTCGGCGTGGTCGCGCTGATCGCGTTCGCACTCTTCAACTACACCGGCGACCCGATCGCGTTCATGGTCGGGCAGGACGCGACGCTCGAGGACCGCGCCAGGCTGCGCCACGAGCTCGGTCTCGACCGGCCGTTCTACGTGCAGTTCGCGCGCTTCGTCGGGAACGCGGCGCAGGGCGACTTCGGCGTGTCGCTGAGGCAGGGGCGCAAGGTGTCGACGCTGCTGGCCGAGCGCCTGCCGGCGACGCTCGAGCTGTCGATCGCGGCGGCGGTGCTCGCGCTCGTCGTGGGCATCCCGGCGGGCGTCTACACGGCGCTCCGAAGGCAAAGCGTCGGCGCGCACGTGCTGCTCGCCGCGTCGCTGGTGGGCGTGAGCCTGCCGACGTTCCTGATCGGGATCCTGCTGATCCTCGTGTTCGCCGTGCAGCTTGGGTGGCTGCCGAGCTTCGGTCGCGGCGACACCGTCGCGCTCGGCTGGTGGACGACCGGCCTCCTGACGGCGAGCGGCCTCAAGTCGCTGATTCTGCCCTCGATCACGCTCGCGCTGTTCCAGATGACGCTGATCATGCGGCTCGTGCGCGCCGAGATGCTCGAGGTGCTTCGAGCCGACTACATCAAGTTCGCGCGCGCGCGCGGCCTCACGGACCGCGCGATCCACTTCGGCCACGCGCTCAAGAACACGCTCGTGCCCGTCATCACCATCACCGGCCTCCAGCTCGGCGCGATCATCGCGTTCGCGATCATCACCGAGACGGTGTTCCAGTGGCCCGGCATGGGCCTCCTGTTCATCCAGGCGGTGACCTTCGCCGACATTCCGGTGATGGCCGCGTACCTGTGCTTCATCGCGGTCGTCTTCGTCGTGATCAACCTGACCGTCGACCTCCTGTACTACGCGGTCGACCCGCGGCTGCGCATCGAGCGCGGCGCGGCCCATTGAGGCGCCCATGAACCACGTCGTCGAGCACATCCGCCGCTGGCACGAGGAATTCGCGGCGATCCGCCACGACCTGCACGCGCATCCCGAGCTCGGTTTCGAGGAGCACCGGACCGCGAAGATCGTCTCGGAGCGGCTCGGCGCGCTCGGCATCGAGCACCACGGCGGCATCGGCAAGACCGGGATCGTCGCGGTCGTGCGCGGGCGGTCGACTGCCAGCGGGCGGTCGGTGGGACTGCGCGCCGACATGGACGCGCTGCCGATGCACGAGGAGAACACGTTCGCGCACCGGTCGCGCTACGAGGGGAAGATGCACGGCTGCGGCCACGACGGCCACACGACGATGCTGCTGGCCGCCGCGCGCTACCTGCAGGATACGCGCGCGTTCGACGGGACGGTCACGCTGATCTTCCAGCCCGGCGAGGAAGGCTACGCCGGCGGGCGCGCGATGATCGAGGACGGCCTGTTCGAGCGCTTCCCGGCCGACCAGATCTACGCGCTGCACAACTGGCCCGGTTTGCCGGTCGGGACGATCGCGGTCCGCCCGGGCCCGATGATGGCCGCCGCCGACCGCGTCACGATCACGATCGAAGGCAAGGGCGGGCACGGCGCGCACCCGCATCGCACGATCGACCCGGTCGTCGTCGCGGCGCACATCATCACCGCGGCGCAGTCGATCGTCTCGCGCAACGTCTCGCCGATCGACACCGCGGTCGTGAGCCTGTGCTCGGTGCAGGCGGGGCACCCCGGCGCCATGAGCGTCGTGCCGCGCACCGCGCAGGTCGTCGGCACGGTGCGCACGTTCAAGTCCACGGTGCAGGACACGATCGAGACGCGGCTGCGCGAGCTGGTCGTGTCGGTCGCCGTCGCGTTCGGCGCGATCGCGAAGGTCGACTACGAGCGGCTGTACCCCGCGACGATCAACTCGGCGCACGAGGCTCGCTTCGCGGCGGGCGTGGCCGAAGGCGTGGTCGGCCGCGAGAACGTCGTGCACGACCTCGACCCGTCGATGGGCGCCGAGGATTTCTCGTTCATGCTGCAGAAGAAGCCGGGCGCCTACGCGCGCCTGGGGCAGGGCGGGACGGGGTCCGAGCCCACGTGCTTCCTGCACGACACCCGCTACGACTTCAACGACGCCGTGATCCCGATCGGCGCCGGCTACCTCGCCTCGCTGGCCGAGCGGGCGATGCCGCTCGCAGGCGCCTGAGGCGAGGCCCGGCACGATGCGATCCTGCGCCGAAGCCTTCGCCGCGACTTACGCCGAGGCGCGACGGAAGTTCGTCGACGCCGCTCGCGCCCGCGGGCTCGAGGTCGGGTCGCGCGTGCTGCCGAGCCTCAAGGGAGCTCAAGGCGAGGAGCTCGCTTCCGACATCGCGATCCTCGGGCCACGCGACGCGGAGCGGCTGGCGATCGTCACGTCGGGCACGCACGGCGTCGAGGGGTTCTGCGGCTCGGGGATCCAGGTGTCGCTCTTGCGCGACGACGCGTTCTGCGCGTCGGCGGCCGCGTCGAAAGTGGCGGTGCTCTTCTACCACGCGGTCAATCCGCACGGGTTCTCGCACCTGCGGCGGGTGAACGAGGACAACGTCGATCTCAACCGCAACTTCCGGGACTTCTCACGGCCGATCCCGCGCAACGACGCCTACGCGGAGGTGCATGGATTCATGCTGCCGCGGACCTGGCCGCCGGACGAGGCCGCGCGCGCCGCGCTCGGCGCCTACGTTGCGAAGCGCGGAGCCCGCGCACTGCAGGCGGCGGTGAGCGGAGGGCAGAGCGATTTTCCCGACGGCCTCTTCTTCGCCGGAACGAAGGCGACGTGGAGCAACCGCACGGTGCGCGAGGTGCTGCGCAAGCATGTGGCGAAGGCGAAGCGCATCGCCTGGATCGACGTCCACACCGCGCTCGGGCCCTGGGGCCACGGCGAGAAGATCTACGCGGGGCTCGACGACCGCGCGATGCTCGCGCGGACGCGGGCGATCTTCGGGGCCGACGTGACGTCGTTCTACGACGGCTCCTCGACGTCGGCCCGGCTCGAGGGCCTGCTGTTCCACGCCGCGGTCGACGAGTGCCCGCGCGCCGAGTACGCGGGCATCGGGCTCGAGTACGGCACGCAGGCGATCGACGTCGTGCTCGACGCGCTGCGGGCCGACCACTGGCTCGCGCTCCATCCGGAAGCGCCGTCGGAACAGCGGGCGGCGATCAAGCGCGCGATGCGGGCCGCGTTCCACGACGACTCGGTCGAGTGGCAGGCGATGATCCTCGGTCAGGCGCGGGTCGCGGCGCTCCAGGCGGTCATGGGGCTATCGACGTGAGCGTTGAAATGACCGGCTGGGCTGAGCTCGCCTCGAAGGCGCGAGGCGCCTGGGACAGCGACGTCGCCTGGAGCTACCGCCGTTCGCCGGTCGCGATCGTGTCGTCGGTCGTGCTGGCGATCTGCGTGCTCGCGGCGCTGTTCGCGCCCTGGCTCGCGCCGAAGCATCCCTACGACCTCGCGTCGCTCAACCTGCTCGACGCGCTCTCGCCGCCGGCCTGGGAGGCGGGGGCGAAGCCCGGCTTCCTGCTCGGCACCGACGACCAGGGCCGCGACGTGCTGTCGACGATCATGTTCGGCGCGCGCGTCTCGCTGTTCGTCGGGATCGCGTCGGTGGCGCTCGCCGTGGTCGTCGGCGTCGGGCTTGGGCTCGTGGCCGGCTACGTCGGGGGGCGCACCGACGCGGCGATCATGCGCGTCGCGGACGTGCAGCTCTCGTTCCCGGCGATCCTGATCGCGCTTCTGATCGACGGCGTCGCGCGGGCGGTGCTGCCGCACGAGTCGCACGGCGAGCTCGCGATCGCGGTGCTGATCCTCGCGATCGCCGCGTCGAACTGGGTGCAGTACGCACGGACGGTGCGCGGCTCGACGATGGTCGAGAAGAGCAAGGAGTACGTGCAGGCGGCGCGCGTCATCGGCGTCGCGCCGATGGGGATCATGCGCCGGCACCTTTTGCCCAACGTGCTCGGGCCGGTGCTCGTGCTCGCGACGATCAACATCGCGACCGCCATCGTCATCGAGGCGACGCTGTCGTTCCTCGGCGTGGGCGTGCCGCCGACGCAGCCCTCGCTCGGGACGCTGATCCGGATCGGCAACGATTTCCTGTTCTCCGGGGAATGGTGGATCACCGTCTTCCCGGGGGCGGCGCTGGTGATCATCGTGCTTTCGATCAACCTCCTGGGGGACTGGCTGCGCGATGCCCTCAATCCGAAGCTCCGGTAGACGGGCTGCGGGCCTCGCGCGTTGTGGCGAAACGGGCGCCGGAACCGCCGGCGCCCGACAACGGAGAC
This sequence comes from Casimicrobiaceae bacterium, assembly GCA_044226265.1. Classification (GTDB taxonomy): domain Bacteria; phylum Pseudomonadota; class Gammaproteobacteria; order Burkholderiales; family Casimicrobiaceae; genus VBCG01. The sequence goes on along the minus strand of JBGAHH010000066.1, from coordinate 17,799 downwards.
ATCCCATGCGCACGAAACTGGCCGTCCTCGGGGCGTCGCTCCTGGCGGCGTCCTGCGTCAGCATGACCACGTCGTACAGCGAAGTGAGCGGCGACCGCTTCAACCTCGCGCCGGTCGACCGCCGCGCGGTGAACATCGTCTCGGTCGGCAGCACGAGCGGATGGGCGAACAACTCGCCGGTCCAGGTCGAGCCGGGGCTGCACCGGGTCGTCGTCACGTCCCGCGACCACCGGGGCTTCCGGGGCCGCACCGTGGAATTCGACCTGAACGTCGAGCCCTGCACGCGCTACTACATCAACGCGCAGTTCGCGAACCCGGTCACCCCCGACTTCGTCCCGGTCATCGACCACCAGGAGACGATCGCCGGCTGCGTGTGGCCGCGTCCGACCGCAAAGACCTGACCGGATGGCCGGCGCCGATCCGCTCCTCGCCGTCTCGCGCCTTCGCGTCGAGTTCCCGACGCGGCGCGGGACGCTCGTCGCCGTCCACGACGTGAGCTTCGAGATCGCACGCGGCGAGGTGCTGGGGGTGGTCGGCGAATCGGGGGCGGGCAAGTCGATCACCGGCGCGGCGATCATCGGCCTGATCGACCCGCCGGGCCGGATCGCCGCGGGCGAGGTCCGGCTCGAGGGCCGCCGCATCGACGGCCTGCCGCAGGCGGAGCTGCGGAAGATCCGCGGCCGCGAGATCGGGGCGGTCTTCCAGGACCCGCTCACCTCGCTCAACCCGCTCTACACGATCGGCCGCCAGATCGTCGAGACGATCCGCACCCACCTGCCGGTGGGCGAGGCCGAGGCGCGCTCGCGCGCGATCGCGCTGCTCGAGGAGGTCGGGATCCCGGCCGCGGCGCGCAGGATCGACCACTACCCGCACCAGTTCTCGGGCGGCATGCGCCAGCGCGTCGTGATCGCGCTCGCGCTTTGCGCGCAGCCCAAGCTCATCGTCGCGGACGAGCCCACCACTGCGCTCGACGTGTCGATCCAGGCGCAGATCATCCAGGTGCTGAAGCGCCTGTGCCGCGACCACGGCACCGCGGTGATGCTGGTCACGCACGACATGGGCGTGATCGCCGAGACGGCCGATCGCGTCGCGGTGATGTACGCGGGCCGCATCGTCGAGGTGGGGCCGGTCGCCGACGTGATCCACCGCCCGCGCCATCCCTACACGGTCGGGCTGATGGGCTCGATCCCGTCGATCGGGGGCGAAGTCGAGCGCCTCGCGCAGATCGACGGCACGATGCCGCGGCTCGACGCGATCCCGCCGGGTTGCGCGTTCCATCCGCGCTGCCCGCGCGCGATCGACCGGTGCAGGACCGAGCGCCCCGAGCTCGAGCGCGCCGGGACCACGAGCGCCGCGTGCTGGCTCGCGAACGTTCCCGCGGCGGCGCCCGCATGACGACGCCCGGGCAGGCGGGCGGGGCGCTCCTTCGGCTGTCCGACGTCGCGCTCACCTTCGACGTCTAGCAGCCGTGGCTCGACCGCGTGCTGGGCGGCCAGCCCCGCGCGCTGCTCAAGGCGGTCGACGGCGTCTCGCTCGAGATCTGGCGCGGCGAGACGCTCGGCCTCGTCGGCGAGTCGGGCTGCGGGAAGTCGACCGTCGCGCGGCTGATCGTCGGGCTCTACGCGCCGACGCGCGGGACGATCTCGTACGACGGCATCGTGCTCGCCGGGGCCGGCGAGGAGGCGACCGACCCCGCGAAGCGCCGACGCGCGCGCCGCTCGATGCAGATGATCTTCCAGGACCCGTACGCGAGCCTGAACCCGCGCTGGCGCGTTTCCGACATCGTCGCCGAGCCGCTCGTCACCCAGGAGGATGCGCTGCCGCGCGCGGAGATCGCCGCGCGCGTCGGCCGGCTGCTGGCGCAGGTCGGCCTCGCCGCCGCCGACGGCGCGAAGTACCCGCACCAGTTCTCGGGCGGCCAGCGCCAGCGCATCTCGATCGCGCGCGCGCTGGCCACCGAGCCCGCGTTCCTCGTGTGCGACGAGCCGACCTCGGCGCTCGACGTGTCGGTGCAGGCGCAGGTGCTGAACCTGATGCGCGACCTGCAACGGCGCCTCGGGCTCACCTACCTCTTCATCTCGCACAACCTCGCGGTCGTCCACCACATCGCCGACCGCGTCGGCGTGATGTACCTCGGGCGCATCGTGGAGATCGCGCCGACCGCGCGCCTCTTCGCCGCGCCGCGCCATCCCTACACGCGGATGCTGCTCGACGCGGTGCCCGATCTCCGCAGGACCGGCGCCTCGCGCGTCGCGGTCGCGGGCGAGGTGCCCAATCCGCTGGACCCGCCGGCGGGCTGCGCGTTCCACCCACGCTGCCCGCACGCGAACGACCGGTGCCGGCGCGAGGTCCCGAAGCTCCGGCCGGACGGCGATGGCGGCGAGTCCGCCTGCCACGCGGTCGAGGAAGGGCGGCTGCCGCGCGAGTCCCGAGCGGGGGCGGCGGTCGTCGATCGCCCGGGCTCCGTCGCCTGAGGGGCGGGTGTCACTTCGCGGCCGGCCGCCGCGACCGAAAGACCTCGAGGAACGAGCCCAGCTTCGCGCGCGTCGACAGGCGCTCGTCGGAGAGCGCTTCGAGGAAGTCCGAGAGGCGCTTCGACTTGACGATCGTGTAGAAGGTCAGCCCCGCCACCGGCAGGATCACCGCGACGAACCACGCGACCTTCTCGGCGAGCGAGGCATCCGCGAGCGCGAAGAGGTTCATGCCGAGGAAGCCGGTCACGACCGTGCCGATGAGGCCGAAGGTCGTGACGACCGTGAGGCGCACCACGGTGTTCGCCTGGCGGCGCAGCGTGTCGGCCTCGAGGTACGCGCTCATGTCCCAGATCTCGCCGTGGATCTCGGTGTAGAGCTCGTCGTTGCCGAGGAACCCCGAGGTCATCCGGTAGAGCTCCTTCGCCTGCGGCTGGTCGGAGACCTCGTGGAACCAGTAGCGGTGCGTGAAGCGCAGGAAGATCTCGAGCAGCTGCCGGATCTTGCGCTTGAACCGGCGGACCGAGTCGGCGTCGTGGATGTCGAGCCGGTTGAGCGCGTCGACCGTCCGGTCCGACAGCATCAGCAGCGTCGCCTTGTGGATGTGCGGGATCAGGAACAGCAGGAAGTACTGGTGCCGGAACTGGCCCAGCATGCCGCTCTCGCGGTCGACGAAGAACGGATCGCCTGCGTCGCCCGCCATCACGAACGCGTGGCCGCTCGTCACGAACCGCGTGCCCGGGGGGCCGCCGGCCTCCTCGTTCCAGAACTGGTCGTGGCAGTAGCGGTCCTCGAAGTCGCGGACGTAGCGCGCCGAGTAGGGTAGCGTGTCCGAGTCGCCGGGGCGGGTCACGAGCCCCAGCCGGATGAAGTCGGCACGCGTGAGCGAGCGGGCGTCGTCCATCGCGAGGTACGCGCAGAGCGGCATCCGGCTGTACTCGATCTGCCGGTAGCGCACGAGCCCGGGCTCGCCGGCGTGGTGCGGGACGAGCGGGCGCAGAAGGAACGTCCAGTGGTCGGCGAAGCGCGGCGCGCGGCGCGCGCCGACGAAGCTCAGGTACTTCTCGCGCTCGCCGTAGTCCGAGGCGGCCAGCACGTTGCCGTCGGCGTCGAGCCACTCGGCGCGGGCGAGGCAGTGGCCGCCGCGGCCGCCGTCGGTCCAGTAGGTCGGGTAGGCGCGCCCGAAGCGGAACATCACGTCCTGCACGCGGTCGAGCGGCAGGTCGGTCCCGTGGACCTCGACCGCGAGGATCGCGATGTCGAGGTCGTAGAAGAAGTACAGGTCGACGTGCGCGATCTCGAACTCGAGCGGATCCGGGTGGGGGTCCGGGAAGACCATCCGGACGCGCGCGACGTCGCGGCGGCGGAAGACGCGAATCGGCGACTCGGCGCCCGGCGAGCCGCCGCGGCCCCGGCCCTCGCCGTACAGGAACCGGCGCACGTAGGGCAGGAACGCGACGAACTCGCTGTAGTGGCGCGGCTGGAACTCCTCGGGCGCGCACTCGAACTCGTCGAGGACCTCGCGCCAGGGGTGGCCGGTCGAGCGCTCGAGGATCTCCCAGGGCTCCTGGATCTGCTCGTTCTCGACGATCGGCATCAGCTGCAGCGGCCAGATCAGGATCTGGCGGAACTGGCGGACGAGCGGCGACATGGGCGAGGAGGGCGCGCCGGCGGGATCGCGGACCGGCGCCCGCGCGGGACGGACGCCGCGCCGGTTCCGCTATAATTCTAGTGTACCGAGTCGCAAGATCGGACGCTCGAGGCGCGGATGCCGCCGCGGGCCGTCGAGCGGACTTCCGGCTGGGTGCACTAACTCCGCGACGTGGCGACGCGATGACGGCGCCGCGCAGCCCGTCCGCCCGCACCGCGCTCCCCGCTCCCCCACCTTGCGCCTCACCCAGATCAAGCTCGCCGGGTTCAAGTCGTTCGTCGACCCGACCGCGATCGCCACGCCCGGCCAGCTCGTCGGCATCGTCGGCCCGAACGGCTGCGGCAAGTCCAACGTCATCGACGCGGTCCGCTGGGTGCTGGGCGAGTCGAAGGCCTCGGCCTTGCGCGGCGAGTCGATGCAGGACGTCATCTTCAACGGCGCCGGCGACCGCGCGCCGGTCGGGCGCGCCTCGGTCGAACTCTCGTTCGACAACAGCGCGGGGCGCATCGGCGGCCAGTGGGGCCAGTACACGGAGCTCGCGATCAAGCGCGTGCTGACGCGCGACGGCGACAGCGCCTACTACATCAACAACATCCCGGTCCGCCGCCGCGACATCTACGATCTGTTCCTCGGGACGGGGCTCGGGCCCCGCGCCTACGCGATCATCGAGCAGGGGATGATCTCGCGGGTGATCGAGGCGAAGCCCGAGGAGCTGCGCGTGTTCCTCGAGGAGGCGGCGGGCGTCTCGAAGTACCGCGAGCGCCGCAAGGAGACCGAGGGGCGGATCTCCGACACGCGCGAGAACCTCGCCCGCGTCGAGGACATCCGCCTCGAGCTCGCCGGGCAGCTCGAGCGGCTCGAGCGGCAGGCGAAGGTCGCCGCCGAGTACCGCGAGCTCGAGGGGCGCCTGAAGCAGGCCCAGCACCTGTCCTGGTACGCGAAGCAGCAGGAAGCGGTCCGCGCGCGCGACCGCGCGAACGGCGACCTCGCCCAGGCGACGACCGCGCTCGAAGCGATGCAGGCCGAGCTTCGCAGCGCCGAGGCCGGGCTCGAGGCGCTGCGCCGCGACCACTACGACGCCGGCGACGCGCTGCACGAGAAGCAGGGCGCGTTCTACGCGGCCAACGCCGAGGTCACCCGCCTCGAGCAGCAGCTCTCGTTCGCGCGCGAATCCGAGACCCGCATCGCCGAGCAGGTCGCCGAGCTGACCGCGCAGCTCGCCGCGCTCGGCACGCAGGGAGCGAGCCTCGACGGCGAGCGGGCGACGCTCGACCGGGGCCTCGAGCACGCGATCGCCGCGCGCGAGCGGGCGGTCGAGGCGGAGCGCGCCGCGCAAGCCGCGCTGCCCGCGCTCGACGAGGCGCTCGCCGCGGCGTCGGCGACGCTCGCCGAGGCCGAAGCCGCCATCGCGGGAACCGAGCAGGAGGCCCGCGTGGCCGAGACGCGCCGCGACAACGCGGTGCGGATGATCGCGCAGCTCGCCGAGCGGCGCACCCGGCTCGCCGCCGAGATCGCGGCGCTGCCGCGCGCCGACAGCGGCCCGCTCCGCGACGTGACCGAGCAGCTCGCGGCGGAGCAGGCCGACCTCGCGGGCAAGCAGAGCTCGCTCGACGCGCTCCAGGCGGCGGTGCAGGCGCTGCAGGAGCGCGCGCGCGAGGCGGCCGACGCGTGGCAGCGCGACAGTCGCGCGCTCGCGGATCTCGACGCGCGCGAGCAGGCGCTCGCGGCGCTGCAGGCCAAGGTGGGCCACGGCGAGGAGCGCGAAGGCTGGCTCGCGCGCGTCGGTCTCGGCCGCGCCGCGCAGCTCTACACGGCGCTCGACGTCGAGCAGGGATGGAACGACGCGCTCGAATCGGTGCTGCGCGAGCGGCTCGAGGCGCTCGAGCTCCCGGCGCTCGACCGGGCGCTCGACTGGGAGGCGGCGGAGGCGGCGCCGCCGGTCCGACTCGCCCTCTACGCCGCCGCGCCGGCGCGCCACCTCCCGCACGCGGGCGGCGACGCGCTGCTCGCGCGGGTCCGGATCAAGCGCCCGGAGCTCTCGCGCCTCGTCGCCGACGCGCTGCACGGCGTGCGCTGCCGCGATTCGCTCGCCCGCGCGCTCGCCGATCGCGAGGCGCTCGGTGCCGGCGAGACCTTCGTCACCCCCGCGGGGCACATCGTCGGCGCGCAGAGCGTCACGATGTTCCGGCCCGACGGCGAGCTCCACGGCGTGCTCGCGCGCCAGGCGGAGCTCGAGGACCTCGCGGCGCGCCTGCCCCCGTTGCGCGAGGCCGCCGCCGCGTCGCGAGCGGCGCTCGACGCCGCGGAGAGCGAGCAGGCGTCGCGCCAGCAGGCCTGGCACCTGGAAGCCCAGGCGCTCGCGTCGCAGCAGCGGCGGTGCCACGAGCTCGAGCTCGAGCTCGCCCAGCTCAGGCAGGCGGCCGAAGCCGCCGAGAAGCGACGCGCAGAGCTCGCGCGCGACGACGCGGACCTCGAGGCGGCCGTCCGGCAGGAAGGGGCGCAGCGCGACGCGATCCTGCGCGAGCTGGCCGACCACCAGTCCGGCCTCCACGACCGGCGCGCGGCGCGGGACGCCGCCCGCGACGCGGTGCGCGAGAAGGAGGCCGCGCTCGCCGATGGGCGCGAGCGCGCGCGCACGGCCGAGCGCGCGGCGCAGGAGGCCGCGTTCGCCGAGCGCAGCGCACGCGAGCGCATCGCCGAGCTCGAGCGCCGCCGGCTCGCGCTCAGCGAGCAGGTCGGCCGCCAGCAGTCGCTGCTGTCGAAGCTGTCCGGCGAGCGCCAGGCGATCGACTGGTCGCCGGTCGAGGAGGCGCTGCAGCGCCAGCTCGACGTTCGCGCCGAGGCCGAGCAGGCTTTGGCGGCGGCGCGCGACCGGCTGGAGTCCCTCGGCGCCGAGCTTCGCTCGGGCGAGGAAGCGCGCCTCGCGCGCGAGCAGTCGCTGGAGCCGGCACGCGTCCGCATCCAGGACCTGCAATTGAAGGCGCAGGCGGCCACGCTCGCCGAGGCGCAGTTCGCCGAGCAGCTCGCCGAGGCGCAGGCCGACCTCGCCGGGCTGCCCGACGCGCTGAAGGCCTGGGGTCGCGCGTCGACACTTCCCGGCGAGATCACCCGGCTCACCGCCGCGATCGCGGAGCTGGGCGCCGTCAACCTGGCCGCGCTCGACGAGCTCGCGCAGGCGCGCGAGCGCAAGGACTACCTCGACCGCCAGGCCGCCGACCTCACCGAGGCGATGGCGACGCTCGAGGCGGCGATCCGCCAGATCGACCGCGAGTCGCGCGCGCTGCTGCAGCAGACCTTCGACGTCGTCAACGCGAACTTCGGCAAGCTCTTCCCGGCGCTCTTCGGCGGCGGGCAGGCGCGCCTCGTGCTGACCGGCGAGGAGATCCTCGACTCGGGCGTCCAGGTATTCGCGCAGCCGCCCGGCAAGCGGAATTCGTCGATCCACCTGCTGTCGGGCGGCGAGAAGGCGCTGACGGCGACCTCGCTCGTGTTCGCGCTGTTCCAGATCAACCCGGCGCCGTTCTGCCTGCTCGACGAGGTCGACGCGCCGCTCGACGATCCGAACACCGAGCGCTTCTGCCGCCTCGTGCGCGACATGTCGGCCGAGACGCAGTTCCTGTTCATCTCGCACAACAAGATCACGATGGAGATCGCGAACCAGCTCATCGGGATCACGATGCAGGAGCCCGGCGTCTCGCGCGTCGTCGCGGTCGACATCGCCGAGGCGATCGACTTCGCCACGCGCGCGCCGAAGGCCGCGTGAGCCCGGCCGGGCACCGTCTATCGGCAGGGGCGGGGCTATAATCGGTCGGGTTCTGCGACCGTCGTCCATGCGCCTCTCCACGCTCCAGATCGGCCTCATCGTCGCGGGCGTCCTGCTCGTGCTGGGCGTGCTCGCCTACAACGCCTGGCAGTTGCGCCGCGCGAAGCGCCGATTCGAGGCGCCCGCGCGCCCGGCCGGCGAATCGTCGGCCGCGCGCGGCGGATCGCGCGTCGAGCCGACGCTCGCGGCGGCGTCCGCGCCGCGGGCGGCCGGACCGGCGAGCGCGGGCGGCGTCGCCGAGGGCGAGAAGTTCGACATCCCGATGGACGAGGCGGAGACGCTCGCCGACGACCTCCCGGATGCCGAAGGCGCGCCGACCGCGCCGATCACGCGCAGCGCGATGGCCGACCCGCGGGCGGCCCAGGGCACGCAGCCCCAGCCCGACCCGGAGATCGAGTGCGTCGTCACGATCCAGCCCGTGCGTCCGGTGCCGGCCGGTGCGCTCGCCGCCGGCCTTCGCGCGAGGCTCGGCAAGCCGCTGCGCTGGTTCGGCCGCCGCGACGCCGACGCGCCCTGGCAGCGGGTGACCGGCGACACGCCCGGCGAGTTCGGCGAGTTCGCCGCGTGCCTGCTGCTGGCCGACCGCAACGGCGCCGCGACCCGCGCGCAGATCGACGCCTTCCACAAGGTCGTCGCCGAGCTGGCGCCGCACCTGCCGGCGGCGTGGTCGGCGGCGACCGTCGACGACGAGGCGCAGCGGGCCGAGGAGCTCGACCGGCTGTGCGCCGAGCTCGACATGCAGATCGGCCTCACGATCCAGAAGGTCGACGGCTCGACGATCGCCGGCACGAAGCTCCGCGGCGTCGCCGAGGCGTCCGGCTTTCGCCTCGCGCCGTCGGGCCGCTTCGAATGCGTGCAGGAGGAGACCGGCGCGGTGCTCTACACGCTGCAGGACGCGAAGGGCGAGCCGTTCACCGTCGACGCGCTGCGCGTCGCGTCGTTCCCCGGCGTCGTGCTGGTGCTCGACGTGCCGCGCGTCGTCGACCCGCCGCGCGCGTTCGACCAGCTCAAGCTCGCCGCGAAGCGCATGGCGCACACGCTGGGCGGCGAGCTCGTCGACGACAACCAGCGGCCGCTCACCGACGCGGCGCTCGCCGCGATCCGGACCCAGGTGGGCGAGGCGAGCGAGCTGCTCGCGCGCGCGCAGATCGAGCCCGGCAGCCCGCGCGCGCACAAGCTGTTCGCCGCCTGATCGGCGATGGCCGTCGCGCGCACCGCCCCGGAACGCGGCGCGAGCGTCGCGGCGCGCAAGCGCGCGGAGGCGCTGCGGGCGAAGATCCTCGACGCCGACCGCAAGTACTACGTGCTCGACGCGCCCGACGTCTCGGACGCCGAGTACGACGGCTGGATGCGCGAGCTCGTCGCGCTCGAGGCCGGGCACCCGGACCTGGTCGTTCCCGAATCGCCGACGCAGCGCGTCGCCGGCGCGCCGTCGGAGGCGTTCGACGCGGTCACGCACCGCGTGCCGATGCTCTCGCTCAACAACGCGTTCAGCGACGAGGAGGTCGTCGCGTTCGACCGTCGCGCGCGCGAGGCGCTGGGCCCGGCCGCGGTGCGCTACTCGTGCGAGCCGAAGTTCGACGGGCTGGCGATCAGCCTCGTCTACGAGGACGGGCGCCTCGCGGTCGGCGCGACGCGCGGCGACGGAACGACAGGCGAGAACGTCACCGCGAACCTCCGCACGATCCGCACGATCCCGCTGTCGCTGCCGCGCGGCGTGCCCTCGCGCCTCGAGGTGCGCGGCGAGGTCGTGATGCCGAAGCGCGAGTTCCGCCGGCTGAACGAGGCGCAGCTCGCCAAGGAGGAGAAGGTCTACGCGAACCCGCGCAACGCGGCGGCCGGGAGCCTGCGCCAGCTCGACGCGTCGATCACGGCGTCGCGGCGGCTCGCGTTCCAGGCCTACGGCGTGGGCGAGGTTGCTCCGCACCTGCCGCCCGGCGTCGGCGCGCACAGCGAGCTCATGCGCTGGCTCGCCTCGCTCGGGTTCCCGGTGTCGCGCGAGCACCGCGTCGTCGAGGGCGTCGAGGGACTGCTCGACTTCTACCGGCACATCGGCGAGCGCCGCGCCTCGCTGCCGTTCGACATCGACGGGGTCGTCTACAAGGTCGACGACTTCGCTCAGCAGCGGACGCTGGGCTTCGTCTCGCGCGCGCCGCGGTTCGCGCTGGCGCACAAGTTCCCCGCCGAGGAGATGCCGACCGAGGTGCTGGGCATCGACGTCCAGGTCGGCCGGACCGGCGCGATCACGCCGGTGGCGCGCCTCGCCCCCGTGTTCGTCGGCGGCGTGACCGTGACCAACGCGACGCTGCACAACGAGGACGAGGTCCGCCGCAAGGACGTGCGCGTGGGCGACACGGTGATCGTGCGCCGCGCGGGCGACGTCATCCCCGAGGTCGTGCGCGTGCTGGCGGAGCGACGGCCGGCGAGGACGCGCCTGTTCACGATGCCGGAGACCTGCCCCGAGTGCGGGTCGGCCGTGGTGCGGCTGGAAGGCGAGGCGATCGCGCGCTGCACCGGCGGCCTCGTGTGCCCGGCGCAGCGCAAGGCGTCGCTGCTGCACTTCGCGAGCCGCCGAGCGATGGACATCGAGGGCCTGGGCGAGAAGCTCGTCGACCAGCTGGTCGACGGCGGCCTCGTGCGCACGCCCGCCGACCTCTACACGCTGGGCGTCGCGAAGCTCGCGGCGCTGGAGCGCATGGCCGACAGGAGCGCCGCGAACGTCGTGGCGGCGATCGAGAAGAGCAAGGCGACGACGCTGCAGCGGTTCGTCTTCGCGCTCGGCATCCGGCACGTCGGCGAGTCCACGGCGCGCGATCTCGCGCGCCACTTCGGCGGGCTCGACGCGCTGATGGACGCCGGCGAGGCGGCGCTGCTCGAGGTGAACGACGTCGGCCCCGTGGTCGCGGAGAGCATCGCGCGCTTCTTCGCCGAGAAGCACAACCGCGAAGGCATCGAGCGCCTGCGGGCGGCGGGCGTGCACTGGACCGAGCACGCGCCGGCGCCGCGCGCCGCCGAGGGCCCGCTCGCGGGCCTGACGCTCGTGCTGACCGGGACGTTGCCGACGCTCACGCGCGACGAGGCGAAGGCGATGATCGAGGCGGCCGGCGGGAAGGCGGCCGGGAGCGTCTCGGCGAAGACGCACTACGTGATCGCGGGCGCCGAGGCGGGGAGCAAGCTCGCGAAGGCCGAGGCGCTCGGCATCCCGGTGCTGGACGAGGACGGGCTCAAGGCGTTGATCGCCGGGAAGGGGGAGCGATGAGGCGGATCCGCAAGGCGGTGTTTCCGGTCGCGGGGCTCGGCAGCCGCTTCCTGCCGGTGACGAAGGCGAGCCCGAAGGAGATGCTGCCGATCGTCGACAAGCCGCTGATCCAGTTCGCGGTCGAGGAGGCGGCGGCGGCCGGCATCACCGACATGATCTTCATCACCGGCCGAAACAAGCGGGCGATCGAAGACCATTTCGACAAGGCCTACGAGCTCGAGACCGAGCTCGCGCTCCGCAACAAGACCAAGCTGCTCGAGCAGGTCCAGTCGGCGACGCCCGCCGGCATCAACTGCATCTACATCCGCCAGACCGAGGCGCTGGGCCTCGGCCACGCGGTGCTGTGCGCCGAGCCGGTGATCGACGACGAGCCCTTCGCGGTGTTCCTGGCCGACGACCTGATCGACGCGCGCGTCCCGGTGATGAAGCAGATGGCCGAGGTCGCCGCGCGCGAGCAGGCCTCGGTCGTCGGCGTGATGACGGTCGCGCCCGACGAGGTCCAGAGCTACGGCATCGTCGAGGCGGGCGCGCTGTCGGGCGGATTCGCGCCGGTCGAGCGGATCGTCGAGAAGCCTAAGCCGGGGACCACCGCCTCGAGGCTCGGCGTGGTCGGGCGCTACGTGCTCTCGCCGCGCATCTTCCATCACCTGCGCACGATGGAGCCGGGGGCCGGCGGCGAGATCCAACTCACCGACGCGATCGCCCGCCTGTGCGCGGACGAGAAGGTGCTGGCCTACGCGTTCGACGGGCGGCGCTACGACTGCGGCAGCCGGCTGGGCTACCTCGAGGCGATGCTCGACTACGGCCTCAGGCACCCGGAGACCGGCGAGGCGTTCGCCCGCTACGTCGCCTCGAAGCGCCCATGACGCTGAACGAGCTGCGCTACATCGTCGCGGTCGCCCAGGAGAAGAGCTTCGGGCGCGCCGCGGCGAAATGCTTCGTCAGCCAGCCCGCGCTCTCGGTCGCGATCCAGAAGCTCGAGGAGGAGCTCGGCACGCCGCTCTTCGAGCGCGGCAAGTCCGAGGTGACGGTGACCTCGGTCGGCGCGCGCGTCGTCGAGCAGGCGCAACGCGTCCTCGAGGAGGCCTCCCGCATCCGCGAGCTCGCGCAGGCGGGGCGCAACCAGCTCGCCGGACCGCTCAAGCTCGGCGTCATCTACACGGTCGCGCCCTACCTGTTGCCGGACCTGGTGCCGGCGCTGCACGCGCTCGCGCCCGAGATGCCGCTCGAGCTCGAGGAGAACCTGACGGAAGTGCTGGAAACCGAGCTCAAGAGCGGGCGCCTGGACGCCGCGATCGTCGCGCTGCCGTTCGCGCCGCCGGGGGTGGCGACCGACTTCCTCTACGAGGAGCCGTTCCAGGTCGTCGTCCCGGCGTCGCACAAGTGGGCGAAGCGGAAGTCGGTCCACCCCGACGAGCTCGCCCACGAGCACGCGATCCTGCTCAACGTCGGCCACTGCTTCCGCGACCAGGTGCTCGACGCGTGCCCGGAGCTCAATCGCCAGGACGTGCCGACCGCGCGCACCAACTCGCTCGAGACCGTGCGCAACATGGTGGCGTCGGGCCTGGGCGTGTCGGTGCTGCCGCGCGACGCGCTGACGCCCAAATACCACAGCCGCCTCGTGGTGCCGGTGCCGTTCGCCCGGCCGGTGCCTTCGCGCCGCGTGGCGCTCGCCTACCGCAAGAGCTTTCCGCGCCCGAAGGCGATCGAGGCGATCAGGCGCGCGGTCGCGACGATCCGGCCTTCCGGGGCGCGCGCCGCTTCGCACGCCTGACCGCAGGTCGCGCCTTCCTCGCGGGCGCGCCTGACCCGTTCACGATCGCCGCGACCTCGGCCAGCGAGCCGACCGTGTACGCCGGTGGCGGCGCATGGCGCTCGGCGGGCACGCCGCCGCGGTTGATCCAGAACGACGTGAACCCGCACGCCTGCGCGCCGGCGGCGTCCCAGGCGTTCGCCGAGACGAACGCGATGCGCGACGCGGGCACGCGCAGCTTGCGGACCGCGAGCTCGTAGACCGCGGGCGCCGGCTTGTACACGCCGGCCTCGTCGACCGACAGGATGCCGTCGATCGCCTTGCCCAGGCCCGAGGCCGCGACGAGCGGATCGAGCATCGCGCGGGTGCCGTTCGACAGGATCCAGCGCGGCCGCGGCGCGAGCGACACGAGGGCCGCCTTCGCGTCCGCGTGGGGCGAGAGCCGGCCGTACTCGGCCATCAGCGCGGCGCGCGCCTTGGCGTCGAGCGGCAGCACCAGCGACGCGATCGCCCAGTCGAGCGCCATCTCGGTGACGGCGCGGAAATCCGGTCGCGCATACGAGGGCGAGGCCATCAGGCTCGAGAGCCACGTGTATTCGAGCTGCTTCGACCGCCACAGCCGCGAGAGGTCCGCGCCGTGCCCCGGCGCGAGGCTCTCCGCGCGCGCCGCGACGCTGTGCACGTCGAAGAGCGTTCCGTAGGCGTCGAAGACGAAGGCAACGGGAGGCGTCATCGCCAGGGCGCGTGGAGGCGCGAGAGCAGTAGATAGGGTGTGGTAGTTAGGGTTTCGGCGCCTTGACCGATTCGCGCGTGGCGACAACCGAGCGTCCTGCGACGAGGCCGAGGATGTCGCCGCTGCGAGCAACGCGCGTTCGACAAACCCTATCTACGACGCCCTATCGACGCTTCACCCAAAAAAAAAGGGGTTACGCTTTGCGCATAACCCCTCGGTTCGATGTGGTGGGCATTGCTGGGTTCGAACCAGCGACCCCTGCCGTGTGAAGGCAGTGCTCTACCACTGAGCTAAACGCCCCGCGAACCCAGACAGGAGCGGTCATTAGAGCACAAGGGGGGAGGCGAGTAAACGACGAAAACGCGCGTCCATGGCCGATCCCGGACAAATTGCACCAGGATGGTTCGCGCTGGCGCCCCGCTTTGGGGCAAATCGGAGGCTTCGGCGGAGGGGCGAGGTCTAAATGCCCGGATTTCCGGGGTTTTTGTCGATGGCTCATCCCTTGCTACCATTCGGGGAGCCGGCGCCGATCTCCATGCCTCCCGCCTACTACGACGAGATGTACGGCCCGGACGGGGCCGTGCGGCCGCATTACCAGACGGTCGCGGACTGGCTCGCCAGGACCCCGGTCGCGCGCATCGCGCAGAAGCGCGAAGAGGCGGAGCGCGCGTTCCACCGGCTCGGCATCACGTTCGCGGTCACGGGCAGCGACACCGGCACCGAGCGGCTGATCCCGTTCGACCTCGTGCCGCGCATCATTCCCGCGCACGAGTGGGCGGTGCTCGAGCGCGGGCTCGTGCAGCGCGTCCGCGCGCTGAACGCGTTCCTGGACGACGTCTACCACGACCAGCGCATCCTCGAGGGCGGGCCGATCCCGTCCGAGCGGATCCTCGGCAACACGCAGTACCGGCCGGAGATGCGCGGCGTCGACGTGCCCGGGCGCATCTACGCGCACGTCGCCGGCGTCGACGTCGTTCGGGCGGGCGAGGGCGAGTTCTACGTGCTCGAGGACAACCTGCGCGTGCCCTCGGGCGTCTCGTACATGCTCGAGAACCGCAAGATGATGATGCGGCTCCTGCCCGAGCTCTTCGGCGCGCAGTCGGTGCGCCCGGTGCAGCACTACCCCGACGTGCTCCTCGAGAACCTGCGCGGCGTGTCGGCCGAGCGGGACGACCCGACGGTCGCGGTCATGACGCCGGGACCCTGGAACTCGGCGTACTTCGAGCACACGTTCCTCGCGCAGCAGATGGGCGTCGAGCTGGTCGAGGGCCAGGACCTGTTCGTGCGCGACGACACCGTCTACATGAAGACCACGAAGGGGCCGAAGCGGGTCCACGTGATCTACCGGCGCGTCGACGACGATTTCCTCGACCCGCTCGCGTTCCGCAAGGACTCGATGCTGGGCGTTCCGGGGCTGTTCGCCGCCTACCGCGCCGGGCGGGTGACGCTCGCGAATGCAATCGGCACCGGCGTGGCCGACGACAAGTCGATCTATCCGTACGTGCCGGAGATGGTCCGCTGGTACCTGGCCGAGGAGCCGATCCTGCACAACGTGCCGACCTGGCAGCTCCACCGCAAGGCCGACCGCGACCACGTGCTCGCGCGCCTGGACGAGGTCGTCGTCAAGGAGGTGCACGGCGCCGGCGGCTACGGGATGCTCGTCGGCCCGGCCGCGTCCGCCGCGGAGCGCGAGGCGTTCCGCGCGCGCATCCTCGCGGACCCGGACAAGTACATCGCCCAGCCCACGCTCGCGCTGTCGACCTGCCCGACCTTCGTGGAGTCCGGCGTCGCGCCGCGCCACATCGACCTTCGGCCCTACGTGCTGTCGGGACGGACGGTCGAGGTCGTCCCCGGCGGGCTCACGCGGGTCGCGCTGCGCGAGGGCTCGCTCGTCGTCAATTCGTCGCAGGGCGGCGGCACCAAGGACACCTGGGTCCTGGCGGAGTAGCCGACATGCTCTCCCGCACCGCAAGCGAGCTCTACTGGATCGGCCGCCACGTCGAGCGGGCCGAGAACACGGCCCGCCTGCTCGACGTCACCTATCGCACGTCGCTGCTGCCGTACCACGAGCAGGAGCCCGGGCTCGCCTGGGCGGAGCCCTGGGCGGTGCCCCTCGTGACCTGCGGGCTGGCCAAGGCGTTCTATGCGCGCCACCAGCAGCTCTCGGCCGAGAACGTCCTGCGTTACATGATCCTCGACGCCGGGAACCCGTCGTCGATCTGGTCGTGCCTGCGCGCGGCCCGCGAGTCCGGGCGCGCGGTGCGAGGTGCGATGACCTCGGAAATGTACGAGGACCTCAACTCGGCGTGGCTCGAGATGCGCACCGTCGACTTCGCGGCGGTCCAGTCGCGCGGGATCAGCGAGTTCCTCGACTGGGTCAAGATGCGCTCGCACCAGTTCCGCGGGGTCACCGTCGGCACGATGCTGCGCGACGAGGCGTACTCGTTCCTGCGGCTCGGGACGTTCCTCGAGCGGGCGGACAACACCGCCCGCATCCTCGACACCAAGTACCACCTCCTGCTGCCGTCCGCGGCCGACGTCGGCGGGGCCGTCGACTACTACCAGTGGGCGTCGCTGCTCCAGTCGGTGTCCGGGTTCGAGTCCTACCGGCGGATCTACAGCGACGTGATCTCGCCCAAGCGGGTGGCGGAGCTCCTGATCCTGCGCGCCGACATGCCGCGGTCCCTCCATTCGTGCATGGCGCTCATCGACGACATGCTGCAGACGCTCTGCGACGACCGCAGCCGCGAGCTCGAGCGCCTGAGCGGCGAGCTCCGCGCGAGGCTGCGCTACGGGCGCACCGACGACATCATGCGCTTCGGGCTGCACGAGTACCTGATGGACTTCCTGCAGCGCATCGACGCCGTCGGGAGCGAGATCATCCGCCGCTTCCTCGTGCCGACGGCCTGAGCCGCGCCCGGCGCGGGTCCGCTAGAATCCCCGGCTTCCCGGCCCGCCGCCCGTCCATGACCTACTGTGTGGCCATCTCGCTCGACGCGGGGATGCTCTTCGCGTCGGACTCGCGCACCAACGCGGGCGTCGACCAGGTCGCGCGCTACTCGAAAATGCGCATCTTCGCGCGCGACGGCGACCGCGTCCTGGTGGCGCTGACCTCGGGCAACCTGTCGATCACGCAGAACGTCCTGTCGACGCTCGAGCAGCGCATGCGCACCGGCGAGAGCGCGCTGCACCTGATGAACGCCCAGTCGATGTTCGACGTGGCGAGGCTCGTCGGCGACGCGCTGCGCGAGGTGAAGACGCGCGACGGCCCCTACCTCGTGCAGAACAACATCGACAGCTCGGGGAACTTCATCGTCGGCGGCCAGATCCGCGGCGAGCCGCCGCGGCTGTTCCAGGTCTACGGCGAGGGGAACTTCATCGAGGCCACCGCCGACACGCCGTACTTCCAGATCGGCGAGAGCAAGTACGGCAAGCCGGTGATCGACCGCGTCATCACGCGGCAGACGTCGCTGTCCGCGGCCACCAAGTGCGTGCTCGTGTCGTTCGACTCGACGATGCGCTCCAACATCTCGGTCGGGCTGCCGATCGACCTCTGCGCGATCGAGACCGACGCGCTCCGCATCCGGATGCAGCGGCGGATCGACGAGTCCGATCCCTACTTCCGGATGGTGCACGAGCAGTGGGGCGAAGGGCTGAAGCGCGTGTTCGCCGACCTGCCGGACCCGAACTGGGCCTGACGGCGCCCGGCGAGCATGGCGATCCGCGTCGGCCTCACGCACCGCACGACCTACCGGTTCGACCGCGCCGTCGGCCTCTCGCCGCACGAGATCCGGCTCCGGCCCGCCCCGCACTGCCGCACGCCGGTGCTGGGCTACTCGCTGTCGGTCGAGCCGGCGAAGCACTTCCTCAACTGGCAGCAGGACCCGTACGGCAACTGGGTCGCGCGGCTCGTGTTCCCCGAGCCCGCGAAGGCGCTCTCGATCGTCGTCGACCTGACGGCCGACATGACGGTCGTCAATCCGTTCGACTTCTTCGTCGAGCCCTACGCCGAGAAGTTTCCGTTCGCCTACGCCGAGGCGCTGCGCAAGGAGCTCCGGCCTTTCCTCGAGACGGCGCCGCTCACCCCGCGGCTCGCCGCCTGGATCGAG
>JBGAHH010000065.1:0-24715 GCA_044226265.1 Casimicrobiaceae bacterium | reverse complement strand
CGCGCGCGGCGTCTACGTGCCGCAGAACTACGACCGCTCGTTCCGCGGCGAGCTGGTCGGCATCGGCGCCGCCGCGCGCGTGCTGTTCGCGAAGGCGCCGGCGGGGCTCGACGCGCGCGAATCGGCGGTCCTCGTCGCGCTGCTGCGTGGGCCGTCGGCGGGACCCTCGCTCGTCGCGCAGCGCGCGTGCGCGGTGGCGCGCGCGGTCGCGCCGTCGGCGGATTGCGAAGCGGTGCGCGCGACCGCGTCGACGGCGCTCGCCGGCGGCTTCCGCCTGCCGCCGCGAGACGACCTCGCGCCGCACCTCGCCGCACGCCTGCTCCGCACGCCCGGCGAGCGCCTGACGACCACGCTCGATGCGGACCTGCAGGCGTTCGCGGTCGCGACGCTCGCCGATCACCTGGCCGAGCTCGCGGACCGCGGCGTCGCCGACGGCGCGATCGTCGTGCTCGACAACGCGACCGGCGAGGTGCTCGCGTGGGTCGGCTCGAGCGGGGCGCTGTCGCGCGCGGCGCAGGTCGACGGCGTCGTCGCGCCGCGCCAGGCCGGCTCGACGCTCAAGCCCTTCCTCTACGCGCTCGCGATCGACGAGCGCAGGCTCACCGCCGCCTCGCTCGTCGACGACAGCCCGCTCGCGATCGCGACCGCGCGCGGCGTCTACGTGCCGCAGAACTACGACCGCTCGTTCCGCGGCAGCGTGAGCGTGCGCACGGCGCTCGCCGGCTCGCTCAACGTGCCCGCGGTGCGCACGCTCGACCTCGTCGGCCTCGACCGCTTCCACGACGCGCTGCGCGCGCTCGGCTTCGACACGTTGACCGAAGCGCCGGACCACTACGGCGCGGCGCTCGCGCTGGGCGGCGGCGACGTCACGCTGCTTTCGCTCGCGAACGCCTACCGGGCGCTCGCGAACGGCGGCGCGTGGAGTCGCGCGCGAACGGTCGTCGCGGGGCCGGGTGCGCCGATGCGCCCGACGGGCCGCCCCGAGGGCGCAGCGCCCCCTGGGGGGAGGCAGCCGGAGGCTGCTTCGGGGGGAACACACCGCCTGCCGATCGGCCCCGACGCGGGCGACTCGCGACGCGTCTTCGGCCCCGCCGCGTCGTTCGTCGTCGCGGACATCCTGTCCGACCGAGGCGCGCGATCGGTCACCTTCGGCCTCGAGAACCCGCTCGCGACGCGCGTGTGGAGCGCGGTGAAGACCGGGACGAGCAAGGACATGCGCGACAACTGGTGCGTCGGCTTCACGTCGCGCTACACGGTCGGCGTGTGGGTCGGCAACTTCTCCGGCGCGCCGATGCACGACGTCTCGGGCGTGACCGGCGCGGCGCCGATCTGGCGCGACCTCGTGCACCGGCTGCACCGGGACGTTCCGTCGGTCCCTCCCTCGCCGCCGCGCGGCCTCGTGCGCGAAGTCGTGTCGTTCGAGCCGCCGGTCGAGACCGCGAGGCAGGAGTGGTACCTGAGCGGGACCGCGATGCGCGTCGTTCGCGCCGCGTCGCGCGACGACGACCCCGCCGCGTCGCTCGCGCCCCGCATCCGCTACCCGGCGCCCGACACGATCATCGCGATCGACCCCGACATCCCGCCAGCGAGGCAACGCGTCGCGTTCGTCGCGAGCGTCGAGCACGACGCGCTCGAATGGACGGTGGACGGCGAGCCGCTCGCCGCCCGCGGCGGGCGCGTGCTGTGGACGCCGGTGCCCGGGCGCCACGTCATTGCGGTCGCGGAGCCGGGGTCGGCGCCCGCCTCGTCGGTGACCTTCGACGTGCGGGGCGGGGGGTCAGAGACGAAATAGCGAGTGGGTAACCGCGGCGTGCGTCTCCGCGTGGGATCAGAGATGAGATAGCCGGCTGCGTCTCTGCGTGGGGTCAGAGACGAAATAGCCGGCTGCGCCAACTATTTCGTCTCTGACCCCTAAAGCGCCCCCCGCGCGTCCTCGCGCACGACGTCGAGGTACTCGCGGTGGCGCTTGAGCCACGCCATCGCGTACGGGCAGATCGGGATGACGTTCATCCCGCGCGCCCGGAGGTCGTCGAGGAAGCCCTTGACCAACCTTCCGCCGTAGCCCTTGCCTTCGTGCTTCGGATCGACCTCGGTGTGCTTGAGGAGGCGCGTGCGCTCGCCGATCGGGTCGTAGTCGATGAATCCGAGCTCCTCGTCGCCCGACACGAGGCGGAAGCGATGCGCGGCGGGATCGTCGACGAGCGTGGGTTCCATGGCCGCAGTATGAACGACTCGCGACTGCGCCGCGAGCCTTACGCGTCGCGCAGCGCCGCGCGGATCGCGTCGACCGAGCGCAGCGCGAGCGCCGCGATCGTGAGCGTCGGGTTCGCCGCGCCGCCGGTCGGGAACACCGCGCTGCCCTCGATGAAGAGGTTCGGGTGGTCGTGCGCGCGCAGGCTCGCGTCGACGACTGACGTCCGCGGATCGGCGCCCATCCGCGCCGTGCCCATCACGTGGCCAGCGCCCTGGAACTGCTCGTCGGGGAAGTGCCCGATCTCGGTCGCGCCGAGCTTCGCGAACGCTTCCTGGTGGATGCGCCGCGCCTCGGCGAGCCCGGCCTTCGTGTAGTCGTCGATCCGGTAGCTGATGCGCGGGCGCGGGATGCCGAGCGCGTCGCGCAGCGTCGGGTCCGGCACGATCCGGTTCGCGGGATCGGGCAGCTGCTCGGTCAGCGTGCCGAAGCGGACCTGCCGCGACGTGCGGTCCACGATCGCGCGCCGCAGCGCCGCGCCGCGCACGCCCTTCGCCGCGAGCGCCTGCGCGTCGCTCACCGGCGCGCCGGTCGGCCAGGACCAGCCGTCGTTGCCGACCTCGATGCGGAACGCCGGACGCTCGGCGCGCCAGGATCCCGCGCGCGTGCTCTCGACGCCGCTCGTCGACAGCGGGCCGCGGTACGGATACACCGGCGCGCCCGCGAGCGCGTACGAGAGCTGCACCGGATGGTCCATCAGGTGGCGACCGACCTGGTCGCTCGCGTTCGCGACGCCGCGCGGCGCGTTCGCGCCCGCGGACATCAGCAGGAGCTTCGGGATCTCGATCGCGTGCGCGGCGAGCACGAACACCTTCGCGGCCAGGCGGCCGCCCGACCCGTCGGGCCGCTTGTAGCGCACCGCCTCGACGCGCGCGTCGCGCCCGACCTCGACGAAGTCGACGACCGATTGCGGCATGACGCGCGCTCCCGCCTTCTCGGCGCGGGCGAGGTGCACGGTGGCGTCGTACTTCGCCTGGATCGGGCACACCGGGATGCAGCTCGCGTTGCCGCAGCAGGGCGCGCGGTCGTCGCGCTCGACCGAATTGCGCCCCTGCGGCGTCGAGCGCAGCGCGTAGGGCGTGCCGGCGAACGCCTTCGCGATCACGCCGTCGAGGTAGGACATCGGGATCGCGGGCATCGGGTAGCCGCGCGAGCGCGGGCTGCCGAGGTCCTCGCGCGAATCGCCCGACACGCCGATCTCGGCTTCGGCCTCGCCGTACCAGGGCTCGAGCGTCGCATAGTCGATCGGCCAGTCGACGCCGCGGCGGAAACGCGACGCGAGCCGGAAGTCGTCGGGCACGAGCCGCAGGCAGGTTCCGAGCCAGTGCCAGGTCGTGCCGCCGACCTGGCGGAGGTAGGTGCTCTGGAACTTCTGCGGCCCGGTCTGCACGTAGTAGGCGTCGAGGTCGTCGGAGCGCGGGTGCGGCGCGTAGGCAGCGTTCGGATACGCGCACTCGGGCACCTTCACGAGCGCGTCGTAGAACGTCGTGACCGCCGCGCCGCGGTCGACGCGCGGCCCCGCCTCGAGGATCGCGACCTTCGCGCCCGCCGCGGCGAGCTTCGACGCGACCAGCGCGCCGGCGATGCCCGCGCCGACGATTACGACGTCGGAATCCATCAGCGCGGCGCGTCCGCCCAGTAGCCGGTCGGGCCGCCGCACACGCCCATCGGCTTCGCGAACGTCATCGCGTTCCACACGAGCGCGTTCAGGTAGAGCACGACGCGTTGCGCGTCGGCGTTGCCCGCGACGCCCGCGTACCAGACCGAGACGACCTCGTTCGCGATCGCGTCGAGCCCTTTCGTCTTCACCGCGGCGTCGAGCCCGTCCCCGGGCGTCGCGGCGACGATGTCGGCGAGCGACGCGAGCGACGCGCGGCGCTCCGGCGCGGAGAACGTCGCGAGGACCGCGGCGGACGCGATCGCGTCGTCGATCGCGACGCCGGTCAGCGCGGTCGACAGCGCCATGAATCGCCCGAGCTCTCCGGCGGCCTGCGGCACCCCATCGGCGGCGCAAAGCCCCGATGCGCGCCAGGCGCCCCATGCCGCGATCCCCTGCACGAGCGCTCGACGCTGTCGATCCAATCGGCCTCCCCGCGGCCCGGAGGCGGCCCGACGCCATCGTGCCGAATTGTGCTGCACCGCGCAACGGCTCCGCGGCCGCGAGGCCCGCTCAGGACGCCGCCGGTTCAGTATGATGGTCGCGTCCGCGGGCGCCCGCCGGGTGCCGCGCGAGGATCCGAGAGGAGGAGCCATGGCGAAGAAGAGCGGAAGCGACGGCGTCTACCGCGTGATCGACGTGATCGGCACGAGCACGGTGTCGTGGGAGGACGCGGCGAAGCACGCGGTGACGATGGCGAGCAAGTCGCTGCGCGACCTGCGCATCGCCGAGGTCACGAAGCTCGACATGAAGGTCGAGGGCGGCAAGGTCGTCGCCTACCGCGCGCGCATGCAGCTGTCGTTCAAGTACGAGGGCTGACCCGAGCGTCGTCGACGGGGGCCGTACGCCGGTGCCCGCCGGCGTCCGGCCCCCGGACATTTCCGGAGCGACCGCCTTGTCGCGCATGCGTCGGCGCCTCGTCTTCGCCGGCGCGCTGGTCGCGGTCGCCGCGCCGGCCGTCGCCGTCGCGCAGGCGCCGCTGCGCCCCCTGCGCGTCGCGGCGCTGAGCGAGTCCACCGAGGCCGCGCGCCGCACGAACTGGAAGCAGCTGACCGACCGCCTCGCGGAGCTCGGCTACGTGCCGGGCCGCAATCTGTCGATCGAGGCGCGTTACGCGGACGACGTGCCCGCGCGCCTGCCCGCGCTCGCCGCGGAGATCGTTGCCTGGAAGCCCGACGTTCTGGTCACCGTGTCGACGACCTCGGCGCTCGCGGCGAAGGGGGCGACGACGACGATCCCGATCGTGTTCGTCGGCCCGGCGGATCCGGTCGGCTCGGGGCTCGTCGCGAACCTCGGGCGACCCGACGGA
The DNA here is from genome assembly GCA_044226265.1 of Casimicrobiaceae bacterium. Taxonomy (GTDB): domain Bacteria; phylum Pseudomonadota; class Gammaproteobacteria; order Burkholderiales; family Casimicrobiaceae; genus VBCG01. The sequence goes on along the minus strand of JBGAHH010000065.1, from coordinate 19,498 downwards.
AACGCGACCGGCCTCTCGCCGATGCAGGCGGAGATCGGGGCGAAGTGGATCGAGATCCTGCGCGAGCTCGCGCCCGGGCTCGAGCGCGCCGCCTACCTGACCGACACCGGCAATCCCGGCGAGATGCTCGTCGCCGACCAGTTGAAGGCGCGCGCCTCCGCGCTCGGCGCGAGCGTGCAGGTCTACGACGGCGTGTGGCCCGGCGCCCTCGACCGCGCATTCGCGTCGATCGCCTCGTCGCGCCAGGAAGGCCTCGCCGTCGGACTGACCGCGGCGCTGCTTCCCCACCGGGACCGCATCGTCCGCTTCGCCGCCGAGGGCCGCCGGCCCGCGGTCTACGCGCGCCGCGACTATCCCGACGCGGGCGGCCTCCTCTCGTACGGCGCCGATCCGGGGCCGCTCTACCGGCGCGCCGCGGACTACGTCGACCGTCTCGCGCGCGGCGCGAAGCCCGCCGACCTGCCGGTGGAGCGCCCGAACGCCGTGAAGCTCGTCGTCAACCAGCGCGCCGCGCGCGAGCAGGGCATCGCGATCCCGCGATCGATCCTCGTCGCCGCGGACGAGGTCCTCGATCGCTGAGGTTCATTTCGCGACCGCGGCGCCCTCGACGCCGTGGCGCTCGAGCGCGCGCGCGACGAAGCCGGACGCCTTCATCTCCTCGACGAATCGCGCGAGGGTGCGCGCGCCCGCCTCGCGTCCGCGCGGCGTGCCCATCGCCTGCCGGATCACCATGAAGCGGCCGGGCAGCAGACGCAGGCCCCGGTGCCGCCTCGCGTCCGCCTCGAGCTGCTGCTTCACGCCCGCAGCGACTTCGTAGCCGTCCGCGAGGAACGCGTCGACGACCGCGGCCGAGGACGGCACGCGGACGAGCGTCGCGTGCTCGAGCTCGCGCGACAGGTGCAGATCGTAGGCCGCGCCCTGCGCGACGACGACGCGCACCCCCGGCGCGTCGACCGCGGCGTTGTCGCGCAGCGGCGACGCCTCGCGGACGAGGTACGCACCCTCGATCTCGACGTAGGGCGGCGTGTAGGCGATCTCGAGCGCGCGCTTCGGGTCGATCGCGAGGAACGCGACGTCCCACGCGCCCGACCGCAGCGCGTCGACGACCCGGCCGGCTGCGTCGTACGCGACGAGCTCGACCGGCACGCCCAGCCGCGCGCCCAGCTCGCGCGCGAGGTCGACCGAGACGCCGCGAGGCTCGCCGGTCGCCGGATCGCGCGACGCCAGCACCGGGTTGCCGAGGTTGATCGCCGCGCGCAACGCGCCCGTCGGCGCGAGCTCCGCTACCTCGCCAGCACTCGCCACACGCGCTCCGGCGTGAACGGCATCTGCATCGCGTCGACGCGGTCGCCCGCGCCGGCGCGCACGAGCGCGTCGACGACCGCGTTGACGACCGTCGGCGTCGCGCCGATCGTGCCCAGCTCGCCGACGCCCTTCACGCCGAGTAGGTTGTTCCGGCAGGGCGTCGACTCGTCCATCGTCATCGCGAAGTGGCGCACGAGCGAGGCGCGCGGCAGCGCGTAGTCCATGAACGTCGCGGTCAGCGGCTGGCCGGTCTTCGGGTCGTGCACGAACGCCTCGCAGAGCGCCTGGCCGATGCCCTGCACCGCGCCGCCCTCGAGCTGGCCGATCACGATCATCGGGTTGACGACGCGCCCGACGTCGTTGACCGACCAGTAGCGGTCGACGACGACCGCGCCGGTGTCCGGGTCGATCTCCACCTCGGCGATGTGGCAGCCGTTCGGCCAGGTCGCGTCGTCGACCGAGCTCGTGCTGTCGACGACGATGCGGCGACCCGGCTGGCGGCGCGCGAGCTCGAACAGCCCGATGCGCCGGTCGGTGCCCGCGATGCGGAGCTCGCCGCTCCGGTACTCGATGTCGTCGCGCGACGCTTCCAGCGCGTCCGCCGCGAGCCTGCGCGCCTCGTCGACCGTCTCGTTCGCCGCGACGTGGATCGCCGAGCCGCCGACGAAGAGCGACCGCGAGCCCGCGCTGCCGAAGCCGGTGCCGCGGTCGGTGTCGCCCTGCACGACGCGGACGCGCTCGATCGGCACGCCGAACACGTCGACCGCGAGCTGCGCGTAGGTGGTGAGCAGCCCCTGGCCCATGCCCTGCGTGGCCGAGAACATCTCGATCTCGCCCTGCCCGTCGTCCCCCTCGCTCACCGTCACCGTCACGCGCTCGGTGAACACGTCGGCGCCGGTCCATTCGAGGAACGTCGCCATGCCGCGCCCGCGCAGCCGGCCGCGCCTGCGCGACTCGGCGGCGCGCGCCTCGAAGCCGTGCCAGTCGGCGAGTGCGATCGCGCCGTCCATCACCTTCGCGAACTGGCCCGAGTCGTAGGTCTTCGCCATCGGGTTGCGCCACGGCATCTGGTCGGGGCGAAGCATGTTGCGACGGCGGAGCTCGACCGGGTCGATGCCCGTCCTGCGCGCCGCGGCGTCCATCAGGCGCTCGAGGAAGTAGATCGCCTCCGGGCGCCCCGCGCCGCGGTAGGGCCCGGTGGGCGCCGTGTTCGTGAGCACGCCGCGGACGCGCACGTCGATCGTCGAGACGTCGTAGATCGACGTCGTCACCCAGGGACCGATCAGGAGCTGGATCACGACGCCCGCCGGCGTCGCGTACGCGCCGAGGTTCGCGCGCGAGTCGATGCGCAGCGCCAGGATGCGGCCCTCCGGATCCAGCGCGAGCTCGGCCCGCGTGTTCACGTCGCGGCCGTGCGACGCGGAGAGGAACTCGTCGATGCGTTCGGCGACCCACTTGACCGGGCGCCCGAGCGTGCGCGCCGCGTGCGCCGCGACCACGTCCTCCGCGTAGAGCGTCGTCTTCATGCCGAAGCCGCCGCCGACGTCGCCCACCAGCACGCGGATCGACTCCGGTGCGATCCCGATCACGCCCGCGAGCTCGTCGCGCCAGCCGGTCGGCGTCTGGCAGCTCGTGCGCAGCGTGAGGCGACCGGTGGCGTCGACCGTCGCGAGCGTCGTCCGCGGCTCGATCGGCGCCGGGATCACACGCTGGTTGACGAGATCGAGCGCGACGACGTGCGCGGCCTTCGCGAACGCGTCGGCCGCCTTCTTCGCATCGCCGTGGCGCGCCTCGCAGGCGACGTTGCCGCCGGCCGCATCCCACACGAGCGGTGCGCCCGGCGCGACCGCCAGGTCCGCGTCGGCCACCGACGGCAGCGGCTCGTAGCGGACGTCGATCGCCTCCGCCGCGTCGCGCGCCTGGTGCATCGAGCCCGCGACGACGGCCGCGACGCATTCGCCGACGTAGCGCACGACGCCGGCGGCGAGCGCGTGCTGCGGCGGCGCCGCGGTCGGCGAGCCGTCCGCACGCTTGAAGTCGGCCGACGCCACGAGCGGCTGCACCCCCGCGCGCAGCAGGTCGTCGCCCGTCAGCACCGCGACGACGCCCGGCATCGCCGAGGCGGCCCGGGCGTCGATCGACACGATGCGCGCGTGCGGATGCGGCGAGCGCAGGAAGTGCAGCACGAGCTGCCCCGGCGGCGACACGTCGTCGGCGAAGACGCCGCGCCCGGCCAGCAGCGCGTCGTCCTCGACGCGGCGGACCGCGCGGCCGCTGCCGAAGCGCGAGGCGGTGTCGGGCGCGCTCATCCGAGCCTCGCCTTCAGCCGCTCGATCTCGTCCATCAGCCCGAGCACCAGCGCGACGGCGGCGGCGTCGATCTCGAAGTCGCGCGCGAGCCGCGCCGCGGTGCGCGCCCGGCGCAGCGTCGTCGCGGCGAACCGCCACTCGCCCGCGACGACCTCGTCGGGCGCGAGCGCGCCCTCGTCGATCCAGGCGCGCACCTGGTCCTCGCTCGCCGCGCTGGCGCGGCAGAGCTCGACGAGCGTCAGCCGGTAGTCGATCTCGACGACGGCCTCGCTCGCGTGACGGGAATCGGAATCCGCCATGCGTCACCCCCGCTTCGATGCGCCCGCGTCGGCGCCGAACGCCTTCGCCAGCGCGCGATACGCCTCCTGCTTCGCCGCGGTGTCCGCGCGCGGCAGCACGATCGAGACCACCGCGTACAGGTCGCCGGGCGGCTCGCCCGGGATGCCGCGGCCCCGCAGCCTGAGCTTGCGTCCCGCGCCCGAATGCGGCGGCACAGCGACGTCGACGTCGCCCGAGGGCGTCGCCACGCGCGCCGTCGCGCCGAGCTCCGCCTCCCAGGGCGCGAGCGGGACGTCGACCGAGACGTCGCGCCCGTCGACGCGATAGCGCGAATGCGGCGCGAACGCGATCTCGAGGTACAGGTCGCCCGGCGGGCCGCCGCCGTAGCCCGCGCCGCCCTGCCCCGCGAGGCGCAGGCTCTGTCCCGCGCGGATGCCCTTCGGGATCGTCACCTCCAGCGTGCGTTCTCGCAGGCCTACGCGCCCGTCCTCGTCGAGCGAGGGCATGCGCAGCGACAGCGAGCGGCGAGCGCCGGTGTAGGCGTCCTCCAGGTCGACGACGACCTTCGCGTGGTGGTCCTCGCCGCGCGCGGAGGCGGCGCCGCGCCGGTGCGCGCGCTCGCCGCCCATGCGGCCGAACAGCGACTCGAAGAAGTCGCTGAACTCGGCGTCGCCCCCCGGCGGGGCCTCGCCGCCGCGGAATTCGTAGCCGGCGTCCCAGTCGGGCGGCGGCGTGAACTCCTGCCCGTTCTTCCAGTTCGCGCCGAAGCGGTCGTAGGCCGCGCGCTTCTCGGGATCCTTGAGGACCGCGTAGGCCTCGCCGACCTCCTTGAACTTCGCCTCCGCGTCCTTGTCGCTGCTGACGTCGGGGTGGTACTTGCGCGCGAGCTTGCGGTAGGCGCGCTTGATGTCGTCCAGCGTCGCGTCGCGCGGGACCCCGAGCGTCTCGTAGTAGTCGCGGAACTGCATCGCCGCAAGCATAGCGCGCCGCGCGCCATGGGAGAATGCCGGCGTGAGCGCGCTCCGCCTGTCGGTCCTCGACCAGTCGCCCGCCGCAGAAGGCGACGCGCAGGACGTCGCGATCCGGCGCTCGGTCGCGCTCGCGCAGGCCTGCGACGCGCTCGGCTACCACCGCTACTGGGTCTCCGAGCACCACAACAGCGCGAGCATCGTCGGGACCGCGCCCGAGATCCTGATGGCGGCGATCGCGGCGACGACGACGCGCATCCGCGTCGGCAGCGCCGGCGTGATGCTGCCCCACTATTCGTCGCTCAAGGTCGCCGAGCAGTTCCGCGTGCTCGAGGCGATCGCGCCGGGGCGCATCGACCTCGGCCTCGGCCGTGCGCCGGGCTCCGACCGACTGACGGCGCTCGCGCTCAATCCGCACGCGAACGCCGCCGACGAGTTCCCGCGCCAGGTCGTCGAGCTCTCGCACTGGGTCGCGGGGCAGCCGCTCCCCGGCGACCATCCGTTCGCCGCGATCGGCGCGTTCCCGACCGGGCCGACGACGCCCGAGATCTGGATCCTCGGCAGCTCGAGCTACGGCGCGCAGCTCGCCGCGCACCTCGGGCTCCCCTACGCGTACGCGTACTTCTTCACCGACGGCGCGGGCACCGAGGAAGCGCTCGCGATCTACCGCCGCCACTACCGCCCGAGCGAGCGGCATCCGTCGCCGCGGGCGACGATCTGCGTCTGGGCGCTCGCCGCCGACACCGACGACGAGGCATGGCGGCTGTTCGCGACGCGCGAGCACTGGCGCGTCGGCTTCGAGCGCGGGCTGCGGCTGCCGCTCGCCTCGCCCGAGCAGGCGCGCGCGAGGGCGCAGGCCTACGACGAGGCGGACCGCGCGCGGGTCGAGGCGATGCGCCGCCGCGCGTTCGTCGGCACCGGCGAGGCCGTGATCGCGAAGCTGAGCGCGCTCGCATCGGGCCTCGCGCTCGACGAGCTCGTCGTCAACACCTGGACGTACGACCACGCCGCGCGCGTGCGCTCCTACGAGCTCCTCGCGCAGGCGAACGCGCGCTGAGCCCCGGATGCCCGTGGGTCGGCCTGGAGACCGGCCCACGAGGACCTCGTCGGCGCTTCAGCGAAGCACGATCACCGCGATGCCGCCGAGCGCGAGCGCGGCGCCCGCGAGCGTGCGGGCGTCGACGCGTTCCTCGCGCCGGAGCATCGTGAGGCTCACCGGCAGGATCACGAGCGGCGTCGACAGCGTGATCAGCGCGACGACCGCCACCGGGGCGAGCGACATCGCCTCGATCGTCAGCGCCTGCGCGGCCACCGTCGTGACGCCCATCGCCGCGTAGAGCGCGAGCCCGCGGCGGTCGGCGCGGCGCACCGGCCGGAATCCCTCGCGCGACGCGCCGGTGAGCGCGGCCTGCAGCGCCAGCGCCGCGACCGCGCCGATCAGCGTGCCGGCGATCGCCTCGCCCCACAGCGCGATCGCCTGGCCGCGCAGCACGTTGCCGATCGCGTAGCCGACCGACGCGCCGACCCCGAGCGCGATCGCCGGGCCGCGGCGCGCCCGCGCGACCGGCGAGGCGAGGTCGCGCCGCGCGGTGCCGACGATCGCGAGGCCGGCCGTGACCGCGACCATCGCGGCGACGACGCCGGACGACAGCCGCTCGCCCAGCAGGGCGAAGCCGAGGAGCGCGGTCACGAGCGGGCTCGACACCTGGAAGAGGCTCGCGCGCGCCGGCCCGAGCTGCTCGACGCAGGCGTAGAAGAACCAGCGCGCGAGGAACGTCGACGCGAGGCCCGCGAGCACGAACGCGACGACGCCGGCGGCGGTGACCGGCACGAGGCCGCCGCCGCGCGCGAGCTGCACCGCGAGCATCGCGGCGCCGGCGATCACGTTGAACGCGAGCGTGACGACGAAGCCCGACGCGAGCGGCGCGTACCGCCCGGCGCCGCGCGCGATCAGGATGCTCGCGGAGAAGAGCAGCAGCGCAGCGCCGGCGAGCGCGTAGCCTTCGTGGACGGCGCTCAGAGCCGCGAGGCCTCGAAGGTCGCCGGGTCGAACATCTCGTCGACGGCCACGAGGCGCGACGAGAGGCCCTGGGCATGGTGGTGGCGCAGGAACGCCTCGACGACGTGCCGGTTGGGCGCGACGCCGTACGACCAGAAGTCCTCGCCCATCAGCGCGCGCGCGGCCTTGAGCTGCTCCTCGACGAACGGCAGCGTCACCTTCGTCGCCGACGTGTCGCCGAGGCGCTTCAGCGCGAGCGCCTTGGATGCCTCGAACGCCTTCAGCAGCGACGCCGGCAGCCACGGGTGGCGCTCGACCAGCGTCCGGCGCACGCCGATCACGTGCATGATCGGGAAGATGCGCGTGCGCCGGTAGTAGTCCTTCGCGGCCGCCGTCGGATCGGCGAAGAGCCAGTCCACGTCGGGGTTGCGGCACGACGGCGGGCGCGGGCCGATGTAGCCGTCGAGCTCGCCGCGGTCGAGCATCGCGGAGATCGTCTCGCCCTCGGGCGCCGGCACGACGCGGATCGCCTCGGGCAGCGCGAGCCTGATCTTCTCGGGCCGGCCGGGCTCGTCGATGCCGCCCTGAACCCAGGTGACGTCGGAGGGCGCGACGCCGTGGTCGTCCTGCAGGATCGCGCGAGCCCAGACGTTCGCGGTGAGCTGGTACTCCGGCACGCCGATGCGCCCGCCCCGCAGGTCCTCGGGACGCTTCACGCGGTCGCGGCGCACGTAGATCGACGTGTGGCGGAACGCGCGCGACGGGAACACCGGCACGCCGACGTACGCGTTCTCGCCGCGCGAGACCTTGACGACCTGGCTCGACATCGACAGCTCGCACACGTCGAACTCGGCGTGGCGGAACGCCCGGAAGAACATCTCCTCCGGCGCGTAGGTCATCACCACCGGGTCGACGCCGTCGATCGCGACCTCGCCGTCGATCAGCGGCCGCATGCGGTCGTAGGGCCCGACCGCGATCGAGAGCTCGAGCTTGCGTGTCATTCGGTCACTTCGGTCGAGAAGGGCCGCCCCGACCGACCGGCGCGCCCCCTCGGGGGGCTGCGAGCGGAGCGAGCAAGGGGGATGTCATTCCACGCCGAGCGTGCGCCAGTCGACCGTCTTCGGGACGATCTTCTGGTAGCTCCGGACGCCGGGCGGGATGCGGTCCGCGCCGGTGCCGATCGCGGGGGCGCCGTCGCGCACCGCCTTCGCCGCCTCGAGCATCTGGCGCCGGAACTCGGCGATCGCGACGTCGGAGGCGCCGAGCACGTCGCGCGAGCGGTCGGCGATCGGGCCCATCGTCACCCACATCGCGATGTCCTGGTTCGGGAAGCCCTTGATGCCGGTGAAGTTGCCGGCCTTCATCGCGGCGCGGTCCTGCCAGAAGCGATTGCCGAGGTTGCGCAGCGGGCGGTACTCGGCGTCGAGGTCGATGCCGACCTGCTGGCCCAGGAACTTGCGCCAGCTCTCGGTGTCCGGGACGGTCGCCGCCTCCTCGCCCCACGCGATGAACAGGAACAGCGTGGTCGTGTCGTCGACCGGCACGTTGACGTTGGCGACGTTGTACAGGTCGTTGGGCGGGATCAGCACGGTGAACGGCGCGACGAACACGGTGAGCCGCACGTACTCGTTGCTCGCCGAATCGACGATCGGGCGGCGCAGCGCCGCGTAGCGGAAGCCGTAGGGCGTGCGCTGCACCTGCAGGCGCGGCGCCTTGTCGGTCGACGGCCGGTACCACATCGTCGACGTCGCCTTCGCGCCGTCGATCTTCGCGGGCACCATGTCGGAGGAATGCAGGGACGAGCTGTGCGCCGAATCGATCGCGCCCTCGAGGACCTGCGCCCAGTTGCAAGGGATGATCGCCTTCGCGATCGCGACCTTGGCGTTCTCGTGCGGCGCCCAGGGCGGCGGCCGGAAATCCGGCGGCGCGCCCGCGCCCATGTAGGTCCAGACGACGCCGGCCCACTCGTGCGTCGGGTAGGCGACGTGCTTCGTCTTCTCGCGCAGCGTGCTCCCGCCGATCTCGGAGGGCATCTCGACCACGTTGCCCGACGCGTCCATCTTCCAGCCGTGGTAGAGGCAGCGCAGCCCGCAGTCCTCGTTCCGCGCGAGCAGCAGCGACGCCCGCCGGTGCGGGCAGTACCGGCCCATGAGTCCCACCCGGCCCTCGGTGTCGCGGAACGCGACCAGGTCCTCGCCCAGCAGGCGAACCGGGACCGGCGTGCCGTCGGGCTCGGGCAGCTCCTCGGACAGGCAGGCCGGGATCCAGTGGGCGCGGGCGATCCGGCCCATCGGCGCGTCGCCCTCGACGCGGCACAGGAGGTCGTTCTCCTCGTGGGTCAGCATGGCGCTCTCCTCCCCGGCCGCCGGGCGGCCGGCAAATGCTTAGTCGACTAAGATCGCGATGCTAGGCGCGCGGCCGGGGCGTTGTCGAGCCGAATCCGCGCGTTCCTTGACCGGGCGGGGCGGCGTTCACCGGCGCCCACGCGGCGCCGGCGCCCCCGGGCGGCGCCCGGGCCGGGCCGCGGCGCCGCGCTTCCCCGCGGCGCCCGCGCTCATCGCGAGCTCGTCGCGCGAGAGGTTGTCGAGGATCGCGACCAGGCACCGCCGCGTGGCGGCGACGTCCCGGCGCCCGACCGCGCGCGTGGCGATCGCGTTGACCTCGACCGCCAGCGGCACGAGCCGGCGCTTGAGCGCCTTGCCGCGACGCGACAGCGCGACGTACACGTTCTTGCGGTTGCCCTCGCGGCGGCGGCGCGTGAGCAGGCCGGCCGCCTCCATGCCGCGCAACGCCGAGAGCGCCGAGGGCTCGGACACGCCGGCCCCGATCGCGAGCTCGCGCTGCGTGACGCCGTCGCGCTCCCACAGCACCCGGAGGAAGGTCCAGTAGCCGAACGGGATGCCGTGGCGCGCGAGCCTGAGCGACAGCGCGCGGCGGAACGCGCGCTCCGCGTCCTTGACGAGGTGCGCGAGGCGGTCGCGCGGCACGTCCTCGTGCCAGCGGCGCAGGATCGCCCGCGAGATCTCGAGGTCGGTCGATCCGCGCGACGGCTCGACGCTCATGCGGCCGCCCCCGGCGCAGCGGCGGCCTGGTGGCGCAGCGCGACGTCGCGCCCCTCGCGCGCCGAGGCGAGCATCGCGAGGCAGATCTCGACCGTCGCGGTCGCCGAGGCGCCGTCGTGCAGCGGCGCGCGCCCGTGGCGCACCGCGTCGACGAGCTCGTCGACGACCTCGGCGCGCGGCACGGCGGGCGGCGCGAGCTCGCGCAGCGTGCGCTCGCGGTCGCCCCACACCTCGACGCCGGCGGGCGTCGGCCGCAGGTCCGCGCGATCGCAGGACACGATGATCGGGCCGAAATGCTGGTGCGCGACGGGCGCGCCCCCGGGGCGAGCGGGCGACGCGCCGCCGCCGTAGCCGGTCGCCGCCTTCAGCGCCGCCTCGTCGGCGCCCGGCGCGAGCGACGCCAGCCGGCGCCGGGAAGCGCCGTAGTCGGCCGGATCGCGCCGCTGGCCCATCTCGCCGATCCAGCCCTGCCACGCGTCGGTGTCGAAGTGCGCGTAGCCGCCGTAGACGCAGGTCGCGAACGCGCCGCCCTCGAAGCGGATCAGCGCCGCGTACGCGCCCTCGGTCGGGCGCGCGTCGTCCCAGCGGCCGACCTCCGCGCGCACCGAGAGCGCCCGCGCGCCGGCGAGCCGGCGCACGATGTCGACGTGATGCGCGGCCTGGTTGGTGACCGCGCCGCCGCCGCGCGCGGTGTCGAGCTCCTCGGGACGGCGCAGCCGGTACAGGAAGTCGGTGAAATTGAGCGCGGTGATCATGCGCACGCGGCCGACCTCGCCGCCGTCGACGATGCTTCGCGCGAGCGCGATCGGCGCGTCGAACCCGTGGCTGTGGCCGACGACCAGCGCGACGCCCGCGGCGCGGCACGCGTCGGTCATCGCGACGCACTCGCCGAGCGACAGCGCCATCGGCTTCTCGCACAGCACGTGCTTGCCCGCGGCCGCCGCCGCCGCGACGTCGCGGGCATGGAACTGGTGCGGCGTGGCCACGTAGACGACCTCGACCTCGGGATCGCGCACGAGCGCGTCGACGGTGGCGTACGCGCGGCCGCCGAAGTCCGCGACGAAGCGCTCGCGCGGCTCGCCGCGCGGATCGGCCGCGGCCACGAGCGAGACGCGCGGGTCGGCGCGGAACGTCGGCAGCATGAACGCGAACGCGCGGCCCAGGCCGGCGGCCCCGACGCGGAGTGGCCCCCCCGAAGCGCGCTCCGCGCGCCTCCCCCCGAGGGGGCCCGCGTCCTCGGGGCGGCCCTTCGGACGCGGAAACCGTCCTCCCGTCGCGGCGTTCGCGCTCACAGGTCGAGCACCAGCACCGGCGACTTCGCGCGCGACACGCACACCATCACGTTCGTCGCCTGCTCGTCGGGCATCAGCACGAGGTCGCGGTGCTCGGGCTCGCCCTCGACGACGCGCGTCTTGCACGTGCCGCAGGTGCCCGCCTCGCACGACGACGGCACGCGGTGGCCGGCGCGCTTCAGCGCCTCGAGGATCGTGACCCCGGCGGGCACGTCGACCTCGGCCCCCGAGCGCGCGAGCCGCACCTTGAACGGGCGGTCCTCCGGCAGCGCCATCGCGGCGCCGTCGACGAAGCTCTCGAAATGGATGCTGCCCGACGGCCAGTGCCCGGTCATGTCGCGCACCGCGTCCATCAGCGGCCGCGGCCCGCAGCAGTAGACGTGCGCCCTGCCCGGCTTCTCGAAGACCGGCCACAGGTCGAGCGAGCGCGCAGGGTCGCCGCCGTCGAAATGCACGCGCACGCGATCGCGCCAGGGCCCCGACTCGAGCTCGTCCGCGTAGGGCGCCGACGCGCGGTCGCGCGCGAGGTACCAGAGCTTCCAGCGGGCGTCGCCCCTCGCCTCGAGGCTGCGGATCATCGCGAGGATCGGCGTGATGCCGATGCCGCCGGCGACGAAGATCGACGCGCCCCCGCGCTCGTCCATCGCGAACGCGTTGTCCGGCAGCGAGACGCGCAGGCGGTCGCCCTCGCGCACGCCGTCGACGAGGCGCACCGAGCCGCCGCGGCCGGACAGGTCGCGCTTGACCGCGATCACGTAGCGGTCGCGCTCGGCGGGATCGTTGCAGAGCGAGTACTTGCGCTCGCCGCCGCCGGGCACCTCGACGCGCAGGTGCGAGCCGGCCGTGAACGGCGGCAGCTCGCCGCCGCCGGGATCGCGCAGCTCGAACTGCCGGACGCCCTGCGCGACGTCGGTCGCGCGCGCGACGACGAGCTCGAGCGGCAGGGCATCGGTCTGCGGCATGGGGTTTGCCCCGGGGCCGGCGGGCGCCGCGGCGGCGTATCTTAGGAGCCTAAGTGCGTCGGCGGCAAGCCGCCGCGCCCCGGCTCGCCTCCCGGCGTTGACGAACCCCGGCGGCCACGCGACACTCGCGCCTCGCGGGCCGCGGCCGGCCCGCGCCATCGCGAGAGCGCCGGCGACGACCGGCGCCGCCCCCATCGACCGGAGGACAGCATGCGTTCCAACCTTTCGATCCAGAGCGCCGTCGCGGCCCTCGCGCTCGCGCTCGCCGCGACCGCGAGCGCGCAGGACGTGCTCAAGCTCGCCGCCGGCCAGCGCGGCAACTGGGACACGTCGATCTCCGAGATGTGCATGCGCTCGGGCATCTGCAAGAAGCACGGCGTCGCCGTCGAGATCCTGTGGACGCAGGGCGCGGGCGAGACGCAGCAGGCGGTCATCGCCGGCAGCGCCGACCTCGGCATCGCCGGCGGCATCATGGGCGCGCTGTCCGCGTTCTCGAAGGGCGCGCCGGTGCGCATCATCAGCGCGGAGACGACGGGCGCGGCCGACCTCTACTGGTACGTGCCGACCGCCTCGCCGGTCAAGTCGCTCAAGGACACCGAAGGCAAGACGATCGCGTACTCGACCAACGGCAGCTCGACGCACGGCATCGTCACCGCGTTCATGAAGCAGTACGACCTCAAGGCGAAGCCGACCTCGACCGGCAGCCCATCGTCGACGCTGACGCAGGTGATGTCGGGGCAGATCGACGTCGGCTGGGCCGCGCCGCCGTTCGGGCTGAAGCAGCTCGACGAGGGCGCGATCCGCGTGATCGCGAGCGGCAACGACGCAGCCGTGTTCAAGGGCCAGACGGTGCGCGTGAACATCGCGAACCTGAAGACGTTGCAGGAGCGCAAGGCGGTCGTCGACCGCTACATGAAGGCGTACCGCGAGACGGTCGACTGGATGTACTCGGACGACCCGGCCGCGCTCAAGACCTACGCCGAGTTCGTCGGCATCCCGGTCGAGATGGCGAAGCGCACGCGCGACCAGTTCTTCCCGAAGTCGGCGGTCGACCCGGACAAGATCGTCGGCCTCGACACGATCGTCAAGGACGCGGTCGACCTCAAGTTCACCGCGACGCAGCTCACGCCGGAGCAGCTCGCGACGCTGATCCAGATCCCGCCGCGCTAGGGCGCGGCGCGGACGAGGACGACCGGAGCGACGGTGGCCGCGCGCAAGCCCCGCGCGGCCGCGCGCCCGCGCCCCGCGGCGGCCGACGCGCTCGAGCGCCCCGAGGGCGCGCTCGCGCGCGAGGCCGCGTACGGCAGCGACGTCGTCGCGGAGGCGCTCCGCGCGACCGGCGTCCGGTGGATCGCGCTCGTGCCCGGCGCGAGCTTCCGCGGCCTGCACGACAGCCTCGTCAACTTCCTCGGCAACCGCGATCCGCGGATGCTCGTGTGCCTGCACGAGGAGCACGCGGTCGCGATCGCGCACGGCTACGCGAAGGCGACCGGCGAGCCGATGGCGGCGGCGCTGCACTCGAACGTCGGGCTCTTCCACGCGACGATGGCGATCTTCAACGCCTGGTGCGACCGGATGCCGGTGCTGCTGCTGGGCGCGACCGGTCCCGTGGACGCCGTGCACCGCCGCCCCTGGATCGACTGGATCCACACGGCGCGCGACCAGGGCGCCGTCGTGCGCGGCTACGTCAAGTGGGACGACCAGCCCGCGTCGCCCGCCGCGGCGCGCGAGGCGGTGCTGCGGGCCGCTTGGATCGCGCGCACCGAGCCGAAGGGCCCGGTCTACGTGAACCTCGACGCGGGCATGCAGGAGGCGGCGATCGCCGCGCCGCCGCCGTCGATCGATCCGTCGCGCTACGCGCCCGCCGCGGTCGCCGCGCCGGATCCGGACGCCGTGCGTCGCGCCGTCGCGCTGCTCGCGAAGGCGAAGCGCCCGCTGATCCTGATGGGCCGCGTGTCGCGCGACGAGTCCGCGTGGGACGCGCGCGTCGCGCTCGCGGAAGCGCTCGGCGCGCGCGTGCTCACCGACCTCAAGGTCGGCGCCGCGTTCCCGACCGACCATCCGCTGCACGCCGCGCCGCCCTCGGTGATGCTGGGCGCGGACGCGGCGCGCGAGATCGCCGGCGCCGACGCGATCCTGTCGCTCGACTGGGTCGACCTCGCGGGGACGCTGCGCACGGCCTTCGGCGGCGAGCCCTCCGCGCCCGTCGTGCAGGTCTCGGCCGACCATCTCGTCCACCGCGGCTGGAGCATGGACTACCAGGGGCTGCCGCCGGTCGACGTGCACCTCGCGTCGACGCCGGACGCGACGGTCCCCGCGCTCCTCGCCGCGCTCGGCGCGCGCAAGGCGAAGCGGCCGGTGCGGAAGCACGCGCATCGCGCTCCGGCGCTCGCGGCCGGACCGCTCACGACCGATCACGTCGCGGCGGCGCTCCGTCGCGCGGCGGGCTCGCGCCGGGTCTCGCTCGCGCACCTGCCGCTGTCGTGGAACGGCGCGAGCTGGCCGTTCCGCGGGCCGCTCGACTACCTGGGCTCGGACGGGGGCGGCGGCGTCGGCGCCGGGCCGGGCGTCGGCGTGGGCGCCGCCCTCGCGCTTGCGCCGCGCGGCATCCTGACGGTCGCGGTGTGCGGCGACGGCGATTTCCTGATGGGCGCGACCGCGCTGTGGACCGCCGCGCACTACCGGATCCCGCTGCTCGTCGTCGTGACGAACAACCGCTCGTACTGGAACGACGAGGTGCACCAGGAGCGCGTGGCGCGCGCGCGTGGACGGCCGGTCGCGAACAAGTGGATCGGCCAGCGCATGGACGACCCGGCGATCGACCTCGCCGCGATCGGGCGCGCGCAGGGCGCGATCGGCTACGGGCCGGTCGAGTCGGGCGACGAGCTCGAGCGCGCGCTCGCGCGGGCGATCGCCGACGTCGAGGCGGGCATGGTCGCCGTCGTCGACGTGCGCGTCGCGGGGGGCGCGACGCCCGCTGCTCCCGGCCCCTCGCCCCGGCCCTCTCCCCGCGACGCGGGGAGGGCACGCCGCAAGGGACGCTGACGTGCCGGCGCTCCTCGAGGTCGAGCGCATCGTCAAGCGCTTCGCGACCGCCGACGGCGCGGTGACCGCCGTCGACGGCGTGTCGTTCGGCGTCGCCGCCGGCGAGTTCGTGTCGATCATCGGTCCCTCGGGCTGCGGCAAGTCGACGCTGTTCAACGTCATCGGCGGGCTGGTCGGCGACTACGAGGGGCGCGTCACCGTCGAAGGCGCGACGATCTCGGGCACGCACCCGGCGATCGGGATGGTGTTCCAGGAGGAGTCGACGTTCCCCTGGCGCAACGTGCTCGACAACGTCGCGTTCCCGCTCGAGATCGCGGGCATGGGCAAGGCCGAGCGCGCGGACAAGGCCGCGCATTTCGTGAAGCTGGTCGGGCTCTCCGGCTTCGAGCGGCGCTATCCGTCGGAGCTCTCGGGCGGGATGCGCCAGCGCGTGTCGATCGCGCGCACGCTCGCGTCGGAGCCGAAGATCCTGCTCATGGACGAGCCCTTCGCCGCGCTCGACGAGCAGACCCGCGTGATCCTCGGCGACAAGGTCCTGCAGATCCAGCAGGAGCTGAAGCAGACGACGCTGCTCATCACGCACAACCTGACCGAGGCCGTGCAGCTCTCCGACCGCGTGCTCGTGATGACCTACCGGCCGGGGAAGCTCAAGCGCATCGTCGACATCGCGCTGCCGCATCCGCGCGATTCCGAGGTCGTCGGCAGCGACGCGTTCGGCCACTACGTCGCCCAGGTGTGGCACGACCTCCGCGAGGAGGCGAGCCGCGGCCTCGCCGAGGACGAGGCGCGCGTGCGCAGGGGAGCGCCGGCTTGAGCGCGGGCGCCGCGCACAACCCCTGGCCCGCGCGCGCGTTCGGCGCGGCCTCGGTGCTCGCGGCGATCGGGCTCGTCGAGGTCCTGATCCGCGCGGGCGTCGTCAACGGCTTCATCGTCCCGCTGCCCTCGCAGGTCCTGCAGGCGGTCCCCCGCGTCGTCGTCGAGGAACATATCGTCGCCCGCTTCTGGCAGACGACGCAGGAGATGGCCTGGGCGGCGCTCCTGCTCGGCGTCTTCGGCATCGGCACCGGCGTCCTGCTCTACCGGTACCGGCTCCTGCGGCTCGCGACCGAGACCTGGGTCGGCGCGCTCGCCGCCGCCCCGATCGTGCTGATGTACCCGCTGTTCCTCGTGATCTTCGGCCGCAGCGCGACGACGATCGTGATGATCGGCTTCGTCGCGGGCCTTCCGCCGGTGATCCTCAAGACCGTCGAGGGGCTCGCGGGCACGCGCGCGGTGCTGATCGACGTCGGCCGGGCGCTCAAGCTCACGCCGGCCCAGCAGTTCACGAAGATCCTGATGCCGGCGGCGCTGCCGACCGTGTTCGTCGGGATGCGGCTCGGCATGGTGTTCGCGATGATCAACATCGTCGGCGTCGAGTTCCTGATCAACTTCGGCGGGCTGGGCCAGCTCGTCAACGACCTGGCCGAGCGCTACGACATGCCCGGCACCTACGTCGCGATCGCCTTCGTGGTGCTCGCGTCGGTGCTGTTCTTCGACGTCACCGAGAGGATCGAGCGATGGCTTCGGCCGCACCGGTGATCGCGGCGCCGCGCCCGGCCGCCTCGACCGCGCGGCGCGTGCTCGCGCTGCGCGTCGCGATCGTCGCCGCGATCCTCGTCGCGTGGGAGGCCCTCGCGATGTCGGGGCTCCTGTTCCGCGACGTCGTGCCGTCGCTGCAGGCGATCGGCCGGGCCCTCGGCGCGCTCCTCGCCCGCGCCGACTTCTACGCGAACCTCGCCATCACGCTGATGGAGATCGCGCTCGCCGTCGCGATCGGCGGCGCGCTCGGCCTCGCCGCCGGCATCGCGCTCGGCGCGCGACGGTTCCTGTCGGACGCCTACGAGGCGCTGCTGCTCTACCTCGGCCCGACGCCGAAGATCGTGTTCTTCCCGGTGATGCTGATGTGGTTCGGCACGGGCGCGGGCTCGAAGATCGCGCTGGGCGCGCTCTCGTGCTTCTTCCCGGTCGCGATCAGCGTCGCCGCCGGCATGCGCGCCATCGACCCGGTGCTGGTCCGCGTCGGGCGGAGCTTCCGCGCGGGGACCTGGACGATGGTGAAGTCGATCTACCTGCCGGCGATGCGGCAGCCGGTCGTCAACGGCTTCCGGCTGGGCCTCGGCGTCGCGATCATCGCGACGCTGCTCGCCGAGACCAAGCTCTCCAACCGCGGCGTCGGCTACCTCATCATCCAGTCGTACGCGACCTTCGACATGCCGGCGATGTACGCGCTGCTGATCGTGCTGTTCGTGCTGGCGATCGGCGCCAACGCGCTGCTCGGCCGGCTCGCGCGCGACGAGCACCGCAACGCCGCGTGAACGAGGACGACGGAATGAGCGCGCACGAACTCCCCCGGCATCGCGATCTCCACTACGGCGGCGCGTGGCACGCGCCGCACTCGGGACGCCGCGACGAGACGCTCGACCCGGGCACCGGCGCGTCGCTCGGGTCGGTCGCGGTCGCGGGGCCGGACGACGTCGACGCGGCCGTCGCCGCGGCGGAGCGCGGCTTCGAGGCCTGGCGCGCGGTCGCGCCGCTCGAGCGCGCGCGCGTGCTGCGGCGGATCGCGGAGCTCCTGCGGAAGCACGCCGCGGAGCTCGCGTGGATCGACGCCTCGAACGGCGGCAACCCGGTCACCGAGATGACGAGCGACGCGAACGTCGCGGCGGCCCAGCTCGACTTCTTCGCCGGCCTCGTCACCGAGATGAAGGGGTCGTCGATCCCGATGGGGCCCGACGCAGTCAACTTCTCGGTGCGCGAGCCGCTGGGCGTCGTCGCGCGGATCATCCCGTTCAACCATCCGTTCATGTTCGCGGCGGGGAAGTCCGCTGCGCCGCTCGCCGCCGGCAACAGCGTGATCGTGAAGCCGCCGGACCAGGCCCCGCTCTCGTCGCTGCGGCTGGCCGAGCTCGTCGACGGCCTGCTTCCGCCCGGGGCGTTCAACGTGCTGCCCGGCGACCGCGCGACCGGCGCGGCGCTCGCGTCGCACGAGCGCGTCGCGATGGTCGCGATCATCGGCAGCGTCGCGGCCGGCCGCGCGGTCATGCGCGCCGCGAGCGACACGGTGAAGCCCGTGATGCTCGAGCTCGGCGGCAAGAATGCGCTGATCGCGTACCCGGACGCCGATCCCGACGCGGTCGCCGGCGCCGTCGTCGGCGGCATGAACTTCACCTGGTGCGGCCAGTCCTGCGGCTCGACCAGCCGCGCGTTCGTCCACCGCGCGATCTACGACGCGGTGCTCGAGCGCGTGAAGGCGCGCATCGCGCGCTTCCGCCCCGGGCAGCCGACCGACCCCGCGACGACGATGGGCGCGATCGTGAGCCGCGCGCAGCTCGAGCGCGTCGAAGGCTACATCGCCTCGGCGCGCGCCGAGGGCGCGCGCCTCCTGTGCGGCGGCGGCCGCCCCGCCGACCCCGCCCTCGCGCGCGGCAACTTCGTCGAGGCGACCGTGTTCTGCGACGTGACGCCCGGCATGCGCATCGCGCAGGAGGAGATCTTCGGGCCGGTCCTCGCGATCCTGCCCTGGAGCGACGAGCCGGCGATGATCGCGGACGTGAACGCGGTGCGCTACGGCCTCACCTGCTCGATCTGGACGAACGACCTCGCGACCGCGCACCGCACCGCGATGGCGGTCGCCGCCGGCTACGTGTGGATCAACGAGGTCGGCAGGCACTTCCTCGGCGCGCCGTTCGGCGGCGTGCGGCAGTCGGGCTTCGGGCGCGAGGAGTGCCTCGAGGAGCTCCTGCGCTTCACGCAGGAGAAGAACATCCACATCGGATTGCGCGGAAGCGCGCCCGCGCGGCGCTGACCGCGGGGCGTCAGCGTGCCCGGGACCCGGCGCGCCCGCGGCGCGCGGCCGGCTTCGGGGCGCGCCGGCGCGTCGGCCGCGGCCCGGCGTGCGCGACCGCATCCGCGGGAACCGATTCGGCCAGGAGCGCCGGGCCGTTCTCGACGACGAACTGGACGAAAGCCGCGGTCGCCGGGCTCATGAAGCGCCCGGCGCGCTGGACGACGTACCAGCGCCGCACGAGCGGCAGGCCCTGCACGTCGAGCACGACGAGGCGGCCGGTCGAGAGCTCGAGGCCGATCGTGTGCCGCGAGATGAAGGCGACGCCCATCCCCGCCATCACCGCCTGCTTGATCGTCTCGTTGCTGTTCATCACGCTGTCGATCGACGGCGCGAAGCCGCGCTCGGCGAAGAAGCGCTCCATCGACGAGCGCGTCCCCGACCCCTGCTCGCG
>JBGAHH010000064.1:0-24707 GCA_044226265.1 Casimicrobiaceae bacterium | reverse complement strand
CTCCGCGCGGCGTCGCGGATCGAGCACATCGAGCATCGGTCGATCATAGCAGGCGCCGCTGCGCGCGGCCTCGTTGCACGGTCGGCGCCATACGTAGCGTCGAGTGTCGGCCGCCTGCGGCGATCGCAAACTCGCGTCGTCGATCCCCGCTTCGCGGGGCCCCTCGCCGACGCAGCGACGCCGCTACTTCCCGAGCATGTGGAGTTGCCAGAGGTCCCGGTGGCTCATGTGCAGCATCGGCTTCAGCGCGAGCAGCCCGGTCTTGCCGATCGAGGACTCGAGGTAGTCCATCTCGGCGAACTTGTCGCGCGTCGCATCGTCGACGGGCATGTCGAAGCCGTTCTCGCGCATCATCAGCACGCCCTTTGCGCGGAGCGCGAGCTCGGTGTGCAGGCGCAGGTAGCACAGCAGGTCGGCGACGACCGGCCCCTGGAAGCGCTGCCGCAGCGTCTCGAGGTAGCGCCCGGTCGGCGAGTCGGCGAAGCGGCCCGAGTTGATCGACTCGAGCATCGCGGTGTCGGCGTCGAAGCCGCGGCCGAGCCAGCCGCCGACCGCCTGCTCGCTCTTCTGGAACACGTAGATCATGAGCGGCGGCAGCACGAGCAGCACCGCGAGCGTCGCGGCGCGCGGCGAGCCGGTCAGGTGGTTGAACGCCGAGTGCAGCGCGAACGCGAGCGCGTAGCCGGGCAGGAACGCGGCGAGCCCGGCGCGCTCCGCCTTCTCGAGCATCGTGAGCCCCATCATCGCGAAGATCGCGGTGACGCCGCCGTGCATGATCGCGGTGCCGAAGCCGCGCACGATCCAGGTGGCGAGCCCCGCGTCGGGCAGGATGCGCTGGTACTGCAGATTCTCGACGATCGCGAACCCGGCGCCCACGGCGAAGCCGCAGATCGCGGCGTCGACGAGGAAGCCGACGCGGTGAGCGCGGATCAGCGCGACGACGACCAGCCCCTTCGCCGCCTCCTCGACGAGCGGCCCGAGGTAGCGCGAGTAGGTCGGGACGTCCAGGCCCAGGCGGCCGATCAGCCAGCCGTTCGCGTAGTAGCAGGCGACCGCCGCCGCGACGCCGCAGGCCATGACGACGAGCACCAGGCGCATCGACACGAGCTTGTAGCTGTCGAGCCACAGCAGCGCCAGCAGGAACAGCACGACCGGCAGGAGCCCGACCAGTCCGTCGGACAGGAGGTCCAGCGACATCCCCGCGCGCCCGCTACATGATCTTGAGCGACGCCATCCACTCGTCGCCCTTGTAGCGCCCGCCCTGGTAGCCGGCGGCGTAGCCGACCGAGAACGTCATGTTGTACCAGTGCAGCACGGAGAAGTGGAAGTCGAGCTGCCCGCCGACGTTCTGGTAGTCCTTGCGGAAGGTCGGCCGGTTCGGATCGGTCCACAGCCCCGACCCGAAGATCGCCGGGCGCATCCACTGCACGTGGAAGCCGGGGACGCCTGCGTGCTCGAACGCCACCGGCGGCAGGTTCCACTCGAGCATCGGCCGCACGAACGACAGGCCGGAGAGCTCGTTGATCTCGAAGCCCGGGAAGCTGTCGTACTCGCGGTAGCGCTTGATCGAGCGGTTGTCGACGTAGTTGTTGCCGAAGCCGCCGAAGTAGTAGTTCGCGACCGGGTTGCTGCGATCGTTCGTCGCGATGCCCGCGGCCGTGCGGAGCCACAGCGACGAGTTCGCGATGGGCAGCGCCCAGCCGTAATCGAAGTTGCCGCGAAGCTGCCCGATGTTCTGGCCGCTCACGCGGTTGCCGGTCGCCACGACCGACCACTCGACGCCCTTTTCGTCGTCGACCGCGCCGATCGAGCGCCGCACGTCGGTGTAGTAGGCGCCGACCTCGCCGGTCAGGAGCCGGTCGAACGTCACCGTCTCGACGTTCTGCGCGTTGGGCAGCGTGTCGATCTTGTCGTAGAACATGACGTCGGCCTTGATCGTGAGCTTCCGCGGCGGCTCGTAGATCGCGATGTAGTCGTAGCCGCCCTTCAGCGCGAGCCCCTTGCGGCTGCGCTTGGTGGGTCCGAAGATGTCGTAGAAGTCCGAACGGTTCCACGACGCCTCGCCGCGCCAGCCCAGGTAATTGCCGGTCACCATGAAGTGCGCGCGCTCGTCCTTGCTGAGGTCGCTGTCGGGCGTGACGGCGGCCGCCACGCTCAGGTTGGCGTAGCCCAGCGGATCCGAAAAGTTGAGTCGGTATCCGATGCCGATCGCGTCCTTGTAGCCTTGAAGGATCGGGACGCCGTTGTCGAGCTGCAGGCGCCTCCGCGGATCGTACGGAGCTTCCTGCGCGGTGACGAGGGCGTCGTAGTTGACGACCGATGGCGGCGGCACCTGCCACGTCTGGACGACCGGGTACTTCCTGGCAACCTCGCTGCCGAGGAACGTGATGGGGCTCACGTCCTCGATAGGCTTGGAGTCGATCGTGCCGGGCACGAAGCCCGCGGCGGTGTAGTTCAACACGACGAGCCTCCCGTCGGCGAGCGGCACCGGCCGAAAGAATCCGGTCTCGGCGTTCGACACGCCCTGGATCTCGCCGGTCGCGACCTCGTAGCGGAAGATGTTCGATGCGCCGGTGTAGTAGCTCGACCCGTACAGGTAACGGCCGTCCTTCGAGAACACGAAGCTCTCCGGGATCGACTGGCCGAACTTGAACTCGGACACCGGCGTCACATCGCCCTCGAGCAGCCGGTCGATGCGCCACACGCGCACGAACTGGTCGGCGCTCGCCTCGCTCATCGACGCCGACAGGAGCTTGCCGTCGGGCGACACGTCGAGGTCGTAGGGCACGGACTCGTACGGGAACGTGTGCACGCGGTACCAATCGTCGTACGGGTACGGGATGCGGACCAGGTACGCGATGCCGTCGCTGAATTCGATGCCCCACAGCGTGCGGTCGACCGGGTTGAACGCGAGGTCGCCGATCCGGGCGTCCTTGAGGAGCATCCGCGACGCGCCGGTCTTCACGTCGACCGCCATCAGGTCGCGGAACGCGAGATTGTCGTCCGAGTAGAAGATCGTGCCGGTCGCCGCGTCGTACGCGACCGAAGCGACCTTGTAGTGGATCCCACCCTTGACGTCGACGAGCCTTCGCACCGTGCCGTCACGCGTGTTGACCGCAGCGATGTGCTCGACGACACCGGGATAGCGGAAGGCTCCGTAGAGGATGCCGGTCGCCTCGTCGTAGAAGACGCGCGACACCGAGCCGATGCCGCCGGCGGCGAACGGCCGGAACGGCGTGATCGGGTACTTGCGCACTTCGGCGAGGTTCTTGCGCTGGAAGCCGTGTTCGAACGCGATCCAGTCCTGCCACGCGCCGTCGAGGTCGCGGCCGAAGACGACGCGGAAGTTGTCGGCGTAGTAGCGCGCGCTGCCCGGGTCGCGGCGCAGCCAGGCGACCACCTTGTCGGGACCGTACTCGTACGCCAGCCAGGTCATGAAGCGCGTGCCGTACAGGTACGCGTTGACGCCGGTCTGGTAGTCGCTGCGCTGGCCGACCGATTCGATGCCGAGCGTGTCGTAGAAGTGCGCGTCATCGCGCACCATGGCCCGGAACACCATCTCGTCGAATCCGCCCTGCGCGCGCCCGAGGCCGCCCGCCATCCAGGTTTCCATGAACACGGCGCTGCCCTCGACGTACCAGCGCGGCGCGGTGAAGCGCGGCACCGTCAGGTAGCTGTACAGGAGCGTCTCGGGGTTCGCCGGCACCGCGGCGACCTTGCCGAGGAAGAACCTGCGCCAGGCGCGGTCCTCGTCGTTCGCGATGTCGCCCTGCACGACGTGGATGAGCTCGTGGTTCATCAGCGAGTAGAACCGCTCGCTGGCCGGGAACGTCTCGAACGCGTGCGAAATCGGCGCGACCTCGTACTCGATCGTGCTGTGCGGCGTCGCGCCGGTCGAGGCGCCGCCGATGTCCGAGAAGTCCTTGAGCAGGATCACCGTCGCCTCGGACGGCTCCCAACCGAGCATGCGCTTCTGCCAGGCCAGCGAGTTCGTGAACGTCCGAACCGCGTGCGGCGCGAGGTAGCGCAAGGAGTCGAGGTAGATGAGCTTCAGGTCCTTCGTTTCGATCGTCGACATCCCGAGCGGGCTGTCGTCGGCGCCCGCCGCCATCGGCATCACGGCGCAAAGCATCGCCAATCCCCATGCGCGGAGGCGCATCGTTCGGTCTCCCCCAGTCCCCGGACCTGCCCGGAGCATAGATGGCGGGCGCCCAAAAGCAAACCGCCGGCGCTCGGCCGGCGGTTGCTGACAACGAGTCAGGCTGGCTTACTGAACCTTCGCGCCTTCGGCTTGCGCACCCTGCGCACGCTGACCGGCCGCCTTCGCACCTTCGGCTTGCGCACCCTGCGCACGCTGGCCGGCCGCCTTCGCACCTTCGGCTTCCGCACCCAGCGCACGCTGGCCCGCGGCCTTCGCGCCTTCGGCTTGCGCACCCTGCGCACGCTGGCCCGCGGCCTTCGCACCTTCGGCTTGCGCGCCTTGCGCACGCTGGCCGGCCGCCTTCGCGCCTTCGGCTTCCGCACCCAGCGCACGCTGGCCCGCGGCCTTCGCACCTTCGGCTTCCGCACCCAGGGCACGCTGGCCCGCGGCCTTCGCGCCTTCGGCTTCGGCACCCAGCGCACGTTGGCCGGCGGCCTTCGCACCTTCCGCTTCAGCACCGGCCGCACGGCTGCCCGCAGCCTTCGCGCCTTCGGCTTGCGCCGCCGCGGCCACGTCGCTCGGCGCGGACGGGTCGGTCGGCGAGCTCCTCGGCTTCCCGGGTTGGCCGACCTGGATGTCGGCCGCCGCCGGCTGCGGCGCGATCAACCGCGCCGCCGGCAGGATCGTGCCCTGCGTGTCGGTGGCCGGCTTGTCGAGCATGAATCCGCCGACGGCGACGACCGCGATTGCCGCGACGCCCGCGCCGATCCAGATCTTGCGCTTGTTGGCCGGATTGATCTGTTCGCTCATGGTGAAGCCCCCCAGGGATGCCATCTTCCGGGACTGCCGGAGGATGGGAGCCGGGACGAGGTCCCGGGTTGAGTCCGAAGTTACGCCAAATATGCGCGAAGGCGTCGAAGGTTGGCCGTCGGCCGAAGCCGGGG
Source organism: Casimicrobiaceae bacterium (assembly GCA_044226265.1). GTDB lineage: Bacteria > Pseudomonadota > Gammaproteobacteria > Burkholderiales > Casimicrobiaceae > VBCG01. Next base: position 19,622 of record JBGAHH010000064.1, on the reverse strand, counting down.
CTTGCGGAATATTCGCCATGACGGCGGCCACCAGCCCTTCGGGCGGGTAGGCGCGGGGCAGGCGGCCCATCGCGTCGAAGAGGCGGCGCCACTCGCCGTACCGGGCCGCGAGCGCCGGGTCGGCGGAAATCAGCCGCTCGAGCTCCTGCGACTCGGCCGGGGTGGCCTCGCCGTCCAGGACGGCGTGCATCAGTCGGTTGGCGTCGTGGGTGGTCATTTCGGTCAGTCGCGGAGGTCGCCCAGCATGCCCTTGAGCCGCTGCCTCGCCTCGAAGAGGCGGGACTTGACGGTCTTTTCGTCCAGCTCGAGTACTTGCGCGATCTCCTGGTAGCTCAGCTCGGAAAAGTGCCTCAGCACCAGCACGGTCCGGTCGTTCGTCGGAAGCCTCGCCATCGCGGCCCGCAGCCTGCCCGACAACTCCGCCTCGGCCAGCCTGCGTTCCGGGTTCTCGGCCTCCGGCCCGGGTACGTCCACTTCGTCGTCCAGCGGCTCCTCGCGGCCGTGCCGCCTCAGGGCGTTGAGCGATTCGTTGACCGCGATCCGGTAGAGCCAGCTGAAGAACCGGAACTGCGGGTCGTAGTCCTCGATGCGCTCGGCGACCTTCAGGAACACGTTCTGGGCGACGTCGTTCGCGTCTTCCGCGCTCTTCAGCACCCACCACGCGGCGTTGAAGACCGGCCGCTGGTACCGCACCACCAGCGCCGCGAACGCGTCGCGGTCGCCCTTCCGGTACCGCTCGACCAGGACTTCGTCGGCCTCGTTGTCCACAATTACACGGGGCGGGGGCAAAGGTTGGTCTGCCGGGGGTCGGTCAGCGGGGATGCCGCGAACCCTCGCCCGCGCCGTTTCGAGTCCCTCGCCCTCGGGGCGTCGCGGGCCAGCTTCGGGGAGCGTTTTCCAAGCGACCGCCAGGCCGCCCCAAGGTCGCCCTGCCCCCCTCAGGGGGGAGGCTCGCGAAGCGAGCTCCGGGGGGAGTCCGGCGGCGGCCGCCGGGCCGCCCCAACGCCGCCGCGCCCCCCTCGGGGGGGAGGCTCGCCAAGCGAGTTTCGGGGGGGTTCATCTGGCGACCTCAATCTCGAAGAGCTGGTCGAAGCCCGAGTAGACGAAGATGTCGCGCAAGTGAGGGCCCACTCCGATGAGCCGGAGCTTGCCGGAAGCCCCCATCAGCCGCTTGTGCGTCTTGAGCAGGACGCCGAGTCCCGCGCTCGAGATGTACTTCGCACCTTCTTTCCGCACCCAGCGCACGCTGGCCCGCGGCCTTCGCACCTTCGGCTTGCGCACGCCTTGCGCACGCTGGCCGCGGCCTTCGCACCTTCGGCTTCCGCACCCAGGGCACGCTGGCCCGCGGCCTTCGCGGCCTTCCACACCCAGGGCACGCTTCGGCTTTCGGCCTTCGGCACCCAGCGCACGTTGGCCGGCGGCCTTCGCGCCTTCCACTTCAGCACCGGCCGCACGGCTGCCCGCAGCCTTCGCGCGCCTTCGCGCCTTCGGCTTGCGCCGCCGCGGCCACGTCGCTCGGCGCGGACGGGTCGGTCGGCGAGCTCCTCGGCTTCCCCGGGTTGGCCGACCTGGATGTCGGCCGCCGCCGGCTGCGGCGCGATCAACCGCGCCGGCGGCAGGATCGTGCCCTGCGTGTCGGTGGCCAGCTGTCGAGCATGAATCCGCCGACGGCGACGACCGCGACTGCCGCGACGCCCGCGCCGATCCAGATCTTGCGCTTGTTGGCCGGATTGATCTGTTCGCTCATGGTGAAGCCCCCAGGGATGCCATCTTCCGGGACTGCCGGAGGATGGGAGCCGGACGAGGTCCCCGGGTTGAGTCGTCGAAGTTACGCCAAATATGCGCGAAGGCGTCGAAGGTTGGCCGTCGGCCGAAGCCGGGGCTTGCGGAATATTCGCCATGACGGCGGCCACCAGCCCTTCGGGCGGGTAGGCGCAGGGCAGGCGGCCCATCGCGTCGAAGAGGCGGCGCCACTCGCCGTACCGGGCCGCGAGCGCCGGGTCGGCGGAAATCAGCCGCTCGAGCTCCTGCGACTCGGCCGGGGTGGCCTCGCCGTCCAGGACGGCGTGCATCAGTCGGTTGGCGTCGTGGGTGGTCATTTCGGTCAGTCGCGGAGGTCGCCCAGCATGCCCTTGAGCCGCTGCCTCGCCTCGAAGAGGCGGACTTGACGGTCTTTTCGTCCAGCTCGAGAACTTGCGCGATCTCCTGGTAGCTCAGCTCGGAAAGTGCCTCAGCACCAGCACGGTCCGGTCGTTCGTCGGAAGCCTCGCCATCGCGGCCCGCAGCCTGCCCGACAACTCCGCCTCGGCCAGCCTGCGTTCCGGGTTCTCGGCCTCCGGCCCGGGTACGTCCACTTCGTCGTCCAGCGGCTCCTCGCGGCCATGCCGCCTCAGGGCGTTGAGCGATTCGTTGACCGCGATCCGGTAGAGCCAGCTGAAGAACCGGAACTGCGGGTCGTAGTCCTCGATGCGCTCGGCGACCTTCAGGAACACGTTCTGGGCGACGTCGTTCGCGTCTTCCGCGCTCTTCAGCACCCACCACGCGGCGTTGAAGACCGGCCGCTGGTACCGCACCACCAGCGCCGCGAACGCGTCGCGGTCGCCCTTCCGGTACCGCTCGACCAGGACTTCGTCGGCCTCGTTGTCCACAATTACACGGGGCGGGGGCAAAGGTTGGTCTGCCGGGGGTCGGTCAGCGGGGATGCCGCGAACCCTCGCCCGCGCCGTTTCGAGTCCGCTCGCCCTCGGGGGCGTCGCGGGGCGTCGCGGCCGCCGGGCCGCCCCGGGCTTCGCGGAGCGAGCGGGCAGCCGGCGGGGGCCGCCGGGCCGCCCAAGGCCGCCGCCGGCCGGGGGGGAGGCTCGCCGCCGAGTTCATCCATCTGGCGACCTCAATCTCGAAGAGCTGGTCGAAGCCCGAGTAGACGAAGATGTCGCGCAAGTGAGGGCCCACTCCGATGAGCCGGAGCTTGCCGGAGGCCCCCATCAGCCGCTTGTGCGTCTTGAGCAGGACGCCGAGCCCCGCGCGCGAGATGTACTCGAGCGCCCGGCAGTCGAGCGTGACCACGCCGTTCGTGCGGTCCAGGAAGGCCTGCGCCGGCGCGGCCTGCGCCGCGTCCAGGCGGCCGTTCAGGACGACGGCGCCTTCCGCCCCATAGTCGATCGACAGCATCCCTTCCCCCAGGTCCTGCGGCGGCGGGCGGCGCGTCAGGCCGGCCCGCCGGTCTTTCGGAACGTCGTCCGGCCCGTCCGCGTCGCGGCGTCGTACCGGTATTCGATCGCGTCGACCATGCGCCGGATCAGGTGAAGCCCCAGGCCGCCGGGCCGGCGCTTCTCGATCGGCGCGTTGACATCCACGTCCGGCGCGAGCGTCACGTCGAAAGGCTCGACGCCCCGGTCGGTCAGCGTCGCCTCGACGCCGCCCGGGATCGCGCGCACCTCGAGGTCGACCGGCGACGCGCTTCCGGTCGCGTATTTGACCATGTTCGTGAACAGTTCTTCCACCACGAAATCGATCGTCGCGAGGTGCGCGCGGTCGATGCCGAGCCGGTCGAACGCCTCGGCGGTGAACGCGACCATCGGGGCGATCGCGTCGAACGACCGCGCGAACGAGCGGGCGAGGCCGGCGGCGCGCTTCACGAGCACCGCGGTCATGTCGTCTTCCTGGGGCGCGCCCCTCGCGAACGCCTGCACCGCCCCTTCGAGCCGAGCGAGCAGGACGGCGGCGGGTTCGTCGTGGTGCTCGCGCAACAGCGCCTCGACGCGCGCCTCGCCGAACTGAACGCCGTCCTGGTCCGCGTGCTCGTAGAAGCCGTCGGAGAGCAGCACGAGCATGTCGCCGGGCGCGAATTCGAGCTCGACCGGCGGGCGCGCCTTCGGGAGCGCCATTGCCCCCAGCGGGAAGCTCGTCGGCTTGTAGCGGTCGCAGCCGAGCGTCGCCGCGCGGAAATGGAAGATCGGGCCCTGGCCGCCGCTGTGGAAGCGGAGCCGGTGCGCCGACGGGTCGAGGAGCCCGATGAACGCCGTGATGAACCGGTCCTCGGCGAGCGTCTCGGCGAGGCGGTTGTTGACCTGCAGGTAGGCGGCGTCGAGGTCGGCGCCCAGCCGGAACGCCATGCGCAGCATCGCCTGCATCTGCGTCACCGACAGCGCCGGCGCGATGCCGTGGCCGGTCGCGTCGCCCAGCACGACGAGCAAGCCCTGGTCGATCGCGGCCACGTCGTAGGTGTCGCCGCCGGTCAGCTCGGCGGGGCGGAACGTCGCGGCCACGTCGTAGCCCGGGAGCGCCGGCATCGAGGCGGGCAGCGTGCTCATCTGCACGACGCGGGCCATCTCGAGCGCCTGGCGCATCTTCTCGCCCTCGATCACCGCCTCGGTCATGCGCACGCGCTGCAGCGCGACCGCGCACTGCGCGGCGAGCGCGGTCGCGAGCGTCTCGTCGGCGGCGTCGAACACGCCGCCCGCCTTGTTCAGCACCTGCATCACGCCGACCAGCACGCCCTTGTGGTCGACGAGCGGCAGCGTGAGCATGCAGCGCGTGCGGTAGCCGGACGCGCGGTCGACGCCCGGGTCGAAGCGCGGGTCCGCGTAGCAGTCGGGCACGTTGATGATGCGCCGCTCGCGCGCGCATGCGCCGACGAGCCCCGAGCCGGAAGGCACCCGGATCGGCGCGATGCCGGTCGCGACGCGCAGCACGAGCTCGTCGGTCGCCGGGTCGTGCAGCCACACCGATCCGCGCTCGGCGTGCAGCACCTGCTTCGCGGCGCCGACGACCTCGCCCAGCATCGTCATCAGGTCGAAGGGCGCGGCGAGCGCGCTCGTGACCGCGAGGATGGCCTCGAGGTCCTCGGCCGACAGACGCTTGCGGCGATCGCGCGTCCCCATGGCGGGCGACTTTAGCGCAGAACCGGGACGGGCGAGGCGCGCGAATCCGCGCGGTGCGGCGGCGTCCGGCTTGCGCTATGCTGCGCGTCCCGCCGCGCCGCCCGCGGCGCCGGCCCGCGGCCCACGAAGCCGCGCGTGCCCGGACCCGCCGCGCCCCCGGAGATCCCGCGTGCTCTCGCTGTTCGAACGACTGGTCGACCCGTTCCCCGACGCGCCGCCCGCGCGCCCGCCGCACGGGTTCTTCGCGTTCCTGTGGGCCGCCACGCGCGGGCTCCGCGCGTGGCTCGTCGCGCTCACGCTGCTCTCCGCGGGCATCGGCGTGTTCGAGGCGTACCTGTTCGGCATGCTGGGCGACGTCGTCGACTGGCTCGCGAAGGTCGAGCCCGCGAAGCTGTGGGACGCCGAGCGCGCGCGGCTACTCACGCTCGCCGCGGTGCTCGCCGGCAGCATCCTGCTGATCGCGCTGCAGTCGGCGGTGAAGCAGCAGGCGATCGCGGGCAACTTCCCGATGCTGCTGCGCTGGAACTTCCACCGGCTGATGCTCGCGCAGAGCATGAGCTTCTACCAGGACGAGTTCGCCGGCCGCATCGCGACCAAGGTGATGCAGACCGCGCTCGCGGTGCGCGACACCTGGATCATCGTCACCGAGCTCGTCGTGTTCGTCGTCATCTACTTCGCGACGATGCTGGCGGTGCTCGGCCGCTTCGACGCGAAGCTGATGGTCCCGTTCGTCGGATGGCTCGTCCTGTACGTCGCGGCGCTTCGCTTCTTCGTGCCGCGGCTCGGCCGCATCGCGCGCGAGCAGGCCGACGCGCGCTCGCTCATGACCGGCCGCATCACCGACGCGTACACGAACATCGCGACGGTGAAGCTCTTCTCGCACGCGCGGCGCGAGGCCGGCTTCGCGAAGGGCGCGATGGGCGAGTTCCTCGGGACGGTGCACCGGCAGATGCGGCTCGTCACCGGCTTCGAGATCGTCAACCACGCATTGTCGATGGCGCTGATCGGCTCGACCGCCGGCGCGACGCTCTGGCTGTGGTCGCAGGGCCAGGTCGGCGTCGGCGCCGTCGCCGCGGCGACCGCGATGGCGCTGCGGCTGAACGGCATCTCGCACTGGGTGATGTGGGAGATGGCCGCGCTGTTCGAGAACATCGGCACCGTGCAGGACGGCATCAACACGATCGCGAAGCCGCACGCCGTCGTCGACCGGCCCGACGCGAAGCCGCTCGTCGTCACCCGGGGCGACATCCGCTTCGAGCACGTGAGCTTCGGGTACGGCGGCAAGGGCGCGGTCATCGACGACCTCACGCTGCACATCCGCCCCGGCGAGAAGATCGGGCTCGTGGGCCGCTCGGGCGCGGGCAAGTCGACGATCGTCAACCTGCTCCTGCGCTTCTACGACACCGAGCGCGGCCGCATCCTGATCGACGGCCAGGACATCGCGCTCGCGACGCAGGACTCGCTGCGCGCGCAGATCGGCATGGTCACGCAGGACACGTCGCTGCTGCACCGGTCGGTGCGAGAGAACATCGTCTACGGCCGGCCGGACGCGACCGACGAGGACATGCTGGCGGCGGCGCGCCGCGCCGAGGCGCACGACTTCGTCGTCGGCCTCGCCGATCCGAAGGGGCGAAAGGCGTACGACGCCCACGTCGGCGAGCGCGGCGTCAAGCTCTCGGGCGGCCAGCGGCAGCGCGTCGCGATCGCGCGCGTCATGCTGAAGGACGCGCCGATCCTCCTGCTCGACGAGGCGACCAGCGCGCTAGACTCGGAAGTCGAGGCGGCGATCCAGCAGAGCCTCTACCGGCTCATGGAAGGCAAGACCGTCGTCGCCATCGCGCACCGGCTTTCGACGATCGCGGCGATGGACCGGCTGGTCGTGCTCGAGCGGGGCCGCGTCGTCGAGGAGGGCGACCACCGCTCGCTCCTCGCGCGCGACGGCCTGTACGCGCGCCTGTGGGCGCACCAGAGCGGCGGGTTCCTCGCCGACGAGCCGGAGGAATCCATGGGGTCAGACTCGAATGAGGCCGCTGCTGCCGCTCCATTCGAGTCTGACCCCACGGATTCCCACAAGCTCGAGCCCGCGCACATCGGGCACGACCGGCCCGCCGCCGGCGACCGGACTCCGTAGCCCCGCCGCCCGCGCGCCCGGCGCCGCGAGTCAATCCTTGCTTCGCGCCGCGACCAGGCGGGCGGCGCACAGGTCCTCGAGCGCCGTCCCCACCGACTTGAACAGCGTGACCTCGGCGGCGGAGCGCCGCCCCGGATGGCGGCCGTTCACGAGCTCGGCCAGCTCGGCGCGCACGTCCTCGCGCCGGAACGCGCCCTGCTCGATCGGCTGCACGAGGTCGCCCGCCTCCTTGAGCGCGCCCGCATAGGTGTCGACGAACACCTCGGCGCGCGCGACGAGGTCGTCGTCGCTCTCGCGCATCTCGCGCGTGAACGCGCCGACGAGGTCGACGTGCGTGCCCGCCCGCACCGCCGAGCCGCGCACGACGGGCTCGCGCGCCGTCGTCGCGACGGTCACGATGTCCGCCTGCGCCAGGCCCTCGTCCAGCCGTGCGACGGCGCTCGCGGGCAACCCCTGGGCCGCGAGGCTCGCGGCGGCGCGCTCCGCGCGATCGACATGGCGTCCCCACACCAGCACGCGCTCGATCGGCCGCACCGCGCAATGCGCGCGCGCCAGGAAAGGCGCCAGCGCGCCGGTGCCGACGACGACGAGCGTTCGGGCATCCGCGCGCGACAAGTAGGTCGACGCCAGCGCCGAGGTCGCGGCGGTCCGCCGCAGCGTGAGCGCCTCGCCGTCGATCAGCGCGACCGCGTGGCCCGTGGTCCCGTCCATCAGCAAGTAGAGCGCACCGACGCTCGCGAGCCCGCGCTCGCGGTTGCGCGGGAACACCGTGACGATCTTCACGCCGAGCCCGGTGCCGTCCCAGGCCGGCATCAGCAGCAACCGGTCGCCCTCGGGCGTCACCGCATGGCTCGAGCGCACCGGCGCCGTCGCGCCCGCGGCGAACGCCGCGCGCAGCGCGTCGACGAGCGAGGGCCAGTCGAGCGCCGCGTGCACGCGCTCCGCGGAGATCGCCGGGATCGTCGCGGTCATCGCGAGCCCCGGGCAGGCGGAGACTGGTTCATGGAAAATGGTTCATGGAAAATGGATCATGGGGCGGGAGACTGCGGCGTCCGGCCGTGGACGCGGACGCCCGTTTCGGGCGGCTTCCATCGACCATTTCCCATGAACCATTCTCGCACCTTCCCGCCGTGATGCCCGCGCGCCACATCGTCATCGTCGGCGGCGGCGTCATCGGCAGCGCGATCGCGTCGTTCACGCTGCGCGACCCCGCGTTCCGCGGCACGGTGACGGTGGTCGAGCGCGACCCGACCTATGCGAGGGCGAGCTCGGCGCTCTCGGCGAGCTCGATCCGCCAGCAGTTCTCGACCGCGATCAACGTCGAGATCGGCCGCTACGGCATCGCGTTCCTGCGCCGCGTCGGCGACGAGCTCGCGGCAGAGGGAGAGAGGCCGGACGTCGGCCTGGTCGAGCCCGGCTACCTGTTCCTCGCGACCTCGGCGGGGCGCGAGGTCCTCGCACGCAACCACGCGCTGCAGCGCTCGCTCGGCGTGGACGTCGCGCTGCTCGACCCTGCGGCGCTCGCGGCGCGCTTCCCGTGGCTCGCGACGGGCGACCTCGCCGCCGGCTCGCTCGGGTTGTCGGGCGAAGGATGGTTCGACGCGTGGAGCCTGCTGCAGGCGTTCCGCCGCCACGCGCGCGAGCTCGGCGCGCGCTACGTCGCCGCCGAGGGAACCGGCTTCGACGCGTCCGGCGATCGCCTCGAGGCGCTGCGCCTCGCCGACGGTGCGCGCATCGAAGGCGACGTGTTCGTGAACGCCGCCGGGCCCTGGGCGGCGAGCGTCGCGCGCTGGGCCGGCGTCGACCTGCCGGTGCGCGCGCGCCGTCGCTCGGTCTTCGGGTTCGCGTGCCCGACGCCGATCCCGCGCTGCCCGCTCGTGATCGATCCGTCGGGGCTCTGGTTCCGGCCCGAGGGCGAGGGCCGGTTCATCTGCGGCATCTCGCCGCCCGAGGCGAGCGACCCCGACGACCTGCCGCTCGACGTCGACCACGCGATCTTCGACGACGTGCTGTGGCCCGCGCTCGCCGCGCGCGTCCCGGCGTTCGAGGCGATCCGGCCGTCCGGCGCGTGGGCCGGCTACTACGAGATGAACACGTTCGACCACAACGGCATCGTCGGCCCGCATCCGGCGATCGCGAACCTGCTGTTCGCGAACGGGTTCTCGGGCCACGGCCTGCAGCAGTCGCCCGCGGTCGGGCGCGGCGTGGCCGAGCTCCTGGTGCACGGCGGCTACCGGACGCTCGACCTCTCGCCGCTCGCGTTCGACCGGATCGCGCGCGGCGCGCCGGTCGTCGAGCTCAACGTCGTCTGACGCTCAGCGCTTCTTGCCGCGCTCGAGCGCGTCGAGCGCGTCCTTGAGGATCGCCTTGATGCGGTCGGAGGTCCTCGGGTCGACCATCGTCGGGTCGAAGTAGAGGTCGAGCCCGGTCATGTGCTCGCTGAACACCGACATGCGCTTGCCCGCGGCGTCGAGCATGCCCTCGACGAGGTAGGGCACGACCTCGCGGCTGATGCCCTTCATCGTGATCGGCGGCAGCGGGTGCGCCTCGAGCATCCCGCGGACGAGCGCGTAGGTCTCGTAGCTGATCACGACCCGCCCGGCCTCGGCGATCGACTGCAGCCGCGCCGCGAGGTTCGCCTCGGCGCCGATGATCGTGTAGTCCATCCGGTCGGTGCTGCCGAAGTTGCCGACGTTGCAGAAGCCGGTGTTGATGCCCATGCGCACGCGGAACGGGAACTCGACGCCCTCGTTGCGCCACTTGACGTTCAGCTCGGCGATCCGGTGCTGCATGTCGAGCGCCATCCGCAGGCACGCCGCGGCGTCCTCGGCCTCGCCCTTCGTCTCCGGGTCGCCGAAGAAGATCAGCATCGCGTCGCCGACGAACTTGTCGATCGTGCCGCCGTGCTTCAGCGCGATCGCGGACATCTCGGTGAAGTACTCGTTCAGGAGCCGCGTGATCTGCTCGGGCTGCAGACGCTCGGTCGTCGCGGTGAAGTCCTTGATGTCCGAGAAGAAGATCGTGAGCTTCTTGCGCTCGGTCTGGATCACGACGTCGCGCTGGCCGCTGAAGATGCTCTTGTAGATCTGCGGCGACAGGTAGCGCGAGATCTTCATCGAGAGCGTCGCGAGGAACTCGTTCGCGGTCTCGAGCTCGCGGTTCATGCCGGCGATCTGCATCGCCTGCCGGCGCTGGAGCAGGATCACCGACGCGCCGGTCAGCGCGAGCAGCACGAAGTAGCCGAGCAGGTACTTGAACGACAGGATGTTGTCGGCGAACGGCTGGACGATGCTGACCTCCTGGATGCCGCGCACGTCGCCGACCCTCCAGTCGGTCTTCATGCTCTCGACGTGGCTGTTGTGGCAGTTCACGCAGGCCTGCCCCATGATCACCGGCGCGATGAGCCGCACGCGGTCGCGGTAGAGCGACTCGTCGACCTCGGTGACGAGCTGCTTCGAGTCCGCGCGGAGCTTCAGGAGCGCGTCCCGCTCGAAGCCGTCGAGGTCGTGCGGCTTGCGGTTGCGGAACGGATAGTCGGAGACGAACCGGTAGGTGATCGTGTTCTGCTTCTCGCTGATGACGCGGCCGAGCTCGAGCGAGAGCGTCGCGGGGATCGGGATCGCGCCGGGGATCGACTCGTAGTTGTGCGTGACCTGCGTCGAGCCGCCCTGGTTCGCGAGCACGCGCGCGACGACGTTCGTCGCGTAGAAATTGCGCATGCTCGTGACGACCGAGTTGAGGTCGTTGGCCTGACGCCGAAGCGACGCCTCGGTGAGGTTGCGCAGGTCGAGCCACACGGCGATGGGCAGGCCCGCGAGCAGCACGATCACGAGCAGGGTGAGCAGGATCCCGCGCGTGCGGGTGTCGGGCTGCGGGCGTCGTTTCGTCGGCATGGGGCCTCCCGGAAGGGGCGCGACGTGAAGCCGCGAAGCTTAGCGCGACGCGGCGGGCGCGTCGCCCCCCGTCCGGGCCGGCGCCGGTCAGCGCGGCGCGTGGGGGCGACGGGTGACGTGCACCGTTCCGGTGAACGTCGCGACCGGCGCGCCGGCGCCGTTCGTCACGTCGACGCGGTAGACCGCGAGCTTCGCGTTGCGGCTCACCTCGACCGCGCGCGCCGTCAGCGTCTCGCCCTCGCGCACCGCGAGCAGGAAGGTCATGTGGGTGTCGATGCCGACCGCCACCACGCCGTGCGCGTTCGCGGCGAGACCGAACGCGCTGTCGGCCAGCGTGAACATCGCGCCGCCGTGGCAGCCGCCGTTGAAGTTGAGGTGGTGGCGCGCGACCGTCATCGTCATCGTCGCGTGCGTCGGCCCGGCGTCGACCAGCACGAGGCCGTTGTGCCGCTGATAGGGATCGGCCTCCGAGAACGCGCGCAGCGTCGCGGTCGCCGGGTCGGCGTCAGGCAGGTTCGCAGCGCGACGAAGCCGTCGCCCCGTCCCTTCCGCCTTCGCGTGCTCCGCGAGCGCGTCGGCGAGCGCTGCGACGCCGGCGTCGGTCGTTGCGCTGGTGGCGATCACGCGCACCTTCCAGTCGTCCGGCGCGCGCTGAACCGCTTCGAGCGCGCCGGCCCCCTCGGGGGGTGGCGCGCTTGCGCGCCTCGGGGGGATGTTACCTGCGCGGAGGTGCAACATCTCCTGCAGGTCGTGCGCGGTGCGCCCGGCGTCGGGCTGGTCGCCCTTGCTGACGACGAGCAGGTCGCCGATCTCGAGGATGCCCGCCTTGATCGCCTGGACGCCGTCGCCCAGTCCCGGCGGGCACACGACCACGCTCGTGTCGGCGAGCGCGGCGACGTCGACGTCGGACTGGCCCGCGCCGACGGTCTCGACGACGACGAGATCGAAGCCGGCGGCGTCGAGCAGGTCGACGATGCGCCGCGCCGGCTTCGCGAGCCCGCCAGGATGGCCGCGCGACGCGAGCGAGCGGATGAACACCGCGTCGTCCGCGCCCGACGCCGCCATCCGGATGCGATCGCCCAGCACCGCGCCGCCGGTGATCGGGCTCGACGGGTCGATCGCGACGACCGCGACGCGAAGCCCCCGCGCCGCGTGCTCGCGCACCAGCGCGTCGATCAGCGTCGACTTACCGGCGCCCGGGGGGCCGGTGATGCCGACGACGTGCGCGCGCCCGGCGTGCGGCGCGAGCGCGGCGGCCAGCGCGTCGGCCGACGGCATCCCGCGCTCGATCTCGGTGATCGCGCGCGCGATCGTCGCGCGGTCGCCCGCGCGGATCTTCCCGACGCGGTCGGCGGTCACACGACGATCAGCGGATGGCCGAACCCGACTTCGCGCCGGAGCGTCGCGCAGATCTCGCCGTGCGTGCAGCCGGCTTCCGCCGCGGCGACGACCGCGCCGAAGACGTTGCCGCCGTCGCCCTGCGCGCTTCGCGCGAGGCCCGACAGCGCGGCGGCCACCGCACCCGCCGGGCGGGACGCCTTCCATGCCGCGAATGCGTCGAGGTGCTCCCGCATCCGGCCCCCGTCGGGCTTCGCGAGCGACGGCCGGGCGTCGGGCGCCTCCTCGACGCGGTAGGCGTTGACGCCGACGACCGTCTGCTCGCCCGAGTCGACGCGCGCCTGGAAGCGCCGCGCCGACTCGCCGATGCGCCGCTGCACGAAGCCGGTCTCGACCGCGCGGTACATGCCGCCCTCGCGCTCGACGTCGGCCAGGACCGACAACACGCGCTCCTCCATCGCGTCGGTGAGCGACTCGACGTAGAAGCTCCCGCCCAAGGGGTCGATCACATCGGTCAGGTGCGCCTCCTCGCGCAGGATGTTCTGCGTGGCGACCGCGATGCGCGCGCCGAACTGCGTCGGGCAGGACAGCGCCTCGTCGTAGGCGTCGGTGTGCAGCGACTGCAGGCCCCCGAAGATGCCGGCGATCGCCTGCGCGGTGACGCGCGCGATGTTGTTGAGGGGCTGCTGGCGCGTCAGGTCGACGCCCGAGGTCTGCGCGTGGAACTTGAAGCGCCACGAGCGCGGGTCGCGCGCGCCGTAGCGCTCCCGCGCGATCCGCGCCCAGATCCGGCGCCCGGCGCGGAACTTCGCGATCTCCTCGAAGAACGAGATCGAGATGTCGAAGAAGAACGTGAAGCGCGGCAGGAAGTCGTCCGGCGACATCCCGGCCGCGACGCAGTCGTCCGCGTACTGGATTGCCGACGCGAGCGTGAAGCCCATCGCCTCGGCCGGCGTCGCGCCCGCCTGCTGCATGTGCTGGCCCACGACCGACAGCGGGTTCCAGCGCGGCACGTGCTCGTTGCACCAGCGGATGTGGTCGACGAGGATCCGGCGCGCGCCCGGCAGCGCGAGCCGGAAGAACATGTGGTTGGCGACGTAGTGCGAGATGCAGTCGCTCTGGTTCGACGTGCCGGTGATCGAGCGCCAGTCGACGCCGCGGCGCTTCGCGGTCGCGAGCATGAACGCGAGCAGCGTGAACGGCGACGGGTCGTTCAGCGCGCAGGACGTCGTCGCGAGGTCGACGCCGTCGAGGCAGGTCGCCATGTGCTCGGCGCTGTTGGCGACGACGCCGCAGGTGCCGAGGAGCTCCGCGTCGACCTCGTCCATGTCGTAGCCGCGGAACACCGAGTTGCAGGGGATCAGCGACACCGCGGTCGCGCCCTGGTCCAGGATGTCGCGCAGCCGCGCGTTGTAGGCGTCCGGCGTGCCGAGCCCGATCAGCTGGCGCTGGGTCCAGGTGCGGCCGCGGTGCATCGTCGCGTAGATGCCGCGCGTGTAGGGCGGCTGGCCGGGGAAGCCGACGTCGGCGTCGAAGCGGGAGGCGTCGACGTCGAGCGGCGTGTACAGCGGCTTGATCGGGATGCCGGAGCGGTTGACGACCGTCCGGTCGGCTCCGATCTGCGAGGCGTACTCGGCCTCCCAGCGCACCCGCGCGTCCTCGATCGACGCGGGGACGGGGTCGGGCAGCGGCTTGTTCATCGGGATCCTGGAGGGCGTCAGGCCGGGAAGCGGGCGGCGCGCACGCGCGCGGTCGCCTCGCGCACGTAGGCCGAAATGTCGTCGAGCGCGGCGCCCGGATGGAAGACGCGCGCGACGCCGGCGTCGAGCAGCGCCTTCTCGTCCTCGTCGGGCACGATGCCGCCGACGATCACCGCGACGTCGGCGAGGCCCGCGTCGCGCAGCGCGGCCATCAGCTTGGGGACGATCAGGTGGTCGGTCGCGAGCGACGAGACGCCGATCACGTCGACGTCCTCCTCGAGCGCGAGCTTCACGACCGTCGGGATCTCCTGCCAGGGCGGCGTGTACACGACCTCCATGCCGCTGTCGCGCAGGTGCGCGGCCACGATGCGGCTGCCGCGGTCGTGGCCGTCGAGGCCGATCTTGGTGATGAGGACCTTGGGCGGGGTGGACATGGGCGGGTCAGTCGTCGAGCGGCTCGCGCAGGAGGCGCACGAAGCGCCGCGCGAGCACCTGGGGGGAATCCTTGCCGGACCGGTACCAGGTCTGCGACCAGTTGAGCGCGCCCAGCAGCATGAGCCGCAGCGCGCGCCGGTCGGTGCGGGGCGGCAGCGGCAGTCCAGCGAGCGCCTGCGCGAACGTCGACTCGTACTCGTCGCGCAGCGCGGTCAGCCGCTTCGCGACCTCGGGCGCGTCGTCGGGGCGCACGCGGATCACCACCTGCCCGTAGTCGCTACCCTCGAGCAAGCCCGACAGGTGCGCCGCGCAGACGTTCTCGAGCCGCTGCCAGGGATCGTCGCTCGACGCCAGCGCCGGCGCCACCGCGGCCTTGATGCGCCGCACGCCCTCGGCGTAGACCGCGACGAGCAGGTCCTCCTTCGACGCGAAGTGGTAGTAGAGCGAGCCGGGCAGCATGCCGGCCGCGCCGGCGATGTCGCGCATCGACGCGTCGCCGAAGCCCTTGCGCGCGAAGAAGCGCGCCGCGGCGTCGAGGATCAGCGGCAGCCGGTTCTCGGCGCGCGGCGCCGCGGCGGCGGGCGGGGCACGGCGGGCGGCGGTGGCGGCGGGCATCGGGGGGCTTCCCAAAACAAACGGTTGTTTGGTAGGATGCCCCGACACGCCCATCGATGTCAACGGGAAAGGCAACCGCGGGTGCCGGGCACGCACCGGGCACCCGGGGTTCCGGAGGAGGACCATGCACGCGGAAGCCACGGCCGCCGGCCACTTCGCCGCGCTCCGGTCGCGCGCGCCCACTGCGCTGCCGCCCGCGCTCGAGGGCGAGCTCCGCGCGATGCTCGGCGATCGCGTGACGACGACCGCCGCGGTGCGCGACCACCACGGCACCGACATCTCGAGCTACCCGGTCACGCCGCCCGACGCGGTCGCGTTCCCCGAGGACGCCGCCGAGGTCGTCGCGATCGTGCGCGCCTGCGCGCGCCACGGCGTGCCGATGATCCCGTTCGGCGTCGGCACGTCGGTCGAGGGCCACGTGCTCGCGACCGGCGGCGGGCTGTGCCTCGACCTGTCGCGCATGAACCGCATCCTCGAGGTCAACGCGAGCGACCTCGACGCGCGCGTCGAGCCGGGCGTCACGCGCAAGCAGCTGAACGCGCACCTGCGCGACACCGGCCTCATGTTCCCGATCGACCCGGGCGCCGACGCGACGCTCGGCGGCATGGCCTCGACGCGCGCGTCGGGCACCAACGCGGTCCGCTACGGCACGATGCGCGAGAATGTGCTCGGCGCCACCGTCGTGCTCGCCGACGGGCGCGTGATCCGCACCGGCGGGCGCGCGCGGAAGTCGGCCGCCGGCTACGACCTGACGCGGCTGTTCGTCGGCGCCGAGGGCACGCTCGGCATCATCGTCGAGCTGACGCTCCGCCTCTACGCGATCCCCGAGGGGATGTCGGCCGCCGTCTGCGCGTTCCCGACGGTGGGCGCGGCCGTCGACTCGGTGATCGAGGCGATCCAGTGCGGCATCCCGGTCGCGCGGGTCGAGCTGCTCGACAAGCTCACCGTGAGCGCCGTCAACCGATACAGCAAGCTCGGCCTCGCCGAGGCGCCGACGCTCTGGTACGAGTTCCACGGCACCGCGCGCGGCGTCGAGGAGCAGGCGACGCAGATGCAGGCGATCGCGCGCTCGCACGGCGGGATGGACTTCGCGTGGGCGACGAAGCCCGAGGAGCGCTCGAAGCTCTGGCAGGCGCGCCACGACGCCTACTTCGCGTGCCTGCAGCTGCGCAAGGGCAGCCGGATGATCGCGACCGACGTGTGCGTCCCGATCTCGCGGCTGGCCGAGTGCATCGCCGACACCGAGCGCGACATCGCGCGCGCGACGATGCCGATCCCGCTGTTCGGCCACGTCGGCGACGGCAACTTCCACCTGATGATCCTCGTGGATCCCGACAGCGAGGCCGACGTCGAGGAGGCCTGGGCGCTCAACACGCGCCTCGTCCGCCGCGCGCTCGCGATGGGCGGCACCTGCACCGGCGAGCACGGCATCGGCCTCGGCAAGCGCGAGTTCCTGGTCGAGGAGTTCGGCGCGGAAGCGGTCGACGTCATGCGCTCGCTCAAGCGCACGCTCGACCCGCGCAACCTGATGAACCCCGGGAAGGTCCTGTGACCGCGCTCGCGAACGTCACGCTCGACGACAAGTACACGCTGGAGCGCGGCCGCGTCTACCTGACCGGCCTGCAGGCGCTCGCGCGCCTCCTGATGATGCAGCGCATGCGCGACGCCGCGGCCGGCCTGAACACCGCGGGCTTCGTGTCGGGCTACCAGGGCTCGCCGCTCAACAACATGGACAAGACGCTGTGGGAGGCGCACGACCTGCTCGCGCGCCACCACATCCATTTCCAGCCGGGGCAGAACGAGGAGCTCGCGGCGATGGGCGTCTGGGGCTCGCAGCAGGTGTCGCTCGACCCGCGCTCGCGCTACCAGGGCGTGTTCGGCCTCTGGTACGGCAAGTGGGCCGGCCTCGCGCGTTGCGGCGACGTGCTCCTGCACGGCAACTCGGCGGGCGCGTCCCGCTACGGCGGCGTGCTGCTCGTCTGCGGCGACGACCACATGGCGCGCAGCTCGACGATCGCCACGCAGAGCGAGGCGATGCTCTACGCGCCGATGATCCCGGTGCTCGCGCCCTCCGGCGTGCAGGAGTACCTCGACCTCGGCCTGCACGCGTTCGCGATGTCGCGCTACTCGGGCTCCTGGACCGCGTTCAAGGCGCTCGACGACACCGTCGAATGCTCGGCGTCGGTCAGCGTCGACCCCGCGCGCATCGACGTGCGGATCCCCGAGGACTTCACGCTGCCGCCCGGCGGCCTCTCGCTGCGTCTCCCCGACCAGCCGCTGACGATGGAGCGGCGCATCCACGAGCACCGGCTGCCCGCGGTGCTCGCCTACGCGCGCGCCAACAGGCTCAACTTCGTCGCCTACGACAGCCCGCACGCGCGGCTCGGCATCGTCTGCGCCGGCAAGTCGTGGCTCGACGTGCGCCAGGCGCTCGGCCACCTCGGCATCGACGAGCGCGAGGCCGCGCGCATCGGCCTGCGCGTGCTGAAGCTCGGCCTCACCTGGCCGCTCGAGCCGCAGGCGGTGCACGCGTTCGCGCTGGGCCTCGAGGAGATCCTCGTCGTCGAGGAGAAGCGCCCGGTGATCGAGGACCAGCTCAAGACGCTGCTCTACGCGTGGCCCGACGCGCGGCGCCCGCGCGTCGTGGGCAAGCGGGATGACGAGACCGGCCCGGGCCAATGGCTGTTGCCGCCGAACGGCGAGCTCAACGCGGAGCAGGTCGCGCTCGTGATCGCCTCGCGGCTCGGGCGCTTCCACGCGGACCCCCGCCTCGACGAGCGCGTCGCCTGGCTTCGCGCGAGGGAGGAGGCGCTTTCGAAGCCGTCGCTGTCGCCGCAATTGCGCGGCTACCTGTCCGATGCCGGCCGCGTGCCCTACTTCTGCTCGGGCTGCCCGCACAACAGCAGCACGCGCGTGCCCGAGGGGAGCGAGGCGATCGCGGGCGTCGGCTGCCACTTCATGGCGACCTACATCTTCAGCGGCACGAGGATCTTCTCGCCGATGGGCTCGGAAGGCTCGGCGTGGGTCGGCCACGCGCCGTTCACCGAGACGCCGCACATCTTCGCCAACATGGGCGACGGCACCTACTACCACTCGGGGCTCTTGTCGGTCCGCGCGGCCGTCGCGGCGAACGTGAACATCACGTTCAAGATCCTCTACAACGACGCGACCGCGGCGACCGGCGGCCAGCCGCTGCCCTCGCCGCTCAACGTCCCCGGCCTGACGCGCCAGCTCGAGGCGGAAGGCGTCAGGACGATCGTCGTCGTCACCGACCAGCCGGAGAAGTACGGCGCCGGCGCCGGCTTCGCGAGGGGCGTGACCGTGCGCCACCGCGACCACCTCGACGCGGTCCAGCGCGAGCTCCGCGCGACCGAAGGCGTCACCGCGCTCGTCTACGACCAGACCTGCGCGGCCGAGAAGCGCCGCCGACGCAAGCGCGGCCGGTTCCCGGATCCCGCGCGCCGATCGTTCATCAACACGCGCGTGTGCGAGGGCTGCGGCGACTGCAGCGTCCAGTCGAACTGCGTGTCGGTGATCCCGGTCGAGACCGAGTTCGGCCGCAAGCGCGCGATCGACCAGAGCTCGTGCAACAAGGACTTCTCGTGCCAGAACGGGTTCTGCCCGAGCTTCGTCTCGGTCGAGGGCGGCACGCCGCGGCGCGGGAAGGCGCGTGACGCCGTCGAGGACCTGTTCGCCGCGCTGCCGACGCCCGCGTTGCCCGCGCTCGAGCGGGCGTACTCGATCGTCGTCGCGGGCGTGGGCGGCACCGGGATCATCACGGTCGGCGCGCTGCTCGGGATGGCGGCGCACCTCGAAGGCAAGGGCGTGTCGGTCCTCGACATGACCGGCGTCGCGCAGAAGGGCGGCGCGGTCACCACGTTCGTGCGCATGGCCTCGCGCCCCGAGGACCTGACGACGATCCGCATCGCGGCCGGCGAGGCCGACGCGGTGATCGGCGCCGATCTCCTCGTGGTCGCCGAGAACGCGATCATGACCCGCATGCAGAAGGGCGTGACGCGCGCGGTCGTCAACACGAACCGCATGGCGACCGTCGCGTTCATCAAGAACCCGGACCTGCGCACGCCCTGGGACGCGATGGAGGACGGCCTCCGCGACGCGATCGGCGCGGACGCGGCGAAGTTCCTCGACGCGACGCGGCTCGCCACCGCGCTCCTCGGCGACTCGCTCGCCACCAACATCTTCCTGCTGGGGTACGCGTGGCAGATGGGGCTCGTGCCCGTCTCCCGCGAGGCGCTCTGGCGCGCGATCGAGCTGAACGGCGCGGCGGTCGACGCGAACCGGCGCGCGTTCGAATGGGGCCGCCTCGCGTTCCACGATCCGGCGACCGTCGAGAAGCACGCGAAGCCGGCCGACGTCGACGCCGGCAGCGACCGCGTGATGGCGATCGACCTCGACGCCGCGATCGCGAGGCGCGTCGAGTTCCTGACCGGCTACCAGGACGCCGCGCTGGCGGAGCGGTACCGCGCGCGCGTGGAGCGCGTCCGCGCCGCCGAGGCGCGCGTCGCCGGGAGCGCGGGCCCGCTCGCGAACGCCGTCGCGCGCAACTACTTCCGGGTCCTCGCGATCAAGGACGAGTACGAGGTCGCGCGCCTGTACAGCGACGGCGAAT
>JBGAHH010000063.1:0-24481 GCA_044226265.1 Casimicrobiaceae bacterium | reverse complement strand
TCGCGACTGCGCGAGCCGGAAGGCGAAGCGCATGATCCGCTCGACGCCGGCACGCGTCATGATCGACACGTCGGTGGCGGCCTCGATCGGGTGGCCGCGGTGCACGCGCCCGCCCACGCCGGCGTACTCGCCCTCCGAGTTCTCGCGCACGATCACCCAGTCGAGGTCGCCGGGCGCGCAGCGCTTCAGCGGCGCGTCGATGCCGGGCAGGATGCGCGTGGGCCGCACGTTCGCGTACTGGTCGAAGCCCTGGCAGATCCTGAGGCGGAGCCCCCAGAGCGTCACGTGGTCCGGGATGTGCGGGTCGCCGGCCGAGCCGAACAGGATCGCGTCCATGCCCCGAAGCGCGTCGAGCCCGTCCTCGGGCATCATCTCGCCGTGCGCGCGGTACCAGTCGCCGCCCCAGCCGAAGTCGGTGAACTCGAACGCGAAGCGCCCCTGCGCCCGCGCGAGCGCCTCGAGGACGCGGCGGCCGGCGGGAACGACTTCCTTGCCGATCCCGTCGCCGGGGATCGTGGCGATCCGGTACGTTTTCATGCGATCCTTGGCCCCGCGAAATCCGTCACTCTAGACGATGTCCGCCGGCCCCGCTTCCACCGGAGACCCCCTTGCGCCCGTTTCTCGCTCCCCTCCTCCTCGCCGCGACGACCACCGCGTTCGCGCAGGGGATGTACAGCAGCCCCTACGCGATCGTCGAGACCGGCCAGCGCGACGACATCAACCGGTACGCGACGGTCGGCATCACGAAGGTCGACGGCAAGAGCACGGTCGACCCGCGGCGCACCGACCCGATCCCGCCCGGCAAGCACGTCATCCGGATCGCGTTCGACTCGGGACGCGGAAGATTCCAGCCGGACTATCGCGACGTCCAGATCGACTTCGAGCCATGCAAGCTCTACACGGTCGTCGCCAAGTACGAGAACCGGCTCGGTCCCGACTGGGAAGTGAAGGTGGGGGAGCAGCCGCTCGGCGAGTGCCTGCGCAAGTTCCCGCAAGCGAAGTAGCCCGGCGCACGCCTGGTGCGCGCCCTGACCGCTCTCGAGCTTGACGAGCTTCGCCGCGCAGAGGTCGTGGAGCGCGTCGGCGCGGGCCGGCATCGGGGACCTCGGCCTTCGGGTCGCGGCGACCGTCAGTTGAGGTCGCCGTCCTCGTAGCACTTGGTGCCCTTGGCGGTGAGCTCGAGCGCGAGCCCGGTGTCGGCGATCCGGGCGAGCCCGACGCCCGGCGCGATCGAGATCGCGCCTTGGTACGAAGCGCCCTTGTCGCCGGACCTCACCGCCGCGGCGGACGGCCGTTCGCCGCCGTGCTCAGTGGATCGTTTGGGATTCCCGCGTGAGCTTCGCGAGCTTCGCCGCGTAGACGTCGTGGTCGCGGCGCGTCGTGCTGTTCTCGAGCGCGAGCTCGAGCTCGTCGCGGGCCGCGTCCGTCTCGCCGAGGCCGACGAGCGAGATCGCGAGCCAGAAATGGAACTCGTGGAAGTCGGGCGCGCGCGCGACTTCCTTCGAGAACGCGTCCTTCGCGGTCCGGAAGTCGTTCCGGCGCAGCGCCTCCATGCCGCGGATGTACCAGCTGAACGGCGGCTCCGGGTCGATCCGCGCGAGCGTCGCCGCGAGCCGCCTCGACTCCTCGACGCGGCCGGCGTCCGCGAGCACCTCGACGAGGTTCGACATCGCGAGCGTGTTGCCGGGCTCGCGCTCGAGCACGTGCCGCAGCGCCCGCTCGGCCTCCGCGGCGTCGTGGTGCCGGGCATAGACGACGCCCAGCGTGTTGACCGCGGGCAGGTAGGTCGGATCGCGGGTGACCGCCGCCCTCGCCCACCAGTAGGCGTCGACGACGTCGCCGTGCGCGAGCGTCTCGACCGCGCGGTTGTTGAGGTACATCGCGACGACGGTGTCCTCCTCGATCGTACGCGTCTTGACCGAGCGCAGGTCCTCCGGCGGCAGGAAGTCGATCGTCATCCGGTCGGGCTCGACGCGTTTCTTGCCGGTCCGGAACCCGTAACCCATCTCGTCGGTCAAGTGACGCGCGAGCGTCAGGTTGACGTGTCCGATCGCGAAGTAGATGTCGCCGTCGCGCCCGATCGCGTCGTCCACCATCACCTTCTGGTAGGTGACGCCGAGGTCCAGCGCCTTCGCGAACGCCGCCGTCATGATGACGAGCGACAGGCAGTTGCCGGCGCGCGCGGCGAACGCCTCCTCGGCGTTGCGGACCCGGCGCCCCGATGCCGGCATGCCCGCGGCCTGGCGGCGCCCGGCCGTTCGCCGCCGTGCTCAGTGGACCGTCCGGGATTCCCGCGTTAGCTTCGCGGAAAGCTTCGCCGCGTAGACGTCGTGGTCGCGGCGCGTCGTGCTGTTCTCGAGCGCGAGCTCGAGCTCGTCGCGGGCCGCGTCCGTCTCGCCGAGGCCGACGAGCGAGATCGCGAGCCAGAAATGGAACTCGTGGAAGTCGGCGCGCGCGCGACTTCCTTCGAGAACGCGTCCTTCGCGGTCCGGAAGTCGTTCCGGCGCAGCGCTCCATGCCGCGGATGTACCAGCTGAACGGCGGCTCCGGGTCGATCCGCGCGAGCGTCGCTTCGGCGAGCCGCCTCGACTCCTCGACGCGGCCGGCGTCCGCGAGCACCTCGACGAGGTTCGACATCGCGAGCGTGTTGCCGGGCTCGCGCTCGAGCACGTGCCGCAGCGCCCGCTCGGCCTCCGCGGCGTCGTGGTGCCGGGCATAGACGACGCCCAGCGTGTTGACCCTTGGGCAGGTAGGTCGGATCGCGGGTGACCGCCGCCCTCGCCCACCAGTAGGCGTCGACGACGTCGCCGTGCGCGAGCGTCTCGACCGCGCGGTTGTTGAGGTACATCGCGACGACGGTGTCCTCCTCGATCGTACGCGTCTTGACCGAGCGCAGGTCCTCCGGCGGCAGGAAGTCGATCGCCATCCGGTCGGGCTCGACGCGTTTCTTGCCGGTCCGGAACCCGTAACCCATCTCGTCGGTCAAGTGACGCGCGAGCGTCAGGTTGACGTGTCGATGGTCTCGCCGTCGCGCCCGATCGCGTCGTCACCCATCACCTTCTGGTAGGTGACGCCGAGGTCCAGCGTGACGTAGATGTCGCCGTCGCGCCCGATCGCGTCGTCCACCATCACCTTCTGGTAGGTGACGCCGAGGTCCAGCGCCTTCGCGAACGCCGCCGTCATGATGACGAGCGACAGGCAGTTGCCGGCGCGCGCGGCGAACGCCTCCTCGGCGTTGCGGGTCATGGTCGAGTCGTACGCGAGCTTGAGCTCGCTCTTGTTGTACAGGGCGTCGACCAGCGCGCGCTGCCTGCCGTTCGCGGCGACCTTGGGCTCGATCACGTCGCGCAGGTAGGCCTTCATCGCGTCGGAGAGGACGAACAGGTCGCTTTCGTCGATCCGCTCCGAGGGCGCCGGGAATCGGGCGTCGGCCAGGAGGCTCGGCGCCGCCGGCGCGACCGGTACGGCGGGCGCGACGGGCGCGACCGTCGGCGCGGGCAGGCTCGAGCATCCGCCCGCCGCGATCGCCGTCGCCAGTACGAGGAGAGTCCGTCGCATCGGTCGCCTCCGCGGTGATTCTACGCCCGGGCGCGCCGGAGCGTGCTCGCGCCAGGCTTTCGCGTTGCCGTAGAATCGGCGCGCATCGCGCCCCCGTGGGGGAATGCCGGCCAAGGGGGACGGCGTCCGGGGCAGCGCGGAAAGGCGCAATGCAGACGCTTTTCGGCGAGGTGTTGCGGCGCGGGGGCGCCGCGGCCGACGCCCCGGCGGCCCTCGTCGTTTCCGATCGCGAGGTCTCCTATCGGGAACTGGATCGGCGGGTGCGTGCCTGCGCGGCCTGGCTGCTCGCCGCGGGTTGCCGGCCGCGCGAGGTGGTGGGCGTCGCGGTCGCCGACGATGTCGACCACCTCGTCGTTTCCTTCGCGCTCCTCGTCCTCGGCGTTCCGCAGGTTCCGCTTCCGACGTTTGATCCGCCGGCGGCCCGGCGGCGCCTGGCCGAGCGGCTCGGCGTTTCGCGCGTCGTCGTCTCCGATCCGGCCCACGCGATCCCGGGCGCCGCGATGTCGAAGTTCGAAGCCCCGGGGCGTATGCCCGAGCGACGCGAGGTCGCGCCCGTCGACGCGAATCCTGACGCGGTCGCGCTGTTCCAGCCCACGTCCGGGACCACTGGCGAGCCGAAGATCCTGGCAATGTCGCAGCGCCTGCTCGACTACCGCCAGCGGACGCGCAATTTCGAGGACGGCGAGCGGCTGCTCTCGCCGCTCCCGATCGAGGCCTACCCCGCCCGCTCCGCGCGCCTCGGCATCGCCTGGCGCGGCTTCACCTCGATCCTCGCTCCGGGCGGAGACGTCGCCGGCGCTTGCGCCCGCCACGACGTCACCCGGCTCGAGATCGGCGTCCTGCAGCTCGCGAACCTGATCCAGCGAGGCGCCGATGCCCTGCCCTCCCGCACCAAGGTGTTCGTGAGCGGCTCGCGCGTACCGATGCGGATGCGAGAGCAGTTTCGCGCGCGGGCGCACGGGCCGCTCTTCGTCGAGTACGGCGCGCGCGAGATCGGCGCGGGGACCAGCACGTATCCGGTGGACCGGGACGAAGCGCTGGAGTCGGTCGGGCCGCCCTCGCCGGTGTGCGAGCTCGAAATCGTCGACGCGGCCGGCGAGCCGGTCGCCCCGGGCGAGGTCGGCGAGATCCGCTGCCGCAGCGCCGGCATGGTCGACGGCTACGTCGACGATCCCGGCGCCACCGCGCGACATTTCCGCGACGGCTGGTACCACCCGGGCGACCTCGGCTCCTTCACGCCACGCGGATCGCTCTGCCTCGCGGGGCGCGCCGACGACGTGATCAACCTGAACGGAATCAAGATCTATCCGTCGGAGATCGAGCGCGTCGTCGAGGAGGAGCCGGGGGTCCGCGCGGCGGCGGCCTTCGCCGTCGGCTCCGACGTGCACGGCGAGATTCCGGTGGTCGCGATCGAGTGGGTCGGGCCCGAGGCGCCGGATCTCGCGGCGATGCGGGCTCGCGCCCGCGCGCGGCTCGGCGCGCGCGCGCCGCGCAAGGTGCTGTGGGTCGACGCGCTGCCGCGCAATGCGAGCGGCAAGGTCACGCGCCAGGAGCTCATGCGCCTCGTGGGCGCCAGACGCCGCGACGAAGGGACGCCCGCGCAATGAGCCGCGCCCCCCGATCGCGCCGCGGAGCGCTGGCCGCGCTCGCCACGCTGGGCTACGCGGCCCTGCGCCCGTCGCGGATTCGGGCGAGCCCCGACGAAGCCGCGTCGTGGCCGGATCGCCCGCTGCGACTCATCGTCGGCAGCGCGCCCGGCGGCGGCGACATCGTGCCCCGGCTGTTCGCGACCAAGCTCGCGGAAGCGCTCCGCCAGCCGGTCGTCGTCGAGAACCGCCCCGGCGCCTCCTACAACATCGCCAGCGACATCGTCGCGCGCGCCGCGCCGGACGGCTACACGCTGCTCTGGGCCACCTCGCAGATCACGCTCACGCCGACCCTGCTCGGCCGCTCGGTCGTCGTCGACCCGGTCACGGCGTTAGCCCCGATCACCAAGGTGCTCGCGACGCCGGTGATCGTCTTCGTGCAACGGTCGCTGGGCGTGACGACCCTCCGCGAGCTGCTCGACCTGGCGGCGCGCGGCGGCGGCCGGATCGACTTTGCGACGACCGGGTCCGGCACCCTGCCGCATCTCGTCATGGAAACGCTGGCCCGCCGCGCGGGCGTCGCGATGCAGATGATTCCGTACTCGAACGCCGGCCAGGCGCTCGCGGATTTCATCCAGGGCCAGGTCCGCGTGTTCCCGACGTTCTACGTCGGGATGAAGTCGCACCTCGCGTCCGGCAACGTGCTGGCGCTTGCCGTCGCCAGCGCACGCCGGACCGGATCGATGCCGGACGTGCCGAGTGTCGCGGAACTCGGCTTTCCGCAAGCCGCGGTCGAGCCCTGGGCGGGATTCGCCGCGCCCGCGGGCACGCCCGGGGCGATCGTGGGGCGGCTCCACCGTGAGATCGTCCGGATCGTCGCGTCCCCGGACATGGCCGTGCAGTACGCGCAGCTGGGTATGGATCCGGTCGTATCGACGCCGGCGTCCTTCGCAGCCGACCTGCGTGAGCAGGTCGAGGCCTGGCCCGCCATCGTGAAGGCAGCCGGAATCTCGATTCCGAAATAGCGCTCCGCGTCAGGCCGCGCGGCGCTGCCAGTGCACGCCGCTCTCGTCGATCCGGTAGATCGGCTCGTCGATCCCCTGCTGCCGTCGGAAATCGGTGACCGCCGGCCGGCAGGGTTCGCCGTGGGCCCCGAGCGCGGCGCGCATCGCGCACCCGCGCCAGACGCCCGTCTCGATGAAATCGCCGGGAATGCCCCGCTCGATCAGGAATTCCACGGCGCGCTGGAGCTGGAGCATCCGGTGCGTGCCGATATTCGAGAACGCCCGGGACGGCCAGTCCTTCCCGAGCGCCGGCCGCACCGGGTCGAACACGAGGATCTCCTGGTCCACGCGTTGCGCGACCTCGGGATCGTCGAAGAGCACGCCGATCAGGCTGTCGCGCACGAGGTCGAGGTAACGCCTGCGAAGGGCCACCGGGCTCGTGTCGGCGTCCAATGAACTGGGTGGTGTATATGTCCTATATACAGCGTGTTACATCGTCTTATGAAAGTCGATAGTCAACACGTGAAACCCTAGCCGCGCGAGCGCCCCGGCGCGTGAAACCTTCCGCGCTCATCCCGCCCGCAGCCACGCGATCGCCCGGTCGATGCGCTCCACCGGGACGACCTCGATCCCGGCGACCGGCTGCTTGGGCCGGTTGGCGGCCGGGCACAGCGCGGTGCGGAAGCCCAGCTTCGCCGCCTCGCGGATCCGCTCCTGCCCCCGCTGCACCGGGCGGATCTCGCCGGCCAGGCCCACCTCGCCGAATACCACGAGCTTCGCCGGCAGCGCCCGGTTCTTGAGCGACGAATCGATCGCGAGCAGCACCGCGAGGTCGACCGCGGGCTCGTCGATGCGCACGCCGCCCACGGCGTTCACGAACACGTCGTGGCCCGCGACCTCGACGCCGCCGTGCCGATGCAGCACCGCGAGCAGCAGCGCCAGCCGCTGGGGGTCGAGCCCGACCGCGAGGCGGCGAGGGCTCCCGCCCAGGGCCGGGTCGACCAGCGCCTGGATCTCCACCAGCAGCGGCCTCGAGCCCTCGAGCGTCGCGACGATCGCCGAGCCCGGCACCGGGTCGGCGTGCTGCGACAGGAACAGCGCCGACGGGTTGGCGACGCCGCGAAGCCCGCGCTCGGTCATTGCGAACACGCCGAGCTCGTTCGCCGCGCCGTAGCGGTTCTTGATCGCCCGGACGAGCCGGAACGCCGAGTGGGTGTCGCCCTCGAAATAGAGCACGGTGTCGACGATGTGCTCGAGCACCCGTGGGCCGGCGATCGTCCCGTCCTTGGTGACGTGGCCGACGAACAGGACGACGATGCCCCGCTGCTTCGCGAGCCTCGTCAGCTGCGCCGCGCACTCGCGGACCTGCGAGACGCTTCCGGGGGCGCTCGTCAGCGACTCGGTGTAGACCGTCTGGATCGAGTCGACGACGACGACCTCGGGCTTCGCCGTGTCGATCGCCGCGACGATCGATTCGAGCTGGACCTCGGCCAGGAGCTCGACCGGCGCGTTGACGAGCCCCAGCCGGTCGGCGCGGAGCGCGACCTGGTCGCCCGACTCCTCGCCGGTGACGTAGAGCACCTTGTGCGCCGCGCCGATCGCTGCGCCCGCCTGCAGCAGCAACGTCGACTTGCCGATGCCCGGGTCGCCGCCCAGCAGGATCACGCCGCCGGGGACGAGTCCGCCGCCCAGCACGCGGTCGAACTCCTCGAGGCCGGTCGGGAAGCGCGGGCGCTCGCGCGCGACGATCGAGGCGAGCGGGCGCACCGTCGAGCGCGTGCCGGCGACCGACGTGAACCGCGTCGGCGCGGCGGGCGCGGCGCTCTCCACCAACGTGTTCCAGGCGCCGCAGTGCGGGCACTGACCCTGCCACTTGGGCGAGGCGCCGCCGCACTCGGTGCACGCGTAGACGGTCTTCGGCTTCGCCATTCAGAACAGCATGCGCCAGGCCTCGCCGAGCGTCCGCAGGCCGGGAAAGTACCGGGTGAACGCCCAGGCAGCGGCCAGCACGACCACCATCACGATCGCGAGGACCGGGAGCGTGGCACGGAACACGCGGCCGTTCCAGTCGGGCTCGTGCGCACGCTTCAGCCCCGGGACGACGCCGGCGGAGAGCATCGCGGCGAACGCCGCCTCGGACAGGAGGTCCGGCGCCACCCAGATCAGGTGGATCGCTCCGCCGAGGAGCGCCGCGACGAGCGCGAGCACGACGAGCCCGAGCACGACGACGAGGCATCCGTCGCCGTCGCCCAGGTCGCCGCCGCCGTCGAGGATTCCCGAGAGCTTGCCGCCGAACCCGCCGCCCGACGGGCGGGCACCCGAGACGAGACCCGCACCCGGGTTCGCCGGCCCGGCGATCGGCGCGCCGGGCGCTTCGAACACGGCGCTCGCACCGCCGCCGCCCGACCCTCCTCCTCCGCCGCTGAACGAGCCTCCGCCACCCCCGCTCCCGCCGCCGCCGCCCGACGGCAGGTCGAGGCCCCAGCCACCGGATTCGTGCCGACGGTCGCCGAGCGCTCGCGCCGGGCCGAACAGCGGCTTGATGCCGACGTACGCGAGCCACAGCCGCACGAGCGCGAAGAACGCGGCGTAGCCGGCTAGCACCGCCAGCGGCCAGCGCAGCCACACGCTGTGCACCGGCCACTGCAGCATCGCGGCGTTGGCGAGGAAGCCGGTCGCGAACGTGCCCGACACGAGCACGCTCGCGTGGAATCGCAGCCAGAACCGTCCGGACAGCGTTCGCTCGAGCGCTTCGCGGCGCGCCGCGAGCGCGCGGTCCCTCGCCGCGCCGGCCTCCGGGTCCGGCGCGCGCCCGGGCGCCGCGGGCATCAGGCGAGTTCCGACGGATGGACGACGGCCGTGCCGAGCTTGCCGACGACGACCCCGGCCGCCTCGTTCGCGATCGCGACCGCTTCTGCCATCGGGGCCCCCGCGGCGACCAGGGCGCCGATCGTCGCGATCACGGTGTCGCCCGCGCCGGAGACGTCGTAGACCTCGCGCGCCCGCGCCGGGATGTGCAGCGCGCCCGCGGCCGTGTACAGGCTCATGCCTTCCTCGGAGCGCGTGACGAGCAGCGCCTCGATCTCGAGGTCGCGCCGCACGCGCTCCGCCTTCGCGGCGAGGTCCGCCTCGTCGCGCCAGCGGCCCGCCATGTCGCGGAACTCGGAGCGATTGGGCGTCACCAGCGTCGCGCCGCGGTACTTCGCCCAGTCGTCGCCCTTCGGGTCGACCAGCACCGGCCGCCCGGCCGCGCGCGCCTGGCCGATCATCTCGGCGATGTGCGCCAGCCCGCCCTTGCCGTAGTCCGACAGCACGACCGCGTCGGCCCCGCGCACGCGCTCGCGGAAATCCTTGAGCTTCGCCGACAGCACCTCCTGCGAGGGGCGCGTCTCGAAGTCGATGCGCAGGAGCTGCTGCTGGCGGCCGATCACGCGGAGCTTGACCGTCGTCGGCAGCGACGGGTCGTGGTGCAGCGACGCGGCCACGCCGTCCGCGGCGACCAGTCGCTCGAGCGTCGCGCCCGCCTCGTCGACGCCGACCACCGAGAGCAGCGACGCACGCGCGCCCAGCGCGGCGACGTTCCGCGCCACGTTCGCGGCGCCGCCGGGACGCTCCTCGGTGCGCGCGACGTGCACGACCGGCACCGGCGCCTCCGGCGATATCCGCTCGACCTCGCCGAACCAGTAGCGATCGAGCATCACGTCGCCGACGACGAGCACGCGCGCGGCGCGCACGCGCTCGCGCCATCGCGAGAAGCGGGGCGGCGCGTCGGAGGCGGTCGGGGGCGTCGGCGTCACGGGAAGGCTCGAGGCGGCCGGGGATCGCGGGCGCGTCGGATTATAGGGGCCGGTCCGTGCCCCGCGCCTCCGGGCGCGGCGCGGCGGAGGATCACCTGCGGCCGATCGAGAAGTGCTCCAGCCCGGCGGCCCGGACGAGCGCCGGGTCGTAGAGGTTGCGGCCGTCGAACACGAGCGGCGACTTGAGGGCGCGCCTCAACTCGTCGAAATCCGGGCTGCGGAATTCCTGCCATTCGGTGACCACGACGAGCGCGTCGGCGCCTTGCGCGGCGGCCATCGGGCTCGACGCGTACGACAGGCCCGCGCGCGCGCCGATCGAGCGCTTCGCCTCGTCCATCGCGACCGGGTCGTAGGCGACGACCTCGGCGCCGCGGTCGACGAGCGCGTCGATGATCGCGCGCGAGGGCGCCTCGCGCATGTCGTCCGTGTTCGGCTTGAACGCGAGGCCCCAGAGCGCGAAGCGCCGGCCCGAGAGGTCGGGGCCCAGGCGCGCGACGATCTTGTCGACGAGCACGCGCTTCTGCGCCTCGTTCACCGCCTCGACGGCGGACAGGAGCTTGAGCGGGTAGCCGTGCTCGAGCGCCGTGTGGCCGAGGGCCTTCACGTCCTTCGGGAAGCAGCTGCCGCCGTAGCCGACGCCGGGGTACAGGAAATGCCAGCCGATCCGCGGATCGGAGCCGATCCCGCGCCGCACCGACTCGATGTCGGCGCCCAGCCGGTCGGCGAGGTTCGCGAGCTCGTTCATGAACGAGATGCGCGTGGCGAGCATGGCGTTCGCCGCGTACTTGGTGAGCTCGGCCGAGCGCACGTCCATGACGATCAGGCGCTCGTGGCTGCGCTGGAACGGCGCATAGACCGCGCGCAGCACCTGGATCGCGCGCTCGTCGTCCGCGCCGATCACGACGCGATCCGGCTTCATGAAGTCGTCGACCGCGGCGCCTTCCTTCAGGAACTCGGGGTTCGAGACGACCGCGTAGGGCACGTCGACGCCGCGAGCCTCGAGCTCCTCGCGGATCGCCTGCCGCACGCGGTCGGCGGTCCCGACCGGCACGGTCGACTTGTCGACGACGATCTTCCAGTCGGTCATGCGACGGCCGATGTTGCGCGCCGCCTCGATCACGTAGCGCATGTCGGCGGAGCCGTCCTCCCCGGGCGGCGTGCCGACCGCGATGAACTGCAGCGTCCCGTGGCGGACCGCGGCGTCGACGTCGGTCGTGAAGTGCAGGCGGCCGGCCGCGACGTTGCGGCGGATCATCGCCTCGAGCCCGGGCTCGTGGATCGGGACGCCGCCCGCGTTCAGCACGCCGATCTTGCGCGCGTCGACGTCGAGGCACAGCACGTCGTTGCCGACCTCGGCGAGGCAGGTCCCGGTGACGAGGCCGACGTAGCCCGTCCCGATCATCGTGATCTTCACGCGTGCGCTCCGTGCGGCAGGGACGCGCGGATCGCGTCCAGCGCGGCGACCGGATCGCTCGCCGCCGCGATCGGCCGGCCGATCACGAGGTAGTCGGCGCCCGCCTCGATCGCCTGGGCCGGCGTCATCACGCGCGCCTGGTCCTGCACGTCCGCGCCCGCCGGGCGGATGCCCGGCGTCACGAGCAGGAAATCGCGCCCGAGCGCCCGCCGCAGCGGCGCGGCTTCGCGCGCCGAGCACACGACGCCGTCGAGGCCCTGCGCCTTCGCGAGCTTCGCGAGCCGCAGCACCTGTTCCTCGGGCGAAGCGTCGACGCCGATCGACGCCAGGTCCGCGGCGGTGAGGCTCGTGAGCACGGTGACCGCGATCACGTGCGGGCGCGCAATCCCGGCCTCGCGCGCCGCTCGGTCGACCGCCTCGCGTGCCGCCGCCATCATCGCGGCGCCGCCCGACGCGTGCACGTTGAGCATCCAGACGCCGAGCCGGGTCGCCGCCGCGCACGCCTGCGCGACCGTGTTCGGGATGTCGTGGAACTTGAGGTCGAGGAACACGCGGAAGCCGCGCCGCACGAGCTCGCGCACGAGCCCGGCGTCGGCCGACGTGAAGAGCTCCTTGCCGACCTTGAGCGCGCACGCCTTCGGGTCCAGCCGCGACGCCAGCGCGAGCGCGGCCGCCGTGTCCGGGAAGTCGAGCGCGACGATCACGCGCGGATCGTTCATGCGAATCCCTCGGGCGTCTCGGTGCGCTTCGGCGAGTAGGTCTCCCACTTCTGGCAGCCGGGGCAGCGCCAGTAGTACTGCCGCGCCCGGAAGCCGCAGTGCTCGCAGCGGTACATGCCGAGCCGCTTGATGTGCTGCGACACGAGGCCGCGCACGAGCTCGAGGTCGTGGCGACGCTCCGGCGGCGCCGCGTGGATCTGCGCCTCGAGGAGCCGGTCCAGGCCGAGCAGCGTCGGATTGCGCGCGAGCTCGTCCTTGATGAGCGCCGCGGCGGCGTCGGCGCCTTCCGTCTCGAGCGTGATCGAGAACAGCGCGTTCAGGACGTCGAGCGACGGCGCCTGCTCCTGCCAGGCCCGGAGCAGCCGGATCGCGCGCGGCCGGTCGCCGAGCTTGCGGCACGCGTCGGCCACGCGATCCGCGACGAGCGCGAGGAACGCCGGATTCTGGGTCTCGACGCGCTGCCACGCCTCGATGGCGGCCGCGGCATCGCCCGACTGCATCGCGATGTCGCCGGCGATCACGTTCGCGCGGGCGCAGCCGCGGTGCACGGCCAGCGCCTTCTCGATCTCGGCGCGCGTGGCCGCGAGGTCGGAGCGCAGGAGCGCCGCCTGGGCGAGCTCGCAGTGGTACTGCGCGATCTCCTTGAACGCCGGCGTGCGGTTGAGCTCCGCCACGCGCCCGGTGACCGAGATCGCCTTGGCCCAGTCCTTCTCCTGCTCGTAGATCGAGATCAGGTGCGCGAGCGAGGCGGTCTCGTACGACGTTCCCTCGAGCTTCGCGAACAGCTGCTCGGCGCGGTCGAGCATGCCGGCGCGCAGGAAGTCCTGCGCGAGCTCGTAGCTCGCCATCGTGCGGCGATCCGCCGGCAGGTCGGAGCGGTCGAGCAGGTTCTGGTGCATGCGGATCGCGCGCTCGATCTCGCCCTGGCGGCGGAACAGGTTGCCGAGCGCGAAGTGCAGGTCGATCGTCTGCGGGTCGACCTTGACGACCTCGATGAACGATTCGATCGCCTTGTCCGGCTGCTCGTTCAGCAGGAAGTTGAGCCCGCGGAAGTACGAGAGCGGCAGCGCGCGCGACTCGGTCAGGAGGTGCTTGATGTCGATGCGCGCCGCGATCCAACCGAGCGCGAAGAACAGCGCCGGGATCGGCAGGAGCCACCAGAGCTCGAAATCCATCGCGCGCGCTACCCGATGCCGAACGGCGGCTGCCCGTCGACCGGGGAGGCGGGCTCCGCCGGGGCTCCCTTCGACGACGCGTCGCGTCGCAGGCGCTTGACCTGGCGCTTGAGGCGTGCGTTTCGCAGCGCCCCGGACGCGAGGCCGATCGCGACGCCGGCGACGAACGAAACGAACACGACGAACACGAGCGGCGCCTGCCAGGTCGCGACGCGGAAGAACTTCAGCGTCACGACCTCGGCGTTGTCGAGCGACAGGAACAGGAGCGCGAGGAAGAGCGTCGCGCCCACGAGCCAGCGCACGACGCCCATCACCGCGGGACACTCCGTATCCACGGACGGAGCGGAAGTCGCGCCCGAAGGGCCGCCCCGAGGGCGCGGCCCCCCTTGGGGGGGAGGCGGCCGCAGGCCGCTCCGGGGGGGATCACCCTACGCCTTCTTGAAATCGACGCGCTCGCGCAGTTCCTTGCCCGCCTTGAAGTGGGGCACGCGCTTCTCGGGCACGTGCACCTTCTCGCCGGACTTCGGGTTGCGGCCCGTGCGCGGCGGCCGATGATTCAGGCCGAAGCTGCCGAACCCGCGGATCTCGATGCGCTCGCCCTTCGCGAGGCTCTCGGCCATCGCGTCGAGGATCATCTTGACCGCGAGCTCGGCGTCCTTGGCGACCAGCTGCGGAAACTGAGCCGCCAGGCGGTCGATCAGCTCCGATTTGGTCATCGGCGTCACGCTCCCCGTCAGCCGTTCGACTTGTTGTCCGAAAGCTTCGCCTTGAGCAGCGCGCCGAGGTTCGTGGTGCCCGTGTGGACCCCCGAGTTCTCCTGCGTCATGCGGTTCATGGCTTCGCTCTCGTCGGCCTGGTCCTTCTGCTTGATCGACAGGTTGATGCCGCGGTTCTTGCGGTCGACGTTGATGATCATCGCGGTCACCTTCTCGCCTTCGCGCAGGTGCTGCCGCATGTCCTCGACGCGGTCGCGCGAGACCTCCGACGCGCGGAGGTAGCCCTCGACCTCGCCGCTGCCGAGCGCGACGACCGCGCCCTTCGCGTCCAGGCTCTTGACCGTGCCGGTGACGATCGCGCCCTTGTCGTGCAGCGCGACGAAGTTGCTGAACGGATCGCCCTCGAGCTGCTTGATGCCGAGCGAGATGCGCTCGCGCTCGACGTCGATCGCGAGCACCACCGCGTCGACCTCCTGGCCCTTCTTGTAGTCGCGCACGGCCTGCTCGCCCGCCGCCGTCCACGAGAGATCCGACAGGTGCACGAGACCGTCGATGCCGCCCGGCAGGCCCACGAACACGCCGAAGTCGGTGATCGACTTGATCGTGCCGTGAACGCGGTCGCCCTTCTTGTGGTTCATCGAGAACTCGTCCCACGGGTTCGGCATGCACTGCTTCATGCCGAGCGAGATCCGGCGGCGGTCCTCGTCGATCTCGAGGATCATCACCTCGACCTCGTCGCCCAGCTGCACGACCTTCGTCGGGTGGATGTTCTTGTTGGTCCAGTCCATCTCGGAGACGTGCACCAGGCCCTCGATCCCCGACTCGATCTCGACGAACGCGCCGTAGTCGGTGATGTTGGTGACCTTGCCGAAGAGGCGCGTGCCCGGCGGGTAGCGGCGCGACAGGCCGACCCACGGGTCCTCGCCGAGCTGCTTCAGGCCGAGCGAGACGCGGTTCTTCTCCTGGTCGAACTTGAGGACCTTCGCGGTGACCTCGTCGCCGACCGACAGCACTTCGGACGGATGCTTCACGCGGCGCCACGCGAGGTCGGTGATGTGCAGCAGGCCGTCGATGCCGCCGAGGTCGACGAACGCGCCGTAGTCGGTGATGTTCTTGACGATGCCCTTGACGATCGCGCCCTCCTGCAGCGTCGCCAGCAGCTTCTCGCGCTCCTCGCCCAGGCTCTCCTCGAGCACGGCGCGGCGCGAGACGACCACGTTGTTGCGCTTGCGGTCGAGCTTGATGACCTTGAAGTCGAGCTGCTTGCCCTCGTAGGGCGACGTGTCCTTGATCGGGCGGATGTCGACGAGCGAGCCGGGCAGGAACGCGCGGATGCCGTTGATCATCACGGTCAGGCCGCCCTTCACCTTGCTGGTGACGAGGCCCTGGACGACCGAGCCCTGCTCCATCGACTGCTCGAGGTCGTGCCAGGCCTTGAGGCGCTTGGCCTTGTCGCGCGACAGGCGCGTGGTGCCGTAGCCGTCCTCGATCGACTCGATCGCGACGGTGACGAAGTCGCCGGGCTTCACCTCGACCTCGCCGCTGTCGCTGCGGAACTCCTCGATCGGGATGAAGGACTCGGACTTCAAGCCCGCGTTGACGACGACGACGTTGTAGTCGACGCGCGTCACTTCCGCGGTGATGAGCTCGCCCTGCCGCATTTCCTGGCGCGCGAGGGACTCCTCGAACAGCGCGGCGAAATTCTCGACGGGGGTGGAACCGGACACTTGGGTGGCAGTCGCCATGGGTTGGCCTTGAGTTCGCGTACCGCCCGGAGCGAGAACCCTGTTTCTCGCGCCGCGGCGGGCTGGTTGGTCGGACGCGCTCCGCAAGCGCCGGCTGTTAGCGCTTCGCGGAACGACCCTTTGCAAATTCGCGCCGGCGCCCTCGCCTTCGGGGCTTCAGCGCTCCGGCGTGAAGCCGGCGCGTCGAAACCGTTCCAGAACAAAGGCGACCGCCGCGTCGATCGTCAGGTCGGTCGTATCCAGCATCGCGGCGTCCGAGGCGGGCTTGAGCGGTGCGACCGCCCGTTGCCCGTCGCGCGCGTCGCGCAACCGGATTTCATGCAAAAGACTGTCGATGCTAACCGATATTCCTTTTTCGATCAACTGTTTATGCCGGCGGGCCGCCCGGGCTTCCGGCGAGGCGGTCACGAACACCTTGGTGGCGGCTTCCGGGAACACGACGGTGCCCATGTCGCGGCCGTCCGCGACCAGTCCGGGAGGCTGCCGGAACGCCCGCTGGCGCTCGAGGAGCGCCGCCCGGACGGCCGGGTGGACCGCGACCCGCGACGCCCCTTCGGAGACCGCCTCGTCGCGGATGGCGCCGGTGACGTCCCCGCCGTCCAGGACCACGCGATCCGGCTCGAACCGGACGTCGAGCGCGGAGGCGATCGCGGTCAGCCGGGGGGCGTCGTCGAAGTCGACCCCCTTCCGGATCGCCGCCAGCGCGACCAGCCGGTAGAGCGCGCCGCTGTCGAGCAGGTGGAACCCCAAGGCCCGGGCGACCCTTGCGGCCACCGTCCCCTTGCCCGACGCGGCCGGGCCGTCGATCGCGATTACCGGAGGAAGCGTCGCGGGCATGGGTGGGCAAATCGCTCCTGTGGGTCGGCCTTCAGGCCGACAGGTCCCGCATGACGCCGTCGGTCGAGGTCAAGTCGCCGCCTTCCCGCCCAGCAACCCGTGGAACGCGTCGAAATAGCGCGGAAAGGTCTTCCGGACGCAGGCCGGGTCGCGAATCGTCACCGGGGTGCCGAGCAGCGAGACGAGCGAGAAGCACATCGCCATCCGGTGGTCGTCGTAGGTGTCGATCGCCGCGTGGCGCAGCGACGCCGCCGGACGGACGGTCAGCCGGTCGGGGCCCTCGTCGACGTCGGCGCCGAGCTTGCGGAGCTCGGTCGCCATCGCCGCGATGCGGTCGGTCTCCTTGACGCGCCAGCTCGCGATGCCGACGAGCGTCGTCGGCTCCCCGCCGCGAGCGCCGTGATCGCCAGCGTCATCGCGGCGTCGGGGATCGCCGTGCAGTCGATCGTGCCGCCGGCGAGCTTGCCCCCGCCCGCGCGAGCCTCGATCCAGTCGGGACCGAAACGAACGTCGGCGCCCAG
The DNA here is from genome assembly GCA_044226265.1 of Casimicrobiaceae bacterium. Taxonomy (GTDB): domain Bacteria; phylum Pseudomonadota; class Gammaproteobacteria; order Burkholderiales; family Casimicrobiaceae; genus VBCG01. Next base: position 7,409 of record JBGAHH010000063.1, on the reverse strand, counting down.
CCGCGCGAGGACGTCGGCGAACGCCACGTCGCCCTGGATCGCATCGCGGCCCACGCCGGTCACGCGCACCGGCCCGCCGCCCAGCACGCCCGCGGCGAGGAAGTACGAGGCCGAGGACGCGTCCCCTCGACCGCGATCGCGCCGGGGCTCGCGTAGCCCGGGCCGGCGGGCACGACGAACGTCGATTCGTCCGGGCGCGACCGGGACGCCGAAGCGCGCCATCAGCCGCGTGGTGATCTCGACGTAGGGCCGCGAGATGAGCGGCGTCGTGACGTCACGCTCACCTCGGTCGCGGCGCGCCCGGCGCCCTTCGCGAGCGGCAGCGCCATCAGGAGCGCGGAAAGGAACTGGCTGGAGACGTCGCCGCGGATCGGCACCCGGGCGCCCGCCTCCACGCCCGAGCCGCGGATCGCGAGCGGCGGATAGCCTTCGTTGCCGAGGTAGCGCACGGTCGCGCCGATCGTGCGCAGCGCGTCGACCAGGTCGCGGATCGGGCGCTCGCGCATGCGCGCGACGCCGTCGAGGACGTAGTCGCCGCCGAGCACCGCCAGCACCGCGGTCAGCGGCCGGAACGCGGTGCCGGCGTTGCCGAGCATCAGGCCGCGCCTGGCGCTTGCGGAACGCGCCGCCCGCCCCGTGCACGACGTAGGTGCGCGCGGCGGCGTCGCGCTCGACGCGCACGTCGAGCTGCTCGAGCGCCTCGAGCATCCGGTCGGTGTCGTCCGCCTCGAGCAGGCCGTCGGCCGCGTCGTCCGCGCGCGGGCGCCGCGATGTAGCCACCGCCGTTGCTGATGCTCTTCGACCGGACAGCGCGACGGTGCCCTCGGCGTGTCCGGAGGACGCAAGCGTGAGGTCGGGCGAGGCCATCGCGCCTGCGCGGCCTTCAGCGGTCGACGGGCTTCGGCGCGGCCGCGCCCCGGCTTCACCAGCGCCGCCGCGCCGCGCTCGCTGCGGAAGACCAGCAGAGCGTCGCGCCGTCGCGGACGATCGCGCGCAGGCTCGTCGAGCATGTCGCGGTAGTCGCCGAGCGCTTCCGCCAGCGCGCCCCGGTTCGCGAGCGCGATGTCGCGCCACATCTCCGGCGAGCTTCCCGCGATCCGCGTGAAGTCGCGGAATCCCGACGCCGCGTGGGCGAACAGCGTCCCGGCATCGGGGCGCGCGGCGAGCTGCGCGACGAGCGCGAACGCGAGCACGTGCGGCAGGTGCGAGACCGCCGCGAAGATCCGGTCGTGCTCGCCGTCGAGCTCGATCACGCGCGCGCCGCAGCGCTCCCACATCGATCGGACCGCCGCGAGCGCCGAGGGCGAGGTCTCCGCGAGCGGCGCCAGGACCGTCATGCGTTCCCGGAACAGCGTCGGGAACGCCGCCGCGGCGCCCGAGTGCTCGGTGCCGGCGATCGGGTGCCCCGGGACGAAGCGCGCGACGCTCGCGCCGAACGCGGCGCGGGCCGCGGCGACGACGTCCTCCTTGGTGCTTCCGGCGTCGGTCACGATCGTCGAAGGCCCGGCGTGCCTCGCGATCGTCGCGAGCATCGGCGCGATCTCGCCGACCGGCGTGGCGACCAGCACGACGTCGGCCTCCGCGAGCTCCGCGGTCCAGGCATCGCCCAGCGCGTGGGCGCGGTCGACGATGCCGCGCGAGCGCGCCTCGTCGAGGTTCGAGCGCGTGCGGCCGACGCCCACGACCTCGCGGACCGCGCCCGCGCCCTTGAGCGCGAGCGCGCAGGAGCCGCCGATCAGCCCGACGCCGACGACGACGAGCTTGCCGATCCGGGGCGCGCCGGGTTCCACGGTCTGCCCTCCGACGGCGTCAGCGCCCGAGCACCCGCGCGAGTGCGGCGAGGAAGCGCTCGTTCTCCGCGCGAAGCCCGATCGTGACGCGCAGCCACTCGGGCAGCCCGTAGCCCGCGACAGGCCGGACGATGACGCCTTCGCGGAGCAGCCGCCGTAGACCGCCGCGGCGTCGCCCACGCGCGCGAGCAGGAAGTTGCCGTGCGACGGCAGCGTCGCGACGCCGACGCGCGCGAGCCCGTCCTCGACCTGGCGCATCCCTCGCGGTTCAGCCGCGAGGTCTCCTCGACGTACGCGCGGTCCGCGAGCGCGGCGAGCGCCGCCGCCTGGGCGCTAGCGCGTTCACGTTGAACGGCTGGCGCACGCGGTCGAGCAGCCCGGCGACCGACGCGTCCATCACGCCGTAGCCGACGCGCAGCGCGGCGAGCCCGTAGGCCTTCGAGAAGGTCCGCGAGACGACGAGGTTCGGGTGGCGGCCCAGCCAGCCGATCGCGGGCGAGCGGTCCGCGACCGACAGGTACTCGTCGTAGGCTTCGTCGAGCACGACGATCACGTCGCGCGGCACCGCGTCGACGAAGGCCGCCACCGCGGAGGGCGGCGCCCAGGTGCCGGTCGGATTGTTCGGGTTGGCAACGAACACCACGCGCGTTCGCGGCGTGATCGCCGCGAGCATCGCGTCGAGATCGTGCCCGTAGTCGCGCGCCGGCACCTCGACGCCCGTCGCGCCGCGCGCCTTCGTCGCGAGCGGGTAGACGGCGAACGCGTGCTGCGCGTAGACCGCCTCGTCGCCGGGGGTGAGGAACGCCAGCGCGACGAGCTCCAGCACGTCGTTGCTGCCGTTGCCGAGCACGATGCGCTCGGGACCCACGCCGTGGTGCTGCGCCAGCGCGGCGCGCAGCGCGAAGCCGCTGCCGTCGGGATAGCGCGTGAGCTCCGCGGCCGACGCGCCGATCGCCGCGAGCGCCTTCGGGCTCGGCCCGCGGGGATTCTCGTTGCTCGCGAGCTTCACGATCGTCGCAGCGTCGAGGTGCAGCTCGCGCGCGAGCTCCTCGATCGGCTTGCCCGGCACGTAGGGCGCGATGCCGCGCACCCACGCAGGCGCACGCTGGGCCGCGACATTCGCCGACGCGGGGGGCGTCCGGTGGGCCGCCCGGAGCGCGGCGCGCTCCTCGGGGGAGGCGGCCGGAGGCCGCTTCGAGGGCGTGTCCATCATGGCTCGCGCGCCGCCGGGTACGAGCCCAGGATCTTCAGGAACGGGGCGCGCGTGGCGAGCTCCTCGAGCGCCGCGGCGACCGGCGCGTCGTCCCGGTGGCCGGTCACGTCGAGGTAGAACAGGTATTCCCACACGCCGGTGCGCGCGGGCCTCGACTCGAAGCGCGTCATCGACACGCCGTGCTTCGCGAGCGGCTCGAGCAGCGCGTGCACCGCGCCCGGCCGGTTGGGCGCCGACATCACGAGCGAGGTCTCGTCGCGCCCCGAAGGTCCCGCCGACTGGCGGCCCAGCACCCAGAAGCGCGTCGTGTTGTTGGGCTCGTCCTCGATGTGCGGCGCGAGGATCGGGACGCCGTAGGTGGTCGACGCGATCTCGCCGGCGATCGCGGCGGCGCCAGCCTCGCTGGCGGCGAGCCGCGCGGCCTCGGCGTTGCTCGCCGCGACGACGCGCGGCGCGCCCGGGAGGTGGCGCGCGAGCCACTGCACGCACTGCGCGAACGACTGCGCGTGCGAGTACACCTTCTTCACCTCCGCGAGCGACGCGGCCTTCGTCAGCAGGTTCTGATGGACCCGGAGCTTCACTTCCCCGATGACCGAGAGGTCGGTCGCGACCATGAGGTCGAGCGTCCGGCCGACCGCGCCCTCGGTCGAGTTCTCGACCGGCACGACGGCGTAGTCGCTGCGGCCGGACTCGGCCGCGCGGAACACCTCGTCGATCGAGGCCTCCGGCTGCCCGACGACCGAGCCGCCGAAATGGCGGGCGACCGCGGCGTGCGTGAACGTGCCGGGCGGACCGAGGTAGGCGATCGAGAGCGGCCGCTCGAGCGCGAGGCACGCGGACATGATCTCGCGGAACACGCGCGCGACCGCTTCGCCGGGCAGGGGTCCCGGGTTGGCCTTCGCGAGGCCGGCGAGCACCTGCGCCTCGCGCTCGGGACGGTAGGCCGGCGCCCCCGAGCCTTCCTTCAGCTTGCCGATCGACTGCGCGTGCCTCGCGCGCTCCGAGAGCCGCGCGAGGATCTCGCGGTCGATCGCGTCGATCGCGTCGCGGTGCTTTCGAAGCGCGTCGTCGGCGCCGCTCATCGCGGGCTTCCGGCGCGTCGCGCGGCCCGACCGTCGCGGCGGGAGACGGCGGCGGTCACGCGCCTTCGTCCTCATCGTCGCGCTCGACGACGCGCTCGAGGCCGGCGAGCTTCTCGCCCTCGGACAGGTTGATGAGCGTCACGCCCTGCGTCGAGCGGCCCATCTCGCGGATCGACTTGACCTTGGTGCGGATCAGCACGCCGCCGGTGGAGATCAGCATCACCTCGTCGTCCGGCGAGACCAGCGCGGCGGCGACGACCTTGCCGTTGCGCTCCGACTGCTGGATCGCGATCATGCCCTTCGTCGCGCGGCCATGGCGCGTGTGCTCGACGATCGGCGTGCGCTTGCCGTAGCCGTTCTCGGTCGCGGTCAGCACCGACTGGCCCTCGTCCTCGGCGACGAGCAGCGCGATCACCTTCTGGCCGTTGTCGAGCGCCATGCCCTTGACGCCGTGCGCGTTGCGGCCCATCGGCCGCACGTCGTTCTCGTCGAACCGCACCGCCTTGCCGCCGGAGCTGAACAGCATCACGTCATGCTTGCCGTCCGTGAGCGCCACGCCGATCAGGCGGTCGCCGTCGTCCAGGTCGACCGCGATGATGCCCGACGGGCGGGGCCGCGAGAAATCGGCGAGCGGCGTCTTCTTGACCGTGCCCATCGCCGTCGCCATGAACACGTACTGGGTCTCGGTGAACTCCTTGACCGGCAGGATCGCGGTGATCTTCTCGTTGTCGGCGAGCGGCACCAGGTTGACGATCGGCTTGCCGCGCGACGCCCGGCTGCCCTGCGGCACGTTGTAGACCTTGAGCCAGTAGACGCGGCCGCGGTTGCTGAAGCACAGGATGTAGTCGTGCGTGTTCGCGATGAACATGCGCTCGACGAAATCGTCCTCCTTCGTCGCGGTCGCCTGCTTGCCGCGCCCGCCCCGGCGCTGCGCGCGGTACTCGTCGGCGGCCTGCGCCTTCATGTAGCCGCCGTGCGACATCGTGACGACCATGTCCTGCGGCGCGATCAGGTCCTCGATCGACAGGTCCTCGCCCTGCGCCACGATCTCGGAGCGCCGCTTGTCGCCGAACTGGTCGCGGATCGCCTTGAGCTCGTCGCCGACGATCGTCGTCACGCGCGCGGGCTTCGCCAGGACGTCGATGAGGTCGGCGATCAGCTCCATCACCTCGCGGTATTCGCCGGTGATCTTGTCCTGCTCGAGGCCGGTGAGGCGCTGCAGCCGCATCTCGAGGATCGCCTGCGCCTGGCCGTCGGAGAGCCTGTAGCCCTGCGGCGTCGCGCCGAAGCCGGCCGGCAGCCCTTCCGGGCGCGCTTCCTGCGCGTGCGCGCGCTTGAGCATCTCCTCGACGACCGCGCTCTTCCAGGCGCGCGCCATCAGCGCGGCCTTCGCCTCGGGCGGCGTCGGCGACGCCTTGATGATCGCGATCATCTCGTCGACGTTCGCGAGCGCGACGGCGAGGCCCTCGAGGATGTGGCCCCGCTCGCGCGCCTTGCGCAGCTCGAACCGCGTGCGCCGCACCACCACCTCGCGGCGGTGCTGCAGGAAGTTCTCGATGAACTTCTTGAGGTCGAGCAGCCGCGGCTGGTTGTCGACCAGCGCGACCATGTTCATGCCGAAGCTGTCCTGCAGCTGCGTCAGCTTGTAGAGGTTGTTGAGGACGATCTCCGGCACCTCGCCGCGCTTGAGCTCGATCACGACGCGCATGCCGGACTTGTCGGACTCGTCGCGGAGGTCGGAGATGCCGTCGAGCTTCTTGTCGCGCACGAGCTCGCCGATGCGCGTGAGGAGCGTCGCCTTGTTCACCTGGTACGGGATCTCGTCGACGATGATCGCCTGTCGCCCGCCCTTGTCGAGGTCCTCGACGTGCGTGCGCGCCCGGATCACGACGCGGCCGCGGCCGGTGCGATAGCCTTCGCGCACGCCCTCGAGGCCGTAGATGATCCCCGCGGTCGGGAAGTCCGGCGCCGGGATCAGCTCCATCAGCTCGTCGACCGTCATCGACGGGTTGTCGAGCAGCGCGAGGCAGCCGGCGATCGTCTCGCTCAGGTTGTGCGGCGGGATGTTGGTCGCCATCCCCACCGCGATGCCCGAGCTGCCGTTGACGAGCAGGTTCGGCAGCCGCGCCGGGAGCACCGAGGGCTCCTGCTCCTTGCCGTCGTAGTTCGGGACGAAATCGACCGTCTCCTTGTCGATGTCCGCGGTCAGCTCGTCGGCGATCTTCTGGAGGCGGCACTCCGTGTAGCGCATCGCCGCGGGGTTGTCGCCGTCGACCGAGCCGAAGTTGCCCTGGCCGTCGATGAGCGGGTAGCGCAGGCTGAAGTCCTGCGCCATCCGCACGAGCGTGTCGTAGATGGCCATGTCGCCGTGCGGGTGGTACTTCCCCATCACGTCGCCGACCACCCTCGCGCATTTCACGTACGGGCGGTTGTGGACGATGTTCGCCTCGGCCATCGCGTAGAGCACGCGCCGGTGGACGGGCTTCAGCCCGTCGCGCACGTCCGGGAGGGCGCGGCCCACGATCACGCTCATCGCGTAGTCGAGGTAGCTGTGCCGCATCTCCGCTTCGAGGCTGATGGGCAGGGTTTCCTTGGCGAACGTGTCCATGTGAGGCCGATTTCGTGAATTTTTCGGGCCCGGGCGGGCGTCGATCCGGGGCGCGCCCGCCGGGCAAACCGGCTCCCGGGTTCCGTCCGGCCCGACGTCGCCGGGCGCTGGGCCTGCGTCGTCGGAGGCCGGCGGGCACGCCGGAGGCCATTGATATTCTTGAATTTTAGCATGACGTTGTATCGCCGCGACACCCCACGGCGACGATTGCCGGCCGCGGCCCGCGTTCTTTGCGCCGCAGAAATGCGCTGTGCTATAGTCGTGGCGGAATAAAGCATCTGGCGCGTCAGTGGGTTATGCGCGCGCCGACCGGCCGGACCACCGAAAACATCGTCAAAACCAAAGCCAAAGGGGTGAAACAATGACTCGTCGTCTCCTTTCCGCTGCTGCCATCGGCGCGCTCGCTTCTGCGCTGGCTGGCGTCGCCGGCGCGCAGACCGGCGGCTACGTCGCAGGCACCGCGGAATGCGCCACCGCCGAATGCGGATACGTGAAGTCGTTCGCGGAAACGCCGGGCAACAACATCGTCCGCAGCGCGGTCTACAACGGGACGGCCGGCATCTCCGGCAACCTGTGCTACCGCACCGGCTACTGGGCGCCGAGCATGGCGATCTTGGCTTGCGATCCCGATCTCGTGCCGAAGCCGATGGCGGCTGCCGCCCCTGCGCCCGCTCCCGCTCCGTCGCCCGCCGCCCCGGCCGCTCGTCCGGCTCCGG
>JBGAHH010000062.1:0-24945 GCA_044226265.1 Casimicrobiaceae bacterium | reverse complement strand
TTCGCCATTGGCGAAGGGGAGGGTTGGGGAGGGGTCTGCTCTGTCGAGCCGCGGGGGCCCGCCCCCCCCCCCCCCCCCCCCCCCCCCGCGCGCGCGGCCGCCCCCGCGGCCCCCCGCCCCCCCCCCCCCCCCCCCCCCACGACGATGGGCGACGGGCCCTCGCGGGCGGGAAGCCACGCGCGACCGACGAGCGTCGCACGGGAGGCGTCGCGCGGCAGTGCGCGCGAGGGATCGAGGTCGGCAAGCATGGCGTAGGGGGCGTGGCGCAGTGACGCGCATCATAGCGCGCCGCTTCGTGCGGCGTCGGGCCCCCTGGCATGGACCCCGTCGGGCTTCAGCCCGACGCCCTTCGCGGTCTCAGCCCGGCGGTCGCCGGACCTCGATCGCCGTCGCCGGGCACACGCGCACGCACGCGCCGCAGCCGGTGCAATGCGCCGAGTCGACGCGCGGGTCGGGGACGGTGCCGCCGTGGACGCGGAACCGGATCGCGTGCGACTCGCACGCGTCGCCGCAGCTGTCGCACTCGATGCCGAGCCGCGCGAGGCAGGTCGCGTCGATCCGCGCGACCGCGGTCCAGGGCCGGGCGTCCGCCGCGCGCGCACCGACGTCGAACGCGGGCTCGGGACAGGCGTCCGCGCACGCGCCGCAGAACGTGCACTCGGCTTCCGCGAAGTCGACCTGCACGACGCCGCCGGCGAGCTTCAGCACGTGCGTCGGGCACGCGTCGACGCATTTCCCGCAGCGGGTGCACGCGAGGTCGAACGCGTCGCCCGGGCGCGACCACGGCGGCCGCAGCACGGCCCCCGGCGCGACGGTGAACGAGCGCAGGTCGCCCGCGCGGCCGTCGCGCGCCTTGTAGCGTCCGTGGGCGGACGAGCGCATGCGGGCATTCTAGACGCCATTCCGCCCCTTGGAGCGACGATTTTTGCGAAGATGCGGCGATGCGCGCGCTGTTCGTCCGGACCGGCGATCGCGACGGCGTCGGCGCGCCGCTCGCCTGGTCGGCCGTCGCGTTGCTCGCGTGCCTGCACCTGGCACCGTTCCTGCTGACGTTCATCGAGGGCGACTTCGCGCGGGACCTCGACCAGGCCGCGCGCATCGTCGAGGGAACGGGCTGGCCGACGCGGGGGCCGGTCCTCGCGTCGACGCTGCACCTGGGTCCGGCGTGGTACTGGACGCTCGCGCTGCCGTTGGCGATCGCTCGTTCGGTCGGCGCGGCCGCCGCGTTCGCCGGGATGCTGTCGGCGGCGCAGTTCCCGCTCGCTTACCTGCTCGGCGCCGCGCTCGGCGGCAGGCTCGCTGGGCTCGCGTTCGCGATCGCGCTGTCGCTCCCGGGGCTCACGACGCTCGAGGGCGTCTGGATCGCGCATCCTTCCCTCGTGCCGACGGCGGTCCTCGCGGTCGCCTTCGCGTCGTGGCACGCATGGCGGCGGCGGTCCGCCGCGTGGTGGATCGGCGCGATGCTGCTGGCGAGCCTCGCGCTTCACGCGCATCCCACGGCGCTGCCGGCGCTCGCGTTTCCCGCGGCCGCGGCGTTCCGGCTCCCGCCGGGCGAGCGCCGGGCGGCGCTCGCCGCCGGGGGCGTGGCGTTCCTGATCCCGTTCGCGCCCCTCGCCTTCGATGCGGGCGCGAATGCGCGCGAGCTCGCGACCTTCGCGAGCGGCGTCGGCGCCGACCTCCCGGAGCTGACGTTGACGCGCTGGCTCGACGCGATGGCGAGCGTCGCGTGGCGCGTGCCCGACGCGATCGCCGGCGTCGTGCTTTCCGGGCGCGCGGGCGCCCCGGTCGGCTTCCGCGTCGCGCTCGCGATCGTCTACGCGTTCGCGCTGGCCGGCTTCGCGCTCGCCGGATCGCGGCGGCGCGGCATCGTCGCCGCCGCCGCGGGCTTCGCGCTCTTCGCCGCCGTCGCGGTCGCGGTGCGCGAGACCACCCGCTTCTACATGCTCTACGCGGCCTGGGTCGCGTTCGCCGCGGCGATCGCGCTCGCGCTGGCCGCGATCCCGACGCGCGAGGGGACACGCGTCCCGCTGCGCGCGCTGCCGCTCGCCGTCGCGCTCGCGATCTCGGCCACGACGTCGGTCGCGTGGTCGTGGCGCGCGCTCGTCGGCGACGTGCGCGTGCCCGCCGTGATCGCGGCCGCGACCGACCTCTCGCGCGGCGTCCCGCGCGGCTACACGCCGCTCTCCAGGCTCACGCCGTTCGACCACGACCGGATCGGACGGCGCCTTTGCGAAGCGGGCGACGTCCGCGCGTTCGGCGAGCTCGCCGGCGTCGTCGACATGATGCACAACGTGCCCGCGCGCCTCGCGTGCGGCGCGTCGAGCCGCGTTGTGCTCGGCGGAACCGGAGGCCCGGCCGGGGCCTTCTACCTCGTCCACGCCGCCGCGCTGCCGCCCGGCGCGCACGCGACGCCGATCGGCTCGTTCGCGATGGGGCGCGCGGACGCGACCTACGCGCCGGCCTCGCCGCTGCCGCTCGCGCAGGGGCACGATTATCCATGGCGGCGCGCGTGCGGCGCGCCTGTGCCGGTCCACGTCGATTTCCGGGCGTCGGGCGCCGGCGCGCTCGTGATCTCCAACGCGCTTCCCTCCACCTGCCCGCTGGAGATCGTGCGCATCGAGCGCGACGGCGTCGCGCAGCCTTCCGTCGAGCGCGTCGATTCGCACGTCGTCGACCTGCCGGCCGGCGACGCGGCGTGGACGATCGACGCGACGACGGGCGAGCCGGGCGCGCTGCAGGTCTTCGCGATCCGGGCCGGGGGTTGAAAGCGCCGGCGGCCGCCGGCATCTCCGCTTGACCGGACCGTCCGCTCGACGGTCCTGCCGCCCCATGCCCCTCGACGGTGACCCGGGCGCCGTGCCCGACGACTCCGGGCTGCTCGACGCCTACTCGATCGCCGTCAGTGGCGCGGTGGCCTCGGTCGCGCCCGCGGTCGCCCACGTGCGGGTCGAGCGCGCGAAATCGCGCAGCCGCGGCGAAGGCTCCGGCTCCGGCTTCCTCGTCACGCCCGACGGCTACCTCGTGACCAACAGCCACGTCGCCGGCGGCGCCACGGCGATCGAGGTCACGCTGCCCGACGGGCGGCGCGCCCCCGGGACGATCGTCGGCGACGATCCGGATTCCGACCTCGCGGTCGTCAAGGTCGGCGCCGACGACCTCGCGTGGTGCCGGTTCGGCGATTCGCCGGCGGTGCGTGTCGGACAGATCGCCATCGCGATCGGCAGCCCCTACGGATTCCAGCACACGGTCACGGCCGGCATCGTCAGCGCACTCGGGCGCTCGATGCGTGCCGCCTCGGGCCGCCTGCTCGACAACGTCATCCAGACAGATGCGCCGCTCAACCCCGGCAATTCGGGCGGGCCGCTCGTCGACTCGCGCGGGCGGGTGATCGGCGTCAACACCGCGGTCGTGCTGCCGGCGCAGGGCCTCTGCTTCGCGATCGCCGCGAGCCTCGCGGAGCGCGTCGCGATCTCGCTGATTCGCGAGGGCCGCGTGCGACGCGCGTGGCTGGGAATCGGCGGCCAGACCGTGCCCGTCGCGCGCCGGATCGCGCTTCACTTCGGCCTCGCCTCCGACTTCGCGGTGCGTGTCGATTCGGTCGAGCGCGGCTCGCCGGCGGCGTCCGCCGGCCTCGAGCGCGGCGACCTCATCGTGGCGATCGACGCGGCGGCGGTGGCGTCGATCGACGACCTGCAGCGGGCGCTCGACGCGGGCGCGATCGGCCGAAAGCTCGCGATCGCCGTGCTGCGCCGCGCGCGCCGGGTCGTCCTCGACGCGACGCCGATCGAGCGCCGGCCGGCCGCCTGACGCCGCCGCCCGCGGCGGGGACGGACGATTCGTCGCGGCGCGCCTTTTCACGACCGCGGCTTCGTGCCAGAATCGGGCCAACCCATCGATTCCGAGGCATCACGCGATGCTGGATCGCGACGGCTATCGCCCGAACGTCGCCATCGTCATCGCCAACGGCAGGAACCAGGTCTTCTGGGGCAAGCGGATCCGCGAGCATTCGTGGCAGTTCCCGCAAGGGGGCATCAACACCGGTGAGACGCCCGAAGCGGCGATGTACCGGGAGCTCCGCGAGGAGGTCGGCCTCCAACCCCAGCATGTCCGCGTTCTCGGCCGGACGCGAGACTGGCTGCGCTACGAGGTCCCTCAGCACTGGATCAAGCGCGAATGGCGCGGCAGCTACCGCGGCCAGAAGCAGATCTGGTACCTGTTGCGGCTGACGGGGCGCGACACCGACGTGTCGCTCCGCGCGACCGATCATCCCGAGTTCGACGCGTGGCGCTGGCACGACTACTGGATCCCGCTCGAGAACGTCATCGAGTTCAAGCGGGAGGTCTACCGGCGCGCGCTCGTGGAGCTCGAGCGGTTCCTGCATTCGCGGCCGCAGACGCGGCGCGAGCGGCTGTTCGGCGTCCAGCACCCCGAGATGCCGCCGGCCTACGCCGAGCCGATCGAGGGCGGCTGACGCGCGTCGGATCTCCGATGACCGGCGACCTGGGGGCGGCGTCCTGGCGGGAGGCGCGCGCAACGCGCTTCGGGGAAATCAGAACGGCCGCCGCGCGCCCATCGCATAGCCCGCCACGACGAACAGCGCGATCGCGCACAGCACGACGATCAGCGTGAACGGGATCGCCTTGTCGGCGCTGCACTTGCGCAGGACGGGCGCGCCCAGGAAGAACGTGTAGAGCGCGTAGACCGCGGCGACCCAGCCGAGGAGGTTGGCGAGCATCCCCAGCACGTGGGCGACGCCGACCAGCCAGACGACGGTGCAGCTGTACGCGACGAGCTTGAGCGACGCGACGAAGTCCTTCTGCCCGCCGAACGACGGCGCGAGCACGTCGACGATCATCGCGAGCACGAACGGGATCACGAGCGCCGTCACGTAGCCGGCGACGGCGACCCGCAGCGCCCAGGGGAAGCCGAGGTCCGAGTAGCCGACCAGCATCGCGATCGGTCCGATCGCCGCGAGGATCATGATCCAGCCGGTGTAGATCGACATCGCGGTCGCCGGCTCGCCGGCGATCGACGTCCACTCGGTCGAAGGCTCGATCAGGATGCCCTTGATGCGGTCGACCATCGCCATCGCTCGTCCTCCGGGGCCGGGGCGTTGCCCCGGCGAAGTGTAGGGGACCGGTCGCGGCGTGTCGAATCCCCCGGCGGCGCAAGGGATATAACGATGTGAGCGTTCGTGCTATCGAGCGCGCCCGCTCCGCGCTAAGCTCGCGGGTCCGATCCTACGTCCGTCGCGCCCGCGACCCCGCGTCGCACCCCGCGCGCCGGCTCCCCGGAGATTCCCGATGTCCACGCTGCCCGCCTTCTTCGCCGACAACTCGCTCTCGATCGGCCGCACGCCGCTCGTCCGCCTCAACCGCGTCGTCGACGGCGCGAAGGCGACGGTGCTCGCGAAGATCGAGGGCCGCAATCCCGCCTATTCCGTCAAGTGCCGCATCGGGGCCGCGATGATCTGGGACGCCGAGGAGAAGGGCCTGCTCGGGCCGGGCAAGGAGCTGATCGAGCCCACGAGCGGCAACACCGGCATCGCGCTCGCGTTCGTCGCGGCGGCGCGCGGCATCCCGATCACGCTCACGATGCCGGAGACGATGAGCGTCGAGCGCCGCAAGCTCCTGATCGCCTACGGCGCGAAGCTCGTGCTGACCGAGGGCGCGAAGGGCATGTCGGGCGCGATCGCGAAGGCCGAGGAGATTCGCGCGTCGGATCCGTCGCGCTACGTGCTGCTCCAGCAGTTCAAGAATCCGGCGAATCCGGCGATCCACGAGCGCACGACCGGCCCGGAGATCTGGGAGGACACGCGCGGCAACGTCGACGTCTTCGTGTCGGGCGTCGGCACCGGCGGCACGATCACCGGCGTGACGCGCTATTTCAAGAAGACGCGCGGCAAGCCGATCGTGTCGGTCGCGGTCGAGCCGACCGCGAGCCCGGTGCTCACGCAGAAGCGCGCGGGCGAGCCGCTGAAGCCGTCGCCGCACAAGATCCAGGGCATCGGCGCGGGCTTCGTGCCCGACGTGCTCGACCTCGCGCTCGTCGACCGCGTCGAGCAGGTGAGCAACGAGGACGCCGTCGCGATGGCGCGCCGCCTCACGCGCGAGGAGGGCATCCTCTCCGGCATCTCGTGCGGCGCGGCCGCTGCGGTCGCGGTGCGCCTCGCGCACCTGCCGGAATACGCGGGCAAGACGATCGTCGTCATCCTGCCGGATTCCGGCGAGCGCTACCTGTCGTCGATCCTCTTCGAGGGAATCTTCGACGCGACGGGCGCGGCGATCTGAGGGAGCCGAAGGCGGAGAAAGCAGAAAGGAGAAAGGAGAAAGGTAGGGCGCCCCGACCGCGGCGCCGGCGCGGCCTGCGGCACCCGGCCCGCCGCGTTTCTCCTATCTCCTTGCTCCGCCTTTCCGCCCTGGTTCAGCCCAGCAAGACCAGGTTGTCCCGGTGGATGAGCTCGGGCTCGTCCACCCACCCCAGGATCGCCTCGATCTGCGACGACGGCTGGCGCAGGATGCGCGCGGTGTCGGCCGCGCCGTAGTTGACGAGGCCGCGCGCGATCTCGCGCCCGTCCGGCGCGAAGCAGCCGACGACCTCGCCGCGGTCGAACTGGCCCTCGACGGCGACGACGCCGATCGGCAGCAGGCTCTTGCCCTCGCGCGCGAGCGCGCGCACCGCGCCCTCGTCGAGCCGGACCTTGCCCGCGAGCTGCACGTGGTCGGCGAGCCACTGCTTGCGGGCGCCGAGCGTCTGCGCCTCGGCGACGAGCTCGGTCCCGATCGACTCGCCTCGCGCGAGCCGCGCGAGGACGTCTTCGTCGCGGCCGCTCGCGATGACGGTGGCCGCGCCCGAGCGCGCCGCGCGCTTCGCGGCGAGCACCTTGGTGAGCATGCCGCCGCGGCCGATCTCGCTGCCGGCGCCGCCCGCCATCGCCTCGAGCGACGGGTCGCCCGCGCGCGCGGATCGCACGAGCGTCGCCTTCGGGTCGCGCCGCGGATCGGCGGTGTAGAGGCCCGGCTGGTCGGTCAGGAGCACGAGCACGTCGGCCTCGATCAGGTTGGTGACCAGCGCGCCCAGCGTGTCGTTGTCGCCGACGCGGATCTCGTCGGTCGTGACGGTGTCGTTCTCGTTGATGATCGGCACGACGGCGAGCCCGATCAGCGTCCGGAGCGTGCTGCGCGCGTTCAGGTAGCGGCGGCGGTCGGCGAGGTCGTCGTGGGTGAGCAGGATCTGCGCGGTGCGCAGGCCGTGCTTCGCGAACGCCGCCTCGTAGGCCTGCACGAGGCCCATCTGCCCGACCGCCGCGGCAGCCTGCAGGTCGTGGATCGCCTTCGGGCGCCGATCCCACCCGAGCCGCTGCATGCCCTCGGCGATCGCGCCCGACGACACGAGGACCACCTCGCGGCCGTCGCGCTTCAGCGCGGCGATCTCCGACGCGAGGCGTGCGACCGCGGCGTGGTCGAGCCCGCGGCCGTCGTTGGTGACGAGGCTCGAGCCGACCTTGACGACCCAGCGCCGCGAACGTGCCGCCGCGGTCATCGCGCGCCCGCCGCGCGCGGGCGGCGCGCCCGCACCGGCGCGGGCCTGAGCACTTCCGGCGCCCCGGCGGCCGGCTCCGGCGCCGCCGGCTCGGCCGGATGCGCGTCGAGCCAGCCCTGGATCGCGAACGTGAGCGCGCGGCAGCCCTCGCCCGAGATCGCGGCGATCGGGAACACGGGCCCCTTGTGGCGCATCGCCTTCACGAACGCGGCGACGCGCGCCTCGCGCTCGTCCTCCGGCACGAGGTCGAGCTTGTTCGGCACGAGCCAGCGCGGCTTCTTCGCGAGCGCCGGATCGTACTTCTTCAGCTCCGCGACGATCGCCTTCGCATCGCGCACCGGATCGGCGTCGGCATCGAGCGGCGCGAGGTCGACGACGTGGAGCAACAGGCGCGTGCGCTGCAGGTGGCGCAGGAACCGGTGGCCGAGGCCCGCGCCCTCGGCCGCGCCCTCGATGAGGCCGGGAATGTCGGCGACCACGAAGCTTCGGCCCTCGTCGGTGCGCACGACGCCGAGCGCCGGCGCGAGCGTGGTGAACGGGTAGTCGGCGACCTTCGGGCGCGCCGCCGACACCGCGCGGATCAGCGTCGACTTGCCCGCGTTCGGCATGCCGAGCAGGCCCACGTCGGCCAGGACCTTGAGCTCGAAACGGATGCGCCTCGACTCGCCGGGCTCGCCCTTCGTGAACTGGCGCGGCGCCCGGTTGGTGCTCGACTTGAAGTGGATGTTGCCGAGCCCGCCCTTGCCGCCTCGCGCGAGCGTCGCCTGCGCGCCGTCGGACGCGAGGTCGGCGATCGCCTCGCCGGTGTCGGCGTCGGTGACGACGGTGCCCACCGGCACGCGCAGCACGACGTCGTCGGCGCCGCGTCCGTACTTGTCCGCGCCCATGCCGTTCTCGCCGTTCCTGGCGCGGTGGATGCGCGCGTAGCGGTAGTCGATCAGCGTGTTGATGTTGCGGTCGGCGATCGCATGGATGCTGCCGCCGCGGCCGCCGTCGCCGCCGCTCGGACCGCCTCGCGGGACGTACTTCTCCCGCCGGAACGCCGCCGAGCCGTTGCCCCCGGCGCCCGCGTGCACCTCGATCACCGCCTCGTCGACGAACTTCACGACGCGCTCCGGCGGTAGAGCACGAACTTCTCGGTGTCGTCGCCGCGGCGCGCGCCCTCCCAGACCGGCGTCCAGCCCGGCGGCGGCGGCGAGTCGAGCTCGCCGCGGTTCAGCTGCACGAGCAGCATCGGGCACTCGGCGCCCTTGCCGAGCTCCGTCCGCTTCGTCTCGAGCCCCGCGAGGTAGGACAGGATCGCGCGCTGCGGCTCGCCGAGGTTGCGGCTCGCCACGCAGACGCCCGGGGGCAGCTGGGTCGCGATCGTCTCGGCGAGGACGTTGTAGCTGCGCCGCGAGTTCAGGTACGGCAGCCAGATCGTCGAGACGAGCGCCCACAGGAGCGTCACGCCGATCGCCCAGTTCAGCACCGCGCGGCGGTTCGAGCGGCGCGCCGGACGCACCATCGCGATCCACAGGACCGTCATGCCGAGCGCCGCGAGCACCTGCCACAGCTTGAAGATCGGCTGGAATCCGATCTCGGTGTCGCGGAGCACGCGCGCGGTCGCGAGCGACATCCCGTGCAGGTACGAGTCGATCCACAGGCCCCAGACGAGGATCGCGGTGAGGCCGAAGGTCAGGATGCCGAACCAGTCGAGCGCCCCCGAGAAGCCGCGCTTGAGCGAATCGATTTCGAGCGACGCCAGGAGCGCGAGCGGCACGAGCAGCGGCATCGCCGAGATGAGCCGGGGCTCGCGCTGGAGCGCGAGGCTCGCGACGATCACGATCGCGAGCACGCCCGGCAGCACGACCCCGGCATCGCCCAGGCCGCCGTTGAAGCCCCGGCCGCGGATCCACAGCATCCACAGCGCCAGCGGCACCGCGGGCCAGGCGAACCACGGGAGGTTCTTCGCGATGTAGACCGGGTCGAAGCCGTTGCCGGCGGCCGGCGCGAAGTAGTCGCGCCAGTTCTCGGCCGTCGTCCACGCCGCGAGGAGGTCCGGCGAGCGCTGCCAGAGCGCGATCGGCCACGCGGCGCACAGCGGCGCCGCGATCGCGAGTGCGACGGCCGCCGTCGCGAGGTGGGCGCGCGTGCGCCAGGTCGGCGACACCGCGGGCAGCAGCGCCGCGGCGAGCCCGAGCCAGAGCGGGCCGGCCCAGCCGTAGGACAGGAAGCCGACGGCGACGCCTGCGCCCAGCAGCGCGCCGCCGGCGATCGGACGCCGCAGCGCGAGCGCGAGCCCCCAGAGCCCCAGCGCGACGCCCGTCGTCAGGCCGATCTCGCCCGACAGCACGTGCGCGCGCTCCCACATGCCGATCGATCCGACCAGCACCAGCACGGGCAGCCATCGGAACGCGCGGCCGTTCAGCTCGCGGCTCGCGAGCGACGTGAACGCGAGGATCGCGATCAAGAGGAGGCCGGCGGCGAGGCGCGCGGCGTTGTGCGGGGCCAACGGCGGCGAGAACAGCGCCATCGTGCCCACGGCGAGCGCGGGCACGAGCGGGCCGCGATCGAGCCAGGGCTCGCCGGCGAGCCTCGGCACCACCAGGTCGCCGTTCTGCGCCATGCCGTAGGCGACGCCGAACGTCGTCGCGTCCTCGGCCTTCCACGGGTCGTGGCCGACCAGCCCGAGCGCGATCCACGCGAGGCACAGCAGGATCAGCCCCGCCTGCTTCAGCGCGCGCCGCGGACCCGAGGGCGAGACCGATTCGGGGTCGACCGGCTCGGGCGTGGCGGAGCGGGGCGGGCGCATCCCGTGCATCCTAGGTCCTGGCGACGCCGCCGGAGCGCCACGAACGAAAAAGGCAGCCGAAGCTGCCTTTTCACGCGGCGCCGCGCGGTCCGTCACGCGGGTTCGATCAGCTGCGCGCCGCCGCCTTGGCCGCCGGCTTCGCCGCCGACGCCTTGGCGCCGTAACGCTGCTTGAACTTGTCGATCCGGCCGGCCGTGTCCATCACCTTCTGCTTGCCGGTGTAGAACGGGTGGCAGGACGAGCATACTTCGATGTGCAGCGTCTTCGCGGGGGAGGCCGTGCGCGTCTCGAACGTGTTGCCGCAGCTGCACGTCACCTGGATCTTCTCGTACTTCGGATGGATGCCGGTCTTCATGGTGTCCTCTCGTCGCGGGCACGGGGTTCCTGCGCCGCGGGCCAGCCGCCACGCGGGTCCACGACGGTCCCACGCCCCTGCGGCAGGTAGCCTTCCATTATGAGGCCGATCGCGCGGGAGGGCAAGCTCGCCAGGCGGGGCGCCGCGGAAACCCAAGAGAAAATAGTATTTAAAAACAGTATCTTATATGACATCCATCTCCACGCTGGGCGACGCGCCCCGCTCGGGGCCGTCGGCGGCGCCGGTCGCCGCCTCCGGCCCGCCGCGCGTCACGATCGTCATGACCGCCCGCGAGCGCCACGGCCTCACCGAGCGCTCGATCGACGCGATCCGTCGGAACACGGGCATCGCGTACCGGCTCGTCTACGCTGACGGATCCACGCCGGAGCCGCTGCGCCGCCGTCTCGATGCGCGGGCCGCCGCTGGCGAGCTCGGGATCGCCGAGGTCGGCCCCGGCCTCTGGCCGACCGAGATCCGCCGGGCGCTCGCCGGCGCGATCGACACCGAGTACGTTGCGTTCGTCGACAACGACGTGATCGTCGAGCCCGGCTGGCTCGAGGCGCTCGTCGCATGCGCGGACGAGACCGGCGCCGGCGTCGTCGGGCCCCTCTACCTGATCGGGGGCGGGGCGATGCCGCCGAGCGTCCACATGGCCGGCGGCTCGCTCGAATGGACGGACACGCCGCGCGGGCGCCTGATCCACGATCGGCACATCGCGGTCGGCGAGGATCCCGGGCGCGTCGCGGCGACCGCGACCCGCTCGCGCTGCGGGTACGTCGAATACCACTGCGTGCTCGTGCGAGCCGGCCCGGCGCGCGACGGGAGCCCGTTCGATCCGGCGATCCGATGCGTCCAGGAGCATCTCGACCTCTCGCTCACGATGCGCCGGCTCGGCTACGAAACCTGGATCGAGCCGCGATCGCGCGTGACCTATCTCGCCGCCGAGCCCTGGACGCTCGGCGAGCTCGGCTATCGGCGCAGGCGGTGGTCGCAGGACGAGGGCGAGGCGAGCCTCGCCGCGTTCGCGCGCAAGTGGGGCTTCGTCGACGACGGGCGGTCGTTCGACAACGTCCGCACGTTCCTGCGGAATCACACCCGCTGGATCGATCCGCTGCGTCCCGACGGGCTCGCGTTCGCGGATCCGGAAGCGCCGATGCGCCCCGAGGCGCTGGTGCAGACACGGTCCGCGCTGCTCGACCTCGCGCTGGCTCGCGGCTACCCGGCCGGCGACTGCCAGCGCATCGCGCAGGTCTGCGACCTCGCCGCGGTGCTGATGAACGGCTGCTACCGACCCTGCGGCCGTCCGTTCGTCGCGCATCTGATCGGAACGGCCGGCGTGCTGGTTCGCTACGGTTTCCGAATCGAGGTCGTGCTCGCGGGACTCCTGCACGCCGCGTACACGCATTGCCCGCGGCTGCCGCCCGGGCCGAAGTCGAGCATCGAAGCGGTGTGCGACGCGCTGGGCGGCAAGGGCTCGCCGCTCGAGCGGCGCGTGCGGGCGTATTCGCGCCGGGGCGAGAACCTGCACACGCTCGTCCCCTACACGGGGCGCGCCGGCGAGCTCGGCATCGACGACGCCGAGATCGTCGCGATGGCCGCGGCGAACGACGTCGACATGGAGCTCGGCGGCGAGTACCGCTACACGGGCCGCGAGCGGCTCGGGGACGGGGCGATCGCGCTGATCCGCGAGGTGTGCGCGTTGCTGGGCGTCGACGGGCTCGCCGCCACGCTCGACGCCGCCCGCTCGAGCGCCGCCGCGCCTGCGCCGTTGCGCGCGCAGATGAAGATCAGCTACCGGATCGCCGGGCTCTCGTACGCGCCGATCTACAACGACGTATTCCCGGCGTTCGACCGCGCGACGCGCGATTCGTAGGCGCCGGCGCGAGGTCGGCGCCTGCGCATCGAGTCGAAGAACTGAACGCCGGAGCGGGGAAGCAGGGGCCCCGCGCGCCGTTGGCGCGGGGATGGGCACGATGCGGCGCTTGCGCCGCATCGCGTCGAAGGCTCACATTTCGCGCAGCGCAGCGTGAAGCCGGGCGACCCGCCGGGCGGGCCGGAGACTCCCCCGGAGGCGTTCGGCGGAATTCGAGTGCGAGGCCCGGGCAGAGACGCGGAAGCTCCGGCGTCAGCCCCGGCGCATGCTGTCGAAGAATTCCGCGTTGTTCTTCGTCGCCCGCACCTTGTCGACGAGGAACTCGGTCGCCTCGAGGTCGTCCATCGGGTAGAGCACCTTCCGCAGCACCCAGACCTTCTGCAGGATCTCCTGCTTGAGCAGGAGCTCCTCCTTGCGCGTCCCGGAGCGGTTGACGTTGATCGCCGGGTAGGTGCGCTTCTCGGCCATGCGGCGGTCGAGGTGGATTTCCATGTTGCCGGTGCCCTTGAACTCCTCGTAGATCACGTCGTCCATCCGCGAGCCGGTGTCGATGAGCGCGGTCGCGATGATCGTGAGCGAGCCGCCTTCCTCGATGTTGCGCGCCGCGCCGAAGAATCGCTTCGGCCGCTGCAGCGCGTTCGCGTCGACGCCGCCGGTCAGCACCTTGCCCGACGCGGGCACGACCGTGTTGTAGGCGCGCGCGAGGCGCGTGATCGAGTCGAGCAGGATCACGACGTCCTTCTTGTGCTCGACCAGGCGCTTCGCCTTCTCGATCACCATCTCGGCGACCTGCACGTGGCGCGTCGCGGGCTCGTCGAACGTCGAGGCGACGACCTCGCCGCGCACGGTGCGCTGCATCTCGGTCACTTCCTCGGGACGCTCGTCGATCAGGAGCACGATCAGCACGACGTCGGGGTAGTTCGCGGCGATCGAGTGCGCGATGTGCTGCAGCATCACCGTCTTGCCGGACTTCGGGCTCGCGACCAGCAGGCCGCGCTGGCCCTTGCCGATCGGCGCGATGATGTCGATGACGCGGCCGGTGATGTTCTCCTCGGCCTTGATGTCGCGCTCGAGCACCATCGGCTCGTCGGGGAACAGCGGCGTCAGGTTCTCGAACAGGATCTTGTTCTTCGACGCCTCGGGCGGCTCGCCGTTGACCTTGTCGACCTTGACGAGCGCGAAGTAGCGCTCGCCGTCCTTCGGCGTGCGGATCTCGCCCTCGATCGTGTCGCCGGTGTGCAGGTTGAAGCGGCGGATCTGCGACGGCGAGATGTAGATGTCGTCGGTGCCCGCGAGGTAGCTCGTGTCGGGCGAGCGCAGGAAGCCGAAGCCGTCGGGCAGCACCTCGAGGACGCCGCCGCCGAAGATGCTTTCGCCCTTCTTCGCCTGCGTCTTCAGCATCGTGAAGATCAGGTCGTGCTTGCGGAGCCGGTTGGCGCCGTCGATCTCCATCGCGTTCGCGAGGTCGACGAGTTCGGAGACGTGCTTGGCCTTGAGATCGGACAGGTGCATGGCGGGAGGGGAGGTGCGCGCGCGCGGCGCTCGGGGCGGGACGGCCGCGTTCGGCGGCCGGGTACGACGGAGTCCGGGATCGGGGAGGCGCTTCGCTTCGCTCGCCCCGGCTCGTGCGCCGGGGGGCGGTGCGCCTCGCGGGGCGCCGGTCAGGTTCCGGCCGGCGCCGCTCGCTCGAGGTGGGGGAAGGTAACGGGGTTACAGGTTGCTGTCAAGGAAGGCGGTCAGCTGCGACTTCGACAGCGCGCCGACCTTCTGGGCGTGCGCCTGGCCGTCGCGGTACAGGATGACCGTCGGGATGCCGCGGATGCCGTACTTGGCGGGCGTCGCCGGGTTCGCGTCGATGTCGATCTTCGCGACCTTGAGCTTGCCCTGGTACTCGCGCGCGACGTCGTCCAGCACCGGCGCGAACATCTTGCAGGGGCCGCACCATTCGGCCCAGAAGTCGACGAGCACCGGCTTGCCGGCGGCGAGCACGTCCTTCTCGAAATTGGCGTCGGAGACGTGATGGATCAGATCGCTCATGGGGTGCCTCGGAGGGCGGGAGCCCGGCGGGATGCCGGTCCCGGGTCGGCGGGAAGGCGACCAAGGTAGCGGGAAGGCGCCCGGCGCGCAAGCACCGTCCCGCCACCGCGCCTTGCCGTCGGGTCAGCTCGGGGCGGTCTGCTAGAATTCAAGCCTCGCCGCCGCTTCGCTGCCCGCCGTCACCGGCCATGACCTACGTCGTCACCGAGTCCTGCATCCGCTGCAAGTACACCGATTGCGTCGACGTCTGCCCGGTCGACTGCTTCCGCGAAGGGCCGAACTTCCTCGTGATCGATCCGGACGAGTGCATCGACTGCACGCTCTGCGTCGCCGAGTGTCCGGTCGAGGCGATCTTCGCCGAGGACGACGTGCCGCCGGACCAGGAGCCGTACAAGGCGCTCAACGCCGAGCTCGCGAAGAAGTGGAAGCCGATCATCGAGCGCAAGCCGGCGCCCCCGGACGCGGACGAGTGGAAGGACGTGAAGGAGAAGAAGCACCTGCTCGATCGCGGCGGCGTTTGACCCGCGCGATCGGCGGACCCTAGAATCGCAGGTTTCAGGCAGTCGATCCCCCGGCCTCCGCTCCCGCGAGCGGCGCGCCGCCACGACAAGAAGAGTCCATGAACCGAACCGCTATCGTCGTTGCCCTGTGCGCCGCGCTCGCCGCGGGCGCCGCGGCCGCGCAAGCCACCGCGCCCGTCGGCGACGCCGCGAAGGGCCGCGAGAAGATCCAGATGTGCCAGGGATGCCACGGGATCGACGGCTGGCGCACCGCGTTCCCCGAGGTGTACAGCGTGCCCAAGATCGCCGGGCAGAACGCCCCGTACCTGATCGCGGCGCTCAAGGAATACAAGGAAGGCAACCGGTCGCATCCGTCGATGCGCGCGATCGCCGCGAGCCTCACCGAGCAGGACATGGCGAACCTCGCCGCGTACTACTCCGAGTACAAGCTCACGACGCAGGTGAAGCGATGACGACGACGCTCCGCTTTGCGCTCCTCGCCGCCGCGCTCGCGCTCGCGGGCGCCGCCCAGGCCGCCGATCTCGAGGCCGGCAAGAAGAAGGCGCAGGACGTCTGCCAGGCCTGCCACGGCATGGACGGCCTCTCGGCCGCCTCGCCCGAGTATCCGAAGCTCGCGGGCCAGCATCCCGACTACCTCGCCAAGGCGCTGCGCGACTACAAGTCGGGCGCGCGCAAGCACCCCGTGATGGGAGCGATGGCCGCGGGCCTGACGACGAAGGACATCGCGGACGTCACCGCGTACTACGCGGCGCAGGGCGGCCCGCTCCACTCGGCGTTCTAGTGGGCTGCAACGGGGGAATCGGAAGCGTCTGACTTGCTCTTCGCGCCGATTGCGTCGTTGCCGTTGCTTGCAAGGGGATGGGCCATTGCGGCGCAACGGCGCCTCGCACTCGACGCGAATAGCGGCGTCAGAACGCCAGCGCTCGCTCCCGATTCCCCCGTTGCAGCCCACTAGCGCCGCCCCTCAGGGCCGCGCGACGCGGTAGAGCCGCGCCTCGCCGTAGCCCTTCGCGAGGCCGAGCTTCCCGACGTACTCGAGATCGTAGGCGTCGCCGCCTTCGGCGGCGAGCGTCGCCGCGAATGCCTCGGTCGCGTACACGGCGCCGGGAGGCGTGATCGGCTCGATGCGTGCGGCGCGCGTCACGCTCGCGCCCACGAAGTTCTCGCGGCCGACGATCGGATCGATCCCGCTGAACACCGGTCCGGCGTGCAGCGCGACGCGCATCGCGCCGACGCCCTCGATCCCGCATCCCGTCCACGCGCCGTCGCCCATCGCCTCGGCGAGCCCGAGCGCGAGCTCCGCGCCGTCGGCCGGCGCGTCGACGACCACGTAGAGTCCGTCGCCCCAGGTGTTCGCGAAGCGCGGCGGCGTCCGCATCCGCGCGAGCACGTCCGCGACGATCGCCCAGAGGCGCGCCTGCACGCGCGGCACCAGCTGGTCGCCGAGCTTCCCGTAGCCGACGACGTCCGCGAACAGCAGCGTCTTGAGCGTGCGGCGCAGCGCGGCGTCGGGGCCCGGGGTCGCGCGCGGCGGCGATCGCGTGTCGTCCGGCGCGTGCGAAGCGTCCCCCCGCGCGCGACGGAGGTCGATGGCGTCGGGTGGGCCGACGCTCCGCGTCCAGCGCTCGACCGACTCCCGCGCGCCCCCTTCGGCGCCACTCGCATCCGGATCGACGACGGCGAGCATCGCCGGCCGGGTCTCGAGCGCGCAGGCCCGCAGGATCGCGAGCCCTTCGACGAGGCGCGCCGCGTGCGAGAACAACGCGTCGTCGCCGCCGTACGGCCCGTCGACCGCGGCGATCACGCGGGACGCGCGTGCGATCACGCGCTCGTAGCGCGCCGTCCACTCGGCGCCGGCCGGCGCGACGCTCGTCCGGACGAACTCGTCCCGGTCGAACGGGAGCACGACGTTCACCTCGGCGCCCGCGTCCAGCGCCGCGTCGAGCGCGATGAGGTCGGCTCCGCTCGCCGCCGACGCGAACACGATCGGCGTGCGCCAGCGCGCGACGCGCTCGCGGACGGCCGCGTCGACGGCGGGGACGAGCGAAGCCGGGAAACGCGCGCGCGACCGGCCCGGCTCGTCGATCCGGTGTCCGGTGATCGCCACGACGTCGGGCGCCGGCACGCAGGCGAGGAGCTCGCCCGCGTCCGGCATCGCGCGGGTGAGCAGGCGGAGCTGGCGGCGCATCGTCGCGAGCGCGCCCGCGTCGCCGCGGGCCGCGGCAGCCGCCGCCTCGTAGCCCGCTCGCGCCCGCTCGACGCGCCCGGCGACGAGCTCGGCCTCGGCCTCGGTCGCGAGGTCCCAGGTCGAGCGCGGCGACGGCAGGCGCGCGAGGTCGGCGAGCACCTGCTCCGCGAGCGCGGCGGCGCGCTCGCGCTCGCCGGCCAGCGCCGAGAGCGTCGCGGCGTTGACGCCCGGGTACGGCGTGTGCGCGATCGCGTAGGCCGCGAGGTATTCGTCGCGCGCGCCCCGGGCGAGCCGCAGGAGGTCCGCGCCGTCGTGCGCGCGGTGCAGCCGGTCCTTGCCGAGCCTGCCGCGCAGGCTGCGCAACTCGACGACGAGCGCCGGCGGCGGCGAGAGCGCGAGCGCGCGATCGATGAGCGCGTGCGCCTCGACGGGCGCGCCGGCCCTCGCATGCGCGAGCGCGCCGAGATGCAGCAGCGTCGCGTCGCC
Organism: Casimicrobiaceae bacterium; assembly: GCA_044226265.1. Lineage (GTDB taxonomy): Bacteria > Pseudomonadota > Gammaproteobacteria > Burkholderiales > Casimicrobiaceae > VBCG01. Next base: position 7,149 of record JBGAHH010000062.1, on the reverse strand, counting down.
GGCGTGCGCGGCGATCGCGTCGCGGAACGCGTCGCACGCGTCCCAGGGCGCGCCCGCCTCGAGGTGACGCCGGACGGCGTCGCGCGGATCGTCGGCGCTCACGCGGGCGCCCGCCGGGCCGGCTCAGCGCCCCCGCGCGCGTTCCTCGGCGATCTGCGCGCGCAGCCAGACGACGCTGGGCGTGCGCGCGAGCTCGGGCGGGAGGCGATCGAGGAGAGCGGCAGCCTGGGCGAGATCGGCGCCGCGCGTCGCGTTGCCGGCGAGCGCCGATGCGTAGAGGACGGTCGCGTATTCCTGGCGCTGGCCCGGGTCGTCCCGGCCCTTGGACGCGATCCCGCGATGCAGGTCGAGCGCGGGGGCGATCGCGGCCTGCGCCTCGGCGGCGCGGCCGAGCTTCGCGAGCGACGCCGCGTTGAACGCCTGGAAGTTCGCCTCGTCCCGCCGCTCTTCGGTCGATCGCGGGGGCAGGGACTTGCGCAGGTCGGCGGCCTTGGCGAACGCTTTTTCGGCGCCGGCGTAGTCCTGCAACGCATAGGACGCGCGCCCCACGACGCCGAGCGCCCAGATCGTCCACTCCGTCAGGTCGCGCCGGTCGCCGGCGTCCGACGGCGACAGCGTCTCGTAGCGGGACGCGACGCGCCGCCCCAATTCCAGTCCGCGCGCGTAGTCCCCGGCATTGGAGGCGACGATGGCGCGCCAGAAGTCGGGCCACGAGGCCGTTGCCTGCTGGCGGAAGCCGTTCGGCGGCATCATTCCCGCGTATTTCGCGACCAGCCGGTCGCCGTCGGCGAGCGCGGTCTCCGTCGCGCGCCCGTGGCCGAGCGAGGCCTCGATGGCGGCGAGGCGGCCGGCGTGAAAGATCAGGATGCCCGTCAGCAGCACATTGCCGGGCGGCGCCTGGCGCTCGAGTGTGATGGCCTCGCGGTGGTTGGCGGCGGCGTCGGACAGGCGCCCCATCGACTCGAGCGCGTTGCCGCGGATCATGTAGGCGACCGCCAGGTTGCTCCATGAGATCGCGTTGCCGGGATCCAGCCGGACGAACTCGCGCCAGGCCGTGGCGGTCGTGTCGGTCATGGCAAGCGCTTCGGCAAGCCTCGAGTCGTCGATGAGCTGGCGCGCCATCGGCGAGGTCGCGAGCGCCTGCGCGCGCAGCGCCTGCATGTGCCCGGGACGCTTCGCGAGCACCCGGGACGCGACGTCGACCGCCTCGCGCACGTAGCGCTCGGCGTCCTCGCCCCGGCCGGAGCTCACCATCGTCTGCACCATCCACGACGTGGCCTCCGCGTACCCGGCCGCGGCCGCGAGGTCGTTCATCTGCAGCCCGTCGATGCTCCGGTACGCCGCGCGCGCCGCCTCGAGCGAGTCGAGCGAGCCGGCGTGGTCGCGCGCGCTGCCCTGCAGGAAGCCGTGCATCACCAGGACGTCGCCGTAGGCGCGGCGCAGCGCGAGCGAGGCCTCGGGCGCGGTGGCCGCGGGACGGATCGTCGCGACGGCCCGCGCGCTGGTCACGAGGGCCTGGTCGAGGTTCTCCATCGAGGACGCGAGCCGCGCCTGGGTGGAGAGGCCCAGCGCGAGGCCGAGCGTCGCCGTCTCGGAGCGGTCGCCCGCCTCGCGCAGGCGCGTGAGCACCGTGACGGCCTCGTCGATCGCCTGGCGCCCCTCCTGGAGCCGCGACTGCGTGCGGAGCGCCGCGCCGTATCGGACCAGCGCGAGCGCGCGATTGCGCTCGGTCTCCGGCGTCCGCAGCGCGTCCGGCAGGCCGTTGTAGTAGTCGAGCGCCCGCTTCGCGAGGCCGGCGACGACGTCGAGACGGCCCACGGGCGCGAGCTCGAGCTGGAAATCCTCGAGCAGGTAGGCGACGAGCTTCTCCGACTCCGCGCGCGCGGCGTCGGCCATCAGGCGCGTCTGGTCGGCGCGCGCCTCGGCCTCCTGCGCGCGCTTCATGCTGAACCAGCCGAACACCGCGCCCGCGACCGCGACGACCGCGAGCACCGCGCATCCCGCGGCGATCTTTCGGGCGCGCTTCAACGCCGCGCGCGTCGCGCGCTCGCGCTCGCGCTGGGCCGCGAGCTTGCGCTCGGCCTCGTCGCGGGCCTCGCGCTCGCGGCGCAGGTCGCGGCTCGCCTTGACCACGCCGCACAGGACGTCGTGCGTGAGCTCGACGCGGCGAACGTCGAGCCGCTCCTCGATGCGCAGCAGCCGGCGGTTGACGAGCGTGGCGAGCACGTCGGGCCCGGCCCCCGCGGCGGCGAAGAGCTTGAGGAGCCGCTCCTCCGCGAGGCTCTCGCGGTAGCCCGAGTCGGTGAGCAGGTGGTCCTCGATCACCTGCCGCACGCCGGCGGGCGCGTCCGCCAGCGCACGCTCGTAGAACTCGGACAGGATCGTCTCGCGCGAGCCCGCGAGCACCGCGGCGGAGATCTCCCCCTGCCGCTGCGCGATCCGCGCGTTGTTGAGCTCGCGGCAGATGAGCGAGAGCAGCGACGGCTCGACCTCGGCGTTCGCGAGCTCGGAGCCGCCGGCCACGAACCGCACGATCGCCTCGGCCACCTCCTCGGAGACGAGCCGGCCGCCGGGCTTGCGGACCGCGGCGAGCGCCTGCGCGCCGGTCATGCGCGCGAGGCGCATGCGGTTCTGCGTGATCGAGGGCATCAGGCCCTTCAGCCCCTCGAGGTGCGCGAGGTAGTCCTCGCGGAGCGCGATCAGGATCCGGTAGTCGGCGCGCGCGAAGTCGAATCGCGACGCCGCGGCCTCGTCGTGCTCGATGCGCTCCTCGAGCGCCTTCGGCGCGCGGTTCTCGACGAGGTCGGCGAGGTCCTCGAGGAACTGCGCCGCGCGGCGCCGGCCGAACTCGTCGCCCTGCGCGATCGTGAAGATCTCCTCGAACTGGTCGAAGATGAGGAGCGGGATCAGCGTGCGCCCCGACGCGTCCTTCAGCACGTCGTCGCGGTGGTGCAGGAACTCCCACAGCGACTCGCCCTCGGCCGCGACGCCGGACTGCGTCCACGCGCCGGACGCCTGCGTCGCGCGGAAGATCGCCTCCTTGATCTGCTCGGCGGGCGGCGGCGACTCGCGCGCGTAGTCGATGCGCACGTAGACCGGGCAATAGCCTTCCGGACGCAGCCTCGGCACGATGCCGGCGCGCAGGATCGACGTCTTGCCCAGGCCCGACTGGCCGAACAGGATCGTGAGGAGCTTGCGCTGCACGCGGCGCGCGAGCTCGGCGACCTCGTCCTCGCGGCCGTAGAAGTAGCCGCGCGTCTCCTCGGAGAACGACGCGAGGCCGAGCCACGGATGCTCGGCGTCGACTTCGGGGGCGCCGCCCGGCGGCAGGGGCGACGAGGCGTCGGGGCTCATGCGGGGCGGGGGGTCACGTGCCGCGCGAGGCCAGCACCTGCGCGACGCGGCGCGCGAACTCCGGCGTGATCTCGCCGCCGGGCAGGCGCGTGAAGTGGACCGACTTGAACTTGTCGGGCACGCTCGCGTGCGAGGCGTCGGTGTCGTCGACGCACACCGGCAGCACGAACACCGCGTCGTCGGCCATGTTGCGCGTGCGGTCGATCGCGTAGCTCCACTCGCGGCGGAAGTAGCCCTCGTGGCGCCGCTCGGTCGCGGCCGAGACGACCGGCACGAACAGCGCGCAGCGCGCGATGTTGCGCTGGATCTTGCGGTCGTAGTCGTCGCCGCCCTCGAGGCGCTCGAGGTCGAACCAGGCCGGGATGCCCGCCGCGTCGAAGCCGGCCTTGAGCCGCTGGACGGCCGCGAGGTCGTCGCGCGCGTAGCTCACGAACACCGCGCGCTCGGGCATCTCGCGCTCGGGCGGCACGAAGCGCTGGGCCGAGGCGATCGGCACGACGCGCCCGCCGCCGCGGCGCGCGATCCAGCGGCGGTGCAGCTCGTCGACGAACCGCTCGGCGCCGCTGTAGACGCGCGTGCGCACGCTGACCTGCTGCAGGAAGCCCATCAGCCGGCCGTCGCCGGCGACGTGGCTGTCGGCGAGCACCTCGCCGACGTCGCGCGGATCGGAGAGCCGGTGGCGCTTCGCCATCCGGAGGAAGAACCGCGCGAGCCAGTTGGTGAACGAGGAGCCGATGAAGAGCAGGTGGTTGTGCTCGAGCTCGTGGAACAGCTTCTCGGGCGTCAGGTGCTCGCTCTGCAGCGCGCACAGGAACTCGAGCGTGTCCTCGTCGCTGATCACGTAGGTCGGCGACGCGGACAGCCGGCCGAGCAGGTGGTAGACGACGGGCCGCTGCAGGCGGTCGCGCTCGCTCGGCAGGTCGGCGACGCGGTTGGGCGCGTACGCGACGACCTCGGCGCCCTGCGTGCCGCCGAACCGGACGTCGTTGATCGCCTGCTCGAGCAGCGGGTCGAAGGTCGTCGTGACGTAGAGGTCGAAGTCGGCGATCTCGGCCAGCTGCCGCAGCGCGCGGGGCGGGGCGAACGTGGCGTCGCGCATGATGCTGCGCACGCGCGTGTACGCCTCCTCGCGGCGGCCGCGCGAGGCGAGGTACCAGCAGACGACGTCGTTGAGCGTGAGCGGCTTCGGCAGCTGCGCGGTGTCGATGCCGAGCTTCGCGGCGAGACGCTCGGCGATCCAGTCGTAGAGGAGCCGCGGGCCGCCGTCGGTCTCGACCTCGAGCAGCTCGGGGCCGACGATCGGGACGACGCGCCGCTCCTCGACGAAGTTGAGGAGGTCGTCCCAGGCGTCCTCGTCGAGCGAGACGGTCGAGGGCAGCGGTGCGACGGCGCTCATGGCGGAGCCGGTGTGGCGATCCGCAGGGGAGCCGGCCCGATGCCCGCCCCCCAGGATCGGGCGCGGCCATGGTCGCTTGCCCGGGCGGCGGGGTCAACCGCGGGGCCCTGCCGCGCCACGGCGGGCCCCTGCGCTGTGGCGGCGAACCCACAGCCGCGGTCAGCGGCGCCGGCGAAGCTCCCAGCCGCGCGCCCAGCGCGCGGCGCTTTCCGGATCGTTGACGCAGCACGCGAAATCCGTCTCGATGCGCGCGGCGCGCTCCAGGAGCTGGATGTCGGCCTCGTGCTGCCGCGCGACGTGCGGGTCCTCGAGGAAGATCACGCGCCGGCAGCGGCGGTCGAGGATCAGCTCGGCCAGCTGCGCGTCGCCGCCGAGCGGGCCGGAGAGGAGCCGCTCTGTCCAGCCGTCGCCCGCGCCCAGCCCGGCCGCGAGCCGGTTCAGGCGGGCGCCGGTCGTGCCGGTCGCGTAGCGCCGCGGGAAAGACGACAGCAGCGCGAAGTGCTCGCGCGCGAACGCCTCCATCGCGTCCTTGCGCGCGTCGTGCGCGACGAGCGCGATCGCGTCGCCGGACGAGAACAGCGGATCGAGCGCGGGGTCGGGCGCGAAGCCGCGCAGCACGCGCTCGAGCTCGAACCACTCGCGCGCGTGCGCCAGCGTGGAGACGAACGGCTTGCCGTGCACGACGCACTGACGCTTCAGCGCCTGTCCCTCGGGGAACAGGCTGGTCGGATCGTCAGGGTCGAGCAGGTAGATCACCGCGTCGAGCGCGACGGCGGGATCGTCCGATACGAGCATCGCCGTCAGGCGCATGACGCCGCCCTGGCGCCGGTCCGGCAGCCGCCGGACGTTCGGGTAGCCCGCGAGGAGCCCGTTCGCGTCGAGCGCCGCGTGCGTGCGGCCGACGACGACGAGCTCGGCCCGGAGCTCGACGGCGATCGCGTGCTCGAGCGGCCGGACGAGTCGCGCGAGCGCCGCGTCCGGTCCTTCGCGGTGGACGAGGCTCGCGACGAGCCCGATGCGCGGCGGCCTCATGCGCGGCGCCGCAGGCAGTCGAGGTAGACGGTCGCGTCGGGCCCGGTGCCGAGCCGCTGCGCCTGCCACATCGTCTCGCCGAGGCACTCGAGCACCGCGTGGAGCGCCTCGTGCTCGTCGCCGCGCGACGCGACCAGGCGCTCGTACTCGGCGCGGATGCCCGGCGGCTGGTCGATCGCGAGCTGCTCGGCGACCGCGAGGTGCAGCGACAGGTGCAGGAAGGGGTTCGTCGCGCCGCCGTCCGGCGTCCAGTCGCGCTCGAGGTGGCGCTCGCCGTCCTCGACGAGCGCGTGGTACTCGGGATGCATCGCGACCAGCGACGCGACGGTGCGCTCGAGCGCGGACAGCGGCTGCCCCGCGCGGAACTTCGCCCACACGTCGACGATGAACCGGCGCGCCTCGTCGCGCGTGGGCGCGAACATCAGCGCGAGCGCCCGCGCTTCGCGCCGGCGCGCGAGGTCTTCGCCATCGGCTGGCGGCCGCGGGCGGGAGGCGGGGGCAGCGAGGCGGGCTTGCGCGCCGGCTTTGCCCTCGGCGCCGGCGCGGCCTTCGCGCCCGCGCGGGTCTTGTCCTTGAACTCGCAGAGGTCGGCGATCGGGCATTCGCCGCACTTCGGCGAGCGCGCCACGCAGACGTAGCGCCCGTGCAGGATCAGCCAGTGGTGCGCGTCGCGCAGGAACTCGGGCGGCGTCGTGCGCTCGAGCTTGCGCTCCACCTCGAGCACGTCCTTGCCGGGCGCGAGGCCGGTGCGGTTCGCGACGCGGAAGATGTGCGTGTCGACGGCGACGACCGGCTCGCCGAACGCGGTGTTGAGCACGACGTTGGCGGTCTTGCGGCCGACGCCCGGAAGCCGCTCGAGCGCCTCGCGCGTGCGCGGCACCTCGCCGCCGTGCTCGCGCTCGAGGATCTCCGAGAGCCCGACGACCGCCTTCGCCTTGTTGCGGAACAGGCCGAGCGACGCGATGTACGGGGTCACGCCCTCGACGCCGAGGCGCGCGATCGCGGCCGGCGTGTTCGCGACCGGGAACAGCTTCGCCGTGCACTTGTTGACGCCCTTGTCGGTCGACTGCGCGGACAGCACGACGGCGACCAGCAACTCGAACGGCGACGCGTGCACGAGCTCGCTCGCGGGATGCGGATTCGCGGCGCGCAGCCGCTCGAAGATCTCGCGTCGCTTCGCGTCGTTCATCGCGGCCTCATCGCGGCGCGGACGCGCCGAGGGTCTTCATCCGGTCGAGCCGCTTCGGCTCGGCGGCGGCGAAGCTCGCGTCGCCGGCGAGCAGCGGATACGCGCGCGCGGCCCAGCTCGCCGCGGACGACGCTTCGCCGCGCGCCGCCGCGATCTCCGCGAGCTCCTCGAACACGTA
>JBGAHH010000061.1:0-24922 GCA_044226265.1 Casimicrobiaceae bacterium | reverse complement strand
AACGCGCGCAGGAACCGCGCGAGCGGCGCGTGGCCGTGGCGCGCGTGCGCGTGCACCGCGTCGCGCGTCGCCTCGATGCGCCCGACGATCTCGCGCACGGCGGGATCGGCCAGCCCGAACGACGGTGGCAGCACCGCGCCGACGACCTCGGCGAGATGCGCCTGGACGGCGAGTGCGTCCGGATCGGCTTCCGCCAGCGTCACGACGCGGGCATACGCCTCGAACGCGTTCGCGATCCAGCGGCGCGGAAACGCGGCGCCCGACGCGTGGGCGATCGCGGCCGCGTAAGCGTCGATGGCGAACGTGTGCGCGACCGGCGTCAGGTCGAGCGGACCCGCCGCGCGCCCCATCGACTTGCGGAGCAGCAGGCGCGAGCGCTGCGGGAGCCGGTCGTCCAGCATCCGCGCGAGCTCGGTCCAGCCGGCGCAGGGCTGCGACGGGATCCACAGCGTCGATTCGGGCCGCAGCGTCGCGGTGTCCGCGTCGCAGGGGCCGTCGACGACCAGCACGCGCACGGGCACGGTCGCGCCGAGCCGGCGAGCGAGAATCTCGCGGGCGCGGTGGACGGCGAGCGCAACGGCGCCGGCGGCAGGCTCCGCGTCCGCCGTGTGGCGGACGGCGAACGGCAGCCAGGCCATCGAGGTCATCCGGCTCGCGGGCGAGGGCACCGCCGGGGCGGCGAAATGGCGCTCCGGATGGGCCTCGACGAAGTCGCTCACCGGGACCAGGTGACGCTCGGGGTGCGCTTCGACCTCGGGTGCGGTCATTGCGTCGCCGAACGCGGCTTGCGAGAGCGCGGCGGCGGAAAGGGCGGCAACCGGCATCCCGACGTGCCGCCCGGGTTGCGCTTCGACGTAGCTCTGCATGGTGTCCTCGTCCTGGAAGTCGTGAGTCAACGGGGCGCATGTTGCTTTGCAGCATCTTGCGCATGGCTCACGGATGGACGCGCGAGGCGAGGACGCCGGGCTATTTGACTCAAGTCATTGAATATAAGGCCTGATTTGGCCAGGACCCGTCGCCGGCCGGGCGCCTGTCCCGATGGCGGCGGTCGACCGACGGATGCCTGACGGATCACTCACCGCCGGCTGACGGGCCGGGGAAGCGACCATGGGTACCGGCTGCGTACCCGGTGCGCGGAGGCTTCCGGCGACTACGCCGGCGCGAGCGTCCGCCGGACGGCCTCGGTCTCCGGCGCCGGCGCCCGTCCGAGGACGATCGAGAGGAGCTCGCGGCAGCGGCGGTAGGTGAGCATCGCGCCCGCGGCGTCGCCCAGCTCGCGCTGGCACACCATGAGGCGGCGGTAGACCGCCTCGGCGAGGTTGTCGCGCTCGAGGGCCGCCTCGTACAGCGCGCGGGCCGCCGCGAAGTCGCCGCGCGCCTCGTGCTCGCCGGCCTCGGCGATCACCGCGCGCAGGAGACGCGCCTTCAGGCGGTCGCGCTCCCGCGCGGCCCAGGGCAGCGCCGCTTCGTCGGCGAGGAACTCGCCGCGCGCGAGCGCGAGCGCACGCCCGACCGGCACCGGCGTCTCGTCGAGCAGCGCGTCGAGCGCGATCGCGTCGACCCACGCGACCGCCGGGTCGAGCGAGAGCTTGCCTTCCGAGAGCGGGAGCGCGCCCTCGACGCCGCACAGCTTGCGCAGCCGGTAGAGCGTGCTGTCGAACGATGCCTTCGCATCGTCGCCCTCCGCATCCGGCCACAGGAGCGAGGTGAGCATCGCCGCGTCGACGCGTCGCGCGCCGTGCGCGATCACGGCCTTCAGGAGCTCGAGCGGTTTCTTCTGCGCCTTGCCCTTCGAGACGACCGGCTCGCCGTGGCGGCGAAGCTCGAACGCGCCGAGCGTGCGGATCGCGAGCGGCCACGGCCAGTCCGCGATGTCGGGCGACGGCGCGGGCAGCTGGCGGATGCGCGCGAGCGTGCGCGCGTACTCCGGCTCGATGCCTTCGCGCAGCGCGAACGCGACGACCTTCGCGACGTCGGCGGGCGGCTGCCGCGTGAATCCGTGGAACCCGGCCTCGCGGCAGGCCTGGAACAGGCGCGCGAGCACCGCGCGCGCCGTCGCCTCGTCGCCGTCGCGCAGCGCGAAGTGCGCGCGCGCCATGTCGCGCTGGAACCGGAAGCTGCGCGCGTCGACCGGCGCCGCCATCGCGATCGCCTCGTCGTACGCGGCGATCGCGGCGTCGCGGTCGCCCGCGGCGACGAGCGAATGCGCGCCCAGCGCCATCAGGTGGGGGAGCTGCATCGACGGCATGCCCGCCTCGCGCCCGATCGCCACGGCGTCGCGCGACGCGGCCGCCGCCTCGCGCGGCCGTCCCGAGATCAGCAGCACCGCGGCTTCCTGGTGGCGGAAGTAGGCGACGTCCATGCGGCGCTCGGGCTTCAGCACGGACCGCAGGCGTTCCAGCGCCGCCTGCGCGCCCGGGACGTCGCGCGCGGCGGACGCCGCGCTCACGTCGGCGTGGTAGATCTCGAACAGCACCGACTTGAGCCCGCGCTCGACCGCGATCGCCTCGGCCTCGGCCATGCGCTTGCGCGCCTTCGCGTACTGGCGCGTGATCTGCTCGTGGAAGGCGAGGTGCACGAGGAACCAGACGCGGTTGAGCGGCGTCGCCTGCGGGTCGTCGAGCCAGGGCGACGCGAGCGCGATCAGCGCGTCGGCGGACTCGCCCTTGGTCGCCCAGTTGGTGAAGTTGAACAGCACCGACGCGGCCGACATGCGCAGGTTGACCGGCGCCTCGGCGATCTCGCGGCTGGCCAGCAGCGCGCTCACCGCCTGCGCGTGCCGCACCAGGTCCGGGTGCGAGGGCTGCCGGAACAGGAGCGCGAGGAGCAGGCTCGCGCGGACCCGGAGCTCCTCGGCGGCGCCGCGGAGCACCGGCGGGCCGGCGAGGCCGCGCTCGATCACGCCGATCCAGCGGTCGAGCGGCGCGAAGTCGGCCCACTCGTGGTAGTGGCAGTCGATCGACGCCGCCGCCGCGAGCATCGCGTGGCGCGTGTCGCCCGCCTCCTCGAACGCGTCGTGCGCGTGCGCGAGCAGCGCCTTCGCGCGCGACGGATCGCCGTACGCGTAGGTCGTCGCGAGCGCGTAGACGAGCTCGGGGTCGCGCTCGCGCTCCGCCTCGGGCAGCGCCTCGATCCAGTCGCGCAGCGTCTCGTGCCGGCCCTCGCCGATCAGGCGCACCGTCGCGTCTCGCGCGAGCGCGGCGAGCTCCTTCCACGATCCCGCGTCGCGGTAGAGCGCGGCGGCGGCGTCCGCGTCGCCGCGCTCGACGAGCGTCTTCGCCGCGCGCGCGAGCGCGGCGCGCCGCTCGGCCGGGTCGAGCCGCTTGCGCCCCTCCGCCAGCAGGAACTCGCGGAACAGCGCGTGGAAGTGGTAGCTCGTGCGATCGCCCGCGCGGCGCCGGTCCACGAACATGTGGCGACGGTAGAGGTGCTCGAGCAGGCGCAGCGCCTCGGGGTTGCCCGACAGCGCCTCGGCCTCCTCGGCGGTGACCGAGGGCAGGAACGCGGTGAGCATCAGCGTCTGCCGGTTCTCGGGCCGGGCGCGCGCGAAGATCTCGCCGGTGAAGAACGCGAACACCGCCTCGCGGCTGTCCTCGAGCGCGGCAGTGCTCTCGAGCGCGCGCGCGTCGGCGATCGTCAGCCGCTTGAGCGACTCGCGCATCAGCACGAGCCCGGCCGCCCAGCCGTCGCTCGCGCGATGGATCGCCTCGACGATCGCCGGCGTCTCGCCGACGCGCCCGACGACCGCCGCCGCCTCGTCGGACGTGAAGCGCAGCGATTCCCAGCCGAGCTGCACCATCGCCTGCGTCGCGAGGAGCCGGCTCATCTCGGGCGGCGGGGCGACGCGCGACAGGAAGATGACGTTGACGCCCGACGGCACCTCGTCGAGCGCGTCGACGAAGGCCTTGCGCCACTCGGGGCTGCCGGCCGCGTCGTGGAAGTTGTCGACGACGAACAGCGAGCCGGGCGGGAACAGCGCGAAGAACTCGCGCAGGAACCGGCGCGTGAACGCGGCGAGCTCGCTCGCGTAGCCGGGGTTCCATCGCGGGAGCGACGACGCCTTGCGCGCGCCCTTGCCGCCGATCGTCGCGGCGGCCGCACCGACGTAGTGGAAGAACGTCGCGGGGTCGCTGTCGCCGGCATCGGCCTGGAACCACAGCCCCGGCGCGCGCCTCGCCTCGACGTAGCTCGCGACGAGCGTCGACTTGCCGGCGCCCGGCGGCCCGGCGATGAACACGATCGGATGCGCCCGCGCTTCGTCGAGCGCGCGGAACAGGCGCTCGCGCTTGACGACCGCGTAGAGCCGCGGCCGGCTGAACTTCGCGAGCGTCGGGGCGGGAGCCATCGTGCGGGTCGCGCGGGCGGCGGGTGCCCGCAAAAACCCGCTACGTTACCCCTTTTTCCGGCGGCGGGAGCCGCCTTCCCGGCCCTCGATCGCGGCGATCCGGAGGGCCAGCGCGTCGATGCGCGCCTCGGCCTCGGCGGTGCCGCAGGAGAACGCGTCGAAGTCGGCGCGGCGCGCGACGACCCCGGTCTCCGCGGCGAACTGGCCGGCGCTCGACGCGGCGTGCCTCGACAGCGCAGCGGGAACGCCGAGGAGCGTCCGCCCGGCGTCCGCGAGCGCCTGCCCCGCGATCGGGCCGAAGACCGACGCCAGCGCGCGCTCGACGACCCACGGAAAGGTCTGCGCGAGCTCCTCGATCGTCTTCGCGAGCGCCGGATCGCCGTCGTTTCGCACCAGCTCGGCCCAGCGCGTCGGGTCCGCGGCGAGCGCGGGGAGCGAGAGCGGCGACGTGCTCACCGTGAGCGACGGCGCGGCGCCGTCGCGCGCGGCCGCGAGCGAGCCGTCCTCGCCGATCCGGAACGTCGCGGCGAACGGCCCGGCCGTCAGCGCGAAGCTGCGCCCCGCGTACGCCAGCAACTTCGCGCGCGCCCAGTCCTCGCGGGCGAGCGCGCGGTTCGCGAGGCCCGCCGCGAGATCCTCGGGCGACATGCCGACGTTCACGACGGCATCACCTGCTGCTGGATGCCGGCGACCTGCCAGCCGGACGAGCCGTCGACGGGCTTCACGAGGTTCCAGACCTCGTCGAAGGGCTCGAGCGATCCGCCTTCGCGCGCGGTGCCCGCGAAGCGGACGCTCACCCAGTGGTTGCGGCCCTCGGTCGCGACGTCGACCACCTCGGCGTCGACGTCGACGATCTCGGTCGGCCGCGCCGCGCCGGAAAGGTCCATCTCCCGCACGATCTCGCGCAGGAGCTCCGGCGTCATCACCTCGGCGAGCGCCTTCGCATCGTGCCGATCGTGCGCGGCCTGGACGGCCAGGAACTGCTTGCGCGCCTCGCGTGCGAAGGCGGCGGCGTCGAAGCCCGCGGGCAGCCGGCGGCTCCCCGGCTGCGGCATCGCAGGCACGCCGCCGAACGCCGGCTCGACGCGGGCGGGCGGGACCTGCGTCTCGTAGCCGCCGGGCGTCGCGCCGAGCCCGGCGCCCGCGCCCGCATAGGGCATCGCCGTACGGGCGGGCCCGCGCCTCCCGGCCGCGAGGCGCACGAGGGCGATCGCGGCGAGCACGAAGAGCGCGACCAGGAGCGCGCTCGCGAGCTCCTCCGAGAATCCGAGATGCGAGGCGAGCGCGGCGCGCCCGAGGCCCGCGGCGCGGCCCGCGACCGGCCCCATCCAGCGCGACGCGCCGGACGCGGCGGGCGCGGCGCCCGCCGCGGGCGACGCGGCCTTCGCGTTCGGGCCACCGGGGGGCGGCGCCATCACCGGATTGCTCGCCGGTCCCGCGCCGGGCGGCGTCGCGCCCGCGGCGTTCGACGCGGTCGCGCCGGCCGGGCCGGGCGCCGGCGCGGCGGGCTGCGCAGGCTGCGCGGCGGGACGTTGTGCGCCCAGGCTCTTGCCGCCGGACATGCGGCGCGCGTCAGCGTCGCCGGCCGCGAAGAGCGCGGCGGCGAAGGCGAGGATGGCGAGGGTGACGGCGTGTCTCACGATCGACTCCATCATGGCGTTGCGGCGGGGCGCCGCGGGTTTCGCTTGCTCCCGGGCCTCGCGCGGGAGGAGGCTACCAGACGCGCCCGACGTGCAGCGCGACGACGCCCGCGGTGAGGTTGTGGTATTCGACCGCGTCGAAGCCCGCCTGTTCCATCATCGACTTGAGCGCCTCCTGGTCGGGATGCATGCGGATCGACTCGGCGAGGTAACGATAGCTCGCTTCGTCGCCGGCGACCAGCGCGCCGAGCCGCGGCAGCACGTTGAACGAGTACCAGTCGTACGCGGGCGCGAGCGGCGCGGCGACCTTCGAGAACTCGAGGACGAGCGCGGCGCCGCCGGGGACGAGCACGCGCCGCATCTCGGCGAGCGCGGCGTCCTTGCGCGTGACGTTCCGCAGCCCGAACGCGATCGAGACGACGTCGAACGAGCGGTCGCGGAACGGGAGCCGCTCGGCGTCGCACTGCGCGACCGGGAGCGGGAGGCCCGCGTCGAGCAGCTTGTCGCGCCCCTCGGCGAGCATCGCGAAGTTGATGTCGGTCAGCACGACGTTCCCCGACGGCCCCGCGGCCTTCGCGAACAGCCGCGCGAGGTCACCGGTGCCGCCGGCGAGATCGAGCACGCGCGCGCCCTCGCGGACTCCCGCGACGCCGACCGCGTAGCGCTTCCACAGCCGGTGCAGGCCGCCCGACATCAGGTCGTTCATCAGGTCGTAGCGGCGCGCGACCGAGTCGAACACGCCGCGCACGCGGCGCGTCTTCTCGTCCGGCGCGACGCGCTCGTACCCGAAGTCGACCGGGTTTCCTTCGGGGGGCCGCTCGCCGCTCACGGGCGCCTCGCTTTCCGTGCGTCGGCGAGCCCCTTCGCGAACAAGAGGTCGAACGCGATGCCGGCGACCGCGGCGACGGCGCCCGCCGCCGTGTAGCCGGTCACGAGGAGCAGCACCGCCGCGACGACGCAGGCGGTGCCCAGTCCCAGGGCGAGCATCGGGGGCATCGGCTCAACCCGGATCCCGCGAGGCGCCCGCCGCGGCGAGATCGTCCAGGTAGCGCTGCCACAGCTCGTCCTGGCGCTCGCCCAGGTCGTAGAGGTAGTCCCACGAGTAGATGCCGCTCGCGTGGCCGTCGGTGAACGTCGGCTGGATCGCGTAGTGCCCGACCGCCTCGATCTTCGCGATGCCGACGTCCCGCTTGCCGACCTGGAGCGTCTCCTGCCCGGGGCCGTGCCCGCGAACCTCGGCCGACGGCGAGTAGACGCGCAGGTATTCGCAGGGCAGCCGGAACGTCCGACCGTCGGCGTACGCGATCTCCAGAACGCGCGAGGCCTGGTGCAGCGTGACGGTGCGGGGGGCGGCAGGCATCGGGGATCAGGAATCGGGAATCAGGGATCAGGGATCAGGGATCGGAGACAACGGCGCACCGCTACGCAAAATCCGCATTTCATTCTACGCCGGCCGCCGCGGCGCCCATTCTGCCCATGGATTTCTCGCAAGTCTGTATTCTTCCCACGCATTCGCGGCGGCTCGGCGCCCGACGCGCGGCCACCGGATTCGCCGACGCGACCGATCCCCGATCCCCGATCCCCGATCCCCGGCCATGCGCCTCGCCCAGCTCGCCGCCACGCACTTCGCCGGCTCGCCGCTGCGCCACGCGACCTACCGGGTGTTCTACGCCGGGTCGATCGCGGCGGCGCTGGGCTACACGATGCAGACGACGGTCGCGGCGTGGCTCATGGCGACGCTCACGCCGTCCGCCGTGATGGTCGCGCTGGTCCAGACCGCGAGCACGGCGCCCGCGCTCGTCTTCGGCCTCGTGGCCGGCGCGATGGGCGACATCGTCGACCGGCGGCGCATCGTCATCGCGACGCAGGTCGTGCTGCTCGTCGTCACCGCGCTGCTCGGGCTGGGCGAGCTCGCCGGGCTCATCGGCCCGCCGGCGCTGCTCGCGCTCACGTTCGTGATCGGCGCCGCGTTCGTGTTCTACCAGCCGGCGCAGAGCTCGAGCGTCAACGACCTCGTGTCGCGCGCCGAGCTCCCGCAGGCGGTGTCGCTGAACGCGGTGGCGTTCAACGTCTCGCGCGCGCTCGGCCCCGCGGTCGCCGGCGCGCTGACCGCGTGGGTCGGCAGCGGCAGCGCGCTCCTCGCGAGCTCCGTGTTCTTCGTCGCGATGATGGTCGCGGCGCGGCGGGTGCCGGTCCGCCCGCCCGCGCACCTGGGCGTCCCCGAGCGGCTGCTCTCCGGCGTTCAGAGCGGCGTGCGTTTCGTCCGGCACTCGCCCGCGATGCGCGCGTTCATCCTGCGCACGCTCTCGTTCACCGCGTGCGCGAGCGCGCTGTGGGCGCTCCTGCCGGTGATCGCGCGCGACCAGCTCTCGCTCGGCGCCGGCGGCTACGGATTCCTGTTCGGCACCTTCGGCGTCGGCGCGGTCGTGGGCGCGGTCTCGATCCCGTCGCAGCTCAAGGTGCGCTCGCTCAACCGGATCGTGTTCAGCGGGATGGTCCTGTGGGCGCTCGCGAGCGTGCTGATCGCGGCGACGCGCGAGGTGGCGCTTGCCGCGGCGGGCGCGTTCGGCTGCGGCGCCGCGTGGGTCACCGTCCACGCGAGCCTGTCGACCGGGACGCAGAGCACCGCGCCGGCGTGGGTGCGCACGCGCGCGGTCGCGATGAACCTGGTCGCGGTGCAGGCGTGCCTCGCGCTCGGGAGCCCCGCGTGGGGCTGGGTCGCGACGGCCTTCGACACGCGCGTCGCGATGGCGCTCTCCGCAGCGATGCTGCTGACGCTCGTTCTGCTCAACCGCGGCGTGCGCGTGCGAATGGGCAGCGAAGCCGACGTCACGCCGGGGACGATCGACGCGATCGGGCTGGACGTCGAGCCGGGCCCCGACGACGGCCCGGTGCTGATCCAGATCGAGTACCAGATCGACCCGCCCGATCGCGAGGCGTTCCTCGAGGCGATCGACCGGGTCGGGCCCACGCGGCGCCGCAACGGCGCGACGAGCTGGCGCGTGTTCCGCGCGCTGGGATCCGAGGGGCGCTACGTCGAGCGCTACGTCGTCGAGTCGTGGGCCGAGTACATGCGGCTGCGATCGCGCATGACGATGGCCGACCGTGCGGTGCTCTCGCAGGCGCAGGACCTGCAGTCGAAGGACGTCCCGCTCAAGGTGTCGCGGTTCATCGGCATCGACTGACCAGGAGTCAGGAGTCAGGAGTCAGTTGGCAGTTGACAGTCGACGACGGCGGACGCGTCGAGCGTGGGATCGCGTCACGCTGCAGCGCAGGGGCCAACGCGACGCTCGGCAGGCCGCCGCGGGAGTCGCGCATGTTCCTGCCAACTGCCGACTGCCGACTGCCAACTGCCAACTGCCGCCTGTCACCTGACCACTGTCCCCGACGCCGGCGTCGGCGCGTCGGGCACGATGTCGAGGTTGCCGAGGCCCGAGAACACGTTGCGGTTCTTCGCCTCCTTGCCCTCGAGCTTGATCGTGAGGCGCAGGTCGTTGAGCGAGTCGGCGTTGCGCAGCGCGTCCTCGTAGCTGATGAGGCCGCCCTCGTAGAGGTCGAACAGCGACTGGTCGAACGTCTGCATGCCGAGCTCGCGCGACCGCTTCATGATGTCCTTGATGCCGCCGACGTCGCCCTTGAAGATCAGGTCGGAGACGAGCGGCGAGTTCAGCATCACCTCGACCGCCGGCACGCGCCCCTTGCCGTCGCGGCGCGGGATCAGCCGCTGCGCGACGAACGCCCGCACGTTGAGCGACAGGTCCATCAGGAGCTGGCTGCGGCGCTCCTCGGGGAAGAAGTTGATGATGCGGTCGAGCGCCTGGTTCGTGCTGTTCGCGTGCAGCGTCGCGAGGCACAGGTGGCCGGTCTCGGCGAAGGCGACCGCGTAGTCCATCGTCTCGCGGTCGCGGATCTCGCCGATCAGGATGACGTCGGGCGCCTGGCGCAGCGAGTTCTTGAGCGCGATCTGCCAGCCGTCGGTGTCGACGCCGACCTCGCGCTGCGTGATGATGCAGTTCGAGTGGGCGTGCACGAACTCGATCGGGTCCTCGATCGTGATGATGTGGCCGAAGCTGTTCTCGTTGCGGTAGCCCAGGAGCGCCGCCATCGACGTCGACTTGCCGCAGCCGGTCGCGCCGATGAAGAGCATGATCCCGCGCTTGCTCATGATCACGTCCTTGAGCACCGGCGGCAGCCCGAGTTCCTCGAACTTCGGGATCGTCGTGTTGATCGTGCGAAGCACCATGCCGACGCGCGCCTGCTGCACGAACGCGTTGACGCGGAAGCGACCGACGCCCGGCGGGCTGATCGCGAAGTTGCATTCCTTGGTCGACTCGAACTCGGCCGCCTGCTTGTCGTTCATCACGCTGCGCACGAGCTCGATCGTGTGCTGCGGCGTGAGCGAGGACTTCGACACCGGCGTGATCTTGCCGTCGACCTTGATCGCCGGCGGGAAGTCCGCGGTGATGAAGAGGTCCGACCCCTTCTGCTTGACCAGGAGGTCGAGCAGCTCGTGGATGAACTTGGTCGCGCGTTCGCGTTCCATGGAGGTTCTCCGTCCTCGACCGTCGGCCCGCGGCGCCCGGCTAGCCCGCGAACAGGTCCTTGTTCACGGCGCGCGCCCGCGCCTCGGAGCTCGACACCTGGTTGCGGCGGACCATCTCGACCAGGCACTGGTCGAGCGTCTGCATGCCGACCGACTGCGACGTCTGGATGGCCGAGTACATCTGCGCGACCTTGTTCTCGCGGATCAGGTTGCGGATCGCCGGCGTGCCGATCATGATCTCGTGGGCCGCGACGCGGCCCTGGCCGTCCTTGGTCTTGAGCAGCGTCTGCGAGATCACCGCGACGATCGACTCGGAGAGCATCGCGCGGACCATGTCCTTCTCCGCCGCCGGGAACACGTCGATGATCCGGTCCATCGTCTTGGCCGCCGAGCTCGTGTGCAGCGTGCCGAACACGAGGTGGCCGGTCTCGGCCGCGGTCAGCGCGAGGCGGATCGTCTCGAGGTCGCGCATCTCGCCCACGAGGATGTAGTCGGGATCCTCGCGCAGCGCCGCGCGCAGCGCGTTGCTGAACGAGAGCGTGTGCGGGCCCACCTCGCGCTGGTTGATCAGGCACTTCTTCGACTCGTGCAGGAACTCGATCGGGTCCTCGATCGTCAGCACGTGGCCGTACTCGTTCTCGTTGACGTGGTTGACCATCGCCGCCAGCGTCGTCGACTTGCCCGAGCCGGTCGGGCCGGTGACGAGGATCAGGCCGCGCGGCCGCGTCGTGAGGTCGGCGAAGATCTTCGGGGCGTTCAGCTCCTCGAGCGACAGGACCTTCGAGGGGATCGTCCGGAACGCCGCCGCCGCGCCACGCTGCTGGTTGTAGGCGTTGACGCGGAAGCGCGCGAGGTTGGGGACCGCGAAGCTGAAGTCGCACTCCAGCGTCTCCTCGTACATCTTCCGCTGCGCGTCGCTCATGATGTCGTACACCATGGCGTGCACGTCCTCGTGCTCCATCGGCGGCAGGTTGATGCGCCGGATGTCGCCGTGGACGCGGATCATCGGCGGCAGCCCCGACGACAGGTGCAGGTCGGACGCCTTGTTCTTGACCGCGAACGCGAGCAGCTCGGTGATGTCCATGCGGGCCCTATAATCCGCGTGCCGGCGTCGACGCCGGGCTCGGTTTGGGCTGCGAGGCCGTTCGGGTCGATCGGCACCGCAGCAGCAGCGCGCAAGCACGAAACGTGCCGTCCGGCGCGCGATGCCAACGTCATCCGATTATGAGCCTCGACGAGAAGGCGTGGCAAGCCGCGCGCCAGCGCATCGCCCGGGCCGCGGTCGCCGCCGGCCGGGACCCCGCCGCGATCCGGCTGTGCGCCGTGTCCAAGACCCGGCCCGCCGCCGACGTGCGGGAGGCCTGGGCGCTCGGCCAGCGCCGGTTCGGCGAGAACTACGTGCAGGAGGCCGCGGCGAAGCGCGCCGCGCTGGCGGACCTCGACGGGGTCGAGTGGCGGCTGATCGGGCCGCTCCAGAGCAACAAGGCCGCGCTGGCGGCCGAGGTCTTCGACGCCGTCGAGTCGGTCGATCGCGCGAAGATCGCGGAACGCCTGTCGTCGGCGCGGGCGGCGGGGCGATCGCCGCTCGAGGTGCTCGTGCAGGTCAACATCAGCGGCGAGGCGTCCAAGAGCGGGGTCGCGCCCTCCGAGGCCGTGGCGCTCGCGCGCGCCGTCTCGGCGCTGCCGAAGCTCGCGTTCGCGGGGTTCATGGGCATCGCCGAGCCCACAGCCGACGTCGCGACGCAGCGGGCGCAGTTCGCGGCGCTGCGCCGCTGCCGCGACGAGGCGCTGGCCGCCGGCCTCGACGCCCGCGAGCTGTCGATGGGGATGACGGCCGACCTCGAATCGGCGATCCTCGAAGGGTCGACCGAGGTGAGGCTGGGGACGGCGCTTTTCGGCGCGAGGCCCGAAGGCAGAAAGGATAGGGTGTAGTAGATAGGGTTTGGCGCGGTGCAGAACCCGGGAATCGCTCGCCTGCGACGCAGCGTTCGAGACCACGCCGTTCCCGGCGCCGCGCGGAACCCGGTCCGCTGCGCACTCGCACCGCCGCCAATCCCTATCTACGACACCCTAGCTACGAATTTCCCATTCGCATGATCGTTTTCATCGGCGGCGGCAACATGGCATCCGCGATCGCGGGCGGGCTCGTCGCGCGCGGGCACGCGGCCCGCGACATCGTGCGGACCTACGCGTCAGTGTCGCGCGAGGCGATCGCGGGCGCGGCGATCGTCGTCCTCGCCGTGAAGCCGCAGCAGATGCGCGAGGCCTGCGCGGCGCTCGCGCCGCTCGTCGCGAAGGTTCCGGTCGTGCTGTCGATCGCCGCGGGCTCGCGCAGCGCCGACATCTCGCGCTGGCTCGGCGGCTATGCGCGCATCGTGCGCGCGATGCCGAATACGCCGGCGCTCGTCGGCGCGGGCATCAGCGGCGTCTGGTCGGCGCCTTCGGTCGCGCCGGCGGACCGCGCCGCCGCGGCTTCGATCCTGGAGGCCTGCGGCGAGGTCGTGCCGGTCGAGCGCGAGGAAGCGCTCGACGCGGTCACCGGCGTGTCGGCGTCCGGGCCCGCGTACGTGTTCTACTTCCTCGAGGCGCTCGAGGCCGCCGCGCGCGCGCAGGGCTTCTCCGACGCCGACGCGCGCAAGCTCGCCTACGCGACCTTCGCCGGCGCCGTGAAACTCGCGCAGTCCAGCCCCGAGCCGCCGGCGACGCTGCGCGCGCAGGTGACGTCGAAGGGCGGGACCACCGAGCGCGGCATCGCTGCGCTCGAGGAAGCTCGGGTGCGCGCCGCGATCGAGGCGGCGGTCGATGCCGCGACGAAGCGCGCCGCCGAGATGGGCGCGGTCCTCGGACGCGACGGCTGACGGGGTTCCCACATGGCCGGACAGGCGCTCGCGTTCGTGCTCGAGGTCTTCTTCGGGCTGTTCATCTACGGATTCCTGCTGCGCTTCCTGATGCAGGCGATGCGCGCGCCGTTCCGCAATCCCGCGGGGCAGGCGGTCGTCGCGCTCACCGACTGGGCGGTGAAGCCGCTGCGCCGCGCGATCCCCGGCATCGGCGGCTACGACTGGGCGTCGCTCGTCGCGGCCTACGCGATGCAGGTCGCGCAGTTCGTCGCGATGTTCGCGATCTTCGGCAGCGGCTTCGCGTCGATCACCGGCGCGGCGGTGCTGTTCGTGCTGGTGTCCGCCGCGATCGCCCTCCTGAAAGCCGCGATCTACGTGCTGATCGCGGTCGTGATCGTGCAGGCGCTCCTGTCCTGGGTCGCGCCGGACGGCCCGCTGTCCGGGCTCCTCAATGCGCTGACCTTCCCGTTCCTGCGTCCGCTGCGACGCGTGATCCCGCCGATCGGCGGGACGCTCGACCTGACGCCGCTGATCCTGATCGTGATCCTGAACCTGATCCTGATGATCCCGATCCGCTGGCTCGAAGGAGCGGCTCTCACGCTCATGCGCTGACGCGTGGTGCCTGCTTCCCCCAGACGATCATGGGTCAGGTTGCGAACCAGGTTCGCAACCTGGTTGGCAACCTGACCCCTGGGGAGCGCTGACGATGGCCGCGTGGCTGCGCGAGGAGCAGGGCACCGTCGTGCTCGCGCTGCACGTGCAGCCGGGCGCGAGCCGCACCGAGGTCGCCGGCGTGCACGGCGACGCCCTCAAGATCCGTCTCGCCGCGCCGCCGGCGGAAGGCCGCGCGAACGCGGCGCTCATTGCGTTCCTGGCGGAAGCGTTCGGCGTGCCGCGCGCGAGCGTGACGCTGCTGCGAGGCGCGGCCTCGCGGCGCAAGAGCGTGCGGATCGACCGGCCGGCGAAGCGGCCCGATCTCGCGTGGGCGCGCGACGCGGGGGACTCCGCGTCCGCGCGTTGACGCGGCGCCGCCGGAGCGGCGGCGCCGCGCGAGGGCGATGCTAGACCGTGACCGACACGGTCTTGATCGACGCCTTGATCTTCTTGATCATCTCGGGCGGCGGGTTGCTCATCCCGTGCTTGTGCTTCGCATGATCGGCGGTGAGGCGCATCACCTCGTCTTCGGTCTCCGCACGCACCTCGAAGGCGCAGCCGCCCTTCGGGTCCACGTCCATGCATCCGAGCTTGTGGTAGTGCTTGGTGGACATGATCGTCTCCTGGGTTCGCAGGAAGGATCGGCGTCGCGGACCGAACGGGAAACGGTCGGCGAAAGCGTCGCGGCGCCCGACCCCGGGAGGGTGATCGTGGAACCGCGGCGCGGCGATGTCAAGGCACTGCGCCGGGCGAGGGCCGGCGGGGTCAGGGCGCCGGCGCCTCGGTGGCGGCGAGCGCGACGAACTCGGCGACGGACAGCGTCTCGCCGCGTCGTTGCGCGTCGATCCCCGCGGACGCGAAGCCTGACGGCGACACCAGTTTCGCGATCGCGTTGCGCAGCGTCTTGCGCCGCTGCGCGAACGCGGCGGCGACGATCGCCGCGAACCGCGCCGGGTCGCCGATCCGCGGGCGCGCATCGCGGAGCGGCACGAGTCGCGCGACCGCGGAGTCCACCTTGGGCGCCGGGCGGAACGCGCCGGGCGGCACGACGAAGAGCTTCTCGATGGCGAAAGTCGCCTGGAGCATCACGGTGAGCCGGCCATAGTCGGGCGTCGCCGGCGCGGCGGTCATGCGCGCGACGACCTCCTTCTGCAGCATCACCGTGAGGTCGGACAGTGCGTCCGCCTGCGCCGCGAGGTGGAAAAGGAGCGGCGAGCTGATGTTGTAGGGCAGGTTGCCCACGACGCGCAGGTCGCGCCCGAGCGAGGCGAAGTCGAACTCGAGCGCGTCGCCGACGACGAGCGTGAGCGCATCGGGCGCGAAGCGCTCGCGCAGGCGCGCGGCGAGGTCGCGGTCGATCTCGATCGCGACCACGCGCCCGGCGCGCGCGACGAGCTCGCCGGTGAGCGCACCCAGCCCCGGGCCGATCTCGACGACGGTCTCGCCCGGCCGCGGCGCCACCGCGTCGGCGATGCGCTTCACGTAGTGCGGATCGGCGAGGAAGTTCTGGCCGAAGCGCTTGCGCGCGACGTGGCCCTGGACGGTCCGGCCGCTGCCTCGCGCCATCGTTGCGTGCGCGGCTCGCGTCAGCGCGCCGACCCGTGCGCGAGCGCGATCGCGAGGTCGACCGCCTCGAAGAGGCTGCCCGGGTCGGCGGTCGCGGCCGCGGCCGGATCGCGCGCGAGGTCGAGCGCGGTGCCGTGGTCGACCGACGTGCGCGGGAACGGGAGCCCGAGCGTCACGTTGACGCCCCGGCCGAAGCTCGCGGCCTTCAGCACCGGCAGCCCCTGGTCGTGGTACATCGCGACGATCGCGTCGTAGCGGCGCGCGTGCGAGGGCACGAACACGGTGTCGGCGGGGAGCGGGCCGTGAGCGTCGATGCCCTCGGCCCGGGCGTCGGCGATCGCCGGCGCGATCGCGTCGACGTCCTCGTGCCCGAGGTGGCCGCTTTCGCCCGCGTGCGGGTTGAGGCCGCACACCGCGATGCGCGGCGCGGCGATGCCGAACTGCCGCGCGAGCGACGCGGCGACGATCGCGATCGTTTGCCGCACGGCGTCGCGGGTGACCGCCGCCGGCACCGCGGCGAGCGCGAGGTGCGTCGTGACGAGCGCCACGCGCAGCGGCGCGCCCGCGTCGCCGCCGACGAGCATCATCACGACGCGCGGCGTTCCGGTGCGCTCCGCGAAGAACTCGGTGTGCCCGATGAACGGCAGGCCGGCGTCGAGGATCGAGCTCTTCTGCACCGGCGCGGTGACGAGCGCGTCGAACGCGCCGGTGGCGCAGGCGTCGCAGGCGTGCCGCAGCATCGCGACGACGGCCGACGCGTTCGACGGATCGGGGTGGCCCGGCGTGGCGGGCGTGACCAGCGCGTGGTGCCAGACCTCGACGGCGCCCGCCGGGCCGCTCATCGACGCGGCGTAGTCGGCGTACCTCGGCGCGAGGCCGATGCGCGCGGCGCGCGCGTCGAGCAGGCCGCGGTCACCGAGGATCACGAGGCGCGAGGCGAACGGCTCGCGCTCGTGGCGCACGGCGAGCATCGCGCAGAGCTCGGGGCCGATGCCCGCGGGCTCGCCGGACGTGACCGCGATCGCGGGTCGTCCGTCGATCAACGATCCTCCCCCAGGCTAGCCGCTGGCGCGGCGTCGCGCCCCCCCTCCACGTGGAGGGGGCGATCGCCTTGGGGCGGCCCTGCGGCGATCATCGGCGTCTCAGGCGCCGAAGGCGACGACCTCGACGCCGGGCGAGGCGCGCAGCGTGAATCCGCCCTCCCCGTCGGCCTCGATTCGCGCCTGCGTGAAGCCGTCGAGCGAATTCGCCTGCGTGCCGAACACCCAGAGCTGCTCGAGCGGGTTCGTCGCGTCGATCTCGCCGGTGTGCTGCACCGCGCGGCCGAGCGGAAGCGCGTGGCCCTCGCGTCCGAACACCGGGAACTGGTCGAGCGTCGCGCGGTAGCGCAGCACCTGGCGCCCCGCGTAGCGCGTGCGCGTGTTGAGGTCGTACCAGCCGCCGGGCGGCAGCGCGATCTCGGCCTCGCCGCCGGGCGCGAGGATCGGCGCGACGAGCAGCGCTTCGCCGCACAGGAACTGCGTCTCGTACGCGCGGGTGAGCGGATTGTTCGGGAACGCGAGCGGCATCGCTCGCATCACCGGCAGGCCGGTGCGCGTCGCCTGCACGACCGCGCGCTCGAGGTAGGGGATCAGCCGGTAGCGGAACGCGAGCCACTTGCGCGCGATCGCCTCGGCCTCGGGCCCGAACGCCCAGGGCTCGCGCTCGCCGATGCCGTGCACGCGGATGTGCGAGCTGAACACCGTCGCCTGCAGCCAGCGGAGGTAGAGCTCGGCGTCGGGCTGCGCGGCGCCGTAGAAGCCGCCGATGTCGGAGCTGTGGTACGGGTTGCCGCTCATGCCGAGCGACAGGCCGCCGCGGATCGACGCCGCGAGGCCTTCCCAGTCGCTCTGCGGGTCGCCGCCCCAGCCGAGCGGGTAGCGCTGGCTCGCCGACCAGCCGGCGCGGCTCCAGACGATCGGCGGTCCGGCGTCCTTGGGCTGGAAGCGCGCCGTCGCCTCGTACACGCACTGGTTGTAGAGCTGCGGGTAGACGTTGTGCAGCCGCGCGCCGGCGTCGCCGTTGAACGCGAGCGCGTCGTCGGGCACGTGCTCGCCGAAATCGCTCTTGATCACGTCGACGCCGTCGGCGAAGAGCGGCTTGTGCTGGTCGCGCCACCACGCGAACGCCGCCGGGTTCGTGAAGTCGACGATGCCGCTCTCCGGCAGCGGCGTCAGCACGTTGCCGAACGGGCTCGTCGCCGGGTCGGTGTCCCAGCGGAACACGTAGGGATCGCCGTAGGCGGTCGTGAGCAGGTAGTGCCGCTGCGCGAGCTCGCCGAACAGCGGATCGTTCACCGAAACGTACGGGTACTCCCAGACGCACACGCGCAGGTGGTGCGCCTTGATCGCCGCGAGCGCGGCGCGCGGGTCCGGGAAGCGCTCGGGGTCCCAGCGGAAATTGAACCGCGTCTCGACCTTCCACGCGGCGCGGCCGTCGAGCGTCAGCACGTCGCAGGGGATCTTGCGCGCGCGAAGCTTCGCGGCGACGGCCGCGGCTTCCTCGGGCGTCTTGTAGTAGGCGCGCGAGACCCAGAGCCCCAGGCTCCAGCGCGGCACGGCGGGCGCGCGGCCGGTGAGCTGCGTGTAGTGGTCGAGGATGCCCGCGGGCGTGCCCGCGGCGAACAGGAACAGGTCGAGCGCCTCGTCCTGGACGACGATCGCGTAGCTGCGGTGCGACCAGTCCGGGTGGCCGACGCCGTGCGTCACGCGCGCCGGCGTGTTGACGAACGCGCCCCACGCGCCGGCGCCGGTGCCCGGGCTCCACGCGAACGGCGCGTTCTTGTACGAGAGCCCGGTGTTGACGCCGAGCGCGTCGTGCACGTCGGAATGGATGAGCTGCCCTCGCTTGTCGAGCGGGCCGAACTTCTCGCCGAGCCCGTACACCGGCTCGCCCGAGGCGAGCGCGATCGAGGCGATCCACGAGGGCGCGGCGCGCACGCGCCCGAACGCCGGCAGCCGCGTCCAGCCGCGGAAGTGCTGGTCGGTGATCGACTCGGCGACCGGACGGCCCTTCCACAGGAGGCGGAAGCGCAGCGGCGAGCCCGCGAGCTCGAGCGTCGCGTCGCCCGACGTGAACGTCCACACGTCGGGCCCGGGCTGCGCGACCGTGCAGGCCTTCGTGCGCCCGACGACGATCCCGTAGTCGGGCCTGGTGTTCGGACCGGCGCGCAGGCGGAACACGCCGGGGCCGTAGCACGAGACCTCGAGCACGTCGCCGGTCGACGTCGCGAACGACGCGCCGGTCGACGTCGCGCCGAGGCTGTTGGGCGCGTCGAGTCGCAGGAAGGCGGAGGGGTCGATCATCGCGGGCTCATCCGGCGTAGCGCGGCTCGGGGAGTCCCGGCACGTCGACGCGCATCGCGAAGAGGCTGCCCGACTGCGGATAGCGCTCGAGCTCGTCGGCGGGCCGGTTGTCGCGCGAGCTCGTCACGTAGAGCGTCCGGAGGTCGGGGCCGCCGAAGCAGGGCATCGTCGGGCACAGTCCGGGGAACGGGAACTCCCGCAGCACGCGGCCCTCGGGCGAGACCTGCACGACCTTGCCGCCGCGGTAGAACGCGGTCCAGTAGTTTCCCGCGCTGTCGACGGCGCAGCCGTCGGGGCGGTCGGTCTCGCCGGGCCACTGCGCGAACGTGCGCGCGCGCGACGGGACGCCGGTCGACGCGTCGTAGTCGAACGCGCGCACCGTGTGCGTCGGCGTGTCCGCGTGGTACATCGTGCGCCCGTCCGGGCTCCACGCGAGGCCGTTGCTGATCATGATGCCGTCGAGCACGCGCGAGAGCCGGCCGTCGCGCTCGAGCCGGTAGAGCGCGCCCGAGCTCGCGTCGCGCTTCTCGTTCATCGAGCCGACCCAGAAGCGGCCCCGGCGGTCGACGCGGCCGTCGTTGAAGCGGTGGTGCGCGGGATCGTAGGGCGCATCGGCGACCTTGCGCTCGAGGCGGCCGCGCGCGTCGGCGAGCCAGACGCCGTCGCGCAGCGCGACGACGAAGCCGCCGCGCTCGCGCAGGCCGAAGCTTCCGATCGACGACGGCATCGGCATCGACGCGTGCTTCCCGGTCGACGGATCGAAGCGCACGAGCGCAGGCCCGACGATGTCGACGAAGTAGAGAGCCTGCTCGTCGACCGACCAGGTCGGGCACTCGCCGAGCGTCGCCCGGAGGTCGAGCACGCAGCGGAACGGCGTTTCGGTCATCGTGTCGGCCGGCGTCATCGCGTCGCTCTCGCGTGGATGCGCATCGTACAGGAGAACGCGGCCCCGGGCGGCAGGACGCGCGTGCCCGTGCCGGCCTCGCCGCGCGCGGCACGGTTGAACGCGTCGGTCATGTGGCTCGCCGGCTCGAACGCCAGGAAGTCGCGGCCCGGCGGGACGTACACGACGCGCCGGTCGAGCGCGCGATCCGCGTCGATCTCGGCCTCGAGGCCGCGCGACGGCCAGCCGATCGCGGCGGCGCCGGTCGCGGGCTCGAACACGTGGTCGAGCGCGAGCTCGCCGAGCGCGCGCGGCGCCGCGAATCGCCACGCGTCGGGAACGCGCTCGCGCGCGACCGGGATCAGCGTCGCGTCGTTCCGCCACACGCTGGAGGCTTCGAACGCGAGCGTGGTGTCCGGCGCCTTCGGGAAGAACGGATGCCATCCCAGCCCGAACGGGAACGGCTCGGCGCCGAGGTTCTCGATCGCGAGGCGGACCGTGAGCAGGACGCCGCGGCCGAGCGGCGCGAGCGCGAACGCCTGCGTCGCGCGGAAGGGCCAGGGCCACGACGCATCGGCGCCATGGTCGAGCGCGATCGACGCCTCGGTCGCGGATCGCCCCCGGAGCGACCAGGCGCGCTGCCAGCCGACCCCGTGGATCGCGTGCGGCGAGTCGCCGAAGTTCCGGGCGAGCGCATGGTCGCGCCCGCCGAACGCGAGCGTCGCGTTCGCGATCCGGTTCGAGTACGGCACGAGCGGATAGCACGCGTGGCGCCGCACGTCGCGCGCGGCGAGCGCGTCGTCCGGCGTCGGGCGCAGGATCGGCTCGCCGCCGAGCGCGAACGACGCGATCGCGCCGCCGGCCTGCGGCGAGATCTCGACGAGCGCGTCAGCGGCGGAAAGCCGGATCATGAAACCCGTCGGGCCGAAGCCCGACCCACCGTGCAGTGCCGCGGACCGAAGGGGCGCGGGTCGGGCATCGGCCCGGAGACGTCTCGATGCGGGCCGGGCTCCAGCCCGACGATCGTCCGCTCAATAGGGCCCCTGCGCCTTCGCCGCGGGGGGCGCGATGCCCCGCGCCTTCGCCAGCCACTCCTGCGCGCGGCCGACCATCATGCTCATGTCCGAGCCGATCGCGATCCACGAGTAGCCGTAGCCGGCGAAGCGCGCGGCCATGTCGGGGTTCGCCGCGAGGATGCCGCAGGGCTTGCCGGCCTTCCGGCATTCGGCCGCCGCATGCGCGAGCTTCGATTGCACGTCCGCGTGGGCGACCTCGCCGATCAGCCCCATCGACGCCGACAGGTCGCCCGGCCCGACGAAGACGGTGTCGACGCCGGGCACGGCGGCGATCGCCGCGAGGCGATCCACCGCCTGCAGCGTCTCGACCTGGACGATCACGCAAAGCTCGCGTGCGGCGATCTTGAAGTAGTCGGGAAT
This sequence comes from Casimicrobiaceae bacterium, assembly GCA_044226265.1. GTDB lineage: Bacteria > Pseudomonadota > Gammaproteobacteria > Burkholderiales > Casimicrobiaceae > VBCG01. The sequence goes on along the minus strand of JBGAHH010000061.1, from coordinate 3,671 downwards.
CGTGCCGTAGCGGCTCGCGCGGTGCGTCCCGGCGGCGCCGCGGATGCCTTCGGGCGGATAGCGCGTCGCCGCGACGGCGCGCGCCGCCTCGCGCTCGTCCTGAACGAAGGGGAACATCAGCGTCTGCGCGCCCGCGTCGAGCGCGCGCTTCACCATCACGGCGTCGTTCCAGGGCACGCGCGTCACCGGCGACGCGGGCGTGCCCGCGACGGCGCGCAGGAGCTCGATCGCCTGCGGCGTGTCGACCGGCACGTGCTCCATGTCGACGACGACGAAGTCGTAGCCGACCGAGCCCATGGCCTCGGCCGTCGACGGCGCGCCGCTCATCAGCCAGACGCCGAACTGCGCCTTGCCGGCGGCGAGCGCGTGCTTGAATCCGTTGCGGGGCAGGTCCATCGCGGGCTCCGTTCAGTTGACGCGCGGCTTCATCGTCGGCGCGATCTCGGCGAAGTGGCGGCCGAGCCCTTCGACCTGCGTCCGGTCGAGCATCAGCGCGAGCCAGCCGAACACCGGCGTGCGCACGCCGAAGGCCGCGCGCGAGCCGTCGCTGGTCACCTGCACCGCGATGCGGGGCGAGTCGATGCTCGGGCACGCGCCGGGGGGAAGATCGGCGGGAACTTCCGGCTTCATCGACGCGCGCAGGAAGCCCAGGTACTGGGCGAGGCGCTCGAGCTCGATCGCCGAGAGCGTGAGCTTGCCGCCGCCCATCTCGAGCGTCACGTGCTCGCGCGCGGCGTCGTACTCGTAGTGGACGTGGTCGGGGGCGGGATTCGCGCTCATGGTGCGGGGCTCGTGTCGGGGAGCCCCGCAGCATATCAGCCGAACGCGCTGCCGAGCGCCGCCGCGATCTCGCCGATGGCGCCGTCGGCGAGCCCGGGGTAGAAGGGCACGCCGAGGAGGCGCCCGCCGATCGCATCGGCTTGCGGCGTCGGCAGGTGCGCGACGTGCCCGAACGCCGGCTGGCGGTCGATCGTCGGCAGGTACCAGCGGCGGGTGCCGATGCCGCGCTCGTGGCAGGCCGCCTCGGCGCGATCGCGCGTCGCCCCGTCCGGAAAGAGGTAGGCGCACACGCTGCGCACCGTGGCGGCGGGCGCCGCCTGCAGAGCGAGGCGCCCGCCGCAGGCGCGCTGCGCCGCGGCCACAGACCGCGCATAGAGCGCGTTGCGCTCCGCCGCGATTGCGGGCCACCGGTCGAGGCTCGCGAGGGCGACCGCCGCGTGGTATTCGGAGAGCTTCGCGTTGGTGCCGGTCGCGACCGCGGAGCCGATCGGCCCGTCGGCCGGGCGATCGAGGTTGATGCCGAAGTTCGTGAGGCGCCGGATCGCGTGCGCGAGCCCCGCGTCGCGCGTGACGACGAAGCCGCCTTCGCCCGCCGCGAGCGGCTTCGTGGCATGGAGGCTGAACACCGCGCAGGTCGGTCCCGGGTCGCGCTGGTTGCCGTATCCCGCGGCGGCGTCGACGATCACCGGCACGCCCGTGTCGCGCGCGAACGCCGACCAGGCCGCGCCGTCCTGCTCCGCGCCGAACGTCGTGACCGGGATCACCGCGCGCGCGCCGATCGTGCGCACCGCCGCGCGCGCGCCGTCGGGCGTGAGCAGCCACGAGCGTGGGTCGACGTCGGCGACGACCGGCGAGAGCCCGGCGCAGCGCACCGCCGACGCGGTCGCGATGAACGTGAGCGCGGGCACCAGGACCGGCGCGCCGGCCGGCAGCGCGAGCGCCCGCAACGCGAGCTCGATCCCCGCCGTGCAGCTCGACACGCTCACGACGCGGCAGGGGCCGGCGGCCGAGAACGATGCGGCGATGCGCGATTCGAACTCCGAGACGAGCGGCCCGAAGTTCGAGTACCAGCGCGCCGAGTCGATGCGGCGAAGGTAGGGAAGCAGCTCGTCGGCCGTCGGCAGCGACGGCATCATCAGCGGGATGCGCTCGCGGCGCAGCCCGTCTCGCTTCGAGTCCGATGGCATCGAAGTGAGGGTCACAGCAGGTCCCCGCGAATCATGCCGCCAAGCGAAAGCACGACCGTCAGGATTCCCAGGGCGGGGGCGAGGTGACGGGGAAACGCCGGCAGCGAGCGTTGGCCGGCGACCAGCGCGGAGCCCACGACCACCAGCGCGAGACGCGGCATGAACTCGAGCGTGTAGTGGATGGCCGCCGTCGGAATTATCGCTATCAGCGTGAAGTTGATCAAGAAGTGCGCCATCGCCGCCCACAGGAACGCGGATTCGAACCGGAAGCCGGATCCGCGTGCCGATTCCACCATCGCCCGTATCAGCATCGCCGGAACCAGCAACACGATCGGAGCCCAGGCCAGGAATCCGACCGCGCCTTCCGAATACGCGCCAGACACGACCGGGTTCACCACGTCGTAGCGCACGCGCGGACCATCGGATTCGAATGTCGGCAGCAAGACGAAGTACTCGTAGAGCCTGTGCGCCCACCCGCCGAGGAACTGCCAGGTATCTTGCGGTGGCCTCAGCAGCGACTCCCCATGTGCCAGATCGATGCCGTGTGTCTGGAAGCGCATCCCGGTCTCGAAGGGGTCGTCGAAACGCGCATAGTTGTAGAGCGCGAGCAACGCGGCCGTCGCGACGATAGGAGCGGCGTAGAGCAGCGCAAGCGGAACCGTGCGCCTTCCCGGATTTCCACGGGCCCGCCACAGCAGGGCACCGACCAGCAGCGAGTACCCGATGACGTCGGGAAGCGCCGTCACCCTCGCTCCGAGGGCGGCGCACAGCAGCAGCGAAATCGCGAGCAACGTGCCCGTCTCGGCGCCCTTGGTTTCACCCGACGACCCGATATCGCTCTCGAGCCTAAGGAGAAACCAGCACGCTGCGAGAATGCAGGCGCCGGCAAACAATCGCGAGACGCCATGCGCGTTGTGCACTTCCTGCAACGATCTCAACATCACCGGATTGGCAACCAGCAGGCAGAACAGCGCCAATCCGATCCATTTCCTTTCCGGCACATAGCGAATCAAGAGCGCGCCGACGAGAAGCGCATGCGCGATCGCCAGCGCCGAGATCACCAGCGCATCCGACGGGAATGCGCCGAACGCCCATTTGAACGGCAGGTAGATGGTGAGTACCGGCGCCGGGCCGAAGTACAGGTAATACTTGCCTTGATAGAACGACGCGTCCTGAATGACTATGCCGCGTTGGAAGGCTTCGCGCCCGTAGGGATTGGGGTGCGCGAGCAACCGTGAATCGTAAGGCAAGCCAAAATACGTATGTCCCGAGGCGATGGCGTTTCCCAGTTCGGCGTAGTATCCCGTGCCGACCGACGTATTCGCGCTGTAGAAGCCGACGCTCGAGGTGCCGATTCCGTCCCGTGTCAGGCCTTGCGGATCGAAAGGTCGAGCGGAGAGCGCGACATGCAGCGCGAAGACCCCCATGATTAGTACGGCGAGGGCCGTGGACGTGCGCGACATCCGCGCTCCTTGGGGGAGGGCACGACGGATAGGCATGGACTGGATCTGTCCGGAGGTCGAATTGCGGTTGACGTCCAAAGAAGCGGCGAACCATCGCGTTCCGGCGCTACTCGGCGATTGCTCAGGCATGAGCGTCGCCGGGCTCCCGGGACATGGATTCGAATATGCCAGGCGAAACGTTTCCGCGAGCAATTTCTGCCCGCACCTTGCGAATTGATACGCGCTTCCAATAAATGGCCTC
>JBGAHH010000060.1:0-25387 GCA_044226265.1 Casimicrobiaceae bacterium | reverse complement strand
CGATCACCGCGACCTTCGCGTGCAGGAACGAGCGGTGGTACTCCTGGATCACGATGCCCGCGCCGACGAAATGGCCGTAGAGCGCGCGGCTCGCGTAGTGCAGGAGCCGGTACTCGACCTTCGCCTGCAGGAGCAGCGTCACCTTCACGCCGCGAGCCGCGGCGGCGATCAGCGCGCGCCGGAACCGGATCCCGGGGAAGAAATACGCGTTCGCGATCAGGATCTCGCGTCGCGCCGAGCGGATGCCGGCGAGGTAGGCGATCTCGATGTCGCGGCGGTGGCGGAGGTTGTCGCGTATCGCGAGCTTCGCGGTCTGCGTGCCGGAGCGCTCGACCGGCCGGAGGTCCGGGAACAGCGGGACGTCGCTCGCGCGGAACTGGACGAGCTCGTTCAGCGCCCAGAGCCGCTGCATCGTCTGCACGACCGACGCGACCACCGGGCCGCGCACGCGCACCGCGAAGTCGACGCGCGGTGGACGCTGCCCGGGCGTGTTCATGTCGTCGATCAGGTTGATGCCGCCGACGAAGGCGAGCCGCCCGTCGACGTGGCAGAGCTTGCGGTGCAGTCGCCGCAGGCGATGCGATCGGAAGTGCCAGGGCTGCACCTCGGGCCGGTACTTGAGGAGGTACACGCCGCCCTGGGTCAGCGTCCGCTCGAGCCTCGGGGTCAGGTAGTGCTTCGCGCCCCAGCCGTCGACGAGCAGGCGAACAGCGACGCCGCGCTGCGCGGCGCGCACGAGCGCGTCGACGACCGCGCGGCCCGCCGGGTCGTCGGCGAGGATGTAGGTCTCGAGCCAGACCTCCCGCTCCGCGGCGTCGATCGCGGCCACGAGCGCCGGGAAGAACGAAGCGCCGCCCTTCAGCAGCTCGAGCTCGTTGCCGGGCGAGAAACGGTTCATCGCGGCGCGCGCGGAGGTCAGGTTCCGCGGGCGGCGAGCTCGAAGGTCGCGGCGAGCGCCGCGTGGTCGGAGAGGCGGCGGCCCGGGTACGCGTAGTGGACGCGCGCGTCGATGACGTCGAGGCCGCGCACGTAGATGCGGTCGAGGCGGAACAGCGGCAGCACCGAGGGGAACGTGCGCGCCGGGCGCCCCTTGATCGCCTCGAACACCTCGACGACGGCGAGCTGGTCGATGAGTTGCCGGTTGGCGCGGTGCCGCCAGTCGTTGAAGTCGCCCGCGATGATCAACGGCGCCGAGCGCGGGACGGTCCGGCGGATGCGCTCGCAGAGCGCGCGGACCTGCCATTGCCGTCCGCGCTCGAACAGGCCCAGGTGCACGTTGATGCAATGCAGGTCCGGCATGCGCGCGCCCAGCCGCACGACGCAGTGCAGGAGGCCCCGGCTCTCGAACGCGTGCGCCGAGATGTCCTCGTTCTCCTGCACGACGATCGGGTAGCGCGACAGAAGCGCGTTGCCGTGGTGGCCGTGCCGGTAGACCGCGTTCTTCCCGTAGGCGACCTCGCGCCACACCTGGCCCGCGATGAACTCGTGCTGGGGATTCCCGGGCCAGTCGTCGTAGCGGACCGCGTGGTGCTCGTGCGAGCCCTGCACCTCCTGCAGGAACAGGACGTCGGCGTCCATGTGGTGCAGCCGCTCGCGCAGCTCGTGGATCACCATGCGCCGCGTCAGGTGCGAGAACCCCTTGTGGATGTTGTAGGTGGCGATCGTGAAGCGCATCGGCGCGCTCGGGGACGGGCGGGCGACCCGCTACCTGCGCTCGGCGGCCAGCGCCTTGCCGGCCGCGACGAGCTCCGCGCGCTGCGCCTTGTCGACCTTCGGATAGTGCAGGCCGAGCCCGGACATCGCGTCGACGATCGCGCTTCCGACGACGATGCGCGTGTACCACTTGTTGTCGGCGGGCACGACGTACCACGGCGCGTGCGGGGCGGCGGTCTCGCGGATCAGCGCCTGGTAGGCGTCCATGTACTCGTCCCAGTGCGCGCGCTCGCGCACGTCGGCCGCCGAGAACTTCCAGTTCTTCTCGGGCTCCTCGATGCGCTCGAGGAAGCGCCGCTTCTGCTCGCCCCGCGAGACGTGCAGGAAGAACTTGAGGATCATCGTGCCGTTCCGCGCGAGGTGCCGCTCGAACGCCCGGATGTCCTGGTAGCGCTCGTCCCAGAGTTTCCTGCCGACGAGCGACGGCGGCAGCTTCTGCGAGCGCAGGATCGCCGGGTGCACCTTCACGACGAGCACCTCCTCGTAGTAGCTGCGGTTGAAGATCCCGATGCGCCCGCGCTCCGGCAGCGCGCGCGCGCAGCGCCACATCCAGTCGTGGTCGAGCTCCTCGGGCGACGGCGCCTTGAACGAATAGACCTGGCATCCCTGCGGATTCACGCCGGACATGACGTGCTTGATGACGCCGTCCTTGCCTGCCGCGTCCATCGCCTGGAAGATCAGCAGCAGCGACCACCGGTCCTGCGCGTAGAGCTTGTCCTGGAGCTCGGCGAGCGCCGCCTTGCCGGCCTCGAGCGCCTCCTTCGCGCGCGGCTTGTCCTCCGCGCCGAGCGGCCCGGTGTCCGCCGGGTCGTGATCCTTCAGCCGGAACTTGCGTCCGCGGTCGACGCGGTGACGCTGCGCGATCCGGTGGGCGAGCGGGAGCTTGGCGTGGGCGTCCATCGAATTCCTCCTGGGTCGTTGCGCGATTCCGCGGGCGATCGCCTGCTTGCCGCACCATGCCCGCGGCGTCAGGCCGCGAGCCCGTGGCAGCGCTTGTACCGCTCCCCGGAGCCGCGGGGGCAAGGATCGTTGCGCGGCGCCGGGGGCGCCACGCGGCCGGGCGGGCGCGTTCGCCCGAGGCGCGTCTCGTTCACGACGACGTCGACGTCGATGCCGAGGCCCGTCAAGGCATCGCGGACCGACGCGTCGCCCGGATCCTCGGCCACGACGTACCGCGCGATCGGCGCGGCGTCGCACGCGACGAACGTGCGCAGCGTCTCGGCCAGCAGGTCGAATCGGCCGCAGCTCGTCAGCACGAACGTGATGTCGGTCGACACGGGGGGTCAGGCGGCGGGCGCGCGACCGATGATACGCCAGGGAAGCTCCGCGCAACTCGCGGACGCGCGACGCGCCGGACGGGGAGCTGGCGAGGCGCCCGCTGCCGGTCGTGGCTGGCCCCACGACCCAGGCGAGCAACGACGCCGGCGCCCCCTGCGGCGCGTCCCGAAGGGCGGCCGAGCGAACGAATCGCAGCGAGTTCGCGCGATGCGCGCACGCGACGTCGCGCACGCCGCGGAGTTGCGCCGAGATTCCCTAAGCCGCCGTCGGCCGCTCCGCGGGAGCCGGAGACGCGCCGCGCTTGAGGTTGAGGAGGTTGCCGCCGAGGATGACCGCCGCGCCGAGGATCGTGAACACGTCGAAGCGCTCGGCGAAGACCAGCCACGCCGCGAGCGCCGTGAGCGGGACCCGGAGGAAATCGAGCGGCACGACGGTGGTGGCGTCCGCGTGGCGCAGCGCATGCGTCATGCAGAAGTGCGAGTAGGTGCCGCAGATGGCGATCACCACGAGCCACGGCCAGAGGTCCGGCGGCGGCGACTGCCAGACGATCGCGGCGGGGACCGCGCCGATCGCCGACTGGATGACCAGCATCCAGAAGATGATGGACACGACGCTCTCCGTCCGCGTCAGCGACTTGACGAGGATGATCGAGCCCGCGAAGCCGATCGCCGCCAGCAGCGCGACGACCTGGCCGACGTCGACGCGGTCGAGCCCCGGCCGGACGATGATCGCGACGCCGATGATGCCCAGCGCGACCGCCGCGACGCGCGCGAACGTCATCCGTTCGCCCAGCGCGACGACCGCGAGCAGCGCGACCCACACCGGGCCGGTGAACTCGATGGCGACGACGTCCGCGATCGGAATCATCGTGATCGCCAGGAACCAGAGGAATTGCGCGACGTAGTGCACGCTGTTGCGCGCGAGGTGGGCGCCGATGCGGCGGGTCCGCATCGCCCGCAGGCCGCCCGCCGTCGCGATCATCGGCAGGAACAGCACGATGCCGAGGAGCGAGCGGATCTCCATGATCTGGAAGACGTGCAGCGACTTGCCGGCCTGGCGCGCGGCGATGGCGATCGTCACCATGGCGGCGAGCCAGCCCGTCATCCAGAGGGCGGCGAGCACGGTGGAACGATGCGAGCGCGCGCTCATGTCGTCACCCGCCGCGCGCGGCTGAGCTCGCGCCGCGACAACGCGGCCGGTTCCGCGGCACCTCGGGAAAATTGGGGTGGCTGATGGGATTCGAACCCACGACAACCGGAATCACAATCCGGGACTCTACCGCTGAGCTACAGCCACCGCTGATGCGAATGCCCACGCCTGCCGTCGCGGCGGGCGCCGCGCGCCCACTCACGGGAAGTGGCGCGCCCGACAGGACTCGAACCTGTTACCCCCGGCTTAGAAGGCCGGTGCTCTATCCGATTGAGCTACGGGCGCGGTGCCGGTCGGTTCGGGGCCGGCAAACGCGAGTCCGGCCCGTTGCAGCGAGGCGCGGAGTTTAGCACAGGGGGCCCCCGCGGCCGGGCGTCCCGGTCCGCGCGAGGGTCATCGCCGCGACGCCGTCGCGCGCAGTTTCGCGACCTCGGCCTCGAGCTCGCGAATGCGCTCGTGGAGCGGCCGCGCGGCGGCCTCGACCTCTTCGAGCGAGAACCTCGGCACGATGTGCTGCGGGCAGTTCCAGTCGAGCGCCTCGACGTCGACGACGCCGACCCGCTCGATGCGGGCATCGTAGCCCGGCAGCTCCACGGCGAAGCGCAATCCGGCGTCCGCCTCGTCGATCGCGACGAAGCGCAGGCGTCCGAGGAGCTTCAGCCGGCGGCGATGCGGATAGTCGACGACGATGATCGACACGCGATCGTCGCGCGTCGCGTTGCCGACCGACACGAACTGCTTGTTGCCGCCGAAATCGGCGAACGCGAGCCGGGTCGGCGAGACGATCCTGAGGAACCCGCGCGGACCCCCGCGGTGCTGCACGTAGGGCCAGCCCGTCTCGCCCACGGTCGCGAGGTAGAAGCTGTCCGCGCCGGCCAGGTGCTCCGCTTCGCGCGGCCCCAGGCCTTCGCCGCGCCCGGATGCGTTCCGCATCCGGGCGTACGCGGCCCTCGAGCCATGACGCTCCTGCAGCGCCTGCACGGCGGGGGTGAACGCGATCTCGGCGAAAGTCTTCACGGCCGCGCCCGGTCAGGCCGCCTTGCGGATCGTCGCCACCGGGAAGTCGATGTCGGTCTGCGCGACCTCGTTCACGTAGTTGGTCCACGTGTTGAGGGCGACGTGCTGCACGATCTCGATCACCTGCGCGTGGTCGTAGCCCGCGGCGCGGACGGCGGCGAGGTCCTCCGGCGCGACGTGGCCGCGCTCGCGGGCGACCGCAGCGGCGAAGCGCACGGCCGCGTCGGCCTTCGCGTCGCGCGAGCCGCCGGCGCGATTGGCCGCGATCTCCGCGTCGTCGAGGCGGGCGAGGTTGCGCGCGAGGTAGGTGTGCGCGGACAGGCAGTAGCTGCAGCCGTTGATCTCGGCCACCGCCAGCGCGATGCGCTCGCGCGTCGGCGCGGGCAGCGAGCCCTTGCCGAGCGCGCCCTGCATGCCGAGGTAGCCCTCGAGCGCGGCCGGGCTGTTCGCGACCATGCGGAAGAGATTGGGAACCGAGCCGAGCTGCCTCTTCACGGCTTCGAGCAGCGGGCGGGACGCGGCCGGGGCGGCGTCGATGGTGGCGGGCGTGGGGATGCGCGACATGGCGTTGCTCCTGTTCGGGCGGCCGACCGATTCGGCCGCGTCGTGGAGCGCATCATCAATGATGCAAAGCGCTGAATAAATGTCGAGTCAGCTACTTGATTAATGCGTTTGATGCATGAATACTGGCGCGATGGACCGCCTCCGCGCCATGGAGGTCTTCGTGCGGATCGTCGACGCCGGCAGCCTCGCGGCGGCCGCCGACTCGCTCGGCGTATCGGCGCCGTCGGTGGTGCGCACGCTCGCGGCCCTGGAGCGCTCGCTGCGCGTGCGCCTCCTGAACCGCACGACGCGGCGCTCCTCGCTGTCCGACGAGGGGCGCGAGTACTACGAGCGCTGCCGGCGCGTGCTGGCCGAGGCGGACGCCGCCGACGCGGCGCTGCGATCGCGCCGGGCGGAGCCCCGGGGCCGCCTGCGATTGACCGCGCCGGTGACGTACGGGCGCATGCGCCTCGCGCCGGTGGTCACCGCCTTTTTGGCGAAGCACCCGGAGGTCGACGTGGAGCTCCTGCTGCTCGATCGCGTGGTCGATCTCGTCGAGGAAGGCGTTGACGCGGCCCTCCGCATCGCCCAGCTGCCCGAGTCCACGCTGGTCGCCGTCCCGGTCGGCGAGACGCGGCGCGTCGTCTGCGCGACCCCGGCTTACCTCAAGCGCACGGGAATTCCGAAGAGCCCGGGCGACCTCGCCGGGCACCGCTGCATCGTCTTCATCGGGCTATCCGCCAACGACGAGTGGACGTTCGCCGGCAAGCCGGCCCGCGTGCAGGTACGCCCGATGCTGCGCACCAACCAGTTCGACGTCGCCGTCGGCGCCGTCCTCCAGGGCCTGGGCTGCGGCCAGTTCCTCGGCTACCAGGTCGAGGCGCTCGTCGCCGAGAGGAAGCTCGCGCGCATCCTGGACGCGTTCGCGCCGCCGGCCGTTCCCATCCACATCGTGTATCCGCACACGCGGTTCCTTTCGCCGAACGTGCGGGCGTTCGTGGATTTCGCCGTGCCGCGCCTGCGCGCGTCGCCCGTTTGAACGGGATCCGGGACGACAGCGGCCGCAACGACCTCGTCGCGATCGCGAGCCCCGGCCGGATCACGGGCGGACACTCGCGGCGGCGTCGCCGCCCGAATCACTCGTGGTCGGGGTGAGAGGATTCGAACCTCCGACATCTTGCTCCCAAAGCAAGCGCGCTACCGGGCTGCGCCACACCCCGCCGGTCGCGATTATCCCATTCCCCGCCCGCGCTCGTGCGTCCGCGGCGGGAACGCCGCGGGCCCGCGGGGCGCGTCGCGCCTCACTCGATCACATCGTCGACGGAGACGAGGAAGTCCTTCGGCACCGCGAGACCCAGCCGCTTCGCCGTGCGGAGATTGAGAACGAGCTCGAAGCGCACCGATTGCATGACCGGCATCGTCGCCGGGTTCGCGCCGTTCAGGATCTGGCCGATGTAGCCGCCGGCCTGGCGGTACATCCAGCCGATGTCCGGACCGTAGCTCATCAGCAATCCGGCCATCGCGAGCTGCCGCGTGAACGAGATCGCGGGCACCGCCCCGCGTTCCGCGAGCGCAGCGATCTGCTCGCGTCGGTCGAGCAGCACCGGATCGGTAGCGACGACCACGGCGTCGGCCTTCGCCCGGACGAGTTCCGCGAACGCGGCGTCGATCTCCGCCGCGCCGCGTCCGTATTGCGCCACGACCTCCAGCCCGAGCCGCGACGCGCCCTCCTTCGAATCGGCGAGCTCGGCCGCGACGTTCGGGTTGTCCGCGAGATCGACGAACGTGCGGCCGCGCGCGCGCTTCGATCGCATCGCGCACCGCGATCGACGGCACGGGCGTGACGAAGAGCGCGCCGGGCGGTAGCGCACCAGCTCGGCATCGTCAAGCAGGACCTCGACGAGGTCGAGCAGGCGGCGTCGCGGACGCGCTCTGGGCCGCGCTCGCCGACGCCACGTCGCCGGTCGCGGCGATCGCCACCACGCCTTTCGCCACGAGCTCCTTCGCGAGCGCCGGCAGCACTTTATAGTCGCCGTTGGCCCGCGCTCCTCGATGCGCACGTTGCGCCCCTCGACGCGCTCGGGAGCCCTTCGCGGAAGGCGTCGGCGTTGAAGCGATAGGTGGCCGGCGAGGCGCTGTTGAGGAGATGCACGAGCGGCGCGCGCGGTGCGCTGCCGGTCGTGCGTCCGCGGATGAGCATGGCTCTTGCCAAACCGCCGGAGCCCAGCACCGCGATGAAGTCTCGACGCATTCGCCTCCCGCGGGCGAGTCGCGCAGCACCGCGAGCGAGGTCACGCGGAATCGGCTCGCGATCGCGACGTCGTCGGCCATCAGGCCCTCCCAAGCGCGCTGGCCGCGCGACCCGGCGGCTTACGCGGCGAACTGACGGATCACGTGCATCGCCTCGTCGATCGCGGGCTCGCCGCCCGGACTTCACCGCGTCCTACGCAGCCGTGCGGGTGATGCTCGAGCAGCTCGAGGCCGAGCGCGTCGAGCGCCGAGCGCGGCGAGACCTGCGTCAGGATGTCGACGCAGTAGCGGTCCTCGGCGAGCATGCGATCCGATGCCGCGCACCTGGCCTTCGATGCGCGCGATGCGCTTCTCGAGCGCCGCCCGGTGCGCATCGGCACGCGGCGTCGCCGGATGCTCGTGATGCGCGTGCGGCGGCTTACGCGGGGACGTCATAGCCCGCGCTCTCGATCGCGGCCTTGAGCGCCGGCACCGCGACCTTGGCGGCGTCGTAGCGCACCGTCGCCTGCCCCGGCTGGAGCTTCACGTCGACCTGCTCGACGCCCGGCACCGCCTTCGGCACGCGCGTGACGCTCGCGACGCAGCCGCCGCAGCTCATGCCCTGGACCTTCATCGTCACCGTTTCCATCGTGGCTCCTTTCAGCGTTCCGCCGGCGTTCCGCGCCAGCGCTTGAGCAACAGCGCGTTGCCCACGACCGACACCGACGACGCGGCCATCGCCGCGCCGGCGATCATCGGGCTCAACGCGCCGATCGCCGCGAGCGGAATCCCGAGCACGTTGTAGGCGAACGCGAAGAACAGGTTCTGCCGGATCTTCGAGAGCGTCGCGCGCGACAGCAGGATCGCGTCGACGACCGCGGAGAGGTCGTCGCGCACGAGCGTCACGTCGGCGCTCTCGATCGCGATGCCGGAACCGGCGCCCATCGCGAAGCTCACGTCGGCCTCGGCGAGCGCCGGCGCGTCGTTCACGCCGTCGCCGACCATGCCGGTCACCGCGCCCGACGACTTCGCCGCGCACCGCCTCGCGCTTGTCCGCCGGCAGCATGCCGGATTCGTATTTCGCGATGCCGACCGCGGTCGCGACCGCGTGCGCCGCCTCGGCGTTGTCGCCGGTCAGCATCACGACGTCGATGCCCGCCTCCGCGAGGCGCCGGACCGCGTCGCGCGACGAAGGCCGCACCTTGTCGGCCAGCGCCACGAGGCCGAGCGTGCGGCCGCCGCGCACGATCCCCACGATCGACTTGCCCTGCGATTCCAGCGCCGGCATGTCGGTCGTCGGCGGGTCGAATCCGCGCTGCGCGACGAACGCCGGCGCGCCGAGCACCGTGACGTCGGCGTCCGCGCCGACGACCGCCTCGACGCCGCGGCCCGGCGTCGCGACGAAGCCCGCGATCGGCAACGGCGAGGTCCGCCGCGCTTCGCGGCCGCGAGCGATCGCGAGCGCGAGCGGATGCCGATCTGCTCGAGGCTCGCGGCCGCCTGCAGCACGTCGGCGCGCGTCGCGCCGCCGAACGCCACGACGTCGGTCACTTCCGGCCGCCCCTCGGTCAACGTGCCGGTCTTGTCGACGATCAGCGTGGAGAGCCGCCCGGCGTGCTCCAGCGCGGACGCGTTGCGAATGAGGATCCCGGACTGCGCGCCGCGGCCGGTGCCGACGATGATCGCGGTCGGCGTCGCGAGGCCGAGCGCGCAGGGGCACGCGATCACGAGCACCGCGACCGCGTGGATCAGCGCGCTCGAGGCCTCGCCGCCGAGCGCGAGCGTCGCGGCGAACGTGACGATCGCGATCGCGACGACGACCGGGACGAAGACGCCGGCGACGCGGTCGGCGAGCCGCTGGATCGGCGCCTTGCTGCCCTGCGCCTCGGCGACCAGCCGCACGATGCCCGCGAGCAGCGTCGTCGCGCCGACGCCGGTCGCGACGGCGACGAGCATGCCGTCCTGGTTGACGGTGCCCGCGTGGATGCGGTCGCCGGGGGCCTTCGCGACCGCACGACTCTCGCCGGTCAGCATGCTCTCGTCGACCGACGACGACCCGGAATCCACGATGCCGTCGACCGGCACCGCGTCGCCCGCGCGCACGACGATGCGGTCGCCCGCGTGCACCTCCGCGAGCGGCACGTCGACGACCGCGCCGCCGCGCTCGACGCGCGCCGTGCTCGGCTGCAGGCGGACGAGCCCCTCGAGCGCCGCCGAGGTCCCCGCCTTCGCGCGCGCCTCGAGCAGCTTGCCGAGGAGCACGAGCGTGATGACCGACGCGCCCGCTTCGAAGTACACGTGCTGGTGGAGGCCGAGGATCGTCACCGCGGCGGAGAGCCCCCACGCCATCGTCGTGCCGAGCGCGACGAGCACGTCCATGTTCGCGCCGCCGCCGCGCAGCGAATGCCACGCGCCGACGTAGAAGCGCCGCCCGATCCAGAACTGGACCGGCGTCGCCAGCGCGAACTGGACCCAGCGCGGCAGCACGTCGTGGTGCGCGTCCGGGCCGATCCAGGTCCAGTTCCCGGTGAAGTAGAGCGGGACCATCTGCAGCACGAGCGGCAGCGTCAGCAGCACCGCGACGCCGAACTCGATCCGCAGCTTGCGCAGCGCGTCCGCGCGCCGCGCCTGCTCCTCGGCGCGTTCCTTCTCCGCGTCCGCCTTGACGTGCGCGCGGTAGCCGGCGCGCTCGACCGCCGCGAGCAGCGCCTCGACCGGCGTCGCGGCCGGGTCGAACCGCACCTGCGCCGATTCGGTCGCGAAATTGACGGCCGCCTGCGTCGCCGGCAGCCGGTTCAGCACCTTCTCGATGCGCGTCGCGCAAGCCGCGCAGGTCATGCCCTCGAGTGCGAGGTCGACGCGGCCCCCGGCGGGCGCCGGCCCCGCACGGAGGTCGGCCACGGTTGCATCCATGCTCCCAATATATACCCCCATGGGGTATTGTCAAGGGGCGGAAGGGCGCGACAGGGGCGCGAGTGCCCCGGCAGCGTTGACGGGCCCTAGAACGGGATCCGGCCGGCCAGGACGTCCCGGAACATCGCCCAGTCGCCGACGAGGCTGTAGAGCGGGTGCGTGAACGTTGCGGGCCGGTTGTGCTCGAAGAAGAAGTGACCGACCCACGCGAAGCCGTAGCCGCAGACCGGTGCGGCCGCGAGCCACCAGGCGTTGCCGGTCGCGATCGCCGCGACGAGGCAGGCGACGACGAGCGACGAGCCGACGACATGAAGGCGCCGGCAGGTGCGGTTCGCGTGCTCCGCGAGGTAGTACGGATAGAACTCCGCGAACGACGCGAACGAGCGCCCGGCCGGCATCCCTACCCCTCGGGCTTGAGCTGCGGGAACAGGATGACGTCGCGGATCGACGGGCTGTCGGTCAGCAGCATCACGAGGCGGTCGATGCCGATGCCCTCGCCCGCGGTCGGCGGAAGGCCCGACTCGAGCGCGCGCACGTAGTCGGCGTCGTAGTACATCGCCTCCTCGTCGCCCGCCTCCTTCGCCGCCGCCTGCGCGGCGAAGCGCGCGGCCTGGTCCTCGGGGTCGTTCAGCTCCGAGAAGCCGTTCGCGATCTCGCGCCGCGTGATGAAGAGCTCGAAGCGGTCGGTGATCGATGGGTCGGCGTCGTTCGCGCGCGCGAGCGGCGACACGTCGGTCGGGTGCGCGACGATGAACGTCGGCTGCACGAGCAGCTCCTCCGTCGTCGCCTCGAACAGCTTGAGCTGCAGCAGGCCCAGGCCGTCGGTCGGAAACACCTCGACGTCGAACGGCGCGAGCGCGGCGCGCAGGTACTCGGGCTTCGCGAGCTCGGCGAGCGGGTATTTCGGGTGGTACTTGTGGATCGCCTCGGCCATCGTCAGGCGGTCGAAGCGCCTGCCGAGGTCGATCGTCTCGCCCTGGTAGGTCACCGTCGTCGTGCCGAGCACGCGCTGCGCCACCGTGCGCAGCAGCTCCTCGGTGAGGTCCATCAGGTAGCGGTAGTCCCGGTACGCCTCGTAGAACTCGAGCATCGTGAACTCGGGATTGTGGCGGGTCGAGATCCCCTCGTTGCGGAAGTTGCGGTTGATCTCGAACACGCGCTCGAGCCCGCCGACGACCAGGCGCTTGAGGTAGAGCTCAGGCGCGATGCGCAGGTAGAGCTCCATGTCGAGCGCGTTGTGGTGCGTCTTGAACGGCCGCGCCGCGGCCCCGCCCGGGATCGGATGCATCATCGGCGTCTCGACCTCGAGGTACCCGCGCTCGACGAAGAACTCGCGGATCGCCTGCACGATCTGCGAGCGCTTGACGAACACGTCGCGCGACGCGGGATTCGTGATCAGGTCGAGGTGGCGCTGCCGGTATTTCTGCTCCTGGTCGGCGAGCCCGTGGAACTTCTCGGGCAGCGGGCGCAGCGCCTTCGAGAGCAGGCGCACCGAGTCGCAGCGGATCGACAGCTCGCCGGTCTTGGTCTTGAACAGCGTGCCGGTCGCGCCGACGATGTCGCCCAAGTCCCAGCGCTTGAACGCGTCGAGCGCGTCGGCGCCGACGCCGTCGAGCGTCACGTAGAGCTGGATGCGCCCCGACATGTCCTGCAGCGTCGCGAAGCAGGCCTTGCCCATCACGCGCTTCAGCATCATGCGGCCGGCGACGGCCGCGCGGATGCCCTTCGGCTCGAGCGCCTCGTTGCCTTCGCCGCCGTGGCGCGAGTGCAGGTCGGCGGCGAGCGCGTCGCGGCGGAAGTCGTTCGGGTACGCCTGGCCGGCGCGCCGCAGCTCGGCGAGCTTCGCGCGGCGCTCGGCGATGATCTGGTTCTCGTCCTGCGCGGGGGGCGTCGTGGGCTCGGTCATGGCGTGGGGTCGGGTTCAGGCGGCGCCGGCGCGCGCGGTTGCGCGAGCGGCGTGGTCCAGGATGTCGCGCGGACGGATCGCGCGGTAGTCGGGATGCGTCGACAGCACGTGCGGGCCGGCGAGCCGGTGGGCTGGCTCGCCGGAGGTGATGCCCACGGCGTGCATGCCCGCGCGGCGCGCGCCCTCGATCCCGAGCGGCGCGTCCTCGAAGACGACGCAGCCCGCCGGGTCGACGCCGAGCCGCGCGGCGGCGAGCAGGAACAGGTCGGGCTCGGGCTTGCCGCGCGCGACGTCGTGCGCGCCCGCGAGCGCGTCGAACTCGCCCGCCATGCCGAGGCCCTCGAGCGCGAACGCGATGTTCTTCGCGTCGCCCGCCGTCGCGCACGCGATGCGCACGCCCTCGGCACGCGCGCGCCGGGCGAAGTCGCGGAAGCCCGCGATCTCGCGGAACGCCGGCCGGAACAGCTCGCGGTAGGCGTCCTCCTTCTCGTGCACGAGCGACCACGCCGCCTCGTCGCTCATCGGCCCGAACAGCTCGCGCATGATCTCGGTGCCCGTGCGGCCCGCCGTGCGGCGCAGGAAGCCTTCGCCGTCGTAGGCGACGCCGCGGCGCTCGAGGAACACCTGCCAGGAGCGGCCGTGGAACGGCATCGAGTCGATGATCGTGCCGTCGATGTCGAAGATGAACGCTGGACGCCTCTCGGTCGCATCGATTCCTTGCCGACGGTTCCCTGGGCGAGCTTTGCCGCGCCCGCCGGACCGCTCCAAGGGCGCGGCCCGCTTCTCGCCCCCCCGGGGGGGAAGCGCGCTCGCGCGCGTCGGGGGGGATGTCATTGGACGCCTTGCTTGAGGCTGGCCTCGATGAACGGATCGAGGTCGCCGTCGAGCACGCGCTGCGTGTCGCCGACCTCGTAGTTCGTGCGAAGGTCCTTGATGCGCGACTGGTCGAGCACGTAGCTGCGGATCTGGTGGCCCCAGCCGATGTCGGTCTTGCTGTCCTCGAGCTTCTGCTGCGCTTCCTGGCGCTTGCGAATCTCGAGCTCGTAGAGCTTCGCCTTCAGCATCGCCATCGCCTCGGCGCGGTTGCGGTGCTGCGAGCGGTCGTTCTGGCACTGCACGACGATGTTGGTCGGCAGGTGCGTGATGCGCACCGCCGAGTCCGTCTTGTTGATGTGCTGGCCGCCCGCGCCCGACGAGCGGAACGTGTCGACGCGCAGGTCGGCCGGGTTGATCTCGACCTCGATCGAGTCGTCGACCTCCGGATAGACGAACACGCTCGCGAACGACGTGTGCCGGCGGGCGTTCGAGTCGAACGGGCTCTTGCGCACGAGCCGGTGGACGCCCGTCTCGGTGCGCAGGTGGCCGAACGCGTACTCGCCGTCGACCTTGATCGACGCGCTCTTGATGCCCGCGACGTCGCCCGCCGACTCCTCGAGCACCTCGACCGCGTAGCCCTTGCGCTCGCAGTAGCGGATGTACATCCGCAGCAGCATCGCCGCCCAGTCCTGCGCCTCGGTCCCGCCGCTGCCCGCCTGGATGTCGACGAAGCAGTGGTTCGGGTCCATCGGATTCGCGAACATCCGGCGGAACTCGAGGTCGGCGACGGTCCTGGCGAGGCCGGCGACGTCGTCGCGGATCGCGGCGATCGTCGCGTCGTCGCCGTCGGCGCGCGCGAGCTCGAAGAGCTCGCCGCTGTCGGCGAGCCCCCGGTCGAGTTCGGTGAGCGTCGTGACGACGCCTTCGAGCTGCTTCTTCTCGCGCCCGAGCTGCTGCGCCTTCTCGGGATCGCTCCAGACCTGCGGGTCCTCGAGCGCGCGGCGGACCTCCTCCAGCGTCTTCGACTTCAGGTCGAAGTCAAAGGAACCTCCGCATCTCGGCCGTCCTGGTCTTGAGGTCGGCGAGCGAGTTCGCGATCTGGTTCAGTTGTTCCGCTTCCATGGCGAGTCCCGGTGCGCTGCAGTGCGCGAATTCTAGCACGGCGATCGGCAAGTCCTTGTCGCGCGTAGTGTTTTTGACCGCTCCGCCGCGCGGCGGCACGCCGCGTCCGATGGCCAACCGCGCCGCCATCGCCTACCATCCCGGCTTCGAAGCGCGCCGTCGCGCTCCCCCCTTTCCCGGAGTCGAAGCATGCCCGTCCTGTTCGTCAACAAGGAGCGCGTCGACATCGCGGCCGGCGTCCCCGGCGACACCCCGCTGCTGTGGGTGCTGCGAGATTCGCTCAAGCTCACCGGCACCAAGTACGGCTGCGGCATGGCGCTGTGCGGCGCGTGCACCGTGCTCCTCGAAGGCCAGCCGATCCGCTCGTGCCAGACGCCGCTGTCGTCGTTGAAGCAGGGCGCCGAGATCACGACGATCGAGGGGCTGAAGTCGAAGGAAGGCCAGGCGGTGCAGGCCGCGTGGGTCAAGCTCGACGTGCCGCAGTGCGGCTACTGCCAGTCGGGCCAGGTCATGAGCGCCGCCGCGCTGCTCGCGTCCAACCGGAACCCGTCCGACGCCGACATCGACGGCGCGATGTCCGGCAACGTCTGCCGCTGCGCCACCTACGTGCGCATCCGCGCCGCGATCAAGGAAGCGGCGCGGTCGCTCGCGTGACGGAGGCCGCCATGAACGACTCTCGCATCGTCAACCTGTCGCGCTCGCGCCGCGCGTTCCTCAAGGCGAGCGGCGCCGCCGGCGCCGGGCTCGTGCTCGGCGTCCACCTGCCCGCGCTGGCGCAATCCGGCGGTCCCGGAAAGTCGGGCGGGGCCGCGACGGCCGCGCCGTTCGAGCCCAACGCGTTCGTGCGCATCGGCCGCGACAACACGGTGACCGTCGTCGCGAAGCACGTCGAGATGGGCCAGGGGTCGCACACCGGCCTCGCGACGATCGTCGCCGAGGAGCTCGACGCCGCGTGGAGCCAGGTGCGCGTCGTCGGCGCGCCCGCCGACGCGTCGCGCTACAACAACCTGATGTGGGGCCAGATGCAGGGCACCGGCGGCTCGTCCGCGATCGCCAACTCGTGGGAGCAGCTGCGCAACGCCGGCGCGACCGCCCGCGCGATGCTGGTCGCCGCCGCCGCGAAGAAGTGGAGCGTGACGGCCGACGCGATCAAGGTGTCCGGCGGCGTCGTGTCGCACGCGTCGGGGCGGAAGGCCACGTTCGGCGAGCTCGCGGCGGACGCCGCGTCGATGCCGGTGCCCGCGAGCGTGACGCTGAAGGACCCGAAGGACTTCACGTTCGTCGGCAAGGCGTTCCCGCGCGTCGACGCGCGCGCCAAGTCGAACGGCACCGCGATGTTCACGCAGGACCTGCAGCTGCCGGGCATGCTCACCGCGGTCGTGCTGCATCCGCCGCGCTTCGGCGCGCGCGTCAAGAGCTTCGACGCGAGCGGCGTGCGCAGCGTGCCGGGGGTGCGCAGCGTGCTCGAGCTGCCGACCGGCGTCGCGGTCATCGCCACGGGCTTCTGGGCGGCGAAGAAGGGCCGCGACGCGCTCAAGGTCGAGTGGAACGAGAACCGCGCGTGGAAGGGCTCGACCGACGAGCTGATGGCGTCGTACCGCAAGCTCGCCGAGAAGCCGGGCAAGCCGGCGCGCGCCGACGGCGACGCGGCCGCTGCGATCGCGGGCGCCGCGACCAAGCTCGAGGCGGCGTTCGAGTTCCCCTACCTCGCGCACGCGGCGATGGAGCCGATGAACTGCGCGATGCGTCTCTCCGACGACCGCTGCGAGGTGTGGAACGGCGAGCAGTTCCAGACGGCCGACCAGGCGGCGGTCGCGAAGGTCGTGGGACTCAAGCCCGAGCAGGTGTCGATCACGATGCTCTTCGCCGGCGGCAGCTTCGGCCGGCGGGCGAACCCGTCCTCCGACTACGTGCTCGAGTGCGCCGAGATCGTGTCGCGGCTCGCGAAGACCGGCACGAAGGGCGTGCCGGTGAAGCTCGTGTGGACGCGCGAGGACGACATGCGCGGCGGCATGTACCGCCCGATGTACTTCCACGCGCTGCGCGCCGGCCTCGACGCGAGCGGCGCGATCGTCGGATGGCAGCACCGCATCGTCGGGCAGTCGATCCTCGAGGGCACGATCTTCGAGGCGTTCCTCGTGAAGAACGGCGTCGACGGCACCTCGGTCGAGGGCGCATCGACGCTGCCCTACGCGATCCCCGCGATCGCGGTCGACCTGCACACGACCGCCGAGGCGCCGACCGTGCAGTGGTGGCGGTCGGTCGGCTCGTCGCACACCGCGTACTCGACCGAGACCTTCCTCGACGAGCTCGCGGTCGCGGCGAAGCAGGATCCGGTCGAGCTGCGGCGCAAGCTCCTCGCGAAGCACCCGCGACACCTCGCGGCGCTCGAGCTCGCCGCGGGCAAGGCGGGCTGGGGCGCGCCGCTCGCGCCGGGCAAGGCGGGCGAGAAGCGCGGCCGCGGCATCGCGGTGCACGAGTCGTTCGGGACCGTCGTCGCGCAGGTCGTCGAGGCGACGATCAAGCCGGACAAGAGCTTCACGGTCGACCGCGTCGTTTGCGCGGTCGAATGCGGCATCGCGGTGAATCCGGACGTCGTGCGCGCGCAGATGGAGGGCGGGATCGGCTACGGGCTGTCGGCGGCGCTCTACGGCGCCATCACGATCAAGGACGGCCTGGTCGAGCCGTCGAACTTCCACGACTACCCGGTGCTGCGGATCCACGAGATGCCGGCGATCGAGGTCCACATCGTGCCGTCGGCCGGCAAGCCGACCGGCGTGGGCGAGCCGGGGACGCCGGTGATCGCGCCGGCGCTCGCGAACGCGCTCTACGCCGCCACCGGCCAGCGGCTGCGCACGCTGCCGCTCAAGCTCGCCTGATCCGGGCGCCGGGGCGGCAGGGGCCGTCCCGCGCCGGCACCCTCGACGCGCTGGCCCGATGATTGCTCCCGAACCGGTTCCGGCACGGCCCGAGGGGCCGCGCCCCGTCGGGCCCGGAGGACTTCCAGCATGCTGAAAGCGATCATCACGGCGGCCGCGCTGGCCGCGGCCGCGCCGGCCGTCGTCGCGGCGCAAGGGTTGACGCCGACCGTCGTCGTGATCGGCCAGTCCGCGGCCACCTCGGGCCCCGCCTCCGAGCTCGGCACCGAGATGCGCGCCGGCGCGATGGCCTACTTCAACGCGGTCAACGCACGCGGCGGCGTGAACGGCCGGCGCATCGAGCTGCGCACGCTCGACGACGGCTACGAGCCCGATCGCGCGCTCGCCAACACGCGTCGCTTCCTCGAGACCGACCAGGCGTTCGCGCTGTTCGGCTACGTCGGGACGCCGACGACGCTCGCCGCGATGCCGGTGTTCACGAAGGCGCAGGTCCCGCTGGTCGGGCCGTTCACCGGCGCCGAGGCCTTCCGCAAGCCGCTCAACCGCTACATCTTCAACGTGCGCGCGAGCTACTTCGCGGAGACCGACAAGCTCGTCGACCTGCTCGCGACGCTGCGCCTGCAGCGGATCGCCGTGTTCTACCAGAACGACGCCTACGGCAAGACGGGCCTCGAGGGCGTCGAGCGCGCGACGAAGGCGCGCAACATGCCGATCGCCGCGACGGCGACGGTCGAGCGCAACTCGACCGACGTGAAGGCCGCGGTCGCCGCGCTCGCGAAGGTCGATCCGCAGGCGGTGATCATGATCAGCGCCTACAAGTCCTGCGCCGCGTTCATCAAGGCGATGAAGGCCGCGGGGATCCACCCCCAGTTCCTGAACGTCTCGTTCGTCGGCAGCAAGGCGCTCGCCGACGAGCTGGGCCCGGAAGGGCGCGGGGTCGGGATCTCGCAGGTGGTCCCGTACCCGTGGAACGTCGGCACGCCGGTCGTGAAGGAGTACCAGAAGCTGTTCTCGGCCGAGACGGGCAAGGAGAACTACTCGTTCACGAGCCTCGAGGGCTTCATCGCGGCGAAGGTCCTCGTCGAGGGCCTGCGGCGCGCGGGCCGCGACCTGACGCGCGAGAAGCTCGTCGCCGCGCTCGAGACGATGAACGATTACGACGTCGGCGGCTTCTCCGTCACCTACACGCCGGCCGACCACAGCGGGTCGCGGTTCGTCGAGCTCACGGCGATCGGGAAGGACGGCGCTTTCGTCCGCTGAATCGCCGTCGTCCGCGGGGGTGGACGAAGTGGCAGGGCGTAGGGCGTCGTAGAGAGGGTTCGGCGCCGTGTCGTGCGCGACGTACGACAAGTCGATGCGCCGGCGCCGGCAAGGCGCAAAATCCCATCCACGACACCCTACGCCCTGCGCTTCATGCACACCCCCGCCGGCTTCACCCCGTCGCATCGCCTGCCCGCCCCCGTCCCCGGCACCGCGCTGGCGTTCGCGTTCTCCGGCGCGAAGCTCCTGGCGCGAGGCAGCGCCGAGGCGGCGACGATCGCCACGCTCGACGAGCTCGACGCCGCGGGCCTCGCGGGCGACCGTCACTACCTGGGCGACCTCGCGGGCGTGCCCTGCGTCGCGGTGGCGCTCGGCGACGACGTCGCCGCGCCGCCCGGGTTCGTCGCGGCGGGACTGCGCTCGTACTTCCTTCGGCTGCCCGACCCGCTGCTCGCGATCGCGGCTCGCGCGTTCCAGGTCGCGGACTTCGACCGCACGCACCGGTATTGCGGGCGCTGCGGCACGCCGACGAACGCGCGCGCGGACGAGCGGGCGCGGGAGTGCCCTGCCTGCGGGCTCGTCGCCTACCCGCGCGTGTCGCCCGCGATGATGGCGCTCGTCACGCGCGGCCGCGAGCTCCTGCTCGCGCGCTCGGCGCGCTTCGCGACCGGCATGTACTCCGCGCTCGCGGGCTTCGTCGAGCCGGGCGAGACGATCGAGGACTGCATCCGCCGCGAGGTGCGCGAGGAAGTCGGCGTCGAGATCGAGGCGCCGGCGTACTTCGCGAGCCAGTCGTGGGCGTTTCCGCACTCGCTGATGATCGCGTTCACCGCGGTGTACGCCGGCGGCGAGATCCGCCTCGACGATCCGGAGATCGAGGACGCGCGCTGGTTCCCGCTCGACGCGCTGCCCCCGCTGCCGTCGCCGGTGTCGATCGCGCGGCGGCTCATCGACGCGACGGTCGAGCGGTTGCGCGTCGCCTGATCGCCGCGGCCCCGAGGGGCCGTGCGATAGAATGCGGGGCTCCCGCATGGCCCGTCCCCGCTTCCTGCCCGCCGTGATCGCAGCGTTCGCCGCGAGCCTGGCGCTCGCGCAGGCGCCGTCGACGAAGCCGCCCGCCGAGCCCCCGCCCGCGCCGCTGCCGGCCGAGTTCTCCGCCGAGGCGCTCAAGGCGTACTCGGCCGGCCTCAAGGAGGCGCGCGCGCTCCTGGCGAGCAAGCAGTACGACGCGGCGATCGCGAAGCTCGACGCGCTCAATCGCGAGCGGCCGCGCGAGCCGCAGGCGAGGTTCCTGAAGTCGGTCGCGCAAACCGAGAGCGGCAAGACCGATGCCGCGGTCGCGACGCTGCAGTCGCTCGCCGCCGACTTCCCCGAGCTGCCCGAGGTGCACAACAACCTCGCGGTGATCTACGCGTCGCGCGGCAGCCTCGAGCTCGCGAAGTCCGAGCTCGAGCTCGCGATCGCGGCGTCCCCCGACTACGCGCCCGCGGTCGAGAACCTGGGCGACATCTACACCCGCCTCGCCGCCCGGCAGTACGAGCGCGCGATCGCGCTCGAGAAAGGCAAGGGCGCCGCGCCCGCGAAGCTCAAGCTCGTCCGCGACGCGCTCGCCGCGCATTGAATCCATCCCCGACCCGGAGACCCGCATGATCCCGCGCCTGTTCGCCGTCGCCCTCGCCGCCGCCCTGGCGTCGACGCCCGCCCTCGCCCAGAAGGTCGAGCTCGACACGACCGCCGGCAAGATCGTGCTGCAGCTCGACGCCAAGGCCGCGCCCCAGACCGTCGAGAACTTCCTCGCCTACGTGAAGGCGGGTCACTACAACGGCACGCAGTTCCACCGCGTGATCGACGGCTTCATGATCCAGGGCGGCGGCTACACCTCGGACTTCACCGAGAAGCCCACGCGGCCGGGCATCAAGAACGAGGCCGAGCAGTCGTCGAAGGCGGGGCTCCTCAATACGCCCGGCACGATCGCGATGGCGCGCACGCGCGATCCGCACTCGGCGTCCGCCCAGTTCTTCATCAACGTCGCCGACAACAAGTTCCTGAACTACCGCGCGTCGACCGTCGACGGCTACGGCTACGCGGTGTTCGGCAAGGTCGTCGAGGGCATGGACGTCGTCAACAAGATCGCGAAGACGCCCACCGGCAAGGGCGGCCCGTTCCCGACGGACGTGCCGGCGACGCGCGTGGTGATCACGAGCGCCAAGGTGCTCGACGGGCAGTGAACCGCGAAGGCGCCCAGGCGCACAAGGAGACCCGCATGACCCGAGTGAAGCTGCAGACGAGCCATGGCGACATCGTGCTGGCCCTCGACGACGCCGACGCGCCGGCGACCGTCGCGAACTTCCTGCAGTACGTGCGCGACGGCCACTACGACAACACGGTGTTCCACCGCGTGATCGACGGCTTCATGATCCAGGGCGGCGGCTTCGAGCCCGGGATGCGGCAGAAGCCGACGCGCAAGCCGGTCGCGCACGAGGGCGCCAACGGCCTCAAGAACAAGCGCCACACGGTCGCGATGGCGCGCACCGGCGACCCGCACTCGGCCACCGCGCAGTTCTTCATCAACGTCGCCGACAACGACTTCCTCGACTTCAAGGCGCCCGGCGGCAACGGCTGGGGCTACACGGTGTTCGGGAAGGTCGTCGAAGGCGCGGACGTCGTCGACCGCATCAAGGGCGTCGCGACCGGCCGCAGCGGCATGCACGAGAACGTGCCGACGGCGGACGTGGTGATCCGCAAGGCGGAAGTCGTCGCCTGAGACGGCGTGAGGCGAGAATGGTCGATGGAGAATGGACGATGGAAAGAGCCCGGTAGGCACGCGTCGCGCCCGTTGCGTCGAACACCGTCGGCAGGTAACGCCGACACCGGCTCCGCGCGGTTTTCCATGATCCATTTTCCATTCTCCATTCTCCTTTCACCGCCGCCGCCGCCGCCGGCACCGCGGCCGCGCCTCGCGGCATGAAGCCGGCGCTCTTCGCCTCCGACCTGCACCTCGCGCCGTCGCGGCCCGGCACCGCCGCGGCGTTCCACGCGTGGGCGCGCGGCCCCGCGCGCGAGGCGGCATCGGTGCGCCTGCTCGGCGACCTGTTCGACACGTGGATCGGCGACGAGGGTGTCGCCGAGCCTTTCGCCGCCGCCGTCGTCGCTTCGCTGCGCGGGATCGCGGATGCGGGCGTCGAGCTCGGCGTGATGCGCGGCAACCGGGATTTCCTCCTCGGCCAGCGTTTCGCGAAGGCCGCGGGCGCGACGCTGCTGCCCGAGCGTCTCGTCGTCGACGCCGGCGGCGTCCCGACGCTGATCCTGCACGGCGACGAGCTCTGCACCGACGACGTCGACTACCAGCGGTACCGCGCCTGGTCGCGCGATCCGGCCCGTCAGCGGCGGTTCCTGGCGCTGCCCTGGCCGGTCCGTCGCGCGATCGCCGCCTGGCTGCGCCGCCGAAGCCGGATGGCGACGCGCGCCAAGTCCGACGCGATCATGGACGTCAACGCGGAATCGGTCGCCCGGGCCTTCCGCGAGGCCGGCGTGACCCGGATGGTCCACGGGCACACGCATCGGCCGGCTTCGCACGTCCACGACGTCGACGGCCGCGCCTGCGAGCGCCACGTGCTGGCGGACTGGCACGAACGGGCCACCTGGCTCGAGATCGGCCCCGAAGGCGCCAGGCGCCACGAGCTCTCGCCCTGACCCGAGGGTCCCGGCCAGGTGGCGGACGCGATGCGGCGGGGCGTCTCCGACTGGCCCGCCGAGTCGAACCAAGGTCAAGGCTGACGCGGCGGCGAACTGGGGGTTACACTAGGTGCCTCGTCCCCGGAGGCCGCGATGAGCATCGAACTGTTCTCGAACGCGTGGTGGTCGGCGCTCGCCGCGATCATCGTGATCGACCTCGTGCTGGCGGGCGACAACGCGATCGTGATCGGCCTCGCGGCCCGCAACGTCCCGCGCGAGCACCAGCGCCGCGTGATCCTGTGGGGGACCTTCGGCGCGATCGCGGTGCGCGTCGTGCTGACGTCGGTCGTCGTGTGGCTGCTCAAGATCCCGGGATTCCTGCTCGTCGGCGGCGTCGCGCTCGCCTGGATCGGCTGGAAGCTCACCGACGAGACCGGCGGCGGCGAGCACCACGTCGCGTCGACGTCGTCGATCCGCGGCGCGATCCAGACGATCATCGTCGCGGACGCGGTGATGGGCGTCGACAACGTGCTCGCGATCGGCGGCGCCGCGCACGGCAGCGTGCTGCTCGTGCTGATCGGCCTCGCGATCTCGATCCCGATCGTCGTCTGGGGCTCGACCGTCGTGCTGAAGGCGGTCGAGCGCTTCCCGCAGATCCTGTGGATCGGCGCCGGC
The DNA here is from genome assembly GCA_044226265.1 of Casimicrobiaceae bacterium. Lineage (GTDB taxonomy): Bacteria > Pseudomonadota > Gammaproteobacteria > Burkholderiales > Casimicrobiaceae > VBCG01. The sequence continues at coordinate 2,212 of JBGAHH010000060.1, read as the reverse complement.
GTGCTGGGATGGACCGCCGCGAAGATGATCGCGAGCGAGCCGCTGCTCCTCGCGGCGTTCGACGCGGCGCCCGCGCTGCGCACGGCGCTCTACGTCGTCATCGTCGGCGCGCTCGTCGCCGCGCCGATGTGGCGGCACGCCTCCCCGCAGGGCCGCGCGAAGGGCGCGATCCTCGCGTTCCTCGCCGCGTGGCTCACCGCCTGGGGCTACGTCGAGGACCGGCTCGACCTGCACTTCGACGCGATCGACGACTGGCACTGGGACAACGAGGTCGTCGACCTCGTGCGCTGGGTCGGCTGGATCCCGTTCGCGCTCGCGCTGCACCGGCGGCTGCTGCCCTCGTCCGCGAAGGCGGTCGCGACGGCGCATCGGTGACGGGCCGGCGAGAAGCCGGAACGGCATCGGCCTGAAGGCCGACCCACGACCTCTCCCCACTGGGTCGGCCTCCAGGCCGACGCATTTCCGGAGGTCAGCCCAGCGCCTGCGCGAAGTCGGCGATCAGGTCGGCCTCGTCCTCGATGCCGACCGAGACGCGGACGAGCGACTCGGCGATGCCCATCGCCTCGCGCCGCTCGCGCCCCATCTCCCAGAAGATCGTCTGCGCCACCGGGATCGCGAGCGTCCGGTTGTCGCCGAGGTTCGACGACAGCACGACGACCTTCAGGCGGTTGAGCACGGCGAACGTGTCGACGCCGTCGGCGAGCTCGAACGCGAGCAGCGCGCCGTACGCGCGGAACAGCCGGCCGGCGAGCGCGTGCTGCGCGTGCGACGCCAGCCCGGGATAGTGGACGGCGCGGACGCGCGGATGCGAGTCGAGGAACCGCGCGAGCGCCATCGCGTTCGCGCACTGGCGGTCCATTCGCAACGCGAGCGTCTCCGCGCCGACCGCGAGGTGGTGCGCCTGCTCCGGCGACAGCGTGCCGCCCCAGTCGCGCAGGCCCTTCTTGCGGATCTGCAGGATCGCCCAGCGCGCCGGGTCGCCCGTCTTGTAGGCATCGACGATCCGCGGATAGCGGCTCCAGTCGTAACGACCCGTGTCGGTGACCGCGCCGCCGAGCGCGTTGCCGTGGCCGCCGATGTACTTGGTCAGCGCGTTGACGACCAGGCTCGCGCCGACGTCGATCGGGCGGAACAGCCAGGGCGAGGTCATCGTGTTGTCGACGACGTAGACGAGCCCGCGGCGCGCGCAGAGCTCGCCGATGCGCGCGAGGTCGGCGACCTGCGTGCGCGGGTTCGCGATCGTCTCGACGAACACGAGGCGCGTCGCCGGCGTGATCGCCGCCTCGACCGCCGCGGCGTCGGTGGCGTCGACGTAGCTCACCTTCGTGCCGTGCGACTCGAGCGTCTGGAACAGGCTCGCGGTGTTGCCGAACAGGTAGCGGCTCGCGACCACGTGGTCGCCGCCGGCGGTGAGCGTGAGCAGCACCGCGCCGATCGCGGCCATGCCGGTCGCGAACGACACGCTCGCGACGCCGCCCTCCATCGCCGTCACCTTCGCCTCGAGCGCGGCGGAGGTCGGGTTGCCCTGGCGGCCGTACACGTGGCCGGCCTGGCGGTTCTGGAAGACGGCGGCGAGGTCGTGCGCGTCGCGGTAGCCGTAGGCGACCGACACGTGCAGCGGCTTGTGGAGCGCGCCGTGCTCGATCGCGGCGTCGCGGTCGGAATGGAGGATCGCGGTCGTGAAGCCGCGGTTCGGCGGAGTCTTGGTCATGGCGTTCGCGAAAACAAAAAACCCGTCGGGCGTGTGGGCCGCATCGGCCGCCGGACGGGTTTCGTGTGCCCTGGCCCGGTATCCCCGGACTCAAGGCGAACCTCGCTTTAGCGGCATTTGTTATGCGCCCGCAAGCTGAAGCTCAAATCGGCGCAGACGTCATCCTACCGCGGACGTCCGCCGCGGTCAATCGCGGGCGCGGCGCGCGATCAGGCGGCGTCGGAGCCCGACGCGTCGCGCTCGACGTCGATGCGGGCCGGCATCGCTTCGCCGCCGGTCGCGCCGGACGCGTCGCGCCGCACGACGGTCGCGCCGTCGCGCATCAGCTGCGCCGACGATCTGCCCTCGAACTCGCGGTACGCGAACCGCGGATGCGGCGCGATCGTGTCTCCCTGGCGGCCGCGGCGGCGCGCCCTTCGATCGCGCCACGCGACGAGGGCGCCCACGACCAGCACGATCGCGGCGACGACGAGGAAGGTGCCGAACGACACGCGGGGCGCT
>JBGAHH010000059.1:0-25335 GCA_044226265.1 Casimicrobiaceae bacterium | reverse complement strand
GAAGCGCAAGGCGAAGAAGGCCACGAAGAAGAAGGCCACCAAGCGCAAGGCCAAGAAGGCCACGAAGAAGAAGGCCACCAAGCGCAAGGCCAAGAAGGCCACGAAGAAGAAGGCCACCAAGCGCAAGGCCAAGAAGGCCACGAAGCGCAAGGCGAAGAGGAAGGCCGGCAAGAAGAAGTAAGGCCAGAAGGCCTCGAATGTCCGCCGCAAGCGTGCCGCGGACCTGAAGAAACGGGCGATGCCGATGCATCGCCCGTTTCGCTTCCGGCGTCCCGAACGGCGTCGGGACCGGCCGCTCAGCGGGGCGGCGGACGCTTCGCCCGGGCGCTCCGGGCCGCTGCCGAAGGCGCGCCGGCGCTCCCGCCCGAGGCGGCCGGAAGCGTGCCCGTCACGCGCTTCGGCGGCGCGGCCGCCGCGCGCTTCGGCGCCTTGCCCCCGGTGACGACGTCGCTGGTCACGCGCAGCCGCTGCCCCACCTTCACCGCGTTCTGCGTCATGCCGTTCCAGCGGCGGAGGTCCTCGGTCGACACGCCGTAGCGGCGCGCGAGCGTCCCCAGCGATTCGCCGCGCTGGACCGTGTGGTAGAAGGTCCGGCCCGACGGAACCGTGGTGAACACCGTGTTCACCACCGATTCGACCGTCGCGTCGGAGGGCCGCTGCGCCGGCACCAGCAACGCGTGCCCGGCCGGAAGCGACGACCGGTTGCCCAGGCCGTTGACGGCGCGCAGCGTCTCGGGAGGCAGCGCGAACTTGGCCGCCACCTGCGAGACGGTCTCCCCCGGCTTGGTCCGGTACGCCTGCCAGCTCACGAGCGGCTGCTGCGTCAGCTCGAGCTTCGCGGCGAACATCTCGGCGCGGTCGATCGGCAGCAGGATCGACTGCTCGTCGCCGCCCGCGATCACGGGCCGGTTGTGCTGCGGGTTGAGCGACAGGAATTCGTCGACCGACATCTCGGCCAGGTCCGCCGCGACCTTGACGTCCATCTTCCGCGTCGTCTTCACGATCGTGAAGTAGGGCGAGTCGGGCACGTCCGCGAGGACCAGCCCGTACTTGTCCGGATCGCGCACGATGTTCTTCACCGCCTGAAGCTTCGGCAGGTAGTTGCGCGTCTCGGCCGGCATCGAAAGCGACGCGTAGTCGGTCGGCTTGCCCTTCGCCTTGTTCTTCGCGATCGCCTTCGCGACGTTGCCCTCGCCCCAGTTGTAGCCGGCGAGCGCGAGCTGCCAGTCGCCGAAGTCGTCGTGGATCTTCGCGAGGTAGTCGAGCGCCGAGTCGGTCGCCGCGACGATGTCGCGCCGCGAGTCGAACCAGAAGTTCTGGTCGAGGCCGTAGAGCTTGCCGGTCGACGGGATGAACTGCCAGATGCCGGCCGCGCGGGCCCGCGAGTAGGCGTTCGGGTTCATCGCGCTCTCGACCATCGGCAGGAGCGCCAGGTCGAGCGGCATGCCGCGCGAGTCGATCTCGCTCACGATGTGGTAGAGGTACCGGCGCGAGCGGTCGACGATGCGCGCCACGTAGTCGGGGCGGTCCGCGTAGTACTGCTCCCACTTCGCGACGAGCGGATCGTCGACGAGGTCGGGGATCGCGTAGCCCTTGGCGATCCGCTCCCACAGGCTCGTGGCGGGCGGCGGCAGCGGCTCGAGCTCCGCGCCCGCGGCGGCGGGAAACGGATCGGGAGCGGGGACGGCGGGAGGAAGCGGCGGAACCTTCGCGACGACGGGCGCCGGGCTCGGCGGCGGAAGCGGCGGCGGCAGCACCGGCTCCGGCGGCGTCCCGGGCGTGGCGCAGCCCGCGAGCGCGAGCGCTAGGAGCAGGGTCGTCAGTCTTCGGCGCAAACGTCGTCTCCGCGGGCCCGGCGCGGCGGCCGCGCCCGGCTGGCGATGGTAGGCGCGACGCGGAAGGGGCGCAACCGGCGGCCGTCCGACACGCCGCGGAGCGCGCGGGCGCTCAGGAGGCGTTCTTCCACTCGCGGAGCGCCGCGAACACCGACGCTGCGTCCCCGAGACGGCGTCCCGCGCGCGCTTCCGCGATCGCGCGCACGCCGGGCTCGGCGGCGCGCAGGAACGGGTTGGTCCGCCGCTCCTCGGCGATCGTCGACGGCAGCGTGGGCAGCCCCCGGTCGCGCTTGCCCTGCTCGCGCGCCGCGCGCGCGGCGACCTCGGGATTCGCGGGCTCGACGGCGGCCGCGAATCGCAGGTTCGCGAGCGTGTACTCGTGCCCGCAGTAGACGCGCGTGTCGCCCGGAAGCGCGGCGAGCGCGGACAGCGACGCCCACATCTGGGCGGGCGTGCCCTCGAACACCTTGCCGCATCCCGCCGCGAACAGCGTGTCGCCGCAGAACACGACCGGGCCTCCCCAGCCGTCGCCGCGGCCCACGAACGCGACGTGCCCCGCGGTGTGCCCGGGGATGTCGAGCACGTCGAGCGCGAGCGCCATGCCCGGCAGCTCGACGCGGTCGCCGCCGCTCACGGCGAGCGTGCGCGCCGGGATCGCCTCGCGCGCGGGGCCGATCACCGGAATGCCGGCGTCGGCCACGAGCTCGACGATGCCGCCGGTGTGGTCGCGATGGTGGTGCGTGACGAGGATCGCGGCGAGCCCGACGCCTTCGCGCGCGAGCCAGGCCCGGACCGGAGCGGCGTCGCCCGGGTCGACGACCGCCGCGCGGCCGCCCTCGCGGATCGCCCACACGTAGTTGTCGGTGAAGGCGGCCAACGGGATAATCGCCGGCATGGACGCATCTTCGGAGGGCGCGGCCGGCCTGTCAACGACAGGGACGCTCGCCGACTGGTTCGCGACGCCGCTCGGGCGCTACCTCCGCGCGCGCGAGCAGGCGTACTTCGACCAGACGGTCGCCGACATCTTCGGCTACTACGCGATCCAGGTCGGGCTGCCCGAGCACCCGACGCTCGCGCAGTCGCGCATCCCGTCGCGGTGGTCGCTCGACTACGACCCGCCGGCAGAGCTCGTCGCCGACCCGCACGCGCTGCCGTTCGCCGAGAACACGATCGACCTGGTCGTGATGCCGCACGCGCTCGAGTTCACCGACGACCCGCACCTGATGCTGCGCGAGGCGTATCGCGTGATGAGGCCGGAAGGCCAGATCGTCATCGCGGGCTTCAACCCGTTCTCGCTCTACGGCCTCAAGCGCTACTTCGGGCGCGAGCAGACGCCGCCGTGGAACGGCAGCTTCATCGGCCTGTGGCGGCTCAAGGACTGGCTGTCGCTGCTCGGATTCGACGTGATCGGCGGCCGGCTCGACGGCTACGCGCCGCCGTTCTCGAGCGAGCTGTGGCTGAACCGCTTCGCCTGGCTCGAGAAGGCGGGCGACCGATGGTGGCCGATCGCCGGCGGCGTCTATTTCCTGCGCGCGACGAAGAAGGTCGCGGGCATGCGCGTGATCACGCCGGCCTGGGAGCGCCGCGAGCGCCGCAAGAAGGCGCTCGCGCCGGCCGCGCGCGCGAAGGAGAGCCTGACCGCGGCGGAGCGGCCGGCCCCATGACGGCGACGCCCGTCGTCGTCTACACCGACGGCGCGTGCAAGGGAAACCCGGGCCCGGGCGGCTGGGGCGCGCTGCTGATCGCGCACGGCCGCGAGAAGGAGCTCTTCGGCGGCGAGCGCGCGACGACGAACAACCGGATGGAGCTGACCGCGGTGATCCGCGCGCTCGAGGCGCTGAAGGCGCCTGCCGAGGTCGCGGTGCACACCGACTCGCAGTACGTGAAGAACGGGATCGAGACCTGGATCCACGGCTGGAAGCGCAACGGCTGGAAGACCGCCGACCGCAAGCCGGTGAAGAACGAGGATCTCTGGCGCGAGCTCGACGCCCTCGCCGCGCGGCATCGCGTCCGCTGGCACTGGGTGCGCGGGCACGCCGACAACGAGGGCAACCTGCGCGCCGATGCGCTCGCGAATCGCGGCGTGCCCGGTGCCAGGCACGCGCCTGACACCTGACCTCAAGGTGTCGGGCGCGTGCCTGGCAGCAGGGGCCTACTTCCGGAGGAACTCGCCAGACTCGCAGCTCACGCGGCGGAACGGGTAGATCACCTTGTGGTCCTGGCCCTGCGCCTTGCCCGCGACCTCGACGTAGAGCCAGCCGCCGCCGGCCCGGCGATAGAGGATGCTGTTCGGGAATCCCGTCCCCTCGGACGTGAACGCGAAAAGCTCGTCGTCGCCTTCCTTGGTCGTCGACGTAAGCTTGAACGCGACCTCGTTGCGCCCCTTCGACGAATTCACGTAGTACACGCCGTCGGGTCGGCTCTCGAGGCGGAGGTACTCGAAGCTCGTGACGCGCTCGGGCAGCGCGAGCCGGCTCACGCCGATCATCATGTCGCCGCGCAGCGGATGCCAGTACTCGCGGAACTCGTGCTTGTTGACGTCGCCCCACCAGCAGCCGGTGAGCCACGACAGCGGCGCGAGCGGGCCGGTGGCCGGCGGCGTGTCGCCCACGCCCGGCGGCGCCGGAAGGGCTTCCCTCGCGAATTTCTGGTTGAGCGTCTGCGGTTCCGACGACCCGTTGCGTGTACCCGACCCTTTCCCACCGCCCACTGCAGGCGCAGCGGGCGCGGCCGCCTTGGGCGCGTCCTTCGCGGCCGGCGCCGGCGCGGGCTGCGCGGGCGCCTGCGCGAAGGCGAGGATGGGCACGAGGCAAACGAGCGGGAGCCAGCGCGTCGCCGACGCGGAACGCGAAATGGGGGGCATCGTCATGATCATTGCGGCCGCGCGAGCGGCAGGTTCGACAGGAGGTTCTGGGGCTTGAGGCGCAGGCGCCGACGCTCGTCGATCGCCATCGCGAGGTAGACCGGCCGTCCCGCGATCGCGGGACGCATGTCCGCGGGATTCGCGAAGTCGAGCCGGAACAGGGCGACCAGGCGCGCCATGCGCTCGTCGTCGACCTCGACGCGATTGTACAGGTCGTTGAGCAGGGCCGACGCCTGGGCATCCAGCCCGACGTGCCACACCCACCGGTCGTCGTCGATGCGCCGCTCGGGCACGATCCTCACGTCGATCTCCAGGAAATGCCGCACCCAGCGCTCCATCACGCGACACAGCGCGTCGAGCGCGGGCTGCCCGCGGTTGAGGCTCACCGACAGGTCGCGGCGCTCGTCGCGGGTCCAGTACTCGTCCGCGTTCTCCCGGGCGAGCACGTCCAGGTCGACCGTGCGCGTCGGCGTGCGGTTGGACGCGAGGAGCTCGCCGAGGTTCCCGAACCCGCCGGTCGTCGCGTAGAGCTCGACGACGGTCTCGTCCGCGGCCATCACCGCCCCGTCCTCGAGGACCGCGACCGTCTGCGGCCGGAACAGCATCTCCGCCGCGCGCGCCTCGATCGGATCGGCGCCCCCGCCCAGGATGTGGCGCAGGAGCACCTCGGTCAGCTCGTGCACGAACTGCGGCGGGACGTCGACGCCCGCGCCCTCGAACAGGCGCAGGTACGCCGCCTCGAGCGAGGGCGCGGCGGCGAGGCGGTCGCGGAACCGCAGCCACACGCGGTAGTTCTCGCGCGCGTCCTCGTCGCGGATCGCCTCGATCTCGCGCCCGGCGACCGCCCGCCGCGGGCTCGCGACGAGCGCCTCGTGGAGCGCGAGCTCCGCGGCGCACGACTCGGGGACGGGCGCGAGCTCGGGGCGCAGCAGGTAGCGGCGCAGGAAAGCGTCGGTGACGGTGAGCCGGCCGTCGGCGCCGACCGTCAGGTGGCGGTAGCCGCAGGAAGGCCAGAAATCGCGACCCGCGGCCGCCGCGCGCTCAGCCACCCAGCATCGCTTTCTTGAGGTCGTCCTGCACGGGCTTGTCGCCGAGCCACACCTTCGTGAGCGCGGCGTTGAACGCCTCGCCGGGGATCGTCGACTTCGCCTGGCCGTTCAGGCCGATCTGCGTGCCGCCGTCGACGAAGTCGATCGTCACGACGTCCTTCTCCTTCACGTCGCCGAAGGCCTTCATCGTGGCGACCATCTGCTCCTGCTGCGACTTGACGGCCGCGAGCTCGGCCTCGCCGTTGTTCGCCTTCAGCCCGTCGACGAGCGCGTCGATCAGCTGGTCGGGCGTGAGGTTGCGCAGCAGCGAGAGCTGCACGCGCCGCGGCGCCTTCGCCAGCACCTCGGCGAGCGTGCGCGCCTTCGCCGGCAGGTAGAGCGCGCCGACGTAGACCTTGAAGACGACGCGTGTGCGGATGCCCGCGCCGTTCAGCACGAGCTCCTGCCCGCCGACGCTCGCCTTTTCCGGGATCGTCAGTCCGCCGATCTCCGCCGCGCCCGCCGCGACGCTCCACGCGAGCGCCGCCGCCCCAAGGATCCCGATCGTGCCGCGCATCGCTCCTCCCGAAGGTCCCGTCAAAGCTTCTCGAAGATGCCCGCGGCGCCCATGCCGGTGCCGACGCACATCGTGACCATGCCGTAGCGCCCGCCGCGCCGCTTCAATCCGTGCAGGATCGTCGCGGTGCGGATCGCGCCCGTCGCGCCGAGCGGGTGGCCGAGCGCGATCGCGCCGCCGAGCGGATTGACCTTCGCCGGATCGAGGCCGAGGTCGCCGATCACCGCGAGGCTCTGCGCCGCGAACGCCTCGTTCAGCTCGATCCAGTCCAGGTCCTTCGTCGCGAGCCCCGCGAGCGCGAGCGCCTTCGGGATCGCCGCGATCGGCCCGACGCCCATGATCTCCGGCGGCACGCCCGCGACCGCGAACGACACGAAGCGCGCGACCGGCGCGAGCCCGAACGCCTTGCACGCGGCCTCCGACGCGACGATCACCGCGCCCGCGCCGTCGGAGGTCTGCGAGCTGTTGCCCGCGGTCACCGAGCCCTTCGCCGCGAACACCGGCCGGAGCTTCGCGAGCGCCTCGGCGCTCGTGTCCGCGCGCGGTCCCTCGTCGCGCGACACGATCGCCTCGCGGACCGTCGCGCGGCCGCCTTCGGCCGGCAGGTGCTCGCGCACCGTCACCGGCGCGATCTCCGCGTCGAACTCGCCGGCCGCCTGCGCCGCGATCGCGCGCCGGTGCGACTCGAGCGCGAACGCGTCCTGCGCCTCGCGCGAGACCTTCCAGCGGTCGGCGACCTTCTCGGCCGTGAGGCCCATCCCGTACGCGATGCCGACGTTCTCGTCGCCCGCGAACACGTCGAGGTTGAGCGCGAGGCGCCCGAGCATCGGGATCATGCTCATGCTCTCGGTGCCCGCGGCGATCGCGACCTCCGCCTCGCCGGTGCGAATGCGGTCGGCGGCGATCGAGACCGCGTTCAGGCCCGACGAGCAGAAGCGGTTGACCGTCATGCCGGGCACCGACTTCGGGAGTCCCGCGAGCAGGAGGCCGATGCGCGCGACGTTCATCCCCTGCTCGTACTCGGGCATCGCGCAGCCGACGATCACGTCCTCGACCGCCTTCGCGTCGAGCGACGGCGCGCGGGCGAGCACGCTCCGCAGCGCGTGCGCGAGCATCGTGTCGGGCCGGGTCGCGCGGAACGCGCCGCGCGGCGCCTTGCCCACCGGCGTGCGCGCGGTGGCGACGATGTACGCGTCCCGGAGCGATCTCGCCATGGCGTTCAATTCCTGAGCGGCTTGCCGGTCGCGAGCGTGTGCGCGATGCGCGCCTGCGTTCGCGGATCCCGCGCGAGCTTCATGAACTCCTCGCGCTCGAGGTCGATCAGCCAGCGCTCGTCGACCGTCGTGCCGGCGTCGACGTCGCCGCCGCACAGGACGCGCGCGATCGCGAGCCCGACCTCGAAGTCGTACGCGCTGACGAAGCCGCCGTCGCGCAGGTTGACGAGCATCATCTCGAGCGTCGCGATGCCGGTCCGGCCGGCGACCGGGATCGCCGTGGGCGCGAGCGGCGGCCGGTAGCCCGCGTCGGCGAGCGCGCGCGCCTGGCCCAGCGCGACGTGCAGGATCTCGTCCGGGTGCATGACGACGACGTCGGCGGGCTTGAGGTAGCCCAGCGCCTTCGCCTCCAGCGCGCTCCGGGCGACGGTCGCCTGCGCGATCGTCTGGAACGCGGCGCGCAGGAACGGGAACTGGTCCGCCTGGCCGCCGGTCGGCGCGTGCTTCACCGCGTCGGCCGCGCGCAGCGCGAATTCCTTCGTCCCGCCGCCGCCCGGGAGCAGCCCCACGCCGGCCTCGACGAGGCCCGGGTAGGACTCGAGCGCGGCGACCGCGCGGTCGCAGTGCAGGATGAACTCGCAGGAGCCGCCGAGCGCCATGCCCCGCACCGCCGCGACCGTCGGCACGAGGCTGTAGCGGAGCCTGAGCGACGCCCTCTGGAACCGCTCGACGACGCCCTCGACCTCGCTCCACCGCCCCGCCTGCGCGGCCGGCGCGAGCGCCGAGAGATCGGCGCCGAACGAGAACGGCTCGGAGGGCTGCCAGATCACGAGCCCGGCGAATCCGCGCTCGGCTTCGTCGAGCGCGCGCTCCAGGCCCTCGAGCACGCCCGCGCTGACCGTGTGCCGCTTGGTCCGGAACGACACGATCGCGACGTCGCGCTCGAGGTGCCACATGCGCAGCGCGTCGGTCTCGAACACGGTCGTGCCGCGGTCGAAGCGTTCGCCCAGCACCGCGTCCGGGAATCGCTGGCGCCGGTAGACGGGCAGCGACGAGCGCGGCACGAAGCGGTCCGACGACGCCGAGTACGCGCCTTCGCGCGTGTGCACGCCCTTCGCGGCGCTCACCTTGGCGCCGCGCACCCACGCCGGCAGCGGCACGCTCGCGAGCGCGCGGCCGGCCGCGATGTCGGCGGCGATCGCCCCGGCGACGTCGTCCCATCCCGCGGCCTGCCAGGTCTCGAACGGCCCGAGCGTCCACCCGAAGCCCCAGCGGACCGCGAGGTCGACGTCGCGCGCGTTGTCCGCGATCGCCGCGAGCTGGAAGGCGGCGTAGTGGAACGTGTCGCGGAAGATCGCCCACAGGAACCGCGCCTGCGGATGCGGCGACGCGCGGAGCTTCGCGAACTTCTCGCCCGGCGCCTCGATCGCGAGGATCGCGGCGACCTCGGGAGCGATCTCGCCCGCGCTCTCGCGGTAGCCGCCCGTCGCCGGGTCGAGCACCTCGATCGTCCTGCCCGCCTTGCGGAAGAATCCGGCCTTCGCCTTCTGGCCGAGCGCGCCCTTCGCGACGAGCGCGGCCACCACCGGCGGCACCTCGAATTGCGCGTGCCACGGGTCCCCGGGCAGCGTGTCGCGCATCGTGCCGATCACGTGCGCGAGGGTGTCGAGCCCGACGACGTCGGCGGTGCGGAACGTCGCGCTCTTCGCGCGCCCGATCGCCGGGCCGGTCAAAGCGTCGACGGCGTCGAAGCCCAGGCCCAGCCTCCCGGTGTGGATCATCGTCGCGATGACCGAGAACACGCCGATGCGGTTGGCGATGAAGTTCGGGGTGTCCTTCGCGCGGATCACGCCCTTGCCGAGCGTCGTCGTGAGGAACGCCTCGAGCGCGTCGAGCAGCGCAGCATCGGTCGCCGGCGCCGGGATCAACTCGACGAGCGGCATGTAGCGCGGCGGATTGAAGAAGTGGATGCCGCAGAAGCGCGAGCGGCGCTCGGCCGGCAGCGCCTCGGCGAGCGCGGCGAGCGACAGCCCCGACGTGTTCGACGCGAGCACCGCGTGCGGCGCGAGGTGCGGCGCGATCCTCGCGTAGAGGTCGCGCTTCCAGTCGGCGCGCTCCGCGATCGCCTCGATCACGAGGTCGCAGGACGCGAGCTCGGCCAGCCCCCCCGCGTAGTCGGCCGCCCGGATCGCGGCCGCGCGGTCCTTCGTCGCGAGCGGCGCGGGCTCGAGCTTCGCGAGGGCGTCGATCCCCTTGCGAACGAGGCCGAGCGGATCGCCGTCCTTCGCCGGGAGGTCGAAGAGCACCGCCGGGACGCCGGCGTTGACGAGGTGGGCGGCGATCTGCGCGCCCATCACTCCGGCGCCCAGCACCGCCGCGCGGCGCACCGTGGTGGGAGAAGGCTCGGCGGACATCGGGGAGTCGTGGCGCGCCGCGCCGTCCGGCGGGGCGGGGCGGAAGTCGGCTAGCGTACCGCGAAAACGCGCGGGCCGGCGCGTGGCCGGCCCGCGGGGGATCGCGACGCCCGCGTCAGAACGTGTAGGTGGCCTGCAGCGAGAAGATCGTGACGCTGTTGTCGTAGCTGCCCTTCACCAGCCCATTGCCGGTGGTGCTGCCCGCGTTCTGGTTGATGTTGGCGTTGCCGACCCAGATGTAGCTGAATCCGCCGTCGATCTTGAAGTTGTTCGACACCTTGTACTGCGCGCCGAGCGCCAGCCACCAGCGATCGTCGTCGGGCAGGCGCACCGTGCGGTCCTGCGTGTTGACCGGCGACTGGTCCCACGCGACGCCGCCGCGCAGCTTCCACTGGTCGTTCACCCGGTAGTTCGCGCCGACCGAGATGCGCCACACGTCGTCGAAGTTCTCCGGCGTGTTCTGCAGCACCGTGCCGTCGGTGCGGACGAACTTGAGCTCCTTGATCGACGACCAGCCCGTCCACTGCACGTCGGCCATCACGTCCCAGCGGTCGTTGATCTGCGAGAAGATCGACGCGTTGAAGATCGCGGGCAGCTTGATGTCGGCGGTGACGCCGCCGTTGTACAGCGCCGTGCTGTTGATCGCGCCGGTCAGAAGGCCGACGACCGGCGCCAGCGGCGGCGGCACCGTCGGCGTCGGGTTGTCGAAGTTCACGTTGCCCTCGACCTTGTACTTGAGCTCCGAGCGGTAGGCGAAGCCGACCTGCGTCTTCGGCGCCAGGTCGACCAGCACGCCCAGGTTCCAGCCCCAGGCGCTGTCGTCGCCCGTGATGTTCACGTTCGAGTCGAGAGCAGGCGTCGCGCCGACGATCTGCGGCACCAGCGCCGCCGGGATCTGGCCCGCCCCGGCCGCCGCCTGCGCCGCGGTCGCGATCGCGCCCGAGTAGTTGACCCGGCTCGTGAACGTGGCGTCGATCTTCTGCCAGTTCGCGCCGACGCCGATGGCGATGTTGTCGGTCGGCTTCCACGAGATCGCCGGGTTGACGTTGATCGTCTTCACGTCCGACTTGATGCCCTGGTAGCGGCCCAGCCAGTCGCCGTCGTACTCGGTGACGAGGCCGAACGGCGCGTTGATGCCGAGCCCGAACACCCATTGCTTGTTGATCGGCACCGCGACGTAGACGTTCGGCACGAAGTTCGAGCTGCCCGCGTCGCCGCCGTTGCCGCCGAGCGGCTGGTTGAACGCCGGCTGCGAGCCGTCGTCGCGGAACTTGTTCGACGGCGTGATGATGTGGATCGCCGCGGCGCCTTCCATCGTCATGCGCTTCGACAGGCTCGCGGCGTTCGACCACATGCCGCTCACGTCCTCGGTGAACGCGGCGCCGCCGGCGAACGCGTTGCCGAGGCCGCTGCCGCTGTTCTCCTGCAGCGCGAAGGCCGCGCCGTAGGCCTGGCCCGCCGCGAGCGCGAGCACGGACGCGACGGCGGCGGCGACGCGGCGGGGCCGGAAGTTCGGGGTCGTCATGATCTGGGTTCTCCTCTCGGGCGGCGGGACGCGGTCGTCCCGCGAACGGTCATCGTCGTTATGGGTGAGGCGGGTGGGTGGGACGAACGGACATCGGCTTCGGAGAAATCGGCCCGGCCGCGTGCCGGACGACTATACACGCGGAGGCGCGGCCGGGCATGGTGCGGCGCATCATTCGGCGGGGATCGCGCGCGGACGGCGATCCGCTCCGACCGCGACGTAGGTGAGCGACGCCTCGGTCACCTTGACGGTCACGAGGTCGGTCGGGTTGCGCTGGGCGTAGACCTCGACGTCGACGGTCAGCGACGTCGTCCCGACGCGCGCGATCTTCGCGTAGAACGTCACGAGGTCGCCGACGTGCACCGGCTGCTTGAACGTGAACGAGTTCACCGCGACGGTCGCGACGCGGCCGCGCGCGCGCCGCGCCGCCATCACGCCGCCGGCGATGTCGACCTGCGACATGATCCAGCCGCCGAAGATGTCGCCGTGCTGGTTCACGTCCGCCGGCATCGGCACGACGCGCAGCACCGGCTCGCGATCGGGCAGCTTCACGCTCATCCGGGCATTCGACGCCGCAGCAACGGAGCGTGCGGCGCCCGCCGGGCCGCCCCAAGGGCGCCGCGCTGCCCCCCCGGGGGGCGGCGAGCGCAGCTCGCTTCGGGGGGAGTCATATCAGTTCCTTGCGGGCGATCTCGCGCAGCTCGCGGCGCAGGATCTTGCCGACGTTCGACTTCGGCAGCTCCTCGCGGAACAGCACTTCGCGCGGGCACTTGTATCCGGTGAGGTGGTCGCGGCAGTACTTCATCACGTCGGCGGAGGTGACCTCGGGCACCTTCTTCACGACGTAGAGGCGCACCGCCTCGCCCGACTTCTTGTCGGGGACGCCCACCGCCGCGCACTCGAGCACGCCCTCGTGCTGCACGACGACGCCCTCGATCTCGTTCGGGTACACGTTGAAGCCCGACACGAGGATCATGTCCTTCTTGCGGTCGACGATGCGCACGAAGCCGCGCTCGTCCATCACGCCGATGTCGCCGGTCATGAAGAAGCCGTCGTGCGTCATCACCTTCGCGGTCTCGTCCGGCCGGTTCCAGTAGCCCGCCATCACCTGCGGCCCGCGGATGCAGATCTCGCCCGGCGTGCCGAGCGGCACGTCCTTGCCCGCGTCGTCGCGGAGCACGACCTCCGTCGACGGGATCGGCAGCCCGATGGACCCGTTGTACGCGGAGAGGTCGAGCGGGTTGATCGTCGCGGCCGGCGAGGTCTCGGTGAGCCCGTAGGCCTCGACCAGCGTCACGCCGGTGACCTGCTTCCAGCGCTGCGCGACCGCCTCCTGGACCGCCATGCCGCCGCCCAGGACGAGGCGCAGCGACTTGAATGACAGGTGCGCGAACTGCGGGTTGTTGAGGAGCGCGTTGAACAGCGTGTTCACGCCGGTGAACGCGGTGAACGGGACCTTCCGCAGCGTCTTCACGAAGCCAGGGATGTCGCGCGGATTCGGGATCAGCAGGTTCTCCGCGCCCAGCGTCATGAACACGAGGCAGTTCGCGGTGAGCGAGAAGATGTGGTAGAGCGGCAGCGGCGTGACGATGATCTCGCGGCGGTTCGGGTCGAGCACCGGCGAGAGCCACGCGCGCGCCTGCAGCAGGTTCGCGACGATGTTCCGGTGCACCAGCATCGCGCCCTTCGCGACGCCGGTCGTGCCGCCCGTGTACTGCAGGAACGCGATGTCGTCGTGGCCGATCGGGACGCGCTGCAGCGAGCGGCGACGGCCTTCGGCGAGCACGTCGGACAGGTGGACCGCGCCGGCGATCGACCAGGGCTTCACCATCTTCTTGACGCGCCGCACGACGAAGTTGACGAGCACGCCCTTCGCGCCGAGGAGCTCGCCCATCGACGTGACGATCACGTGCTTCACCTTCGTCTTCTTCACCACCTCGGCGAGCGTGTGCGCGAAGTTCTCGAGCACGACGATCACCTCGGCGCCCGAGTCGACGAGCTGGTGCTCGAGCTCGCGCGCCGTGTAGAGCGGGTTCACGTTGACGACGGTCGCGCCGGCGCGAAGCGTGCCGAACAGGCACACCGGGTACTGCAGCACGTTGGGCATCATCAGCGCGACGCGCGTCCCCTTGCCGCCGCCGATGCCCTGAAGCCAGGCGCCGAATGCCGCCGACAGCGTGTCGAGCTCGCCGAAGGAGATCGTCTTGCCCATGCAGGTGAAGCATGGCCGGGACGCGAAGCGCGCGACGCTCTCGTCGAAGACGTCGCGCACCGACGCGTACTCGCCGACGTCGATCTCGGCGGGCACGCCCGGCGGATAGTGCTTGAGCCAGATCTTGTCCACGTGTCTCCTCCACGCGCGGGCGGACCGGTCGTGCGCCGGCTTCGCCCCGGGGTGAACCGGCGCCGCGGGACGGACGGGGCCCCGCCGCGGCGCGCCTGCTGCGCGATCCTACACCGGAACGCCCCTCGAACCGGGGGCTTCCCTAGTTGGACGCCGGCCCGCCCGCCGTCCGGCTCGCCGCATAGTGCAGCGGGCCGCCCCGGAACGGCGCGAAGCCGGTGCCGAAGATCGCCCCGGCGTCGACGAGATCCGCGTCGGCGACGATCCGGTCGGCCAGCGCGGCCTTCGCCTCGGCCACGTACGGGCCGACCAGCCGGTCGGCGAGGCCCGCCGGGACCGCCCCGGCCGCGCCCTTCTCGGGCTTGCCGTCGGTCCAGCGGTAGAAGCCCTGGCCGGTCTTCTTGCCGAGCTCGCCCGCGTCGACGCGCTTCATGAGCTCGCGCGGCGGCGCGGCGTCGCCGCCCAGGAGCTTGCCGACCGCGACGCAGATGTCGAGGCCGACGGTGTCGGCGAGCTCGATCGGCCCCATCGGCATGCCGAACGCGAGCGCGGCCTCGTCGACGGTCTCGCGCGGGATGCCCTCGTCGACCGCGCGCATCGCCGCCATCAGGTAGGGGGCGAGCACCCGGTTCACGAGGAAGCCGGGCGCGCTTCGCACCGGCAGCGGCAGCTTGTCGATCTTGCGCACGAACGCCGCGGCCGGCGCGACGAGCGAGGGCCGCGTCGTCGCGCCCACGACGATCTCCACCAGCATCATGCTGCGCACCGGGTTGAAGAAGTGCAGCCCGATCAGGCGGGACGGGTCGGCGAGCGCCGAGGCGATCGACTCGAGCGGGATCGACGACGTGTTGGTCGCGAGGATCGCGCCGGGCTTCGCCTTCTTCTCGACGGCGGCGAACAGCGCGCGCTTGGCGTCGACGTTCTCGAAGATCGCCTCGACGATCACGTCGGCGCGCGCGATGCCGTCGCCCGCGACGTCGGGAATCAGCCGGTCCATCGCGTCGCGAACGCGTCGCGGCTCCTTCAGGCGCTCGCCGTAGAGCTTCGCGGCGCGCGCGATCGCCGGGGCGATGCGCTCGGGGGCCTGGTCCTGCAGCGTGACGGTGAGCCCGCGGAGCGCGCACCAGGCCGCGATGTCGCCGCCCATCGTGCCGGCGCCGACGACGTGGACGTGCGACGCGCCGGTGCCGGCGTCGTCCGCCTTGCCGATCGCCTTCAGCCGCTCCTGCAGCTTGTAGACGCGGATCAGGTTGGCGGTCGTGGGCGAGCGCACCAGCGTGACGAGGCTCGCCGGATCGCCCGCCGGCGGCGCGAGCGCGTCGCCGTCGAAGCGCTTGAAGAGCTCGAGGATCGCGTAGGGCGCCGGGTAGTGCTCGCGGCGCGCGCGCTTCGCGACCTCCTTCGCCGCCTGCGACGCGATGAGCCGGCGCGCGAGCGGGTTCAGCGTGAGCTCGAGCGGGAGCGGAAGCTTGCGCGGCTCGGGCAGCGCCTTCAGCACCCCGCGCGCGGTGTTCTCCATGATGCGCAGCGGAACCGCCTCGTCCACGAGGCCCATCTTCTTCGCGCGGCGCGCGTCGACCGTCTTGCCGGCGAGCATCAGGTCGAGCGCCGCCGGCGCGCCGACCAGGCGCGGCAGCCGCTTGATGCCGCCCCAGCCCGGGACGATGCCGAGCAGCACCTCGGGGAGCCCCATGCGCGTGCCCGGCTCGTCGATCGCGACGCGGTAGCGGCACGCGAGCGCGAGCTCGAGTCCGCCGCCGAGGCAGAAGCCGCGGATCAGCGCGAGCGTCGGGTACGGGACGGCGGCGAGGCGCTCGAACGTGTCCCAGCCGCGCTTCACCAGCGCGATCGCGCCCTCCTCGGTCGAGAGCGTCGTGAACTCGTCGACGTCCGCGCCGGCGATGAAGCCGCTCGCCTTGCCCGACCGGATCAGGAGCGCGCGCGGCCTGTCGCGGTCGAGCTGGTCCAGCACGCGGTTGAACTCGGCCATCGCGTCGGCCGACAGCGTGTTCGCCGTCGCGTCCGCCTTGTCGAACACCAGCACCGCGAGGCCGTCCGCCTCGCGCGAGAGCCTCCAGTGCCGGAGCTCGGCCTTCGGCGCGGGCGCGCGCACCATCGTCGCTTCGAGGTCGATCGTCGCCATGTCAGCCCACCTTCTCCACGAGCATCGCGCCGCCCAGCCCGCCGCCGATGCAGATCGCGGCCATGCCGCGCTTGCCGCCGGTGCGCTCGAGCGTCTCGAGCACGTGCAGCGTGATGCGCGCGCCCGAGGCGCCGACCGGATGGCCGAGCGCGATCGCGCCGCCGTCGGCGTTGAGCTTCGCGCGATCGAGCGCGCCGAGCGCGCCCGGCAGCCCGAGCTCGGTGCGGCAGTAGTCGTCGCTCTCCCAGGCCTTCAGGCACGCGAGCACCTGCGCCGCGAACGCCTCGTTGATCTCCCACGCGTCGAGGTCGTTCAGCCCCAGCCCGTGCCGCCGCAGGATCGGCGTCGCGGCGTGGACCGGCCCGAGCCCCATCTGCGCCGGGTCGAGGCCCGCCCACTGCGAGTCGACGATGCGCCCGCGCGGCTCGAGCTTGTGCTCGTCGACGGCGCGCTGCGACGCGATCACGAGCCAGGCGCCGCCGTCGGTGACCTGCGAGCTGTTGCCGGCGGTCACGTTGCCGTACTTGCGGTCGAAGAAGGGCTTGAGCTTCGCGAGGTTCTCGGGCGTCGAGTCCTCGCGGACGCCGTCGTCCGCCGCGTAGACCTTGCCCGCGCGGTCGTAGAGCGGCACGAGCTCGCGCGCGAAATGGCCGGCCTTCTGCGCCGAGAGCACCTTGCGGTGGCTCTCGGCGGAGAACGCGTCCATCTCGTCGCGCGTGATGCCGAACCGGTACGCGAGGTTCTCGGCGGTCTGCCCCATCAGGAGCCCGACCACCGGATCGGTGAGGCCCTTCATGAGGCCGATCACCGGCGCGAGGAACTGCGGGCGGAACTTCGCGATCAGCGCAGCGCGCTCGCCCATCGTCTTCGCCGCGTACCACGAGGACAGCCACAGCACCATCGCGTCGTTGAACAGCAGCGGGGCGCGCGACAACGCGTCGACGCCGCCCGCGAGCACGAGGTTCGAGCGGCCGACGCGGATCTGCGCGATCGCCGAGTCGATCGCCTGCATGCCGGACGCGCAATTGCGCATCACCGTCCACGCCGGCACCTTCTTGCCGCAGCCCATGCGCAGCGCGGCGACGCGGCCGATGTTGACCTCGTCGGGCGACGGCGCCGCGCAGCCGAGGATCACCTCGTCCAGCTGCTCCGGCGCGAAGCGCTGGCGCAGCAGCAGCGCGCGCCCCGCATCGGTCGCGAGATCCGACGCGGCGAACGGCCCCGGACGGTTGCGCGCCTTGAGGAACGGCGTGCGCGCGCCGTCGACGATGTAGATCGGCTCGTTCGCCATGGTCAGGACCTCGCCGCCTGCGCGACGCGCGCGCCCGTCCCCGGCGCCTGCGCCGGCTCGCCAGGCGCGTCGACGCGCAAGAGGCTCGTGCCGAGGTCCGGCGCGAAGTCGTCGACGCGCACCACCTTCGCGACGAGCGCGCGCTGCTCGACCAGCGCTCGGCCTTCGCCCGCGTCGATGATGCCCGCCGTGATCGCGCGCGCCGCGAGCTCGTCGATCCCTTCGCCCGGCGCGAGCGCCGTGCCGAGCGTGCCCGCCTTCGCCGCCGCCTTGATCTTCGCCTCGACCGGTTCGACCGCGACGGTCGCCGCCAGCGCGCGCTCGATCAGCGCGACCGGATCGTCCTCCGCCTTCGCCACGAACATCGGCATCGTCAGGCGGTCGCGCGTGGGCGAGGGCCCGATGAGGAGGCTCGCCACCTCGTGGCCCAGCCGGTCCGAGGGCACGACGTACGGACGGCCGAGCGGAAACACGACGCGACGCACGAACGCGCTGATCGCGCGGTTCGGGAAGTTGGAGATCACGCCCTCGAACGCGTTCTGCGCCTTGAACATCGCGTCCCAGATCGCCCAGTGCATCAGCGGCGCGTCGGCGGCCTGGCGGCCATCGCGCTCGTAGCGCGCGAGCGTCGCCGAGCACAGGTAGAGCGCGGACAGCACGTCGCCGAGCCGCGCCGACAGCTTTTCCTTGCGTTTCAACGCGCCGCCGAGCGTCCCCATCGACACGTCGGCGAGGAACGCGAGCGCCGACGAGAAGCGCGTCAGCTGCTGGTAGTAGCGCCGCGTCTCGGGCGCGACGTTCTCCGGCACGCGCACGAAATGCGATCCGGTGAGCCCGGTCACCAGCGTGCGCGCGGCGTTGGACAGCGCGAAGCCGACGTGGCCCCACATCGCCTCGTCGAACGCGACCGACGCCTTCGCCGCGTCCGGCTCGTGCGTCGCCGCGATCTCCTTCAGCACCCAGGGGTGGCAGCGGATCGCGCCCTGCCCGAAGATGATGAGGCTGCGCGTCAGGATGTTCGCGCCCTCGACGGTGATCGACACCGGCATCTGCATGTACGCGGCGCCGAGGAAATTCGACGGCCCCATGCAGATGCCCTTGCCGCCGACGATGTCCATCGCGTCGTTGATGACCTCCCGGTTGCGCTCGGTGATGTGGAACTTGGCGATCCCCGAGAGCACCGCGGGCTTCTCGCCCAGGTCGACGGCCGACGCGGTGAGCACGCGCACCGCGTCCATCATGTACAGGTTGCCGCCCATGCGCGCGAGCGGCTCCTCGATGCCTTCGAACTTGCCGATCGCGGTCTTGAACTGCGTGCGCACGCGCGCGTAGCCGCCGGTCGTGCGCACCGTCAGCTTCGCCATGCCGGTGTTCGACGACGGCAGCGAGATGCCGCGTCCCGCCGCGAGGCACTCCATCAGCATCCGCCAGCCCTTGCCGAGCATCGGCTGCCCGCCGATCACCCAGTCCATCGGGATGAAGACGTTGTCGCCGTGGTTCGGCCCGTTCTGGAACACCGCGTTGAGCGGCATGTGCCGGCGGCCGATGTGCACGCCCGGATGGCTGGTGGGGATCAGCGCGCAGGTGATGCCGAGATCCTCCTTGTCGCCGAGCAGCCGGTCCGGGTCGTGCGCGCGGAACGCGAGCCCGAGCAGCGTCGCGACCGGGCCCAGCGTGATGTAGCGCTTCTCCCAGGTGAGCCTCAGGCCCAGCACGCGCTTGCCCGCGTGCTCGCCCCAGCAGACGATCCCGTAGTCGGGGATCGCCGCGGCGTCGGAGCCGGCGTAGGGGTTGGTGAGCGCGAAGCACGGGATCTCGAGGCCCTTCGCGAGGCGCGGCAGGTAGTAGCGCTTCTGCTCGTCGGTGCCGTAGTGGAGCAATAGCTCGCCGGGTCCGAGCGAATTGGGCACGAGCACCGACACCGCGACCGAGCCGGAGCGCGTCGACAGCTTCGTGATCACCTGCGAGTGCGCGTAGGCCGAGAAGCCGAGGCCGCCGTAGCTCTTCGGGATGATCATCCCGAGGAAGCCCTTGTCCTTCACGTACTGCCACACGCGCGGCGGCATGTCCTTGTAGACGTTCGTCGTCTCCCAGTCGGACACCATCGCGCACAGCTCCTCGACCTCGTGGTCGAGGAAGCGCTGCTCCTCGGCCGTGAGCGAAGGCGCGGGCAGCGACAGGAGCTTCTTCCAGTCCGGCTTGCCCGAGAACAGCTCGCCGTCCCACCAGACGGTGCCCGCCTCGAGCGCCTCGCGCTCGGTCTGCGACATCGCGGGCATCACCTTGCGGAACAGGCCGAGCATCGCGTCGCTGACGAGCCAGCGCCGCAGCGCCGGGACGAGCGCGGGAATCGCCGCGAGCACGCCGATCGCAGCGAGCGCGATCGTGAGCCAGGGCGGCAACAGCTTCGCGACCCACGCACCGGCGACGAGCGCGGCGTAGACGCCGACCCACGCCATCGCGCGCGCGCGGACGTATGCGAGCGCCACGAGGGCGACCGCGAGCACGAGAAACCACACTATCGTCGAGATCAGCATCGTCATGTCCATGTCCTTTCGACCGCGTGACGCGCGCCCTTCATCGCCGGCGTGCCGCGGCGAGCTCGCCGTCGAGCTCGCGCGACACCTCGGTCAGGTCCGGCAGCGGCGCCTTCAGCCCCGCGAGCAGGAACGGCGCGAGACGGCGCAGCAGCACCTCGTCGTTCGAGGTTTCCTTCGGGTTCAATTCGGCGATGAGCTTGAGCGCATCGGTGCCTGCCAGCGTGTACGACAGCGCGCCCATGATGAAGTGCAGCCGCCACGACAATTCCTTCTTCGGCAGGTGCGGCAGCGCGCGCGCGAAAGCGGCCTTGAAGCGCGCGATCATCGGCGCGTACTGCTCGGACAGGAACCGCCGGATGAACGGCGCGGGATCGGCGTACGCGCGGCCGAGGAGCCGCAGGAAGTTCTTGCCGCCGAGCGCCGGGTCGCGCGCGAGCTCGAGCGCGGGCACGAACAGCGCGACGATGATCCGCTCGCAGGAGAGCGTCGCGGGCGCCGCATCGCGCTCGAAGCGGTCGAGCAGCGCGACACGCCGCTGGTTCATCGGATCGAGCCGGCGCGTGAGCACCGCCTGGAAGAGCTCGTCCTTGCTGCCGAAGTGGTAGTTGACCGCGGCGAGATTCACGGCGGCCGCCGCGGTGATCGAGCGCAGGCTCGTCGCCTCGAACCCGTGCTCCATGAACAGGCTCTCGGCCGCATCGAGGATGCGTTCCTTGGTCGCCGTCGCGCCGCGACCCTCCTGCAGCGACACCGCCGTGTCGGTCATGCGCGCTCCACAAGGTGAGCCGCGCACCCGTCCGGCGTCGCGGCCCGATTCAAACGATCGTTTGAAGCCTATGTTTGTTTGAGTGGCCCGTCAAGTGCTGGAGCGTTGAGGCTCGAAAAGCAACACGCTGACTTGCAGAACGACGTTCAACGACGAGCCATAGCCTTGGCCATCACAGATGTCACCTGCGGAACAAAGTCCGCGAAACCGCCGCAAATGGCCCTGCTCTTACTAGCTCGACGCGCGTGTGAGTACGGCTGGCGACCTCGTAAGACTGGGAAGAATCCGAGTTGACCTTGCTGTTGTAGAGGACAAGTATTTCGCTGGACGCATCGAATTGCATATGATCTCAACCGCCCATCTTCCATTGTCAACGGGAGAGACCCACCATGGAATTCACTGCGAAATGGTTCGGGAAAAAGGGGCTCCTGGCGCTGTTTGCGCTGCTACCGGCGTTTGGAGCGCAGGCTCAGCTCACGTGTAACAAGGGTTACAACTGCGGTCCATGCAATTCGGCTCAGCAGGCCTACACTTTCACCGGCTTGTTCTGCGTGGCATGTTCGGGATGGTGCAAGTGGTTCTTCGCGCCGGAGGGTGACGAAAAGGCGCTAATGCAGGATGCTCCTGAAGGCACGCTCGTCCCGATGGAAGGCGGGATCTACCGTGCACTACTCGTCCCACAAGGCGAATTGGTCGCGATCTCAGGTGTGAATATGTGGGCAGCCGGCGCGATCATGACGTTGTCCAGCCTCGCAGGAAAGGTCGATCTGTCGCACGGGTCTGCGCCGCTGTCTTCATTGCCGACCTCGGCGACCATCGACTTGGCCACGACCCAATGGAGTCCTGAGCAACTGCTCGCCACAGGCCAGCCCGTTCCGTCAGGCGTCAATGCCCGAGTGGGATGGACGATGGCGCGAACAGCGCTTCGCGATGCCGAACTCCGCATCACAAGCTACGTTGCTGATGACGAAGGGCGAGTGCTCTATCGCGTCTACCCAGACGTCGTGCTCCAGCTCAATGATCCTTCGTCAGTAACGGCAAGTCTCACAAGAGATAAGACGGCGATAGCGGACATGCCATTTGCATTGCGTAGTTGGACTCTGGCCGAGTAGCGAGTCGCCTGCTATGAGGGCGTCTATTGGAACTGTAGGTGTGGCGCTTTTCCTCTATCTAGCAGCGAATCTGGCCTGTGAAGCGGCACCGGCCAATGAGACCTCTCGGCCGCCAAAGGAAGCAATGGCGCTCGTCCATATCTATTCAAAGGCCTTCGCGACCAGAGAAATCGATGCGATGATTCGAGTTACGCATCCAGTGCTGATATTGCGATCCGGCGGCGAAGCGAACTATCGTCGAGAACTCGAAGTGCTGTTCGCACAGATGTCCGAGGCGAAGGTTTGGCCCGCCGAGGAGTTACTAGGAGAACCAAGCCGCATGTATGTAAACGGGAACACTCAGGCCTTTTCAGTTCCCGTATTGAGAAAGACGGCGGTGATGATTACGCCGCTCGACTACGTCGTCATTTCATATGACAGCGGTAAGTCGTGGAAACTGATCGACCTGTTGTGCACAGACGAGCGCTGGCTTAAGGCCATGCTCCCAGGATATGCCGGAGTGCCAGACCTGCTTCCAGTGCATCCTGAGGCGCCAAAGGACTATTTGTCCACGCAAGCCACTTCGGTGCCGCCGCTAAAGAACTAAGCGAACCGATTGAGCTTTCGATCTCGCGGCCGCCCAATTCGGCGGCCGCGATTTTGTTGTCTGGCGGTACCCCGAACGAAAGAGAAATTTTGACGCCAAGCTCCGGAAATGCGGTATCTCGACTTTAGGTTCGAATCGCCCTAGTGTCCCGTCCCGTAAGTTCGCTCGATAGTTCGGGGCGAAATCGGCCGCCATGCGGCGTTACCCGGCGGGCACCGTACCACCGGGTACGCCGCCCGCCGAGCGCCTTGCCTGGCGGCCGATTTCATCCCCTCCTTTATCGTCGGAACTTACGGGACGGGACACTAGCGATCGTGAACGCGGGCCCGTTGGACCCGAGCACCGTTAAGGCGCGCGGCCCGAAATCGAACGCGGCGAGGCCCGCGCGAATCTGCACTTCGCGCTGCATCAGCTTGCCGCTGGAGACGGCGTGACTCGTCGCCCCGCAGGTTGGCACCGTGGCTGACGTAGACGTAGCGATGCGGCGCGTCGGCCAGCAGATGCACCGCGCCCTGCTGCTTCAACTGGAGCGCCACGGCCAAATCCTCCCCGGACCGCGCTTCGTAGCCCGACTTCGGATAGCGGATCGGCGCGACGCGACCTGCGTGGCGAGCGCGTCCCCGCACTCTCGGCTCGCCGCCGTGGACGGCGATCACGAGCTCGCGGTCGCGATGCGTCTGGGCGCAGTACGTCGCGAGGCTCCGCTCGCGATAGGCGAATCGTCCCGGAACGCCGCGCGTCTCCATGAGG
This sequence comes from Casimicrobiaceae bacterium, assembly GCA_044226265.1. Lineage (GTDB taxonomy): Bacteria > Pseudomonadota > Gammaproteobacteria > Burkholderiales > Casimicrobiaceae > VBCG01. The sequence continues at coordinate 2,347 of JBGAHH010000059.1, read as the reverse complement.
CATCTGACCTCGACGGACGGTCGCATCGACGCGAACGTCGCGGCCACGGTGCGTTCCGTCAATCCGGATTCTGCGCCGCGTACGCCGCCTCGATCCGATCCTTGTAGCGCGCGAGGAGCATCGGCCGCTTGAGCTTGAGCGTGGGGGTCAGGAGCCCGTTGTCGACGCTCCAGGGCTCCTTCGTGGCGACGACGCGCCGCACCCGCATCCAGCGCGGGAACGACTTCAGCTGCTCGTTCGCGCGCCGGACCAGCGTCTTCTCGTCGGTCTCCTGCGAGACCGCGAGCAGCACGACGTAGGGCCGCCCCTCGCCGACCAGCATCGCCTGCTCGAACACCGGGTCGTGCAGGATCGCGAACTCGCAGTCCTGCGGCGGCAGCTTCTCGCCGTTCGACATCACGAGGATGTCCTTGGCGCGGCCGCGGATCGCGATGCGGTCTTCGCGGATCTCCGCCAGGTCGCCCGTGTGCAGCCAGCCGTCGGGATCGATCGCGGCGCGCGTCGCTTCCTCGTTGCGCCAGTAGCCGAGCATCACGTTCTCGCCGCGCGCGAGGAGCTCGCCGTTATCGGCGAGCTTGACCTCGACGCCCTCGAGCGCGCGTCCCACGGTGTCGGGCCGGTTGTCGGAGAGGCGGTTGACCGAGATCACCGGCGAGGCCTCGGTCATCCCGTAGCCCTGCAGCATCGGCAACCCGAGCCCGATGAACGTTCGCGCGAGCGCGGGATCGAGCGCGGCGCCGCCGACCACGACCAGACGCAACCGGCCGCCGAGGCGCGCGAGCACCGGCTTCGCGACGAAGCGCCGCAACGCGCGGAGCACGAGCTTGTCTCGCAATCGCGCGCGGCCCTGCTCGACGATCCAGCCGCGCGCGATGCACAGGTCGAACAGGCGCTTCTTGCGCGGCGCGCTCGCGAGCGCCTGCTCGATGCGCATCGCGAACTTCTCGAAGATGCGCGGGACGGCGAACATCGCGGTCGGCGCCTGCGACTGGAGATCCTCGGGAAGCTGCGCGACGCCGCGCGCGTACGCGACCTGCGCGCCGACCGCGAGCGGCAGGTAGTAGCCGCCGGTGCGCTCGAACATGTGCGACAGCGGCAGGATCGACAGGAAGCGGTCGTCCGAGCGCGCCATGCCGGTCGCGACGCACATCTCGACGTTCGAGCCGATGTTGCGATGCGACAGCATCACGCCTTTCGGGCGGCCCGAGGTCCCCGACGTGAAGCAGATCGTCGCGAGCGTGCCGGGCGCGACCGTCCGCACCTCGAACGCGCGATCGGCGGCGGGCAGGAACTGCTCGATCGTCGTCCCGGCTTCGCCGGCATCCGCGCGCAACACGACGATCGGTGGCACCGCGTACTGCGGCGCCAGCTTGCGCAGCGCGTCGGCCATCCGGCTGCCGTCGACGACGAGGAGCCTCGATTCCGCGTGCGCCGCGCACCAGGCGATGTTGTCGGGATTGTCGTCGACGTAGAGCGGCACGACGACGAGGCCCAGCCCGAGCGCCGCCTGGTCGATCGCGATCCAGTGGATGCCGTTGCGCACGACGAGCGCGACGCGGTCGCCCTCGCGGAAGCCCTCGCGGCGGAACGCGGCCTGCCACTGCGCCGCGCGCGCCGCGACGTCGGGGGCGGTCACGTCCTCCCAGCGCTCGCCGTTCCAGTGGCGCCAGAGGGGCCGCCTCGGTTCGGCGAGCGAGCGCTCGAGCAGGTGCGCGAGGTTGGCGTTCATGGGGTCGGGAATGGGGTCGGAGCCGTAATATTCGCCTGGGCCGGCCCGAGGGCCGAACGCGGCGCCCACCGCGAATATTACGGCTCTGACCCCATTCCATGGCCACGATCCACATCGTCAAGAAGCACCACCTGTCGCACGCGAAGGCGAAGGCCGTCGCCGAGAAGATGGCGAAGGACCTGCACAAGCGCTTCGAGCTCCGCTGCACCTGGGACGGCGACGAGTGCCGCTTCGAGCGCTCCGGGCTCACCGGCGCCATGCACGTCCGCAGGAACGACATCTCGCTCGACGTGAAGCTCGGCTTCCTGCTCTCGGCCGTCGCGCCGTCGATCGAGCGCGCGATCCACGAGCAGCTCGACGGGCTCGTGGGCGAGCCCGAGGAGAACCCGGCGAAAGCGGCGGCGAAGCCCGCGCCGAAGAAGAAGGCCTGAAGCCGCGGCCGGGTCAGCCCTTCGGGCGGGGCGGCGGCTCCCCGAACGGCGCGTTCGAGCCGCCGAAGATCGCGTCGAGGATCGCGGTCTCGCGCGCGACGATCGTCGAAAGGAACCCCGACGCGCCGCCCATCCGGTGGAACGCCGCGAATCCGCGCTCCAGGAACGTCTGCAGCTCGTCGAGCCC
>JBGAHH010000159.1:0-3173 GCA_044226265.1 Casimicrobiaceae bacterium | reverse complement strand
GCGCCCCGACGACCGCGATCACGACGCACACCGCCACGAGCAGCGCGGCGGGCACCAGCGCGCCGCGGAACACGTTCTGGGTGTTGATGATCTGGACGCTCGCGCGCGTGACGTTCACCGCCTCGGTGTGGGCGCGCATCATCGCGTCGCCCAGCAGGATCAGCACGAGGGAGGGCGGGACGACGACGCCGAACGTGCTCGCGACGCACACCAGCGCGCTCGCCGGGGCCGGCGGCGTGCCCGCCGCGACCAGCGGCGGGTACACCGCCCGCGAGAGCATCGCGACGCTGCCGCCGACCGATCCGTTCATCGGACCGAGCAGCGCGCCCAGGCCCAGCGCCGTCACGCGCGGCGCCGCCGGACCGGGGATCCCCTGCACGCCCGCGCGGAACAGGATCGAAGCCAGCGGCAGGCGATTGAGCAGCGCGCCCATCAGCACGTACAGCGGCATCGCCTGCAGGAGGTCGCTCTCGAGGAGGCCGGTGATCCGGTTGGGCAGCGCGGTCAGGAGCGCGGGCTCGATCGCGCCGGCGGCGGCGCCGCCCGCCGCGAACAGCACCGAGACGACCAGCAGCACGGCGGCCGCCGGGAGCCCGGTCGCGAGCATCCCGAGCGCGATCGCGCCCAGCATCCAGTAGCCGGCCGTCATGACGCAGCGCCGCGCCGGGCGTCCTGCACGAAGTCGACGACCCCCTGCACGAGCATCGCGGCCGCGAGCACGATGACGGCGAGCTTCACGACGAAATAGCCCGGGTTGTAGGTCTCCGGGAAAGCCTCGAGGCGGACGAGCGACACCCAGGCCTGCGGCGCCATCGTCACGAGCACGAACAGCGACCACGGAAGCACGCCGAGCACGCGCGCGCCTTGCGCGAAGCGCGTGCGCCAGCCCGCCGGGAGGCGCCGCGCGAACGCGTCGGACGCGAGGTGCGCGCCCGCCCGCGTCGCCGCCGTGAGCGCGATCGCCACGTACAGCGCGAACAGGCACTGCGCGAGATCGTTCGCCTCGCGCGACCCGCGCTGCACGACCTCACGCAGCGGCCACTGCAGGAACAGCAGCACCGCGAGCGGAAGCACGAGCCAGCGCGAAGCCGCCGCGATGCGGTGGAGGACCCGGTCGCCGACCATCGGCGCATCCTGCGTGAGCGCCGCGCCGTGCGCAAGCGCGGGATGCCCGCCTGTCGCGATCGACAGGCGGCCGAGCTCAATCGTCGGCGATGAGGCCCAGTCGCCGGTAGATCGGCCGGATGTCGACCGCGAGGCGCGGCCGGGCGCGCAGGAACAAGAGGCCGCCGAGCGCGCACGCGAGCCCGTTGATCAGGAAGGTCTGCTGCACGCCGATACTCGCGGCGACCGCCCCTGCGGTCATGTGCCCCAGCGGCGCGACGCCGAGGAACGCGAGCGTGTAGAAGCCGGCGACGCGGCCCCGCAGGCGATCGTCGACGATGGTCTGCAGGATCGAGTTGGACGAGGCGGCGGCGAGGATCACGCCCCCGCCGACGACGACCATCAACGCGAGCGAGACCGGGAGCACGCCGAGGTGCGAGAACGCCGCGAGCGCGAGCCCGCTCGCGACCGCCGCCGTCCCGATGACGCGGCCGAGCCCGCGCACTGACGCGCGTCCGGCGAGCCAGCCGGTGCTCGCGAACGCGCCGAGCCCCGCCGCCGAGAGCAGGAACCCCAGCGTGTGCGGACCGCCCTCGAACTGGACCTGCGCGTAGATCGGCATCAGCGAGCTGTACGGCACGATCGTGAACGACAGCGTGGCGACGATCGCGAGGAGCGCGCGCGCCGGCGGGAACCCGAACGCGTAGCGGGCACCCTCGACGTAGCTCGGCCACCACCCGTGCGTCGAGACGTGGCGCGCCTCCGACGGCCATCGCATCCTCAACAGCGAGCTCAGCACCGCCAGGAACGACACCGCGTTGATGCCGAAGCAGACCGCCTCGCTCGTGACCGCGAGCAGCATGCCCGCGACGGCCGGGCCGATCACCCGCGCGCCGTTGACCATCATCGAGTTGAGCGCGATCGCGTTGGCGAGGTCCGCGCGGTCCTCGACGAAGCGCACGTACGACGACTGGCGCAGCACGACGTCGAAGGTCTGGACGAGCGACAGGAACAGCGCGAGCCCGATCAGGTGGCCGACGCGGATCACGCCCATCCCCGCGAGGACCGCGAGCACCGTCGCCTGGAGCATCAGGAGCGACTGCGTCACGAGCAGCGCGCGCCGCCTGTCCACGCGGTCGACCAGCACGCCGGCGAACGTGCCGAGCGTGAGCATCCCGACGTTGGCGCAGAACGCGACCAGACCCAGCAGGAACGGCGAGCCGGTGAGCCGCCAGGTGAGCCACCCCATCGCGACCTGCTGCGCCCAGGTCCCGATCAGCGACACGCCCTGCCCGGCGAAGAACAGCCGGTAGTTGCGGTGCCGAAGCGCGCGGAACGTGTGGCGCGCACGCTCGATCAGCTCGTCGATCATCGCGGCGCGACGGCTCGGGATCGCCTCAGGTCTGGTCGTGCCCGATCCATTTCGCGACCGTCGGCGCGACGTAGGCCTCGAATCGGTCGAGGAGCCGGTCCGGCTCGCGCTCGACGACCAGCATCGCGCGGTGCTCGGGCTTCAGGAACGCCGCGTCCGTCGCGCCGTCGAGGAACGCGACGAGCTTGTCGTAGAACCCCGCCGCGTTGAGCACGCCGCAGGGCTTGCGATGCCAGCCGAGCTGCGCCCAGGTCCAGATCTCGAACAGCTCCTCGTAGGTGCCGAGGCCGCCGGGCAGCGCGACGAAGCCGTCCGCGAGCTCGGCCATGCGCGCCTTGCGCTCGTGCATCGACGCGGTCACGACGAGGTCGGTCAGCCCGCGGTGGGCGAGCTCCTTCTTCATCAGCGCCTCGGGGATGACGCCGATCACGGTCCCGCCGGCCTCGAGCGCCGCGTCGGCGACCACGCCCATCAGGCCGACGCGGCCTCCGCCCGTCACCAGGCCGATCCCGCGCCTCGCCAGCGTGCGACCCATCGCCTGGGCGGCTTCGGCGTAGGCCGGGTCCCGGCCGCGATTGGCGCCGCAGTAGACGCAGACGCGGGCGAGCGCCATCAGTGTCCTGTCCCGCGAATGCCGACGCAAAAGGAGCGGATGAAACGGGCCGCCAGGCGAGGCGCGAGGCCGCAGCCGTACCTC
>JBGAHH010000058.1:0-25250 GCA_044226265.1 Casimicrobiaceae bacterium | reverse complement strand
GTCGACACGATCCTGCGGCGGATGCCCGACTACGTGAACTATCTGCCCGCAGTTCTCGCAGACCCACATCAGCTTCCAGCGGGTGCGATGGTCGACGTCGAACCCGTTCATCGCGAAGGACATCGACCGTCGACGAGAGCATGAGGTCGTGATCCGCTTCTGCGCGAAGCCGCAGGGATCGACTTCCTCTATCTGCTGTCGATGCTCCACGACTCGTACATGTCGCGGCCCAACATCATCGTCGTGCCGGGAGGCCGTAGACCTCGCGATGCAGCTGATCCTGACGCCGATGATCCTGCAGCTGATGGACCGGAAGCGCGCCGCGTGGGCGAAGTGCCGATGAAGGACCGAGGACGACGCAGGGGAACGACGTGTGGGCGCCGGCCCCGCCGCGCGTGGTCGTGGAGGCCGGCGTGGCGGACGGCTGGCGCAGGCAGGTGGGACCGGCCGACGACACGTGCGCGGCGGTCGTGGACCGCTTCGGCGAGCCCGCCCCGGCCGGCGTGCTGCTCGAGGACTTCGGTATCGCTGCGGAAGCCGTCGCCGACGCGCTCCCGCGAGTCGCGTCGATTGCCTGACGGCCGGTGCAGCGAGCCCGCGGCCGGCAACCCTCGCGAGGGCGCCGCGCGAGCGCGGAACGCCGCCGACGCCGGACGTCGGGGGCCGATTCCCTCCCCCATTCGGGTAGTGGGGTCTTACCCGCCACGGTTATAGATCGGTCGCATCCCCCCGCCTAATGCGCGAAATACGGGTGCGCCGTCCGGCCCGCGCTGAAGGACGCGACTGGACGGCACGCCGGCGCTCGGCGATCACGCACGCGATCGCGTGCCCCATTCCCGAACGAGGAGACACGAACGTGACGACGGTCCACCACGACAAGGAACTCGACGCGCGCGGGCTGTCCTGCCCGCTGCCGATCCTGAAGACCAAGAAGGCGCTGAACGACCTCGCGTCCGGCCAGGTGCTGAAGGTCGTCGCGACCGACCCGGGCTCGATCAAGGACATGCAGGCGTTCGCGAACCAGACGGGCAACCCGCTGGTGTCGCAGTCGGAGCACGGCAAGGAATTCGTGTTCTACCTGCGCAAGAAGTAGCGCGCGCCCCGAACCCGAGCGCCCCGGAAGGACGACCATGGAAACCGCCAGCCCGAAGAAGATGGCCATCATCGCGAGCAAGGGCACGCTCGACATGGCCTATCCGCCGTTCATCCTCGCGACGACCGCGGCCGCGCTCGGCTGGGAGGTGCAGATCTTCTTCACGTTCTATGGCTTGCAGCTCCTCCGCAAGGACCTCAAGCACATCAAGATCAGCCCGCTCGCGAACCCCGCGATGCCGATGCCGATCCCGATGCCGGTGCTCGCCGGCTCGATCCCGGGCATGCAGTCGATGGCGACGGCGATGATGAAGCAGAAGATCAAGAAGCACGGCGTCGCGTCGCTCACCGACCTGCGCACGCTCGCGCTCGAGGCCGACGTCAAGCTGATCGCCTGCCAGATGACGATCGACCTGTTCGAGTTCAAGAAGAGCGAGTTCATCGGCGGCATCGATTTCGGCGGCGCGGCGACGTTCCTCGAGTACGCCGGCGACGCCGACGTCACGCTGTTCATCTGATTCGACAACGGTCCGCGCCGGCGAGCGCCCGCGCGGGCCGGGAGCCCACACCAAGGGGGGAACCATGAAAGGGCAACGCATCACGCTGCTCGGCGCCGCGATGGCGGCGCTCGCGGCCGTCTCGCCGGCGCAGGCGACCGACGGCTACTACGCGCACGGTTACGGCATGAAGGCCCTCGGCATGGGCGGGGCGGGCGTCGCCATCGCGCAGGAGCCCTTCGGCGGCGCGCTCAACCCGGGCGCGATGTCGTTCCTCGACGGCAACATGTGGGAGGCCGGGATCGTCTGGTTCAATCCGCAGCGCAGCGCCTCGCGCACCGGCTCCGGCCCCGCCAACATCGACGGCAGCTCCACGAGCGGCAGCGAGAACTTCTTCATTCCCGAGTTCGCGATCCACTGGAAGTACAGCCCGACCGTCGCGTTCGGCATGACGGTCTACGGCAACGGCGGCATGAACACCGACTACGGCGGCGGCGAGGTCGCGGCCGCGTCGGCGTGCGCGACGTTCAACCCGCAGCCGGGCCCGTACAACCTGCTTTGCGGCAACGGCAAGCTCGGCGTCGACCTCATGCAGCTGATGATCGCGCCGTACGCGTCCTGGCAGTTCACGCCCGGGCACTCGATCGGCATCGCCCCGATCATCACCTACCAGCGCTTCGAGGCGAAGGGCCTGCAGGCGTTCGACAACCCGTTCCTGTCGACCAGCCCGGGCAACGTGACCAACCGCGGCCACGACGACTCGTGGGGCGTGGGCGTGCGCGTCGGCTACATGGGCCAGTTCAACCCGTACTTCGCCGTCGGCCTCGCGTACGCGAGCAAGGTCGACATGGGCGATTTCGGCAACTACAAGGGCCTGTTCGCGCAGCAGGGCGGCTTCGACATCCCATCGTCGGTCGTCGCCGGCGTCACGATCACGCCCGATTCGCGCTGGACGATCGCGCTCGATTACGAACGGATCTTCTACGACGACGTCAAGTCGGTGAACAACCGCAGCGCGCTCATCTACAACTGCGCGGGCGGCCAGGCCAGCAACTGCCTGGGCGGCAGCGACGGCGCGGGCTTCGGCTGGCAGAACGTCGACGTGTGGAAGTTCGGCGTCCAGTACAAGCTCAACGACGCCTGGACGCTGCGCGCGGGCTACAACCACAGCGAGAACCCGATCGAGCCCGCCGACGTGACGTTCAACATCCTCGCGCCGGGGGTGGTGAAGAGCCACTACACGCTGGGCGCCACCTGGAAGGTCGACACCCAGTCCGAGGTGACCGGCATGTTCATGTACGCGCCGCGCGTGGATGTGACCGGCCAGAGCCTGCTCGTCGGGTTCGGCGCGCCGCCGACGACCAGCGAGACGATCGGCATGCGCCAGTACGAGCTCGGCGTGGGCTACCAGCGCCGGTTCTGACGGGAACCGCTCGACGCCTCGCGACGCGCCCGGGCCCTCCCGGGCGCGCTTGCTTTCGCGGGGCGCGGTATCGTCGCCGCTCCTTCGCGACGGGACGCTACAAGACGATCCCGTCCGCGAGCGACAGGGCCTCGACCGCCTCCTCGCCGCCATCCTCGAACGCGGCGAGCACGTCGCCGCAGACGCGGCGCCAGTGCGCCGCACCCGTGCCTGCCGCCGCGAGCAGCGCTTCGCCGCCGTCCCCTTCACGCCAGGCGCGATAGGCGGCGAGCGAGCACGGGAAGAGCTCGCGGCGCATCCCGTCGAGGCTCGCCGCCCACAGGTGCAGCGACGCCCGCCCGTCGCGCTCGACGAGCGCGGGAAGCGTCACGAGGCAGTCGGCCAGGTGGTCGCGAACCGCGCGCATGAACGTCGCCGCGCGCCGGCGCTCGAGGCCGCAGAGCGACCGCTCCCACGCCGGCCCGAGCTGCGAGGCCGCCTCGCGCTCGCCGAGCTCGTGGAGGATCAGCGTCTCGGTCTCCTCCGCGACCATCCGCTCCAGCGCGGCGGACCGCCCGTCGCGATAGCCGTGCGCCTCGAGCGCGGCCTTGAGCGCGCCGTCGCTCTCCTTCGCGGCCCAGGCCTCGGCCTTCTCGTGGAGCAGCCGCGCGAGCGACGCCTGCCGCACGTAGATCGTGCCTCCCCGCATCGCGGCCGGCGCGGCGTCGAGGTCGCGCGCGTATTCGCGCCCGGCGACGAGCACCCGCGATTCGCCGCGGCGCTCGTCGCGCGCGAGGTCCGCGACGAAGAACTGCGGCTTGCCGAATCGCCCGACGCCCGCGCCGTAGACGAGCCCCTCGGGGACGATCGCCTCGTTCACCGCGCCGACGTCGAACGGGTCGACGAGGGCGCCGTCGAGCGGCAGCGGCCGGTAGGTCGCGTCCTCGAGCGCCGCCCATTCGGATTCGCGCGCGACGATCCACGCGCCGACCTCCGCGCGCGGGAGCGGCTCGCCCAGCGCGATCCCCCGCTCCCAGCGGTAGTGCTCGCGCATCGCGAGCAGGTAGCTGCACATCGTCATGTCGCGCGCGTGGCGCGCGTCGGAGATCGCGCAGTTCCCGCGCACGGCGTCGACGAGGGCGGCGCGGCCGTCAGGCATCGGGGCCTTCCCGCCTGGGGCGCCGGCCCTGCCAGCGCGCGATCGACGCGACGATCGCGGGCCACGGAAGGTCCGCGAGGCTCCCGCGCCGCGCCATCTCGCCCGCGACCAGCCGGTGCACGTCCGCCTCCGTCGCGGCCGCGGCCTCGCGCAGGCCGGCGATCCCGCCGCACTGCAGCTTCATCGCGGCCGCGTGCGGCAGCGGCGCGGCGGGCGCGACCCCGAGCGCGAACGCCGCCCGCTCGCGCAGCATCGCCGCGAGCGTCGTGCAATTGACGTGCGCGACCGGCGACGCGCAGCCGACGGCCTCCCGCTCGGCGAGCGCGTGCCGCTCCGACGTCGAGCACGAGGCGCATCCCGCGAGGATCGCTTTCGAGAACACGCAGGCGAGCGGCGTCGACGCGTCGCGCGCCCGCCCGTACGCCTCCTCGTCGACCACGCCGCCGCGCCTCCGCTACTCGTCGCCGTCGAGGCCGGGCTTCGGCGCCCGCTCCTCCGCGAGCAGGTCCTCGGCCTCGGCGTCGCTCGCGGCGAACACGACCTTCACCGCGCATCCGGGCGGCAGGTCGGGGCTCGTCCTCAGCGCCTTCGCGCGCGCGGAGGCGTCGCGGAACGCGGCGGCCTCGTCGACCTTCTCGAGGCCGCCGTAGCGGTGGATGCGGTAGACGTAGTAGGGCACGGACGTTCTCTCCGCCTGGCGCGCCGCGTCACTCGACGTAGCGCTTCGCCGACCGGCGCCGCCCGGGGCGGCTCTTCTGGATCACCACGCCGCGCACGCGCCCGAGGTCGGGCACCGGAACCGCCGGCCACCCGGGATCGAGCGTGCGCAGCTCCCAGCCGTCGCCGACGCGCGCGAGCTGGCGGAGCGCCCAGCCGTCCTCGAGCTCGGCGACGACGAACGAGCCGTCGGTCGCGAGGCCCTCGGGCTCGACGACGATGATCTCGCCCTCGAGGAACTCGGGCGCCATGCTGGCGCCCAGCACCATCAGCGCGAACGGCTCCGAGCCGCTGCAGCCGTCGTCCCCGGCCGGCGCCGCCGGCACGATGGGGATCGTCCTCGCGCGGCCCGTCGTCGTCATGCGAGCGAGGCCCGGACCTGGGACGCGGGAACGCCCGCGGCGGCGAGCGCGGCGCAGGCGGCTTCGACGAACGCGGCCGGGCCGGCCACGTAGACGTCGTGGCGCGGCAACGGCAGGTCGGCCGCCATCGCGGCGACGAGCGCCCGGGCCCCCGAGGCGGCGTCCCCGGCCGTGTGCGGCGCGTACCTGAACCCGTCGAACGCCGCCGCCCACGCGCGGCACTGGTTCGCGTGGTAGTGGCCGTCCGGCCTCGTCGCGAGCCAGTCGAGCGACATCGTGGGCGCCGCGTCGATCGCGATCGCGTGCTCGACCAGGCTCTTGATCGGCGCGTAGCCGACGTCGCAAGCGACGAACGCGAGCGGGCGCCCGCCCTCGGCGAGCACGAACGCGCCGGTGGGGCCCCAGAGCCTGAGCGTGTCGCCGGGCTTGAGCGCCGCGTCGAAGAACATCGTCGCGAGCACGTCGCCCGGATCGCGCGCGACGTGGAAGTGCAGGTTGCGGTCGTCGCAGGGGCAGCTCGCGATCGGCCACGTCGCGCTCGCGTCGACGCCGCCCGCGCCGCCGTAGAGCGTCGCGCTCTGCCCCGCGAGGAAGCGCAGGCGGCTGCCCCGCGGCGTCTGCAGGTGCACGAGCAGCGTGTCGGGCGCGAGCGGCGCGACCGACCGCACCCGCACCTCGACCTCCTGCTCGGGAATCTCCTCGGGCCCGTGCGCCTCGAGCGTCTCGATCACGATCTCGCTCGACGCGGCCGAGTGCGCGCACAGCAGCGTGTGCCCCTGCAGCCGCTCGGCCTCCGAGAGCGAGTAGTCGAACGGCATGATCTTCGTGACGTCGCCCGAGACCACGCGCGCCTTGCACAGCCCGCAGGTGCCGTTGCCGCAGCCGTAGGGGAGCCTGAGCCCCGCCTTGAGGCCGGCCTGCAGCAGCGAGTCGCGCCCTTCGACGAAGAACACGTGGCCGCTGGGCCGGACCGTGACCTGCGCCGAGACGATCTTCAGCACGTCGTCCATGACGGTCAGCGCGTCGACGGGCTCGGTGGCGAGCACGCGCGCGAGGCCGTCGTCGAGCGTCGCGTGCAGGTCGTCGAGCGCGGCCGACGGCGAATCACCGGCGAGATCCTCGATGCGATCGCGCAGCGCCACGACGAGCTCGTGGTAGCGGGCGAGGTGCGACTTCGCCTCCGCGAGCTCCCGGCTCTGCGCGAAGAGGCGCTGAGCGAGCACCTCCTGCGGCGGGAGCACGCGCTCCTGGACCCGCCGTCCGAACGCCTCCTCGCGGAGCCTGGCCGTGCGCTCGAAGGCGCCCGAGTCGTCCGGCCGCCATGCCGGGTAGAGCTTCGCGAGCCCCTCGAGCGACACGAGCCCGTCGTTCGTCTCGAGCCGGCCGTCGGCCACGTCGCGCTGGAGCACGCCGCGCGGCACGCCGATCAGCCGCGCGGCCCGCGACAGCGTCACCCAAGGCGTCATCGCGTCTCCTCGAAAGTCGACGCACGCGCGTCACCCCGACGCGTCGATGCGGTCGTGGAAGCGCGCACGGAAGACGAGCCGCGGCCGCGCGGGGTCGTCGGTGAACGCCGAGCGGTCGTGCAGGACGTTGTTGCAGAGGATGCCCATGCCGGGCTCCAGCGTGATCCGGTGGATCCACGGCGAAGGCGTCGCGAGCAGGCGCTCGAGGGCGGCGACGGCCGCGCGCACGTCGGCGTCGGCGTGCCACTCGATGCTGCGCGTCCGCGCCGTGTAGCGCATGTGCAGCGCGCCGGTCGACGCATCGACCGAGAACACCGGGCCGGACTGCGCGGGCCGGGCGACGCCGTCCTCGTCGGTGCGCTCCGGGATCGTCATCGCGTCGGGCCGCATCAGCGCGCGCACGAGCGCCGGGTCCTCGTCGCGCAACCGGAGGTAGGCGACCTCCGGGTCCATCAGGGCGTTCTCGCCGCCCGCCGCGGCCTTCGCGACGCAGTGGAGCACCATCGCGCGGATCGTGCGCTCGGGCGGGTTGTAGTAGCCGTCGGTGTGCCAGCGGATCGCGCGGTTCGTGTACGGGACGTAGTCGCCGCGCGCGCCGCCGCCCGGCGCGACCGCCACGCTGCTGATGCCGTCGTCGTCGGCGAGCCAGTTGCGGTCGAGCCGCGCGAGGCCGAACTGCGCCGCGAGCGAGCGCGGCAGCGCCTTGTCGGCTTCCCGCCGGGAGCTCGCGTAGACCGCCATGTTCGTCGCGCGGCAGCGCGACGCGATCGCCGCGCGCTCGGCGCGCGTGAGCGCGCGCGGGTCCCCCACCTCGACCACGAGGTCGTCGACGCGGGACGGCAGCCCGGCGAGCTTGCGCGCTCGCCAGTCGCGCCAGGCCCGGTCGTCGTCGAGCCGGAACGGCGACGCCGCGGGCACGCGGGAGGGCGCCAGCGCGCTCAACTCATTCCCCCATCGCGCCGGCGGCGCGCCGCGCCCTGCGCGGCGTTTCGCCGAGCAGCCCCGCCATCGCCTTCTGCAGCGTTTCCACCGCCTCGGGGGCCTCGACCTCGATCACCTGCGAGATCGCCCAGCTCCGGTCGCCGGCCTTGGGCAGCGTGTCGGCGACGACGTGTCCGAAGCCGCGGACGAATCCGTACTCGGGACCCGCTTCCGACCAGCCGTGGCCGGCATAGTCGGCGGCACGCTCGTTGACGAGCGCGACGAATCGGCGCTTGGCCTCGGCTGCATCGGCGCCGAGCAGGTCCGCCATGTTGCCGGCGAGCGTCTCGCCGACGCGGTTCGCGTTCGCGGTCGTGAACTCGACGCGCCACGGCGCGTCGCGCTTGAGGTAGGCGATCCTGTCGGCCGCGGCCACGAGGAACGCGAGGAACTCGGCGAGGAACGCGAAGTAGGCGTCGCCCGGCGGCAGCTCGTAGCCGGCCTTGCGCATGTTCTCGAGCGCGTTCTTCCCGACGCGCCAGACGATGAACGCCGCCGCGCTCGCGATCTCGGTCGCGCTCTTCGGCGCGTCGTCGCGGAACCACTGGCTCTTGATGCGCATGACGGTCGAGTCTCAGGCTTTCGTGTCGCGGCCGATCGGCGCGGGCTTCGCGGTCATCGTCGAAACGAGAGGCCGGCCCGCCGTCACGGCTTCCCGATGTAGAACTCGTACTCGCCCGCCCCGATCTCCTCGGTGCGCACGAGCTTGAAGCCGGTGACGCCCACCCACGCGCCGACGTCGGCGGCGATGCCCGGGCAGTTGCTGACGAGCTTCAGCACCTCGCCCGACCGCATGCCGTTCAGGAGCTTCTTCGCCTCGACGATCGGGCCCGGGCACACCGCGCCGCGCAGGTCGAGCACCGCGCTCGCGTCGGGCACGCCGCTGCGTCCGCGCTGGATGGTGTAGCCGTGCCCGCGGTCGGGCAGCCGCTCGGTCCGCACGACGTGGTTGTCGGTGTGCCTCGACCACGCGAAGAGATCGTCCTGCGTGCCCGGGCAGTCGGACAGCAGCAGCAGCAGTTCGCCCGGCTTCATCGCGTCGATCAGCCGCTTCGCGCCCAGCAGGGGCGCGGGGCAGCTCGTGCCTCGCATGTCGAGCACCATCGACGGCTTCGGATGGGATGGGTTCGTCGCGTTCATCGTCGCCCCCGGCGCTGGTCCGGCGAGTTCGCTCAGTATCCGCCCTTGCCGTAGGGCTGGGTAAGGCCGGCGATCTTCGCCGCCTGCTTCGCCGGCCCCATCGGGAACAGGTCGTATAGGTATTGGCTGTCGGCTTCCGGACGGATCGCCTGGAAGCCCTTGACCATGTTGCGGAAGTTCGGCGTGTGCCCGTTCGCCGCGTGCTCGTCGCGCAGGTAGCGGATCACTTCCCAGTGCGCATCGGTCAGATCGATGCCTTCGGCCTCCGCGATCGCCCGCGCCACCTCGTCGCGCGTGTCCGCCTCGACCAGGTAGCCCTGGTCGTCGCAGGCGAGCTCCTGTCCGTTCACCGTGTAGCCCATGGCGCCTCCTCGATCGGACCCGATCCGGGGAACGATCCCGTCAATCCGCGGGAACCGCGATCGCCTTGTGCGGGACGAAGAGGCCGCACCCAAGCCTGCGGTGCGGACCGTATCCCTCGCCCTGCACCCTGATCGACGCCGCCGGCGAGAGCCCGTGCAGCGCGAGCCCCCGCGCGCTCGCCGCCGTGCCCCCGGCCGCATAGGGCCTCGGCCGGCCGGAGATGAACTCGCCGCGAATCGCGGCCGCGTCCAGCCACCCGGCGATCTCGTCGCGAAACGCCGTCTCGTCGGCGGCGGAGCTCACGACGCGCCCAGAGTAGACGGTGGGGCTCGGCGTCAGCTCGCGGATCTCGCCCCCGGACGTCGCCAGGCCCTCGCCGACGTCGAGCCGCCGGCCGGCGAGCGCGAGCGAGGCTTCCGCGCGAGCCTCGGGCACGCGCAGCACCAGCCTCGCGCGCCGCGCGAGGAGCACCATCCCTCCCGTCGTCGGCGCGGTGCGCAGCGGATGGATGCCCGCCGCAGGCTCGTCGGCGAGCCAGGGAAGCCAAGCCGCGACGGCCCGGGCCAGCGCCTCGGCGTGGTCGGACGGCAGGCTCGTGCCCTCGAGGCCGAACACGACGTCCACCGTTGGCGTCCCTTCCTGCTGCATCGTCGTCCCTCACCCTGCATCGCTCCCGCCGCGCGACGGCCGTCCGTCAGCCGTTGTCGCCGGGCTTCGCGTCGCGCTGGCGATCGGCCCAGCGGAGCATCGACTCGGCCCAGCGCCGGGCAGTCACCGGGTCGACGTCGAAGATCGTGAACCGCGCCCGCTCCCGCACCCGGATCCGCATGAACGGCATCCCTCCGGCGTCGTGCACGACCTCTTGCAGCTCGATCTCCTGGCCGCCCAGCGGCACGCTGAAGCGGTCGACGCTGGTGATCTTTGGCATGCGGACCTCGGCTCGCGGACGGCGACGCGTGGCGGCCGGCCGGGCGCGCCGTCCGGACGGCCCGTGCCCCGGGCGCGTGCCTGCCGCGACGAACGCCCGTATTGAGCGTTCGCGGGCGCACCGCCGTCCATATCCACGGCGAGGTATGTCCCCCTACCCATCCGGGTAGTTTCCACACCCCGCCTTTGGGCTTATTGAGGATACCCGGCCCGAGGAATGGCGGCGCGCCCGTGGCGCCCGTAGCATCCCGAAGGTCCCGGCGCCCGTGCGCGGGCGGACGCGGCGGTTCAAGCGAGGAGACGAGGACATGGCGAAGCCGATGGGCAAGACCCCGAATCTGGACGCGCTGGAAAGCGGTCCCTGGCCGAGCTTCGTCACGGGACTGAAGCGCCTGGCGAAGGACAAGGACTACATGGTCGACCTGCTCGGCCAGCTCGAGCACTCCTACGTCACGCGCAAGGGCTACTGGAAGGGGGGCACCGTCGGCGTGTTCGGCTACGGCGGAGGCGTGATCCCGCGCTTCACCGAGGCCAAGGACGCGGCCGGCAAGCCGCTGTTCCCCGACGCGGCCGAGTTCCACACGCTGCGCGTGATGCCGCCCGCAGGCATGCACTACAACACCGACGTCCTGCGCAAGATGGCCGACATCTGGGAGAAGCACGGCTCGGGGCTGATCGCGTTCCACGGCCAGTCCGGCGACATCATGTTCCAGGGCGTGACCAGCGAGAACGTGCAGCCGGCCTTCGACGCGATCAACGAGCTCGGCTTCGACCTGGGCGGCGCCGGCCCCGCCGTGCGCACCTCGATGTCGTGCGTCGGCGCCGCGCGCTGCGAGCAGTCCTGCTACGACGAGGCCCGCGCGCACCGCGCCGTGATCAACACGTTCCTCGACGACATCCACCGCCCGTCGCTGCCCTACAAGTTCAAGTTCAAGTTCAGCGGGTGCCCGAACGACTGCATGAACTCGATCCAGCGCGCCGACATGGCGGTCATCGGCACCTGGCGGGACAACATCCGCACCGACGAGCCGCTCGCGCGCAAGTGGTTCGCGAAGCACGGGACGAACGAGCTCGTGAACGACGTCGTCGCGCGCTGCCCGACGAAGGCGATCCGGCTCAAGGAGATCCGGGACCTGAAGCCCGGCGGGTCGGTGTCGACGGTCGCCGTCTCCGACACGCACGGCCTCGAGATCGAGAACCGCGACTGCGTGCGCTGCATGCACTGCATCAACGTGATGACCGGCGCGCTCGCGCCCGGCAAGGACAAGGGCGCCACGATCCTGGTCGGCGGCAAGCGCACGCTGAAGATCGGCGACCTGATGGGCACGGTCGTCGTGCCGTTCATGAAGCTCGAGACCGAGGAGGATCGCGCGAAGCTGGTCGAGCTCGGGCAGAAGGTCATCGACTTCTTCGCCGAGAACGCGCTGGAGCACGAGCGCACCGGCGAGATGATCGAGCGCATCGGCATCGTGAACTTCCTCGAGGCGCTCGAGATCCCGATCGACCCGAACATGGTGAGCGCGCCGCGCACCAATCCCTACGTCCGCATGGACGGCTGGGACGAGGAGGTCGCGAAGATGAAGGCGTCGAAGAAGGTCGCCTGAGGAGAGCTCCATGGCACAAGCGCAGATGCGACGGGCGATCGAGAGCGGCGTCCCCGACAACCAGCAGTTCCTCCATCCGCTGCTGAAGAAGAACTACGGCGACTGGAAGTACCACGACCGCCCGCGCCCCGGCGTGCTGCACCACGTCGCGCACTCGGGCGACGAGGTGTGGACCGTGCGCGCCGGGACGCAGCGGCAGATGGACGTCTACACGATCCGCAAGCTCTGCGACATCGCCGACCGGTTCGCCGAGGGGCACGTCCGGTTCACGATCCGGTCGAACATCGAGTTCATGGTGTCGTCCGAGGCCAAGGTGGCGCCGCTCGTCGCCGAGCTCGAGCGCAGCGGCTTCCCGGTCGGCGGCACCGGCAACTCGGTGTCGATGATCGCGCACACGCAGGGATGGCTGCACTGCGACATCCCCGGCACCGACGCGTCCGGCGTCGTCAAGGCGCTGATGGACGAGCTGATCGTCGAGTTCCGGCGCGAGGAGATGCCGAACCGCGTCCACCTGTCGACGTCCTGTTGCGAGATCAACTGCGGCGGGCAGGCGGACATCGCGATCATCGTCCAGCACACGAAACCGCCCAAGATCAACCACGACCTCGTCGCCAACGTCTGCGAGCGCCCCGCCGTCGTGGCCCGCTGCCCGGTCGCGGCGATCCGCCCGGCCCTCGTCAACGGCAAGCCCTCGCTCGAGGTCGACGAGAAGAAGTGCATCTGCTGCGGCGCGTGCTATCCGCCGTGCCCGCCGATGCAGATCAACGACCCCGAGCACAGCAAGCTCGCGATCTGGGTCGGCGGCAAGAACAGCAACGCCCGCGCCAAGCCGACGTTCATGAAGATGGTCGCCGCGGGGCTGCCCAACAACCCGCCGCGCTGGCCCGAGGTCGCCGAGGTCGTCAAGCGCATCCTGCACGTCTACAAGGAGGACGCGCGGCCTTGGGAGCGGCTGTCGGACTGGATCGACCGGATCGGCTGGCCGCGCTTCTTCGAGCGGACCGAGCTGCCGTTCACCAAGTACCTGATCGACGACTGGCGGGGCGCGCGCGTGAACCTCAACGCGTCCACGCACATCCGCTTCTGAGCGCCGGGCCTCGCGCATGAAGTTCGGCATCCTCGTCAACGAAGGCCCGTACCAGCACCAGGCGAGCGACTCCGCCTACCTGTTCTGCCGGGCCGCGATCGCGAAGGGCCACGAGATCCAGCGCGTGTTCTTCTACCACGACGGCGTCAACAATTCGTCGCGCCTGACCGAGCCGCCGCAGGACGACCGCAACGTCGTCGCGCGCTGGTCGAAGCTCGCCGCCGACCACGGCGTCGACCTCGTCGTCTGCGTCGCGGCGGCTCTGCGACGGGGCATCAAGGACGAGAACCTCGCGCCCGGCTTCCGGATCTCGGGGCTCGGCCAGCTCGTCGAGTCGGGCATCCAGTCCGATCGGCTGGTGGTCTTCGGAGACTAGCCATGCCGGAGGGGATCGCGAAGAAGTTCATGTTCGTGAATCGCAGCGCGCCCTACGGCACGATCTACGCGCTCGAGTCGCTCGAGGTCGTGCTGATCTCGGCGGCGTTCGACCAGGACGTGTCGCTCGCGTTCGTCGGCGACGGCGTCTGGCAGCTCAAGAAGGGGCAGCAGACCAAGGGCATCGAGGCCAAGAACTTCTCGCCCACCTACCGGGCGCTGGAGGGCTACGACGTCGAGAAGCTCTACGTCGAGCGCGAGTCGCTCGAAGCCCGCGGCCTCGCCGAGGACGACCTGATCGTCGACGTCACGGTGCTCTCGTCGGGCGAGCTCGGGAGCCTGATGGACGAGCAGGACGTCGTGCTGTCCTTCTGAGCGAATTCGCCGATGCTGCACATCGTCAACAAGTCCCCGCTCGAGCGCCCGGCGCTCGACGCGTGCCTGAGGATCGCGCAGCCAGGCGCGATCCTGCTGATCGAGGACGCCGTCTACGCCGCCGCGCGCGGCGGAGCGGCGGCCGCGCGCCTGGCCGAGGCGGCCGCGCGCCACAAGATCTACGTTTTGATGCCCGACGCCGAGGCGCGCGCGATCGCCGACCGGCTGATCGAAGGCGTCGCGACCGTCGACTACGGCGGCTTCGTCGACCTCGTCGCCGAGCATCGGAACTGCCAGTCCTGGCTCTGACCCATCCGCATGAGCGCCGGAAGCCGCGCTCGCCCGAGGAGAACGAGATGCCCATGATCGAAGTGAACGGCAAGAGCTACGAGACCGACGAGGAAGGCTACCTCGTCAATCTCGCCGACTGGACCGAGGACGTCGCGAACCACATCGCGAAGGCCGAGAACGTCGAGATGTCGCAGAACCACTGGGAGGTCGTCAACTTCCTGCGCAAGTACTACGACGAGTACCAGATCGCGCCGGCCGTTCGCGTGCTGACCAAGGCGATCGGCAAGCAGCTCGGGCCGGAGAAGGGCAACAGCCAGTACCTGTACGAGCTGTTCCCGTACGGGCCGGCGAAGCAGGCCTGCAAGATCGCCGGCCTGCCCAAGCCGACCGGCTGCGTCTGACGCGCGACGGCGCGCGCCCGAAACGCCGCGCATGACCGCCGCCTACGCCGTGCTGCTGTATGCCGCCGCGGCGGTGCTGGTCGCGGGCGTGGGCCTGCGCGTCTGGACCTACGCGCGCACGCCGGCGCCGCTCAAGATCCCGACGACGCCCGCGCCGGTGACGCGCGGCGGGGTCGCGCTGCGCCTGCTTCGCGAGGTGGTGCTGTTCGAAAGCCTGTTCCGCAGCAACCTGTGGACCTGGGCGTTCGGCTGGCTGTTCCACGCCGGGCTCGCGCTCGTGCTGCTCCGCCACCTGCGCTACTTCGTCGAGCCGGTCCCCGGCTGGCTCGCGTTCGTCCAGCCGTTCGGCGTCTGGGGCGGCGTGGCGATGGCCGCCGGGCTCGCAGGCCTGTGGGCGCGCCGCTTCCTCGTGCCGCGCGTGCGCTACATCTCGACGCCGTCCGACCACCTGATGCTCGCGCTGCTGCTGGCGATCGCCGTCTCGGGGCTCGCGATGACGTTCGTCGCGCACACCGACGTCGTCCGGGTGAAGGCGTTCGTCCTCGGCCTCCTCTGGCTCGACTGGCAGCCGATGCCGGCGGGCTTCCTGATCGCGCTGCACCTCGCGCTCGTCGCCGCGCTGATGCTCGTCTTCCCGTTCTCGAAGCTCCTGCACGCGCCGGGCGTCTTCTTCTCGCCGACGCGCAACCAGGTCGACGACCCGCGCGAGCGCCGCCACCTGGCGCCCTGGGCGGCGCGGCTCGACGGGAAGGGCTGAGATGGCCGGCGAGGTCAAGGCGCCGCCGCTGCGCCCGATCCCCGAGCCGCCGGCGCTCGCGCCGGGCGCGATGTCGGCGTCGAAGCCCTACGTCGCGACGCCGAAGATGCAGGAGGCGATCGGCTTCCCGGCGGAGCTCGACGACGGCTGGAAGGACCGCGCGCTGGCCAAGATGGAGGACCTCCTCGGCCGCTACCGGTCGCTCAGGGTCTACCTCGACGCGTGCGTCCACTGCGGCGCCTGCACCGACAAGTGCCACTACTTCCTCGGCACCGGCGACCCGCTCAACATGCCGGTCGCCCGCCAGGACCTGATGCGCAGCGTCTACCGCCGGCACTTCACGCTCGCCGGCAAGCTGTTCCCGAAGCTGGTCGGCGCGCGCGACCTCACGAAGGACGTGCTCGACCAGTGGTACGCGTACTACAACCAGTGCTCCGAATGCCGCCGCTGCTCGGTGTTCTGCCCCTACGGCATCGACACCGCCGAGATCACGATGGCCGGCAAGGAGATCATGGACGCGGCCGGGCTCGGCCAGAAGTACACGAACGAGATCATCGGCAAGGTCCACCGGATCGGGAACAACCTCGGCCTGCCGGGTCCCGCGCTCGCCGACACGCTCGCGGGCCTCGAGGAGGACGTGAAGGAGGACACCGGCGTCGACGTGCGCTTCCCGCTCGACGTGAAGGGCGCCGAGGTGCTGCTCGTGACGCCGTCGGCCGACTTCTTCGCCGAGCCCCACGTCGACAGCCTGATCGGCTACGCCAAGGTGTTCCACGCCGCCGGGATCTCGTGGACGCTGTCGTCGCACGCCTCCGAGGCCGGCAACTTCGGGCTTTTCATCGGGAGCTACGGCCAGCTTCAGGCGATCGCGCTGCGCATCCGCGAGGCGGCGCTCGAGCTCGGGGTCAAGCGAATCGTCGTCGGCGAGTGCGGCCACGCGTGGCGCGTCGCGTACAGCATGTGGAACACGCTCGCCGGCATCGGCGCGGGCGGGCAGGACGACTTCGCGCGCACGCTGCAGCGCCAGCTCGACCCGCGCTACAAGCAGCCGATGCACGTCTGCGAGCTCACGCACGACCTGATCTCGCGCGGCGCGCTCAAGCTCGACCGCGAGGCGAACGACCACCGCGTCGTCACGTTCCACGACTCGTGCAACGTGGCGCGCGCCTCGCGCATGGGCGACATGCCCGGCGGCCAGTTCGAGATCCCGCGCGCGATCATCCGCGCCGTCGCCAATCGCTACGTCGAGATGGCGCCGGGCACGACGCACGACGCGACGTTCTGCTGCGGCGGCGGCGGCGGCCTTCTGACCGACGAGCTCCTCGACCTGCGCGTCAAGGGCGCGCTGCCCCGCATGGAGGCGCTGAAGCAGGTCGCCGACGGCCAGGGCGTGAACTTCATGGCGACGATCTGCGCGATCTGCAAGGCGCAGTTCACGAAGGTCCTCCCGTACTACGGATTCAAGATGGGCATGGTCGGCGGCGTCCACCAGCTCGTCAGCACCGCGATCAGGCTGGGCGAGCCGCGCTGACGGCGGCGCGCCCCGGAAACACCCGACGGAGAACAGGCGATGTCCACGACCCCCGGCCCGCAGGAGCACAAGCTCACGTTCCGCCGCTACCGCGACGGCGACGCGACGTGGAAGAGCTGGCGCGAGCAGATCTTCCAGGCGAGCTGGACGCACAAGTGCCCGACCTACATCCAGTCGACGCCGCCCTGCCAGGGCAGCTGCCCGGCGGGCGAGGACATCCGCGGCTACCTCAACATCGTGCGCGGCATCGAGAAGCCCCCGGTCGGTCCGGACGGCAAGCCGACGATGCCGTGGCAGGAGTACGCGTGGCGGCGGCTGACCGAGGCGAACCCGTTCCCGTCGGTGATGGGCCGAGTGTGCCCCGCCCCCTGCGAGACCGGCTGCAACCGCAACGAGGTCGAGGACCACGTCGGCATCAACTCGGTCGAGCACTTCCTCGGCGACTGGGCGAGCGCGAACAGGCTCGCGTACACGCCGCCCGCCGCGCCGACCGGCAAGAAGGTCGCGGTGATCGGCGGCGGGCCGGCCGGCATGTCCTGCGCGTACCAGCTGCGCAAGCGCGGCCACGCGGTGACGATCTTCGACGAGCACGAGATGCTGGGCGGGATGATGCGCTACGGGATCCCGGGCTTCCGGACGCCGCGCGAGGTGCTCGACGCCGAGATCCAGCGCATCCTCGACCTCGGCGTCGAGGCGCGGCTCAAGTGCCGCGTCGGCACCGACGTCACGATGCAGGCGATCCGCGAGGAGTTCGACGCGGTGTTCCTCGGCATGGGCGCCCAGTCGGGCCGGCCGCTGCCCGCTCCCGGCGGCGACGCGCCGAACGTCGTCACCGCGACGGCGTTCCTCAAGGCGTTCAACGACGGGCGCCTGCGCCACGTCGGCAAGCGCGTCGTCGTGATCGGCGGCGGCGACACGTCGATCGACGTCGCGACGGTGGCGCGCCGGCTCGGGCACATCGGGAACGCGAAGCCGACCGACTTCCCCGAGCTGCAGATCGCCGGCCATCTCGCGCACGACGTCGCCGAGGTGTCGGTCAAGCAGGGCGCCGAGGTCGTGCTGACCAGCGTGTTCGGCATCGACAGGATGCAGGCGAACAAGCACGAGATCGAGCAGGCGCTCGCCGAGGGCATCGCGATCCGGGGCGGCCTCGCGCCGGTCGCGGTCGTCAAGGACGCGTCGGGCCGCGCCATCGCGCTCCGGGTCGCGCGCTGCGAGGCGAAGATGGCCAGCGGCAAGCTCGAGGTCAAGCTGATCGAGGGCACCGAGGAGGACATCCCGGGCGACCTGATCGTGTCGGCGATCGGGCAGGCGGTCGACTTCTCGGGCCTCGAGGAGTTCGACAGCGGCCGGGGCAACGTCGCCGCCGACCGCAACTACCAGGTGGCGGGCAAGCCCGGCACGTTCGCGGGCGGCGACGTGCTGCGCCCGCACCTCCTCACGACCGCGATCGGGCACGGCGCGATCGCCGCCGAAGGCATCGACCGGTTCCTGCGCGGCGAGGACCAGGAGAGGCGCCCGAAGGTCGACGTGCACGCGTTCGACCTGAAGCGCAAGATGGTCGAGCGCGGCCTCGCGATCGGCGAGGTGCACGAGCCGATCCGCGGCACCGACAGCACGCCGGTGGGGATCCACAACTACGACGACCGCTCGGACCGCTACGTGATCCCGCACGAGGAGCTGTTCCTCGGCCACTTCACCTACACGCCGCGCAACAAGCGCGCGATCACCACGCTCACGCGGGAGAGCGCGCTCGGCAACTTCGAGGAGCGCCTGGCCGCGCTCTCGGAGGCCGAGGCCGTCGCCGAGGCCAAGCGCTGCATGAGCTGCGGCCAGTGCTTCGAGTGCGACAACTGCGTCGTCTACTGCCCACAGACCGCGGTCGCGCGCGTGCCGAAGAAGGAGGCCACGATGGGCCGGTACGTGTACACCGACTACGACAAGTGCATCGGCTGCCACATCTGCAAGGACGTCTGCCCGACCGGCTACATCCAGATGGGACTGGGCGAGTGACGGCATGACGCGCGTGGGCGCACTCGCCGGGAGGGCGCGACGCGGAGCCGCGAAGGCGCTGCTCGTCGTCGCGCTCGCGGGCAGCGCGCTCGCCGCGGATGCGCCGGCGACGCGCGTGCCGCTGCCCGCCGTGACGCCGCCCGCCGAGGGCAAGTGCGTCGAGGAGACCGAGTTCATGCGCCGCAACCACATGCGGCTCCTCGTCCACCAACGCGACCTCACCGTGCACGAGGGCATCCGGACCGAGAAGCACAGCCTCGCGAACTGCGTCGCGTGCCACGCGAGCAAGACGACCGGCCGCGTCACGGGCGGCCCGGACGCGTTCTGCGAGGGCTGCCACCGCTACGCGGCGGTGAAGCTCGACTGCTTCGAGTGCCACGCCGACCGTCCGGCCGCGACGGCGAGCGCCGCCTCCGCCAGGCCATGAGCGTCGACCGCGGACGCCGCCAGATCCTCGCGTGGGGCGCCGCGATGGCCGGCGTCACGCTCGCGCCCGGCGTGACGCTTTTCGACCTCGCGCACGGACGCCCGCCGTCGGAGCCCGCGTCGTCGAAGGTGCGCTGGGGCATGCTCGTCGACCTCAACAAGTGCGCGTCCGACTGCGACGCCTGCGTCGTCGCCTGCGGCGAGGAGAACGGCCTCCCGACCGAGAAGACGCCGACGTCGGCGCAGTGGATCCGGAAGGTCGAGCTCAAGGACATGCGGGGGCAGGTCCGGTCGGTGCCGATGATGTGCCAGCACTGCGCCGACCCGCCGTGCGTCGACGTGTGCCCGACCGGCGCGTCGTTCAAGCGCGCCGACGGCATCGTGCTCGTCGACCGGCACACCTGCATCGGCTGCCGCTACTGCATGATGGCGTGCCCGTACAAGGCGCGCTCGTTCGTGCACGAGCCGGTCACCGGCCAGCGCCCCGAGGTCCCGCGCGGCAAGGGCTGCGTCGAGTCGTGCACGCTGTGCGTCCACCGGATCGACCGGGGCCGCATTCCCGCCTGCGTCGAGGCCTGCGAGGCCACCGGCCACCGGGCGCTCCTGTTCGGCGACCTCAACGACCCGACGAGCGAGATCGCGAAGCGCGTGGCGTCGTACGCGACGTCCGCCGTTCGCGCGGACCTCAAGCTCGACCCGGGCGTTCGATACGTCGGCCTGTGACGCGATGAGCCGCGATTCGTTCACCCTCGTCGAGACGCGCCTGTTCTGGGCGCTGGCCGCGCTGGGCGGCGCCGTCGCGCTGGCCGGCGTCCTCGCCGCGCACGCGATGGAGACCGCCGGCCACGCGATCACCGGCATGAACAACCAGGTCGTGTGGGGCATGCCGCACGTGTTCGCGATCTTCATGATCGTCGCGGCCTCCGGCGTGCTCAACGTCGCGTCGATCGGCTCGGTGTTCGGGCACGCGGTCTACAAGGCGCGCGCGCCTCTGTCGGGCCTGCTGTGCCTCGCGCTGCTCGCCGGCGGCCTGTTCGTGCTGATGCTCGACCTCGGCCGCCCGGAGCGCGTGGTCGTCGCGGCGACGCACTACAACTTCCGGTCGGTGTTCGCGTGGAACGTGTTCCTCTATTCGGGCATGGCCGCGATCGTCGCGGCCTACCTGTGGACGCTGATGGATCGCGGCATGGCGGCCTGGTCGAGGCCCGCGGGCTTCGCGGCCTTCGCCTGGCGCATCGTGCTGACCTCCGGCACGGGCTCGATCTTCGCGTTCCTGGTGGCGCGCCCGGCGTACGGCACCGCGCTCCTGATCCCGCTGTTCCTCGCGATGTCGTTCGCCTGGGGCCTCGCGGGGTTCCTGGTCGTGCAGTCGGCGATGTACGCGTGGAACGGCCTTGCGCTGCCCGACGAGGTGCGGCGCAGGATGCGCAACCTGCTCGCGCTGTTCGTCGTGACCGTGCTGTTCCTGGTCGCGGCCTGCCACCTCGTGAACGGCTACTTCGCGAAGAACGTCGCGTTCGAGCGCTTCATCCTCGTCGACGGCGGCGTCTACCCGGCGCTCTTCTGGATCGGCTACGTCGTCGCGGGCAGCCTCGTCCCGCTCGCGCTGATCTGGCGTCCGGGAAGCGGCGGCCGCGACCTCGTCGCCGCGTCGCTCCTCGTCGTCGCGGGCGCGTTCGCGCTGCTCTACGTGTTCATCGTCGGCGGCCAGGCGTGGCCGCTCGACATCTTCCCCGGCTACGCCACGTCGAGCACGTTCGGCGACGGCGCGATCGCGTCGTACGCGCCGAGCCTGCCCGAGGTCGCGCTCGGCGCCGGCGGGGTCGCCGTCGCCTTCCTGATCACCGTCGTCGGCGTGCGCGCGCTGCGCTTCCTGCCTCAGGACGACCTGCCCACGGCACCGGTCGCGGCCCGATGACCCGGACGCTCCCGCTCCGCTTCCTCGTCTCGGCGGCGCACAAGTCGTCGGGCAAGACGACGGTGAGCGTCGGCCTCGCCGCCGCGCTGACCGCGCGCGGCGAGGTCGTCCAGACGTTCAAGAAGGGACCCGACTTCATCGATCCGATGTGGCTCACGGCCGCGTCGGGGCGCCGCTGCCGCAATCTCGACCCCTGGCTCTCGTCCGACGACGAGCTCCTCGACGATTTCCGCCGCCACTCGGAGGGCGCCGGCGTCGCGCTCGTCGAAGGCAACAAGGGGCTCTACGACGGCCTCTCGCTGGACGGCAGCAACAGCAACGCCGCGCTCGCCAGGACGCTTCGGCTGCCCGTCGTGCTCGTGATCGACGCGCGCGGCATGACCCGCGGCATCGCGCCGCTCATCCTCGGCTACCAGGCGTTCGACCGCGATCTCGCGATCGTCGGCGTCATCCTGAACAACCTCGGCGGCAGCCGCCACGAGGCGAAGCTCCGCATGGTGGTCGAGCACTACACCGACGTCGCGGTGCTCGGCGCGGTGCACCACGATCCGGCGCTCACGATCGTCGAGCGCCACCTGGGGCTCATGCCCAGCAACGAGTCGGACGACGTGCCGCGTCGCGTCGCGGACCTCGGGGCGGCGATCGCGCGACAGGTCGACGTCGACCTCCTGCTGTCGCGGATCGAGGTCGCGCCGCCCCTTCCGGCGCCCGCCGCGCCCGCGGTCGTCGCGGCCTCGCCGCGGGCGGACCCGGACGTCCGGATCGGCGTCGCGCAGGACCGGGCGTTCGGCTTCTACTATCCGGACGACCTCGACGCGCTGCGGGCCGCGGGCGCGACGCTCGTGCGCTTCGACACGCTCGGGGACACGCACCTTCCGTCGGTCGATGCGCTGTTCATCGGCGGCGGCTTTCCCGAGCTGTACGCGCGCGAGCTCGAGGCGAATTCGGCGCTGCGCGCGCGCATCCGCAGCGCGATCGACGCGGGACTGCCGGTCTACGCCGAATGCGGCGGCCTCATGTACCTCGCGCGCTCGATCACCGTCGGGGGCCAGACCTCGCGCATGGTCGGCGCGATCCCGGGCGACGTCGTGATGCGCGACCGCCCCGTCGGGCGAGGTTACGTGGTGCTCGAGGAAACCGCCGCGTTCCCCTGGCCGAATCCGGCGCCCGGCCGCCAGGTGCACGCGCACGAGTTCCACTACGCATCGCTCGAGAACCTCGCGCCCGACGTGAAGTTCGCCTACGCGGTGAAGCGGGGCCACGGCGTCGACGGGGAGCGCGACGGCATCGTCGCGGGAAACCTGCTCGCGTCGTTCTCGCACCTGCGCTCGACGCGCGACGCCAACTGGGCCGCGCGGTTCGTCGAGTTCATTCGTGCGAGCGATTACCGGCAGCGCCGCGACGGCAACGTCGTCTATTTCGCGCCCGTTCGAGGGCGCGAGGCGCTGATCGTCTGAGGCCGGGGCCGCGAAGACCGGCCGCGAGCAACGTCGAGGAGACCCGATCGTGACGTCCGTCGCCCATTCCCCCGCGGAACACCACATCGAGGCCGGGGGCAAGCGCATCGCCGTCGACAGCGAAGGCTACCTGGTCGACCGCTCGCAGTGGAGCCCCGAGTTCGCGCGTGCGCTGGCGCGCCGCGAAGGTCTCGTGCTCACGCCCGCGCATTGGGAGGTGATCGAGTTCCTGCGCGAGTACGAGGCCGAGCACGGCGTCCAGGCGCAGGTCCGCGTCATGATCAAGGCGTTCACGGCGCGCTGGGGCCCGGAGCGCGGCTCGAACCACCACCTGCACGAGATGTTTCCGCGCGGCGGCCCGCAGAAGCAGGGCAACCGGCTCGCCGGCCTGCTCCGCACGAAAGGCGAGCACTGATCCCCCGAGAGAGCAAAGCATGATCACGGTCACCCCGAGCGCCGCGCAGCAGATCCGCATCGCGGCGACGCAAGCCGACGCGGACGAACTGGGCCTGCGCGTCGCCGCGCGGCGCGACGAGCGCGGCTCGCTCCACTATGCGATGGGCTTCGACGAGGCGCGCGACGGGGACGTCGTCGTGCCCTCGGAAGGCGTCGCGCTCGTCGTCGCCGAGACGGACCGGGACCTGGTCGACGGGATGACGATCGACTACGTCGAGTACGAGCCCGGCGACTTCCGCTTCATCTTCGTGAATCCGAACGACGTGGACGCGCCGCCGGCCGGCGGCGGCTGCGGCGGCGGCGCCTGCGGCTGCTCGAATGGCGGCCGCTGAGCGGCGCCCTCGCGTCGCGGCACGCGGCGACCCTCCGTCGGCCGCCGACTTCGCGCGCGCGACGCGCGCCGCGACGCCGCCGCGGCGCGGCCGGCGCGGCGAGGTCTACCTGGTCGGCGCGGGGCCCGGCGACCCGGAGCTGCTCACGCTGCGCGCGCTCAAGCTGATGCAGCGCGCGGACGTCGCGCTTTACGACAAGCTGATCTCCGACGAAGTGCTCGCCCTGCTTCCCCCGGCAGCCGAGCGCATCTACGTGGGCAAGGAGCGCGCGAACCACGCGATGCGCCAGGAAGAGATCAACGAGCTGATGGTGCGGCTCGCGAAGGAAGGCCGGCGCGTGCTGCGCCTCAAGGGAGGCGACCCCTTCATGTTCGGCCGCGGCGGCGAGGAGATCGACACGCTTTCGGCCCGCGGCGTGAGCTTCGAAGTGGTTCCCGGCATCACCGCCGCGCTCGGCGTGGCCGCGTACGCGGGCATCCCGCTCACGCATCGCGACCACGCGAAGGCGTGCCTGTTCGTGACCGGGCACCTCAAGGACGGCACGATGGACCTCGACTGGACGGCGCTCACGCGGCCGCGCCAGACGATCGTCGTCTACATGGGTCTGACGGCGCTCCCGTTCCTGTGCGAGCGCCTGGTCGAGCACGGCCTCGCCGCCGACACGCCGGCGGCCGTCGTCCAGCAGGGGACCTCGCGCGGGCAGCGCGTCGTGACCGGCACGCTCGCGACGCTCGCGAAGCGCGCGGCGCGCGCGCGGCTGAAGGCGCCGACGCTGATCATCGTCGGCAGCGTCGTGAAGCTGCGGGATCGCCTCGACTGGTTCGGCGGGAAGCGCTAGCCGGGGTGCGCGCCGATCGTCGGCCTCGAGCGGGCAGCCGCGCGCGCCGTGGGGGGCGAAGCCCCGCGACCGCGCATCGACCCGCTCGCGCGGCGGCGGGAGCGGCGCAGCTAGCCCAACGCCTGCTTCGACGCGTCGGCCCGCTCGGACGCGACGCGATGCTCGACCGCGAACACCGCGGCCTCGACGCGCGAGGTGAGGCCGAGCTTCGAGAGGATGTGGCGCACGTGGAGCTTGACGGTGTCGTGGCTGATCGACAGCGCCTGCGCGATCGCCTTGTTGCTCTTGCCCGACGACAGGTGCTCCAGGATCTCGCGCTCGCGCTCGGTGAGCTGGCGGAGCCCGCTGTCGGGCGAGCGCTTCGTCTCGCCCGGCAGCAGCATGTCGACGAGCTTCACCGCCATCGTCGGCGCGACGACGACCTCGCCGCGCGCAGCCCGGCGGATCGCGTCGATCACGTCGTCCGGGTCCATGTCCTTCAGCAGGTAGCCGCGCACGCCGGCGCGGAACGCGCGCGCGAGATCGTCCTGCGAATCGCTCATCGTCAGCACGACGACCGGCGTGTCGATGCCCTCGGCGCGGATCCGCGTGAGCAGGCTGAAGCCCTCGACCGGCGCCATCTTCAAGTCCATGATCGCGAGGTCGGGCTTCGTCGTCGCGAGCAGGCGCACCGCCTCGTCGGCGCCGCCCGCGGTGCCGTGGACCTTGATGCCCGCGCGCTGCTCGAGCAGCTCGCTGAGGCCGCGGCGGCACAGCCCGTGGTCGTCGATCAGGACGACGCTGATCGGATCGCTCATCGCGGATCCTCGCTCATGCTCGCCGCAGCCGGGATTTCGCGGCGCGAACGCCGCGCGGCCCCGCCCGCGGGAGGCGCGCTCGCCTGCGAAGCCCCGTCGGCGCCCTCGGGCGCCGCGCGCGTCGCGCCGCCTTCGGGGAAGACCAGCCGGACGCGCGTCCCGCCTCCGGGGGCCGGCCCGATCGACACTTCGCCGCCGAGGCGCAACGCGCGCTCGCGCATGATCTCGATGCCGAAGTGGCCCGGGCGATCGACGGCGCCCGCCGGCCCCACGCCGTCGTCGTCGATCACGATCTCGTAGCCCCCCGGCGCGCGGTCGAGCGCCATCGACGCGCGACGGGCCCGCGCGTGGCGGACGATGTTCGCGAGCGCTTCCTGCACGACGTGGTGGACCTCGACCTCGCGGGCCGGCGCGAGCCGGAAGTCGGGCACGCGATTCGTGAACGCGAGCTCGACGCCGGTCCGGTCGGCGAAACGCGCCGCCGTC
>JBGAHH010000057.1:0-25816 GCA_044226265.1 Casimicrobiaceae bacterium | reverse complement strand
GAGCGCCCGGACGAGATCGCGGTCTCGGGAATCGAGCGGCAGGCGCTCGACCGCGCGCGGCGCGCCCGCCGACGCCGGCCGGGGCGCGGCGCCGTCGAGCGGAAAGCCCAGGTCGATCCAGAAGTCGCGCACCAGCGGCAGGCGCAGCACCGGCAGCCCGGTCTCGCGCTCGATCGCGTCGATCGCGACGTCGAGCGCGTGCACGTCCGTCGCGGTCGCGACGAACCACAGGTTGACCGGGTGCTCGCGCTCGTAGTTGTGGTTGACCTCGGGATGCGACGAGACGATCGCCGCGACCGCCTCGAGGCGCTCGCGCGGCACGGCGATCGCCGCGAGCGTCGACGCGCCGATCACGTTGGGCCGGAACACCGCGCCGACGCGGGACAGCACGCCGTCGGCGAGGCGCCGCGACACGATGCCCATCACGTCCTTCTCGGTCGTGCCGAGGCGCGCCGCGATCGTCGACCACGGCCGCGCGACCAGCGGGAAGTCGCGCTGGAAGCCGTCGACGAGGCGGCGCTCGAGATCGGAGAGCGGTGCGACGGGGAGCGCGGCGTCCATCGTCAGAACCCCATGCGCGCGGCGCGCGACGTGAAGAAGATGCCCGACGGCCCGTCGACCGGCAGCGTCGCGACGGTCGCGAGCGTCGCGGTGTCGACGACGACCACGCGGTCGTCGTCGCGGGCGGAGAGCCAGGCCTCCTCGCCGCGAGGGGTGAACTCCATGTGCAGGATCGCGCGCCCGGGCGAGAGCGTCGCGGCCACGGCGCGCGTCTCGGCGTCGATCACCTGGACGCGGCCGTTGTCCGGGAACGCGAAGTTGACCCAGACCTGGCGCGCGTCGGGCCGCGCGATCACGAACACCGGCTGGCCGGCGACGGGCACGCGCGCGACCTCGCGCCAGTCGCGCGTGTCGACCACGAGCACCTCGTGATGCCCGATCGCCGGGAGCCACGCGTAGCCGCCCGCGATCGCCCAGCCGCGCAGGTGCGGCATCTTGTAGACGGGGAGCGGCTCCTCGCCGCGGCCGTAGCCCGGCAGCACGCGCTTCACGCCGCGCTCGGGATGCCACAGGTCGAGGAGCGCGAGCCCGTCCTCGCCGAAGAGCCCGGCGAGGTACCAGCGGCCGTCCGGCGTGACGAGGCCGTCGTAGGGCTGGCGCCCGACGTCGCGGAAGCGCTCGACTTTCGGCGCGCGCGGGTTGCGCGCATCGATCACCCAGATCTCGCCCGCGTCGAACAGGCTCGCGACGAAGCGGCCGCCCGGCGCGTCGGCGAGGCCGACGACCTTCGAGGGCTTGCCGTCGGGGCCGGGCGAAGCCGGGAGGTCGGCGAGGAGCTCGAGCGTCGCGGCGTCGAAGAGCTTCACGCCGCCGGGCGTGTAGTTCTGCGCGGCGACCACACGCCCGTCCTGGCTCACCGCGCCGCCGATCGAATTGCCGGCCTGCACGACGCGGCGCACGACGCGCGCCTCGAGCAGGTCGACCTTCGAAAGGCCGCCGTCGCGTCCGAACACGTAGGCGTAGCGCGCGTCGCGCGAGAAGACGACCGACGCGTGCGAGAGGTCGCCCAGCCCGTCGACGCGCGCGAGCGACCTGTGCGCGGTGGTGTCGACGATCTGCAGGCGGCCGGCGGCGCGCTCGATCACGACGCCGAGATCGCCGGTGCCGCGGAGCTCGGCCGCGCGCGTCCCCGTCGCGATCGCGGCGAGCGCGACGGCCGCGACGACGGCCACGACCCGGTCAGCGCGGCGCATCGAATCCTCCGTCGACCAGCCGCGAGACCACCCACTCGGCGTCGGCGTCGGACAGGAACGGACGCCACGGCGGCATCGCGGTGCCGGCGCGGCCGGCCAGGATCGTCGCGACGAGCCCCTCGGCGGGCTTGTCCTTCAGCGCCTCGGGCGTGAGCGCGGGACCGAGGCCGCCGGAGAGCCGCATGCCGTGGCACGCGCCGCAGTCGTTGCGCACGAGCGAAGCGAGCTCGCGCTGCCGGGCGGGCGCGGGGTCCGCGGCGGCCGACAGCGCGGGCGCGAGCACGAGGCCCGCGATCAGCGCGAGCTTCGCGGCGGACGGCGCGACGGATGGGGCGATGCGCACGACGTTCTCCTCGGTGGCGCCCATCATCCGGGGGCGTCGCGCGGGGCGATTTGATGCATCTCAAGCCGCAATGCGACCGGCGCACGGGGAGGCGCGGCCCGCGCGCGATAGGGAGGCAACCTTGACGCACGTCAATTTCGCGGGCGCCGCGCGGCCCCTTGACGGGCGTCAAGGGCTCGCGCCCGACCCGCGCCGAGAATCGCTGCACGCGATGCGGAAGCGGCGCCCGGAGGTCGAGAGGCGCGACGCATCGACCGGAGACTTCATGCTCGAACGGATCCCGACCGGACGCGCGCCGCGCAGCGAAGGCGCGAGTCCCCTCGCGTCGACGCGTCGGCGGCTCGCCGCCGTGGGTGGCAACGCGACGCCGCAGCCCGCGACGCGCGGGAGCTCCGTCGGCTTCGTCCACCTCGTGGGCGCGGGGCCCGGCGATCCGGAACTGCTGACGCTGAAGGCCGCGCGCCTCCTCGCGCTCGCCGACGCCTGCGTCTACGACCACCTGGTCGGGCCCGGCGTGATGGCGCTCGTGCGGCGCGGCGCGGAGCTCGTCTACGCGGGCAAGGAGCGCGCGAACCACGCGCTGCCGCAGCGCGACATCAACGAACTGCTCGTCTCGCTCGCGCGGCGTGGCATGCGCGTCGTGCGGCTGAAGGGCGGCGACCCGTTCGTGTTCGGCCGCGGCGGCGAGGAAGCGCAGGCGCTCGCCGCGGCGGGCGTGCCGTTCGAGATCGTGCCCGGCGTGACCGCGGCCTGCGGCGTGGCCGCGTCGGCGCGCATCCCGCTGACGCACCGCGACCACGCGCACGCGCTGACCTTCGTCACGGGCCACCTGCGCGACGGCACGATGGCGCTCGACTGGCCCGCGCTCGCGCGCCCCGGGCAGACGCTCGTCGTCTACATGGGCCTCGCCGGACTGCCCGAGCTGTGCCGGCAGCTCGTCGCGCACGGCCGCCCGCCCGGCACGCCGGCCGCGGTCGTGCAGCACGGCACGTTGCCCACCGAGCGTGTCGTGCGCGGGACGCTCGCCACGCTCGCGGCGCGCGTCGCCGCCGAGGGCCTCGAGCCGCCGACGATGATCGTCGTCGGCGAGGTCGTGTCGCTCGCGGACACGCTCGCGGCCTGCGCGCCCGCGGCCGCCCCGTACGCGTTCGCCGCGGATTGAGGCGACATCGGGGTCAGATTCGAATCCGACCCCGGTCTCGGCTGTGGGGCTACCGCGCGGCCGGCGTGACGCGCGTCGCCTCCAACAGCAGGCCGAGCTGCACGAGCAGCGGTGCCGGAATCGCGCGCGTGCCGGCGAGCGCGCCCGCGATCCACTCCGCCGTCGTCGCGGCGTCGCTGGCCGCCGGCAACGCGGGCGGCGCGCCGACCGTGCCCTCCTCCGCCTCGACGACGCGCGCGAGGCCGCCATCGCGATAGAGCTCGAGGGGCGGGCAGCGCTTCGGATTCGCGAAAGGCTCGCCTTCGGTGCCGCGCATCAGGAGCGCGTCGGCGCGGGTCGCCGCGAGCACCTCGCGCATCCGCTCGAGATAGTCGGGGTGCGAGACGCTGACGACGCGGACGCTCTCCCCGTCGAACGGATCGAGGAGCTTGACCAGCGAGTGGCCGAACGAGCGCACGCCCAGGCGGGAGCGCTTCGCGAGCAGGTCCGCGAGCGGCGGCGCGAGCACCGCGGTCGGCACGTAGGCGACCCCGCCGCGGCCGAGCCGCGCCTGCGCGTCCGCGATCGTCGGCGAGGGCCGGAGCCCGAGCGCGTCGAGCACCTCGGCGGTCGTCACGCGCCCGTAGCGGGCGTCGTCCGGCGACTCGTCGCCTTCGGGCTCGTCGTCGTCCGCGGCGCCCGTGCCGGCCAGGCCGTGCACGAGCGCCGGCACGCCGTAGCGCGCGAGCATGAGCGCGAGGAGTGCCGTCAGGTTCGGGCCGCGGCGCGCGCCGTTGTAGCTCGGCAGCACGACCGGCCGCGAGCGGTCGGCCGGCGCCTTGAGGCGGGCGACGCGCGGCCCGGCGGCGTCGAGGAACCCCAGCGTCTCGTCGAGCGATTCCCCCTTGACGCGCATCGCGACCAGGATCGCGCCGAGCTCGAGGTCGGTCACCTCGCCGTCGAGGATCGCCGCGAGGAGGTCGCGGGCGGACGCTCGGTCGAGATCCCGGGACCCCTTCGGCCCGCGCGCGATCTCGCGTATCCACGGGGCGCAGTCGACGGCCATCGCGGCGGCGCTCGTCGCGGGCGCGATCACTCGCGCGCCCAGATCGTGATCTCGAAGACCGATTCGACGCCGGGCTCGACGCGCCAGCCGTAGCCGTTGTCCTTGAGGATCCGGAAGAGCGGCCGCGGCTCGCAGTCGATGACGAGCTTCAGCGTGTCGCCGGGCCGAAAGTCGCCGATCGTCGCGAGCACGCGATCGAGCGGCTCGGGCGGCTGCATCCCGCGGACGTCGAGGACCTCGTGACGGGGCTTCATGCGGAGCTCGCCGGCATCGTCGCGCCATTGAACCGGCAGCGGGCGCCCCGCCGCCTTGATGCCTGTCAATGACGGGGCGTCAGGGCCGCCGGGTCGCGTGCGCGGCGTGGAGCGCGAGCGCGAACAGGATCACGGCGCCGGCCTGGTGCGCCGCAGCGAGCGGCAGCGGGACGACGTGGACGAGCGTCGCGATGCCGAGCGCCACCTGCGCCGCGAGCATCGCGAGGAGCAGCGCCGCGCCCAGCGTCGCGCGCCGCGACAGGTCGGCGCGCCGCACCGCCCACCACGCCACGGGCACCGTGAACGCGAGCAGCCACGCGCCGAGCCGGTGGTCGAACTGCACGGTCGCCATGTTCCAGAAGAAGTTCGTCCACCACGGCTCGAGCATCAGGATCTCGGGCGGCACGACGCTCCCGTTCATCAGCGGGAACGTGTTGTAGGCGAACCCGGCGCGGATGCCCGCGACGAAGCCGCCGGTCAGGATCATCGCGAACACCAGGACCGCGACGCCGGCCGTCCAGCGACGCGCGCGGCGCGCGGCCGGATCGTCGCGCGCAGGTCCCGGCGCGAAAAGCAGCGACATCGCGACCCACTGCATCGCGGCGAAGATCAGGATCGCGAGGCCCAGGTGCGCCGTGAGGCGGAAAGGCGAGACGCGCGGGTCGTCGACGAGCCCGCTCTTCACCATGTACCAGCCCATCGCGCCCTGGAGGCCCCCCAGCGCGAAGATCCCCGCGAGCTTCCAGCCGTAGCCCTCGGGAATGCGGCGCCGCACCAGGAACACGAGGAACGGCACGAGGAACGCGACGCCGATCAGCCGGCCTAGCAGCCGGTGGAAGTACTCCCACCAGAAGATGCCCTTGAACTCGTCGAGGGCCATCCCCTCGTTGACGAGCTTGTACTCGGGCGTCTCCTTGTACTTGTCGAAGGTCGCCTGCCACTGCGCCTCGTCGAGCGGCGGCAGCGTCCCCACGATCGGCTGCCACTCGACGATCGACAGGCCCGAGTGCGTGAGCCGCGTCACGCCGCCGACGACGACCATCGCGAACACGAGCGCGCAGCACGCGAGCAGCCACGCGGCGATCGCGCGCCGCGACCGCCCGTCCCGCGCGTCGCGCGCGAGGGGAGCCGGCGTGAACGTGGCGGCCGTGGTCGACATGGCGGCATTCTACCGCCGGCCCGCCCGCCATCCTTGACGCGGATCGCCGCGCGGCGTAGCCGGCGTTTCCCGATCCTTGATAGGCATCAATGCCCCGCCGCGCGGCCGGCGCCGAGAATCCGCCGCATCGCCGCCCGCCGCGCGGTCGCGCCCGTCGCGATCGCGCAGGCCGCGGCCCCACGGAGCAGGAGATCGCCATGACCCCCGCGAACGACCGCACGCTCGACGCCGACGACGAACCGGTCCCGGCGATGCAGCAGATCCTCGACAACCCGTTCCTGCTGCTGTTCATCGGCGTCGCGATGCCCACCGTGCTCTACATCGTGTGGGGCGTGATGGAGATCGTCGGCATCCCGATCGCCAAGTGACCGGGCGCCCCAAGGAGAACGACGCATGAGCGCCCTTTCGTCCCCGACCGACCGCGCCTGGTGGAAGCAGCCCCTGGACCGCGTCGAAGGCACCTGGATCGCGATCGCCTTCGCGTGGTGCCTCGTGATGTTCTTCATGATGCCGTACTGGCACGTCTTCGGTAAGCAGAACCTCAGCAACGAGGCGTACCGCACGACGCCCGAGCAGTTCCAGGCGAAGGCGCAGGCGATGGTCGACAAGTACAAGGTGCGCGAGGAGACCGACCTCAAGATCCCGGTCGTCGCGCCGCCGGCCGGCAGCGACGTCTACCTGATCGCGCGGCTGTGGCAGTGGTGGCCGATGATCGAGCTCGAGGAGGGCAAGACCTACCGGCTGCACCTCGCCTCGATGGACTGGCTGCACGGCTTCTCGCTCCAGCCCGAGAACATCAACATCGAGGTCCACCCCGGGTACGAGCACGTCGTCACGCTGACGCCGACCCGCGCGGGCACCTACTCGATCATCTGCAACGAGTACTGCGGCATCAACCATCACACGATGGCGAGCCGCCTGTACGTCGTCAAGGCCAAGTGAGGGGATGAGCATGGCCATCAACCGGATGTTCCGCACCTGCCCGTCCACCGGGCTCGTCTACCACGAGCCGGCCGAGAAGCTGATGCGGTGGAACGCGGTCGCCGCGGTCGTCTCGCTGCTCGTCGGCGGGATCCTCGCGCTGCTCGTCACGCTCACGCGCTGGCCGGCCGTCCACCTGCTCCCGCCCGACTGGTTCTACCTGGTGCTGACCGCGCACGGGCTCGACATGCTCGTGTTCTGGATCATCTTCTTCGAGATCGCGGTCCTCTACTTCGCCGCGAGCGTGCTGCTCAAGTGCCGGATCGCGACGCCGAGGATGGCCTGGGTCGCGTTCTGGCTGATGGTGATCGGCGCGCTCGTCAACAACGTCGCCGTGTTCCGGGGCGACTCGTCGGTGATGTTCACCTCGTACGCGCCGATGGGCGCGCACCCGGCGTTCTACCTCGGGCTCATCCTGTTCGCGGTGGGCGCGCTGATCGCCTGCTTCGTGTTCTTCGGCACGCTCGTGATCGGGCGCGCGGAGCGCACCTACAACGGCTCGGTCCCGCTCGTCACGTTCGGCGCGGTGACGGCCGCGATCATCGCGGTGTTCACGATCGCGTCGGGCGCGATCATCCTGATCCCGACGTTCCTGTGGTCGCTCGGACTGATCAACCACATCGACTCGCTGATGTACCGCACGGTCTGGTGGGGCTTCGGGCACAGCTCGCAGCAGATCAACGTCTCGGCGCACGTCGCGGTCTGGTACGCGATCGCCGGCGTCGTGTTCGGCGCGAAGCCGATGTCCGAGAAGGTGTCGCGCACCGCGTTCTTCCTCTACATCTGCTTCCTGCAGCTCGCGAGCGCGCACCACCTGCTCGCCGACCCGGGCCTGACGTCGAACTGGAAGATCTTCAACACGAGCTACGCGATGTACCTGGCGGTGCTCGCGTCGATGGTGCACGGGCTGACGGTGCCGGGCGCGATCGAGGTCGCGCAACGCGAGAAGGGCTACAACCGCGGCCTGTTCGAGTGGCTGCGCAAGGCCCCGTGGAGCAATCCGAGCTTCTCGGCGATGTTCATGTCGCTGATCGGCTTCGGGTTCCTCGGCGGCATCTCGGGCGTGATGATGGGCACCGAGCAGCTGAACCTCATCATCCACAACACGATCTACGTGCCCGGCCACTTCCACGCGACGGTCGTCGTGGGAACCACGCTCGCGTTCATGGGGCTCACCTACTTCCTGATCCCGACGCTGTTCCGGCGCGAGCTCATGTTCCCGGGCCTCGCCAAGTGGCAGCCGTACCTCTTCGGGCTGGGCATGATGTCGTTCGCGCTGTTCATGATGGGCGCCGGCACGCTCGGCGTGCCGCGCCGCCACTGGGACATGACGTTCACCGGCAACGCGCTCGGCCACGAATTCCCGGGCACCGCGTACCTGATGATGGGCCTGATGGCGATCTCGGGGGTGGTGGCGATCGTCGGCGGCGCGTTCTACCTCCTGATCACCGTGTCGAGCGTGTTCCTCGGCAAGCGGATCGAGACGCCGGACTTCAAGTACGTCGCGGCCCGCGACGGCCGCGCGGCGCCGCCCGCGCCGGCGCCGGCGCCGGTCGTGCACGCCGGCATCGGCACCGCGGGTTTCGTGGCGCCCGGGACCTTCGTGCTGGCGCTCGTGTTCCTGACCTCGTTCATCCTCTACTACTTCGTCAACTGGAAGTACCTGTCGACGGTCTGGCCGCTGTCTTGAGCACCAGGCTCGCGCGGGGCGGCCGCGTCAGCGCCGCCCCGCCGCGAGCCGACGCGAAAGGACCCATCTGATGAGCGCCACGTCCACCGCCGCTCGCCGCGCGCCCCGGCCGATGACCGGCTGGCGGCTCGTGTTCGACCTGTTCAAGCTGCGCATCGGCGTCGCGATCGGCGCGACCGCGCTCGCCGGCCTCGCGATCGCGCCGGGCGCCGTGCCGGCGTGGCGCGCCCTGGCCGTCGTGCTCGGCGTGACGCTGGCCTCGGCGGCCGCCGGCGCGTTCAACCAGTACGTCGAGCGCGACCTCGACCGCTCGATGCGCCGCACGCGGCACCGCGCGTTCGTCACCGGGCGGCTCGTCGCCAGCCCGTTGTGGCCGCTGGCGATCGCCGCGGTCGCCGGCGCCGGCGTCGCGCTCGCCTGGATCGGCGCCAACGCGCTCGCCGCGCTCTACACGGCGCTCGGCGCGTTCACCTACGGCGTCGTCTACACGGTCTGGCTCAAGCGGCGCACCGCCTGGAACATCGTGATCGGGGGCCTCGCCGGCAGCTTCGCGGTGCTCGCCGGCGCCGCGGCCGTCGCGCCGTCGACGCTCGATCCCGCGACGATCGCGTTCGCGGTCGTGCTCTTCCTGTGGACGCCGCCGCACTTCTGGAGCCTGGCGATCGCCTACCGCGACGACTACGCCGCCGCGCGCGTGCCGATGCTTCCGGTCGTCGTCGGCGACGCGGCCGCCGCGCGCGCCGTGTTCTCGGGCGCCGCGATGCTCGTCGTCGCGTCGCTCGTCCCGGGCTTCCTCGGCATGTCCTGGTTCTACGTGGCCGCGGCGATCGCCGGCGGCGCGCTCCTGCTCGTGCGCGCGGGTCAGCTCGCGCTCGAGCCCACGCGGGCGCGCGCCCTCGCGAGCTTCCACGCCTCGCTGGTCCAGCTCTCGTTCCTGATCGTCGCGGCGATCGCCGATCCGCTCTTCCGTGCCTGATCCGTCGTCCGACCCGGGCCACACGCGCCGGCTCTTGATCGCCGCGTTCCTCGGGCTCGTCTTCTTCGTCGTCTGGGGCATCGTCCACGGCCAGGCGCTCCCGCCCGGCTCGACGCTCGATCCGCGCGAAGCCGTCGCCGCGAGCCAGCGCGCGATCGGCGGAAAGCTCGGCGACCACGCACTGACCGCCTCCGACGGCCGCGCGATCCGCACGAGCGACTTCCGCGGCAGGCCGCTCGTCGTCTCGTTCGTCTACACCGGCTGCTTCCAGGTGTGCCCGGTGACGACCGCCTTCCTCGGCGACGCGGTCGCGGCCGCGCGGCGCGCCGTCGGCGACGACGGCTTCCGCGTGCTCACGATCGGCTTCAACCTGCCGTTCGACTCGCCCGAGGCGATGCGCGAGTTCGCGCGCAAGCAGGGCGTGGGCGACGCCCGCTGGACGTTCGCGACGCCGGCGCCCGAATCGCTCGACGCGCTCGCGCGCGAGCTGGGGTTCCAGTGGGCCGCGACCGGCGGCGGCTTCGACCACGTGACGCAGGCGACGATCATCGACCGCGACGGCCGCGTGTTCCGGCAGGTCTACGGCGACCGCTTCGAGCTGCCGATGCTGGTCGCGCCGCTGCGCGAGCTCGTGCTGGGCGCGCCGGCGCCGCGCGACGACCTCGCCGGCCTCTTCGACCGCGTGCGCGTGCTGTGCACCGTCTACGACCCGCGCACGGGCCGCTACCGGCTCAACTACGGGCTCTTCATCGAGCTCTTCACCGGCTCGACGATCGTCGTCGGCACGATCTGGTACCTCGTCGCCGCGTCGCGGCGCCGGGATCGCGGCGCGACGCCGCCGAAGGCGACGCCGGTCTGATCGCGGCGGATCGCGCCGCGCGCCCGCGGCCGCGGGCGTGACCTGCATCAATCGCAACGCGCCCCGACGGGTTCATCATGCGGGTTACGGGCAGCGCGCGCCGGGGAAACCCTTGCGGGCGTCCGCCGCCCCCACCTTCCATCGACGCGATGCTGAGTCTCGTCCAGCGCACCGGCCAATCCGCGTTCCTCGCGATCGAGCGGCTGTTCAACCGCGCCTTCGGCGAGGCGTCGAACCCGTTCTACCACCTGGGCGCGATCAGCCACTTCCTGCTGTGGATCGTCGTCGCGAGCGGCCTCTACCTGTACGTGTTCTTCTCGACGGGCGTCACCGAGGCCTACGAGTCGGTGCAGGCGATCACGCACCACCAGCGCTGGGTGGGCGGGATCCTGCGCAGCCTGCACCGCTACGCTTCGGACGGCATGGTGCTGACGATGCTGCTGCACGTGGTGCGGCACTTCACCTTCGACCGCTACCGCGCGTTCCGCTGGTTCTCATGGGTGTCCGGCGTCGTGCTGCTGTGGCTCGTCTACGTGTCGGGCATCAACGGCTACATGCTGCCCTGGGACCGGCTCGCGCAGTTCGTCGTGGTCGCGACGACCGAGTGGCTCGACTGGCTGCCGATCTTCCGCGGGACGCTCGTGCGCAACTTCATCACGCCCGAGGCGGTCAACGATCGGCTGTTCTCGCTGCTCTCGTTCCTGCACATCGGGCTGCCGCTCGGCGTGCTGGGCCTCCTCTGGGTCCACACGCAGCGCGTCCCCGGCGCGCGCACGCGGCCGCCGCGCTCGATCGCGATCCCGCTCGTCGTCGCGCTCGTCGTCCTGTCGATCATCGAGCCCGCCGTGTCGCTCGCCCCGGCCGACCTGATGACGGTGCCCGCGTCGATCGCGTTCGACTGGTTCTACCTGCCCACGCTCGCGGCGCTCGAGTCCTGGGGACCGGCGCTCCTGTGGGCCGTCGTCGGCGGCGGGACGCTCGTCGCGCTCGCGCTGCCCTGGCTGCCGCCGAAGCGCGAATCGAAGGTCGTCCGCCACGTCGCGGTGCGGCCCGACAACCGCATCGTGCCCGCCCGCGGCGGCGAGTCGCTGCTGGAGGCCGTGCTTCGCGAGGGCATCCCGATGCCCTACGACTGCCGCAGCGGCGGCTGCGGCCAGTGCAAGTGCACGGTGCTCTACGGCGACGTCGAGCTCGGCCCTTACCAGCGGGACGTCCTCTCCGACGACGACCGCCGCGCCGGCAAGGTGCTCGCCTGCATTGCGACACCGGTGACCGACGTCGAGATCGAGTACGTGCCGGTCGCGCTGCCGGGCGGCAACGCGCCGCGCCTCTGGCGCGCGAAGGTCGCGTCGCTCGCGAAGGCGGCCGACGACGTGATGATCGTCCACCTGGCGGTCGACGGCGGCGAGGACCTCCACTATTACGCGGGCCAGTACGTCAACATCCTACTGCCCGACGGGCAGAAGCGCAGCTTCTCGTTCGCCACCGCGCCGGGCGACGGACGAAGGATCGAGCTGCAGATCCGGCGGGTGCCGGGCGGCCGTTACACGACGCACGTGTTCGAGTCGATGCGCGTGGGCGAGACGGTCGAGTTCGAGGGGCCGATCGGCGCGTTCTTCCTGCGCGAGGACTCGAAGAAGCCGATCCTGTTCGTCGCCGGCGCCACCGGGTTCGCGCCGGTCAAGAGCATGGTCGAGCACGCGTTCGCGACCGGCATGAAGCGCCCGATGGTCCTCTACTGGGGCACGCGCGCGCTGAAGGACATGTACGCGCGCGAGCTGTGCGAGCGCTGGGCGCGCGAGCACGACAACTTCCGCTTCGTGCCGGTGCTGTCGCAGCCGACGCCCGAGGACGCGTGGACCGGACGCACCGGCCTCGTGCACGAGGCGATCCTCGCCGACTACCCGTCGCTCGCCGGTCACCAGGTCTACGCCTGCGGCTCGGTGGCGATGGTCGAGGCGGCGCACCCGGCGTTCCGCGCGCGCGGCATGGACCCGAACGACTGCTTCTCCGACGCGTTCCGCCTGTCGCCGCACCTCGCGCGCGAGACGCCGCAGGAGGACCTCGTGCGGCTGGGAGGGGCCTGACGCCATGGGCGCGACACCCGTCAACCGCGTCGTGAGCTGGGGCGGGCAGCTCCTAGGCTACGCCGCGTTCTGCGCCGCGCTCGCGTACTTCGCGACGCGTCCCGCCTACCATCCGATCCCGCCGGACACCGCGCTCGTCAAGGTGTCGCTGCAGCACGCGGGGCAGCGCAAGGAGGCGTGCCGCGAGCGGACGCCCGAGGAGCTCGCGAAGCTCGCGCCGAACATGCGCGCGGCCTCGGTCTGCCCGCGCGAGCGCGTGCCCGTATCGATCGAGATCTCGGTCGACGGTCGCACGATCGTGTCGGCGATCGTGCCGCCGTCGGGACTTGCGAAGGACGGCAGCGCGACGCTCTACCGCCGCATCGAGGTGCCGGCGGGCGAGCACCGCGTCGTCGCGAAGCTCGGCGACGCGCCCGAGCCGGGCTTCGGGCACGTGAAGGAAGCGACGGTGACGCTCGCGCCCGGCGCGATCCTGCTGGTCGACTTCGACGCGAAGTCCGGCGGCTGGCAGTTCCGCAGCTGACGCGTCAGCGCGACGCCGCGCGCCAGTCGCGGAACACGTCGAGGTCGAAGCCGTCCGGGTAGAAGAGGTAGCCCGGCGCGTGGCCCGGCACGTCGGTCACGCCGTACTGCCAGACGATGCGCTTCGTCGCGCGGTCGACCACGACCACGCGGTGGCGCAGGTCGTCGGAGATCAGCACGTCGCCGGTGCCGGGCAGCTCGCGCGCGAGCGACGGATGGTCGAGCATCGCCTCGCCCTTCTCGACGTAGTACTCCCAGGTCACCTGCTTCGTCGCCGGATCGAAGATCACGACGCGGCCCGGCTTCGCGAAGTCCGCGACGATCACCTTCCTGCCGTCGGCGGTCGGGAACGCGTCCGACGGGTAGCGGATGCGCGGCGCGGGCATCGACCAGACGACCTTCCCCTGGCGTGTGATCCGCGTGATCCACGCGCCAC
The DNA here is from genome assembly GCA_044226265.1 of Casimicrobiaceae bacterium. GTDB lineage: Bacteria > Pseudomonadota > Gammaproteobacteria > Burkholderiales > Casimicrobiaceae > VBCG01. The sequence goes on along the minus strand of JBGAHH010000057.1, from coordinate 12,548 downwards.
GGATCTCGGTGAGCAGGATGTCGCCGTTGTCGAGCGGCGTGGCGCCGTTGGGCGAGCCCAGCGCCTTCGGCGGCGCGTGATGGCAGTGCGAGCGCCCGGTCGTGCCGAACTGCGTCACGATCTTCCCGGTCGCCGGATCGACGATCACGACGCGGCAGTTGCGGATGTCGGCGGTGAGGAACGTGCCGTCGTCGAGCAGGTGCGCGTCGTCCGGGTAGTTGAACTGCCCGGGCGCCGAGCCGCCCTTCTCCGGCGTCCCGTAGGTCCAGGTGATCTCGCGCTTGTCGTAGTCGACGATGTGGACGTCGTAGTTGTCCTCCTCGGAGACCGCGAGCCGCCGGCCGTCGGGCGAGAAGTTCACGTCCTCGTTGCCGCTGTAGATCGCGAGGTTCGGCGTCGGGAATTCCCACACGATGCGCTTGTCGGGCGCGACCTCGATCAGCCGGTTGTTGCGCCGGTCCGCGATCACGATCGGCCAGGGCAGAGGCGCGCCCCAGGACGCGACCGGCGCCTTGCGGTCGCCGGTCACCGAGGGGATCGGCGGAAGCGCGACGCCGCTCGACACGACGCCGGCGCCCTTCGGGTCGTCGACGCCGCCGGTCAGCGTCACGTCGGGCGCGATCCTCGGCGCGGCCTTCGCCGGCTTCGCGGGCTCCGCGGCGTGCACGGCCGCCGCCCCCGCGAGGCACATCACCGGGATCGCGCGCAGCATGCGCGCCATCGTCCCCGCCCACGCCGACCGCCCCATCGCCGCTCCTCGTCGCCGCCCCTTGCGACGACCTCTACCCGATTCGGCGCGCTCGCGCACGGTCCGTCGCCCCGAGCTTGACCGGGATCAACCTCGCGGACCGGATTTAACGCACGTCAATGCCGCCGGTGCGGAGCCTCCGTAGGCTCCCTCCATGTCGGAAGCGCAGGGCTCCGTCGCCTACGCGGGCGGACCGGCCGCGTCGTCGCGCGAGCCGCTGCGCTCGCTCGCCCGCGCGGCGTTCGAGGAGGTGGAAGCCGCGTTCGACGCCGCGTTCGGCGCGCGCGCGAATCCCTGGCGGTCGCTCGGCGCGCTCGCGTGGCTGCTGTTCTGGGTCGTCGCGGCGACCGGCATCTACGTGTACGCGGCGTTCGACACGAGCGCCGAGGGCGCGTACGCGTCGGTCGAGCGGATCACCGCCGACGCCTGGCCGCTGTCGGGGCTCGCGCGGAGCCTCCACCGCTACGCGTCGGACGCGTTCATCCTCGTGGCGGCGCTGCACCTCGCGCGCGAATGGGCGCGCGGCCGCTACGCGTACGTCCACCGCTACGCGTGGCTCACCGGCGTCACGCTGCTGGGCTTCGCCTACGCGTCGGGCCTCGGCGGCTTCTGGCTCGTGTGGGACCGGCTCGCGCAGTTCTCGATCACCGCGACCACCGAGTGGCTCGACGCGCTGCCGATCTTCTCCGAGCCGCTCGCGCGCAACTTCGACGCCGGCGCGAAGGTCGGCGACCGGCTGTTCTCGCTCCTGATCTTCCTGCACATCGGGCTGCCGCTCGCCACGCTCGCCGCGATGTGGGTCCACGTGCAGCGGTTGCAGCGGCCCGCGACGCAGCCGCCGCGCGTCCTCGGCGCCGGCATGCTCGCCGCGCTCGTCGTCCTGTCCCTCGCGCAGCCGGTGGCGAGCGCCGCGCCGGCCGACCTCGCGACGGTCCCATCGCGCCTCGCGCTCGACTGGTTCTACCTCGCGCCGCACGCCGTGCAGTACGCGCTCTCGCCGCGGGCGCTGTGGGCGATCGTCGCCGCCGCCGCCGCGATGCTCTTCGCCCTGCCGTACCTGTCGCGCGCCGCGCGCACGCCGCGCCGCGCTGCCGCGGTCGTCACGCTCGCGAACTGCAACGGTTGCCGCCGCTGCTTCGCCGACTGCCCCTACGACGCGATCGAGATGGTGAAGCGCACCGACGGCAGGCCGCACCCGTTCCAGGCGCAGGTCGATCCCGACCTGTGCGCCGGCTGCGGCATCTGCGCGGGCGCCTGCCCGTCGTCGATTCCGTTCCGCTCGGTCGCCAACCTCGTCTCCGGCATCGACCTGCCGCAGAAGCCGGTCGACGCCGCGCGGTCCACGCTCCAGCGCGAATTGGCGCGCGTGACGGCGTCCGGCCGCCAGGGCGCCGGCGCGTCGCCGCGCGTCGTCGTCTTCGGATGCGACGAGGCGGCCGACGTCCACGCGCTGCGCGGCGCCGACACCGCCACGCTGTCGCTCCTGTGCGCCGCGCAGCTCCCGCCGTCGTTCGTCGATTACGCGCTGCGCAGCGGCGCCGACGGCGTGCTCGTCACCGGATGTCGCGAAGGCGACTGCGCCTGGCGCCTCGGCCAGGAGTGGGTCGAGGCGCGATTCGCAGCCGTGCGCGCGCCGAAGCTACGGCCGGTCGTGCCGCGCGAGCGCGTGCGCGTCGAATGGGCGGGCGCTCGTGACGCCGCCGCGCTGGCCCAGGCGCTCGCTGGTTTCCGGACCGACCTCGCCGCGCTGCCGCCGATGACGCGGCGGACGCTCGTCGCGCCGAAGCGCGACCTCGACCGACAGGTTCCCGCCCCATGAACGCCTACGCCATGTCCCGATCCCGCGAAGACACGCGAGCCGTGCTCGTGGACGCCGCGGCCCCGGCCGGACGATTCACGCTCGCCGTGCCACGCGATGCGCGCGCGAGGCTCGCGACCGGCTGGCTCGCGCTCGGCGTCGGCGCGCTCGCCGCGTCGGGCCTGCTGGCCGTGTTCCTCGCGCTCGCGCGCACGCCCGGCGTCGGCCGCTTCCTGCCCGCGGGCGACTTCTTCCGCACCGTGCTGGTCGCGCACGTCGACCTGTCGGTGCTGGTCTGGTTCGTTGCGTTCGCCGGGACGGTGTGGAGCCTCAACAGCACGCCGCGCGCGCTCGCGCTCGGCCGTGCGGCGCTCGCGCTCGCCGCGGCGGGCGCCCTGCTGATCGCCGTCGCGCCGTTCTTCGATCCTGCCGCGCCGATCATGGCCAACTACATTCCGGTCGTCGACGGCCCGGTGTTCAAGGCCGGGCTCGCGACGTTCGCGGCCGGCGCGCTGCTGCTCGTGATCCGGGGTCTCGCTGCGTCGCCGCTGGTCGGCATCCGGCTCGACGGCGCCGGCGCGCTGCGCTTCGGCGTCAACGCCTCGCTCGTCGCCTGCGCGGTCGCGCTCCTCGCGTTCGCGTGGTCGTTCGCGGCGGTGCCGGCCTCGCTCGAGCCGCGCGCGTACTACGAGCTCGCGTTCTGGGGCGGCGGCCACGTGCTGCAGTTCGCGTGGACGCTGCTGCTGCTCGTCGCGTGGCTGGTGCTGGCCGACGCCGCCGGCGCACGCGTTCCGATCTCGCCGCGCGTCGTCGCGCTGCTGTTCGCGTTGCAGCTGGTCGCCGTGTTCGCGACGACGCTCGTCTACCTCGCGCACGACGTCGCCTCGGTCGAGCACCACCGGCTGCAGACCTGGCTGATGCGGATCGGCGGCACGCTGGCGATTCCCGTCGTCGCGGTCGCGATCGTCGCAGGACTCGTGCGTCGATTCCGCGCCTCGCCCGTCCCCGTCGAGACGAAGCCCCTGCTCGCGGCGCTCGTCGTCTCGATGCTGCTGTTCGGCGCAGGCGGCGCGTTCGGCTTCCTGATCCGCGGCAGCGACGTGCGCATCCCGGCGCACTACCACGGCGCGATCGTCGGCGTGACGATCGCGCTGATGGGGCTGGGCTACTGGCTCCTCCCGAGGCTCGGCGCCGCCGCGCCGCGTCCGCGCCTCGCGGTCTGGCAATCGGCGCTCTACGGCGCCGGGCAGCTCATGCACATCACCGGCCTCGTGTGGTCGGGCGGCTACGGCGTGCAGCGCAAGGTCGCGGGCGGCGAGCAGGTGCTGCGCTCCGCCGGCGAGATCGCCGGCATGGGCCTGATGGGCGCGGGCGGCCTCGTCGCCGTGGCCGGCGGCGTGCTGTTCGTCGTCGTCGTCGCGCTCGCGGTGCGGGACCGGAAGCGTTCCGCGTGAGTAGCGCCGTCCTCGCGAGGCGGCTCGCCGTCGCCGCCGCGATCGCCGTGCTCCTGGTGATCGTCGCGAGCGCGTGGCTGCGGCACACGCAGGCCGGGCTCGGCTGCGCCGACTGGCCGGCGTGCTACGGCGTCGTCGATCCCGTGCATGCGCCCGCGGGCACCGTCTTCGCGCGGCTCGTTCATCGCCTCGCCGCGTCCGGCGCGCTCATCCTCGTCGCGCTCATCCCGTTCCTCGCGCTTCGCAGCGGCTCGGGTTTCGACGCCGAGCGCCGCCTCGCGTGGCTCGCGCTCGCGATCGCGCTGGCGCTCGCGGCCCTCGGCATCGCCACGCCCGGTGCGCGCGTGCCGGCGATCGCGGTCGGCAACCTCGCCGGCGGCTTCGCGCTCTTCGCGACGCTCGTCGTGCTCGCGAACCGCCTCACGGACGAGCGCGCCTCCGGCGGCGCCGCGCTCGCCTTCGTCGCGCTCGTCGCGGTCGCGCTGCATGCCGCGACCGGAGGCATGATCGGCGCGCAGTTCGCGCTCACGTCCTGCCCGCCTGCGCTCGGCTGTCCCGGCGCGGACCTCGCGTCGCTCGCGGGTTCGGGCGCGCTCGATCCGCTGCGACCGATCGACGTCGTCGCGGGGCGCGTCCGGGCGCCGGACGGCTCGCCGGCGCTCGTGATGCTTCATCGGCTGCTGTCGATCGCCGTGCTCGTCCTGGCGCTCGCGGCCGCCTGGTCGTCGCGGTCGAGCCGCCGGCTCGCGTGGGCGATCGCGGGAACGGCGCTCGGCGCGGCGGCGATGGGCGCGGCCGCGACGCTCGCGCAGCCATCGCTGGCGGCGACGCTCGCGCACAACGCCCTCGCGGCGTGCCTCGTCGCCTCGCTCGCGGCCGCGGCGTTCCGGCGCCGCGGTTGACCGCGAGGGCGCGCGCGGGTAGCTTCCGCTTCCCGCCCAAGCCACCGATCCGGAGCGCCGATGTCCGCACGCAAGCCCGACGACGTTCATCCGCTGTTCGCCCGCCACTTCGCCGCCGCCGACATGCCGGCGCTGCTCTCGCTCTACGAGCCCGACGCGGTGCTGTTGCCGCAGCCGGGCACGGTCGCGCGCGGGCACGCGGCGATCCGGGACTCGCTGAACGCGTTCCTCGCGATGAAGGGCACGTTCCGCATCGCCTCGTCGAAGATCGTGCAGACGGGAGACCTCGCGCTCGTCTACGCGAAGTGGACGCTCGAGGCCAAGGGGCCCGACGGCAGCCCGATCCGCCTCGAAGGCGAGACGACCGACGTGGTGCGCCGCCAAGGCGACGGGCACTGGCTCATCGCGATCGACAGTCCGTTCGGCGCGGCAGGCGCCGCCTGATCAGCGGCGAACCTCGAGCCCCGGCACCCGCTCGCGCAACCTCGCGACGAGGTCGTCCGCGATCCGCGCGCCCCTCGGCGCCGCGGCCACGAGCTCGGTGTCGGCGCAGCCATCCGGCCGGAACGGCTGGAGCACCCAATTCCGCACGCCTGCCGCGGCGAGCTCCCCGGCGAGCGTGAGCAGCGCCGTCGCGTCGATCAGCGCGGGATGCACGGTGGTGCGCACCTCGTACGGGACACCCGCCGCAACGATCGCCCTCAACGACGCGAACGCCGCCGAGCCGCTGCCGTCGATGCCGGTGACCGACGCGTAGGCGCGCGAGGGCGCCTTGACGTCGAACCCGATCCAGCCGACCAGGTCGAGGATGCTCGTGAGCCGCCGTGGATACGCGCCGCCGGTGTGCAAGCCGACCGCGAACTCGCGATCGCGCACCTCGCCGATCGCGTCGCGGAGGCCAGCGTGCGCGGTCGGCTCGCCGCCCGAGAACACGACCGCGTCGAGCAATCCGCGCCGCGTGTCGAGCCAGCGCAGGAACGCGCCGAAACCGGCGTCGCGATCCCCTCGCGCCGCCTGCAGGTGCGGGTTGTGGCAGTAGCCGCACCGCCACGGACACCCCTGCAGGAAAAGAACGGCCGAGAGCTTTCCGGGGAAATCGACCGTCGAGAACGGGACGATCCCGCCGACCGGCGGCCCCGGCGGATCGCCGGCCGAAAACCGTCGGCCTGAAGGCCGACCCACGGGTGCACCGCCAGCGCGAGCCTCGGCCGCCGCGTCGCGCGGGCCCGGCGCCGCAACGATCACAGCGGCGGCGTCACGCACGCTTCGCGGAAGAAGCGCCGCTCGGCGTGCTCGCCCTTCTTGCCGATGTTGAACGACGCGACGGGCCGGTGGTAGCCCATCACGCGCGTCCACACCTCGCAGCGCTGGCGCTCGTCGTCGTTGAGCTCGATGCCCGCTTCCGCGAGATGGCGTGCTTCGGTCATGTCGTTCATCGCTTCCTCCTGTCCAGGTCGGGCCGGCGCCGGCCGGCTTCGTAGCGCGCCGCGGAGGGCGCGTCGTTCACGCGGCGAGCCGCCGCCGCTTCTCCGCCAGCCGCTCGTCGTCGCAGGCCGGGCAGAACTCGTGCTCGCCGGCGAGGTAGCCGTGCGTCGGGCAGATCGAGAACGTCGGCGTCACCGTGACGTACGGCAGCCGGAAGCGCTCGAGCGAGCGGCGCACCAGCGCCTTGCACGCGGAAGCCGACGAGACGCGCTCGTTCATGTACAGGTGCAGCACCGTGCCGCCCGTGTACTTGCGCTGCAGGTCGTCCTGGCGCGCGAGCGCCTCGAACGGGTCGTCGGTGAAGCCGACCGGCAGCTGCGAGCTGTTCGTGTAGTACGGCGTCGCGGGCGTGCCGGCCTGCAGGATGTCCGGCCAGCGCTTGCGGTCCTCCTTGGCGAACCGGTAGGTCGTGCCTTCCGCGGGCGTGGCCTCGAGGTTGTACATGTGGCCGGTCTCCTCCTGGAACCCGCGGATGCGCTCGCGCAGGTGGTCGAGGAGCCGCACCGCGAACGCGTGGCCCGCCGCGGTCGTGATGTCCTCGGCGTCACGCGTGAAGTTGCGGATCATCTCGTTGATGCCGTTCACGCCGATCGTCGAGAAGTGGTTGCGCAGCGTGCCGAGCCAGCGCTTCGTGTACGGGAACAGCCCCTGGTCGATCAAGCGCTGGATCACCTTGCGCTTGACCTCGAGGCTGTCGCGCGCGTAACCCAGCAGCTGGTCGAGGCGCTGGAAGAGCGCCGCCTCGTCGCCGGCATGGACGTAGCCCAGCCGCGCGCAGTTGATCGTGACCACGCCGACCGATCCGGTCTGCTCGGCGCTGCCGAAGAGCCCGTTGCCGCGCTTGAGGAGCTCGGTCAGGTCGAGCTGCAGACGGCAGCACATCGACCGGATCATGTGGGGCTTCAGCTCCGAATTGACGAAGTTCTGGAAGTACGGCAGCCCGTACTTCGCGGTCATCGCGAACAGGAGCTCGGCGTTCGGGTGGTCCCAGTCGAAGTCCGGCGTGACGTTGTAGGTCGGGATCGGGAACGTGAACACGCGCCCCTTCGCGTCGCCCTCGGTCATCACCTCGATGTAGGCACGGTTGATCGTGTCCATCTCGGCCTGCAGGTCGCCGTAGGTGAACGGCATCTCGCGGCCGGCGATCACCGGCACCTGCTCGCGCAGGTCCTCGGGGCAGGTCCAGTCGAACGTGAGGTTCGTGAACGGCGTCTGCGTGCCCCAGCGCGACGGGACGTTCAGGTTGTAGATCAGCTCCTGGATGCACTGCTTGACCGCCTCGTACGACATCGCGTCGGCACGCACGTACGGCGCCATGTACGTGTCGAACGAGCTGAACGCCTGCGCGCCCGCCCACTCGTTCTGCAGCGTGCCGAGGAAGTTCACGATCTGCCCCACCGCGCTCGACATGTGCTTGGGCGCGCCGGCCTCCACCTTGCCCGGCACGCCGTTCAGCCCCTCGAACAGCAGGCGGCGCAGCGACCAGCCGGCGCAGTAGCCCGCGAGCATGTCGAGGTCGTGGATGTGGACGTCGCCTTCGCGGTGCGCGCGGCCGATCTCGGGCGCGTAGACGTGCGAGAGCCAGTAGTTCGCGACGACCTTCCCCGACACGTTGAGGATCAGGCCGCCGAGCGAGTAGCCCTGGTTCGCGTTCGCGTTGACGCGCCAGTCCTTCTGCTCGAGGTACTCGTCGATCGACGCGGCGACGTCGACCAGCGTGCGCTTGTCGTCGCGCAATCGCGCATGCCGCTCGCGGTGCACGATGTAGGCGCGCGCCGTGTCGAAGCGGCCTTCCGCCGCCAGCGTGCGCTCGACCGTGTCCTGGATCGCCTCGATCCCCGGCTCGTCCGCGCCCGCGCGGGCGAGCGCCGCGGTCACGTGCGACGCGATCCGTCGCGCGTCCGCGGGGGCGAGCTCGCCGGTCGCCGCGCCCGCACGTTCGATCGCCGACGCGATCTTCGCCTCGTCGAACGGGGCGCGACGCCCGTCGCGCTTGACGACGCTGCGGGGTGCCGGACCGTCGCCGAGCGCTGCGCTCGTCGGAGCGGGAGATGCCATCGCCTTGTCCTCCAGGGCCGGGGGCGCCTTCTGCGGGCGACCCCAAGGGGTTGTGCCGAGCGACGAGGCTAGCCCCAAGGGATTGGGGATCGCAACGGGCGGCGGGCGCGGCGGCGGGTTTTCTTGACCGGGGTCAAGCGCGGCCGGCGCGCCTGCGACGACGCGCATCGACGCCGGCGCCCGGCAGTGGCCGCGCATTGGGTAGAATGCGCCGATGCGCAAGCGCTACGCCCGCCGCGTGCCGGCTTGGATCGCGATCGTCGCGACGCTCGCGTCGCTCGCGCTGCCCGCGTACGCGGCGCCGATGCGCGACCCGGCCAAGGGCGACCTGTGCGTCGGCGGCAAGCTCGTTCCCGGCGCCCCCGCGACGCCGAGCGCCGCGCACGGCTGCGACACGTGCTGCGCATCGACGGCGACCGCGCCGCCTGCCGCGACGCCGGCGACGGCGGTCGTGCCGCCGTCGGCGCCCCGCCCGGCCGCGATCGACTTCCTGCCGGTGCCGCTGGGCGGCCTTCGCGCCGCGCTCGCGCGCGCGCCGCCGATCATCCTCTAGCCGTTCCCCGCCGCGCGTCCGCTCGCCGAGCGAGCCGTCGCGCTCCGACGCCCGCGGACGCGGGCGCCACAACATCGTCACCGGGAATCGCCATGGGAATCGTTCGTTCGTTCGTGCTCGTCGCCGCGCTCGCGGCCGCGCCCTCCGCGCTCGCGCAAGTCGCCGTCGTGGATCCGTGGATCCGCGGCACCGTCCCCGCGCAGAAGTCCACCGGCGCGTTCATGCAGCTCAAGTCCGCGTCCGACGTCGCGCTCGTCGCCGCGTCGTCGCCGGCCGCCGGCATCGTCGAGATCCACGAGATGAAGATGGACGGCGGCGTGATGCGGATGGCCGCCGTGAAGAGGGTCGACCTGCCCGCCGGGAAGACCGTCGAGCTCTCCCCCGGCGGCTACCACGTGATGCTGATGGACCTGAAGGCGCCGCTGAAGGAGGGCGAGCAGGTCCCGGTGACGCTCACGTTCGAGGACAAGGCCGGCAAGCGGTTCACCGCCGACGTGAAGGCGCCGGTGCGCGCGCTCACCGCGTCGGCGTCGATGCCTTCGATGAAGCACTGACGGGGGTCGCCATGGCCCATCGTCGTGTCGCGGCGCTCGTCGCCGCAGCGGCGGCGCTCGCGCCGCTCTCGTCGCGCGCGAGCTGCGGCTCCGCGTTCTGCATGGTCAACACCAACTGGAGCGTGCAGGGCGTCTGGGTCGAGCCCGGGCCGCGCGTCGACTTTCGCTTCGAGTACATCGACCAGGACCAGCCGATGTCGGGCAGCCGTCGCGTCGGCGTGGGCGAGATCCCGGCGCATCACGACGAGGTCGAGACGATCAACCGCAACACCTTCCTCACGATTGACTACGGCTTCTCGCCCGAATGGGGCGTCTCGGTCGTGATCCCGTACGTCGACCGCTACCACGAGCACATCCACAACCACCAGGGCGAGCAGGAGCTCGAGACCTGGGACTTCCACGACCCGGGCGACATGCGCGTGACGGGGCGTTGGCAGACCGCGATCGCGTCGGACGACCCGAAGCGCGCCGGATTCGCCGGCTTGACGTTCGGGCTCAAGCTCCCGACCGGCAAGTTCGACGTGACGAATGCGGAAGGCGAGCCCGCCGAGCGGTCGCTGCAGCCGGGCACCGGCACGACGGATGCGATCCTCGGCGCGTATTTCCGCCAGGCGCTGCCGTTCGACGGCTCGTCGTGGTTCGTGCAGGTGGGCGCGCAGTTGCCGCTGAACACGCGCGACGAGTACAAGCCCGGCAACCAGTTCGGCGTCGACACCGGCTATCGCTACGACCAGACCGACCGCCTCGCGTGGATGCTGCAGCTCAACTACCGCTACAAGTCACGCGACAGCGGGGCGCAGGCGGAGCCCGAGGATTCCGGTGGACAGGCCGTCACCGCCAGTCCGGGCGTCAGCTTCGCGTTCACGCCGGCTGTCCAAGGCTACGCGTTCGTTCAACTACCGATCTGGCAGTACGTGAACGGCGTTCAGCTCACCGCGACCTGGTCGGTCGCGGCGGGGATCAGCGCGCAGTTCTGATGCGACCTGCGGGTCGGGATTCGGGCAGGCGCAATTTGTGGGTCGGGCTTCAGCCCGACAAGCGAAGCCCGGCCGTCAAGCCGACGATTTGCCTCCCCCCGCGCCGCCCGGAGGCTCTTTCTTCGCATCGGGAAAGAACATGCGGTTCGCGCGATCGGGGAAGATCGTGAACCACACGGTCGCGCCGGCGTAGACGATCACGATCAGCGCGCTGCCGAGCGTCTCGCCGAGGAACGACGCGACGCCGAAGAAGACGACGGCGAGCACGACGACCCAGCGCGCGACGAGGAACTGGAACTCGCGCTTGAGATACGCGTCGTCGTCGGTGCGCTCGTCGAGGAGGCGGTGCGTGCGCCACAGCGCGTAGATCGACCCGGCGGCCTGCGCAGCGAGCGCGCCCTGGAAGCCGCGGTCGGCCCAGGGGCGCGACAGAACGAAGTCGCTTTCGGCGTACATGACGATCATCGGGCCGATCAGCACCACGCCCAGCAGCGTCCCGACGATGAGCGCGGCCCCCGAGAACTTGAGCGCGCGCGCGAGGCCGCGCTCGGGCGACTTCGCCTCGGTGACGTGCTCCATCACGAGCCACGCCATCGCGTAGAGCGCGAACGCGGTGTCGAGCGCGTAGAGCGCGACGAGCATCGGCGGCGACCAGCCCAGGAACACCATCCCGGCGATCGGCGCGATGTTCGCCGCGATCAGCGGCACGAGGTCGACGCGCTCGGGCTTCGACGGCGGGACCACGGCGGGATCGGTCATCGGTGCGCTCGCGGGTCGGCTCTCCGGCGCGACGATACGCCGGGTCGTGCGCGCGGTCGATCCGTCGCGGCCGGTTTGCGCGATCATGCCGGCTCCATCCCCGATTCCCCGGCCGCATGACCCCCGCCGTCGTCCTCGGCGTCGCCCTCCTCGCGATCTACTGGGCGTGGATCGCGTTCTTCTTCGCCCGCGTGCGCCCTTGGCTCTCGGCCAGGCTCGGCAGTCGCCTCGGAGTCCGCGTCCGTGAATCGACGAGCCCGCTCGACGCGGGGACGTGGGACGCTTCCGGCCGCGGCGTGACGCTGAAGAAGACCGGCGTGGTGCTCGTCGCTGACCTCGCGATCCTGCTCGTCGGCGTGGTCGGCGTCGCCGCGCTGCTGTTCGTCCCGGCGTTCGTCGTCGCGGAGCGCGGCGCGCTCCTTCCGCTCGAATCGCGCATCACCGGACGCGGCGCGGAGCTTCGCGCGATCGGCGCCGCCGAGATGAGCGCGACGGAGGTCGCCGCTCGGCTCGCGCTGGACGTCCGGAACACCGGGCGCGAGCGCCTGCGCGACTGTCAGGCCGAGGTCGACGGCTACACGGCGCGCAACGGCTACCTGCACGGCCGCAGCGAGCGATTCGACCTCGCCGTCGGCGAACGGCGATCTGTCGCGATCGCGCTGGAGGCGATGCGGCCGCCGCCCGGCTCGCACCCTTTCCGGCTGAAGCTCGAGTGCGCGAACGAGCGCCTCGCGGTGACCGGCGCCGAGCTGCGCATACGCTGAACGCTCAGGGGTCAGGTTGGCAACCTGACCCCCGATCAGGCGGAACGACGTGAGCCGGCTCCGGCATGGAACGAGCGCGCGACTGCTGATGCGCCGTCCGCCACCTCAGTTCCGCGACGATGTCCGGGGGCACCGGTTCGACGAGCATTGCGCGATAGGCCGCGGCGCGATCGGCATCCCGCGCCGCGAGGGCCAGATAGGTCCGGTGCGGCGTCCAACCGGGCGACGGCTTGCCGAGCGCATGGTTCGGGCACGTCGACCACGGGTATCGTGTAGCGTCGTCGATCATTCCCGCCCGTACGGGATTGAGCTCGATGTAGCGGATGCATGCGAGCGCATACCGGTCCGTCTCGATCAGCGATGACCGGTAGCGGCCCTCGAAGAGCGGGCCGCTTCGTTCGTGTCGGTCGTTGAAGTACCTCACGTATCGCCGGCCCATCGATTGCATCATCGCCGGCAAGGCGCGCTCGACCTCTCCGGTAACCATGAGGTGCAC
>JBGAHH010000056.1:0-26077 GCA_044226265.1 Casimicrobiaceae bacterium | reverse complement strand
GCGCGGCGGTTTCGGACGGTGCGCGCTTCGCGGCCGCCACGGCCGTCGGGAGCGGCGTCGGCGGCGGAGGCGCCGCGGCCGGCTTGGCGGTTGCGCGTTTGCCTGTGGGACGCGCCGCGGGCTTCGGGGCGCCAGCGCCCGCCTCGGCCTGGGGCTTCCTGCCGGCGTGCGCCGCTTCGGCCTCGGGCTTGCCGCCGGCCGCAGGCGCCCCGGCAGCGGGCTTCGGAGCGCGGCGCGGCGCGCGCGGAGGCGCTACGGCGTCGGCGCTGCCCGCCGGGGCGGCGTCGTTCGGCTTGGCCGGAGTGGGCTTGCGGGGCACCGGGGCTCGGGCGGCGGGGTTCCTTCGCCCATTGTAGGGAAACTCAAGGCGATACAGCAGCTTCCGTGCCCGTCTTCGAGCTTTTCGGCGTTCCGGCGTAGCGCGCTTCCAACGTCGCCTCGAGCAGGTCGACGGCGAGCACCTGGACGACGATCGGCGTCCCTTGCGGGAGCGGGGGCAGGTCGGCGAGCCTCACGCGAAGCGGGATCGCGTCGAGGCGGGCGACGCCGTCGCGGTCGACGGTCGCGGCGAGCTCGTCCGCGCGCTCCTGCAAGAGCCAGCGCAGGCACCAGTAGTGCTCCATGCGCTCCTGGAACTCCGCGTACTGCGAGTACGTCGCCTCGAAGTCCGCCATCGCCGCGACGAGCCCGGCGTCGTTGGCGGCGCAGGGCGGCTTCTCGCCGGCGACGACCGCGAGCACCTGGCGCTGGTTGACGAGGTCGGCGTAGCGCCGCAGCGGCGAGCTCGCCCACAGGTAGTGCGTGAGGCCGAGGCCCTGGTGCTCGCCGGGCCGCGTGCTCATCTTCACCTTGCCGCCCGACTGCACGCGGTAGAGGCCCGCCGCGCCGGCCTTCGCGAGCAGGCGGCCCCAGGTCGCGTTCACGTGGATCATCAGCTCGGCGACGAGCTTGTCGAGCGGCGAGCCCCGCGGGCGCGGCACGATGGCGACGCGGCCGGGCTCCGACACCGCGGTCGTCGCGTCCCAGTCGACGTCGAAGCTGAAGTCGATGCGCGGGACGTCGACCTTGCCTCGCGCCTCGGCGAGTCGCTGCGCGAGCTTCCACAGCACGCGCATCTCCGCGGTCCACGGCGGATCGGCGGGCGACGGAAGCGGGTTCGCGAACGCCTCGCCCACCTTGTCGAGCGCGAGGTTCGCCGCGATCGCGACGCGCTCGGCGACCGTGCGATGCGCCACCGGCGCGCCGCCCTCGTCCAGCTCGACGTACAGCGAGAGCGCCGGCCGCGCCTCGCCCGCGGCGAGCGAGAACGCCGCGACGACGTCGTCGGGCAGCATCGTGATCTTGCGGCCCGGCATGTAGACGGTCGACAGCCGCTCGCGCGCCACCGCGTCGAGCGGGCTCCCCTGCGCGATCGCGAGCGCGGGCGCGGCGATGTGGATGCCGATCTCGAAGCGCCCGCCGGGCCGCTCGGTCACCGAGAACGCGTCGTCGATCTCCGTCGTCGTCGCATCGTCGATCGAGAACGCGCGGACGCCCGGCGCGAGAGGAAGCTCCGGCAGCGCGGGCGCCGGCAGCGACGCGGGGAACGCGGTGCCGCGCGGAAACGCCTGCGCGAGGAACGCGTCGTAGTGGTAGTCGTGCGTCGAGGGGATCGCGCCGCAGGCGGCGAGCATCGCGACCGGCTGCATGCGCTCCGCCTCGCACGCGGCGACGAGCGCCTTCCACTCGAGCGCGTTCTTGTCCGGGCGGTAGAGCAGCATCGCTCGCTTCGCCGCGAGCTCGGGCGGCAGCTCGCGGCGCTTGAGCGCCTCGGCCCACGCGGCGACCTGCGCGGCCTCGCGCTTCTTCCGCTCGACCGAGGCGAGCGCGGCGGCCAGCGCGTCCGGCGGCGCCTTGCGGTAGCGTCCCTTGCCGCGCTTGTAGAAGTACATCGGCGACGCGTGCAGGAGCTGGAGGACCGCCGTCTGCTCGGGCGCGCTCGCCTGGGCGCCGAAGTACTCGCGCGCGAGCGCGTCGAAGGCGAACTCGTCGTCGCCGGAGACTTCCCAGAGGAACTGCGGGTCGAGCCCGGCCGCGATCGCCGCGGCCTGCGTGAGCGCCTCGCCCGGGCCCGGCGTCGCGAAGCGCAGCAGCACGTTCGCGGCCTTCACCTTGAGGCGGCGGCCGGTCGACGCCTCGACCTGGAGCGACGTGTCCTGGTCGGACAGCACCGTGCCGGCCTTGAGCTGGCCGTCGTCTTCGAACAGCAGGTTCATCGCGGCGGAGGGATCGTGGGGCCGGGAGGCGCGCCGGCCCGGGAGGCGCGGACGCGATTATATCGGGCGCGCGATTGCGATCGCCGCGACGCTGCGGCATAGTCGCCCGTTCGACGACGAGGCGGGAGAGGCGATGCACTACCGGCGGCTGGGGGCGAGCGGGCTCGACGTTTCCACGTTGACGCTCGGCACGATGATGTTCGGCGACCGCACCGACGCCGCCGCGTCGCGCGAGATCGTCGCGCACGCGCGCGACGCCGGCGTCAACTTCATCGACACCGCGGACGTCTACACGAAGGGCGAGTCGGAGCGCATCACCGGCGCGGCGATCCGCCCCGACCGCGACCGCTGGGTGCTCGCGACCAAGGTCGGCAACAAGATGGCCGACGAGCGCAACAACGGCGGCTCGTCGCGCTCGTGGATCCTGCGCGCCTGCGACGCGAGCCTTGGGCGGCTCGGCACCGACCGCATCGACGTCTACTACCTGCACCGCGACGACCCGTCGACGCCGCTCGACGAGACGGTCGGCGCGATCGGCGACCTGATCCGCGCCGGCAAGGTGCGCTACTTCGGCGTGTCGAACTTCCGCGGCTGGCGCATCGCGGAGGTCGTGCACGCCTGCGAGCGCGTCGGCGTGCCGAAGCCGATCGTCTGCCAGCCCTACTACAACCTGCTGAACCGCATGCCCGAGGTTGAGATCCTGCCGGCCTGCGACCACCACGGAATCGGCGTGGCGCCCTACTCGCCGATCGCGCGCGGCGTGCTGACCGGCAAGTATGCGTCCGGCGCCGCCGCGCCGGCGGATTCGCGCGGCGCGCGCAAGGACCGCCGGCTGATGGAGACCGAGTTCCGCGAGGAATCGTTCGCGATCGCGCAGACGCTGAAGGCGCACGCGGA
The DNA here is from genome assembly GCA_044226265.1 of Casimicrobiaceae bacterium. Classification (GTDB taxonomy): domain Bacteria; phylum Pseudomonadota; class Gammaproteobacteria; order Burkholderiales; family Casimicrobiaceae; genus VBCG01. Next base: position 22,925 of record JBGAHH010000056.1, on the reverse strand, counting down.
GAAGACCGGCCGCACGGCGACGCAGTTCGCGCTCGCGTGGATGTGGGCGAACCCGATCGTGACGACGGTGATCGCCGGGCCGCGCACGCTCGATCAATGGAAGGACTACGTCGGCGCGATCGGCACCGTGTGGTCCGCCGAGGACGAGGCGCTCGTCGACTCGCTCGTCGCGCCCGGGCATCCGTCGACGCCCGGCTACAACGATCCGCAATACCCGTTCTACGGGCGCAAGCGTCGCGAGGGCTGAGCGCGCGGCCGGGCGCGCGCCACGCCGACGCCCGCCTCGGCGTCCGTCCTACGGCCCGCCGCGCCGCGGCGGGCTATCGTCGGTGGCCCGTCGCGCGCCTTCCGCGCGCCGGCCACGACGATGCATCGCGAAGCCCTCGATTTTCCCTGGACGTTCGGCCTCGAGGAGGAGTTCTTCCTCGCGCACCCGCGCTCGCGCTCGCTCGCGACGTCGGTGCCGCGCTCGCTCATCCGCGCGTGCCGCCGCCGCTACGGCGACGCGATCGCGCCGGAGCTCCTGCACTCGCAGATCGAGATCGTCTCGCCGGTTTTCGAGCGCTGCGACGAGGCGCTCGAGTCGATGGCGGCGCTGCGCCGCGGCGTTGCCGAGATCGCCGCCGGCAAGGACCTGATGCTGCTCGCCTCGGGGACGCACCCGATCGCCGCGTGGGGCGAGCAGGTCGAGACGCCGAAGACCCGCTACCGCGGCCTGATGGAGGATTTCCAGATCGTCGCGCGCCGCAACGTGCTCTGCGGCCTGCACGTCCACGTCGCGGTGCCCCCCGGCGTCGACCGCGTCGCGCTGATGAACCGCGCGATGCCGTGGCTCCCGGCGTTCCTCGCGCTGTCGACCTCGTCGCCGTTCTGGAACCGCGCGGCGACCGGCCTGCTTTCGTACCGCCAGGCCGCGTACGACGAATGGCCGCGCACCGGCATCCCGGACGCCTTCGAGGACGAGGCCGAGTACGCGCGCTTCGTCGAGCTCCTCGCCGCCGGCGGCGCAGTGCGCGACGCGAGCACCCTGTGGTGGGCGATCCGCCCGGCCGTCCGCTATCCGACGCTCGAGCTCCGCATCTGCGACGCGTGCACGCGGCTCGAGGACGCGGTGGCGATCGCCTCGCTCTACCGCTGCCTCCTGCGCTGCCTCGCGCGTCGGCCCGACATCGTCGCGCCGCGCCCGCCATTCGCGCGCAGGCTCATCGACGAGAATCGCTGGCGCGCGAAGCGCTTCGGCCTCGACGCGTCGTTCCTCGCGCTCGACGGCTCGCCACCGGTCGCGTGCCGCACCGTCGTCACGCGACTGCTCGACACGGTGGCCGAGGACGCGCAGGCGCTCGGCTGCGAGCCGCCCCTCGCCCGCGTACGCGCGATCCTCGACGAGGGCACGAGCGCGCACGCGCAGCTCGCGATCTTCCGCGGCCGTCGCGCCAAGGGCGACACGCCGTTCGAGGCGCTGCAATTCGTGGTCGACTGGCTGGCGGCGGCGACGATCGCCGGCCCTTCGACGCGAGCCGCCGACGTCCCCGCGGCCGAGGCCCTCACCGCTTGAGGCTGGCCGCGGCGGGCGACGAGGGCTCGTCGCCGCGCCGCGCGAGGAGTCGGTAGCCCGGCAGCGGCGCCACCACGCGCGCCACCGCATCCGAAGCGACGAGCCGGCGGAAGGCCCGGATGCGCGAGTCACCGCGGCGATCGCGTCGGAACGCGAACGCGTAGCGCTCGCGAACGAGCGGAACGAACGCGAGGCCGAGCTGGGCCGCCGCCGCCTGGATGCCGAAGCCGGCGTCCGCGGCGCCGGAGGCGACGGTGGCGGCGACCGCGGCGTGCGTGAACTCCTCGCGCGTCCAGCCGCGGATCGACGCCGGATCGACGCGGGCGCGCGCGAGCAGACGCTCGATCACGAGGCGCGTCCCCGACCCCGGCTGGCGATTGACGAAGCGCAGCCCGCCCGCGGCGACGTCGGCGAGCGAGCGCACGCGCAGCGGGTTGCCGCGCGGCAGGATGAGCCCCTGCGTGCGCTCGACGAACGGGACGACCGCGTCACGCGACGGGTCGAGCAGAGCGCCGCGGCCGTCCGGCGTCCCTTCTTCCGCGCCGCCGTGGAAGCCGACGACGTCGGCGCGCCCGGCGAGGTAGCGCTCGATCGCGTCCTCGCTCCCCTGGAACGCGATCTCGATGCGGTAGCGCCTCGACCACGCGTCGCGCAGCTGCGCCAGCACGAGGTCGTGGCTCGCCGCGACGCGCAGCCCCGGCCGGACCTCGGAAGCGCGCGATCGGCCGATCGAGACGTCGACGGCATCGCGCGCCGCGTCCAGCAGCCGCTCGCCCTCCGCCCGCGCGGCGAGGAGGCGCTCGCCCAGCGGCGCGGCCCGCGCGCCCACGCCCGGCTCGAGGATGAGCAGCCGCTGGCCCAGGAAGCGCTCCGCCTCGGCGACCAGCGCCCAGGCGGTGCGGTACGGCAGCCCATCGGCGCGGGCCGCGGCCGCGAGCGACCCGAGCTCCGCCGCGCGCGCGACCAGCGCGACGACGCGCGCGTCGAGCGCCCCGCCCTTCGCGCCGGGAAGCCGCCATCCGACGGTCGCCTCGAGCCTCGCCATGAATAGGCGGATTCTTGCATATTGGGCGCGCCTCACCCCCCTCTTCTAGACTCGCCCTTCCGGCGCCCGGCGCGCGCCCGCCCGAGGCCGGACCCCGTGAACACGATCGCGCTCGCCTTCTCCGAGGCCGTCTCGATGGTCGCGCGCCTCGACGCGAGGCTCGTCGAGATCGTCCTGCTGTCGCTCGGCGTGAGCCTCTCGTCGGTCGTCGCCGGCTGCGCGCTCGCGCTGCCGGCCGGTGCGGCGATCGCCGTCGCCTCGTTCCCGGGCAAGCGCGCCGTCGTCACGACGCTGAACGCGCTCCTCGGCCTTCCCGCGGTCGTCGTCGGCCTCGCGGTCTACCTGCTGCTGTCGCGCGCGGGGCCGCTCGGCGCGCTCGGGCTGCTGTTCACGCCGTCGGCGATGGTGATCGCGCAGGCGATCCTGATCTTCCCGCTGCTCGCCGCGCTCACGCGGCAGGTCGTGGCCGACGCGTGGGGCGAGACGCGCGAGCAGCTGGTCTCGCTCGGCGCGTCGCCCTGGGCGTCGGCGCTCGCGTTGCTCGTCGACCTGCGCTTCACGCTCGTGACGATCGTGCTGGCGGGCTTCGGCCGCGCGATCTCCGAGGTCGGCACCGTGATGATCGTCGGCGGCAACATCGACGGCGTCACGCGCGTGATGACCACCGCGATCGCGCTCGAGACCTCGAAGGGCGACCTGCCGCTCGCGCTGGGACTGGGCATCGTCCTGATGGCGATCGTGCTCGCGCTCAACGTCGCCGCGTCCGCGATCAAGGACGCGGCGCAACGCCGCCATGGCTAGCGACTCGATCCTCCCGCTCGCGCTCGACGCCGTCTCGTTCGCCGCCGGCGGGCGCACGATCCTCGACCGCGTGTCGCTGCGGCTCGTCCGCGGCACGCGCACCGTGATCCTCGGCCCCAACGGCGCGGGCAAGAGCGTGCTGCTGCGGATCATGCACGGGCTCCTCGCGCCGACGTCGGGTCGCGTCGCCTGGTCGAAGCCCGAGTCCCCGGACCGGCCGCGCAGGCAGGCGATGGTGTTCCAGCGGCCGGTGCTGCTCCGCCGGAGCGCGATCGGCAACCTGCGCTTCGCGCTCGGCCTCGCGGGCGTGCCGCGCGACGAGCGCACGCCGCGGGCGCTCGCCGCGCTGGCGCGCGTCGGCCTCGCGCCGTTCGCCGACCGCCCCGCGCGCGTGCTGTCGGGCGGCGAGCAGCAGCGGCTCGCGCTCGCGCGCGCCTGGATGCTCGCGCCCGAGGTGCTGTTCCTCGACGAGCCGACCGCGAACCTCGATCCCGGCTCGACGCGCGAGATCGAGCGCATCGTGCAGGCGATCCACGAGGCCGGCACGAAGATCGTGATGGTGACGCACAACCTCGGCCAGGCGCGCCGCCTCGCCGACGAGATCCTGTTCCTGCACGACGGCCGCGTGGGCGAGCGCACCGGCGCGGCCGATTTCTTCCGCAAGCCCGCGACGGCGGAAGCCGCCGCCTACCTCGAAGGAGAATTGCCATGGCGCAATCCCGCCGCCGCCTGATCGTTTCGCTCGTCGCCGCGTGCGCGTCGCTGCTCGCGCTGCCCGCGCCCGCGCAGGACAAGTCGATCGTCGTCGCCTCGACGACGTCGACCGAGCAGTCCGGCCTGTTCGGCCACCTCTTGCCGGCGTTCACCGCGAAGACCGGCATCGCGGTGAAGGTCGTCGCCGTCGGCACCGGGCAGGCGCTCGACATCGGCCGCCGCGGCGACGCGGACGTCGTGTTCGTGCACGATCGGCCCGCCGAGGACAAGTTCGTCGCGGAAGGCTCCGGCATGGGCCGCCGCGACGTCATGTACAACGACTTCGTGCTGGTCGGGCCGAAGTCCGACCCGGCGAAGGTCGCCGGCACGAAGGACATCGCGGCCGCGTTCAAGGCGATCGCCGCCGCGAAGGCGCCGTTCGTCTCGCGCGCCGACAAGAGCGGCACCTACTCGGCCGAGCTCAGGTACTTCCAGCTGGCGGGCGTCGACCCGACCACCGGACGCGGCGGCTGGTACAAGGAGACCGGTTCGGGCATGGGGCCGGCGCTCAACACCGCGTCGTCGCTGGACGCCTACATCCTGGCCGACCGCGGCACCTGGCTTTCGTTCAAGAACCGCGGCAACCTCGGCATCGTCGTCGAGGGCGACAAGCGGATGTTCAACCCGTACGGCGTGATGCTCGTCAACCCGGCGAAGCATCCGCACGTCAAGGTCGCCTACGGCCAGGCATTCATCGACTGGCTCGTCTCGAAGGACGGCCAGGACACGATCGCGGCCTACAAGATCAACGGCGAGCAGCTCTTCTTCCCGGACGCGAAATGAGCGTGCGCTTTCGCGCCGCCTGCCTCGTCGTCGCGCTCGCCATGACCGCGTCCGCCGCCGCGCAGGCGCCGCCGGTCAAGGTGCTCGCCGCGGGCAGCCTGCGCGGCGTGATGACCGACCTCGGCAACGCGTGGTCCGCGACCGGCGGCGGCGCGATCGCGGCCGAGTACGGCGCGTCCGGCACGCTGCGCGACCGCATCGTCGCGGGCGCGAGCGCGGACGTGTTCGCGTCGGCCAACATGGAGCACCCGAGGTCGCTAGCGGCGGCGGGCCGGGCGGGCCCGGTGTCGCTGTTCGCGAAAAACCAGCTGTGCGCGCTTTCGACGCGCGAGGCGCGCGTGACGACGGACACGCTGCTCGACCGGATGCTCGACCCGGCGATCAAGGTCGGCACGTCGACGCCAAAAGCGGACCCGTCCGGCGACTACGCGTTCCTGCTGTTCGAGAAGGCGGACAAGCTCCGCCCCGGCGCGGGCGCGACGCTCGCCGCGAAGGCGCTCCAACTCACCGGCGGCCCGAGTTCGCCGCCGCCGCCCGCGGACCGGAGCGTGTACGGCGTGCTCGTGGCGGGCGGGCACGCGGACGTCTTCCTCACCTACTGCACGAACGCGATCGTCGCGCAGCGCGAGCAGCCGTCGCTCGTCGTCTCGACGATTTTGCCGGCGCTCGCGGTCGGCGCGGATTACGGGATCGCCGTGCTGACCGGCGCGCCGGACGGCGCGAAGGCGTTCGTCGCGTTCGTGCTCTCGCCGGAGGGGCGACGTATCATCGCCTCCCACGGCTTCGCGTTGCCGTGATTCTTCGAAAGGCATCCCGATGAAGCTCTCCGCCCGCAACGTCCTCGCCGGCAAGGTCGTCGACCTGAAGCGGGGCGCCACGACGTCGCACGTCAGGATCCAGGTCGCCGGCGGCGCGATCGTCACCGCGTCGATCACCAACGAAGCCGTCGACGACCTCGCGCTGAAGGTCGGCGACAGCGCGAGCGCCATCATCAAGGCGTCGGACGTCATCGTCGGCAAGGGCTAGCCGCGCGCGTTCGACGCATGGACCGGCGCGGCCTCCTCGCGCGGCTCGCGGCCCTGGCGGCGGCGGCCGCGTGGCCGGCGGCCGCGCGCGCGCAGCCGCAGCGCGAGATCGTCGACGCGGCGGGACGCAAGGTGCGCGTGCCGGCGCGCTCCGCGCGCGTCTTCGCGTCGGGGCCGCCCGCGTCGATCCTCGTCTTCGCGGTCGCCCCCGATGCGCTGCTCGGCTGGACGACGCCGTTCCGTCCCGCGGAGCGCCCGTTCGTTCCGGCGAAATACGCCGACCTCCCGGTGACCGGCCGGCTCACCGGGCGCGGCAACACGGCGAACGTCGAGCTCGTCATCGCGTCGCGCCCCGACGTGATCGTCGACTACGGCGCGGTCAACGACACCTACGCGTCGCTCGCCGACCGCGTGCAGCAGCAGACCGGCATCCCGTACCTGCTGCTCGACGGGGCGTTCGACGGGATCGCGGGCGCGATCCGCACGGTCGGCGCGCTCACCGGCGAGGAAGCGAACGCGGAAGCGCTCGCGCGCTACGCGAGCGACACCGTCGACGACGTGACGAAGAGGGTCGCGACGGTCCCGGCGTCGAAGCGGCCGCGGCTCTACTACGGCCGCGGTCCGCGCGGGCTCGACACCGGCCTCGCGGGATCGATCAACATGGAGGTGATCGACCGGCTCGGCGCCACGAACGTCGCCGCGTCGATGGGCCGTGGCGGCCTCGTGCAAGTGTCGCTCGAGCAGGTGCTCGGATGGGACCCCGAGGTGATCGTCACGACCGATCCGACGTTCTTCGCGTCGGTGCGGCGCGACCCACTGTGGGCGCCGGTCGCCGCGGTGAAGGCGCGGCGCATCCACCTCGCGCCGGCCGAGCCCTTCGGCTGGATCGACTTCCCGCCGTCGATCAACCGTCTCGTCGGGCTGAAGTGGCTCGGCCGCATCCTGTATCCGGACGCGTTCCCCGACGACCTGCGCGCGCACGTGCGCGACTACTACGCGCGCTTCTACCACCGGGCGCCGACCGAGGCCCAGCTCGACGCGCTGATCGCGACCGCGGAGCGCGCGCCGCCGGCCTGACGCGTCCCGGCGGCGCCCCGCCGCCGCGCGACGTCGCTCTCGCCGGCCGGACGGGAACGCGCGCGTATCATCCGGCGTTCCGCCGCCATGAAGCCGAGGCCGCCCGAACGCGCAGCGATTTCGCGCGACGCCGCATCGCCGGGCGACGCGTCGCCGGCCGCGCGCGCGTGGATCGCCGCGGCGCTGTCGCTCGTCGCGCTCCTCGCCGCCGTCGCGCTCGCGTTCGCGGTCGGCCGCTACCCGGTCGCGCCCGCGGACCTCGCGGCGATCGCCTGGTCCAAGCTCACGGGGTCGCCCTCCGGCGCTTCGCCGACCGTCGAAGCCATCGTCTGGAGCGTGCGCGGGCCGCGCATCGGCGCCGCGCTCGCGATCGGCGCCGCGCTCGCCGCCGCGGGCGCCGCGTACCAGAGCCTGTTCCGCAACCCGCTCGTCTCGCCGGACATCCTCGGCGTGTCGGGCGGCGCGGCCGTCGGCGCGGTGCTCGGCATCTTCCTCGCGCTGCCGGTGCTCGCGATCCAGGGCCTCGCGTTTGCGTTCGGCCTGGTCGCCGTCGCGCTCGTCTACGTAATCGCCTCGGCGGTGCGCGGCCACGATCCGCTGCTCGTGCTCGTGCTCGCGGGTGTGCTCGTCGGCGCGCTACTCGGCGCCTGCGTCGCGCTGCTCAAGGTGCTCGCCGACCCGTACAACCAGCTCCCCGCGATCACGTTCTGGCTGCTCGGCAGCCTCGCCGGCGCCGCGCCGTCGGACCTCGCCACCGCGCTGCCGGCGGTCGCGGTCGGTCTCGTGCCGCTGTGGCTCCTTCGCTGGCGCGTCAACCTGCTCTCGCTCGGCGACGACGAGGCGCGCGCGATGGGCGTCGAGACCACGCGCGTGCGCCTCGCGGTCATCGCGTCGGCGACGCTGATGACCGCGGCCGCCGTGTCGATCTCGGGCATCATCGGCTGGATCGGGCTCGTGATCCCGCACTTCGCGCGGCTCGCCGTCGGCCCGGACTTCGGCAAGCTGCTGCCCGTGTCGGCGCTGCTCGGCGCGGCGTTCCTGCTCGCGATCGACACGCTCGCGCGCACGACGGCCCGCATCGAGATTCCGCTGGGCGTGCTGACCGCCTTCGTCGGCACGCCGCTGTTCCTGTGGCAGCTCGTGCGCGCGCGGCGAACATGGCAATGAGCGCGAGGCTCGAAAGCGCGGCGCTCGACTTCGGCTACCCGGAGCATCCGGTGGGGCGTGGCGTGACGCTGTCGCTCGCCGCCGGCGAGATCGTTTGCCTGCTGGGGCCCAACGGCGGCGGCAAGTCGACGCTGTTCCGCACGCTGCTGGGACTCCTGCCCGCGCAGGGCGGCGAGGTGCGCCTCGACGGCGAGCCGATCGCCCTGCTCTCGCGCGCGGCGGTCGCGAAGCGCGTCTCGTACGTGCCGCAGGCGCACACCGGCTACTTCCCGTTCACGGTCCGCGACGTCGTGCTGATGGGGCGCACCGCGCACCTTTCGCCCTTCGCCTCGCCCGGGAAGCGCGACGTCGCGATCGCCGAGGCCAGCCTCGATAAGCTCGGGCTCGCGCGCCTCGCGGACCAGGTCTACACGCGCATCTCGGGCGGCGAGCGCCAGCTCGCGCTCGTGGCGCGCGCGCTCGCGCAGCAGGCGCCGCTCGTCGTGATGGACGAGCCGACCGCGAGCCTCGACTTCGGCAACCAGGTGCGCGTGCTCGACGAGGTGCGCTCGCTCGCGCGCGAGGGCATCGGCGTGATCATGGCGACGCACGACCCGGACCAGGCGTTCCTGTGCGCCGATCGCGTCGCGCTCCTCCACGGCGGCAGGCTCGTCGCCGACGCGCCGCCGCGCGAGGCGATCACGCCGGCGACGCTCGCGGAGGTCTACGGCATCGAGGCCGACGTGATCGACGTCGCGCTCGCGTCGGGCGAGACGCGCCGCGTCTGCGTCCCCCGGGGTCGGATCCGAATCTGACCCCGGTTGGTCCCCGGTTCGCCGCTACCAGCGCGGCGTGATGCGGAAGGTCGCCGCGCAGCCGTTGTCGACCCAGATGCCGGTCGGCGTCGTGCCCCACGAGCGGCCGCGCAGGCACGGCGCCTGCGAGCTCTGCGTGATCATCTGCGCGTTGCTGATCGGGCCGGTCTCGCAGAACGTGTAGCGGAAGCCGCGGCTCGCGCAGAACGTCGTGCCCGGGCGCGCGGGCGGCGCCGGCGAGAACTGGGTGCGCACGCGGAACTCGCCCGAGCAGCCGTTGTTGACCCACACGCCGTCGTCGCGCCAGCCCCAGGTGCGCCCGAGCTGGCAGGACGACTGCGACGTCTGCCGGATCAGCTGCACGTCGAACACGCGCTGCGGCACCGGGCAGAACTCGTAGCGGAAGCCGCGGCTCTCGCAGAAGAGGCGATCGCCGCCCGACCACGGCGGCAGCGGACGGAAGGTCTCGACGCGGAAGCGGCCCGAGCATCCGTTCGAGACCCACACGCCGCTGTTGTTCCAGCCCCAGGTTCGCCCGCGGATGCACGCCGCCTGCGATTCCTGGAACGCGAGCGTCGCGTCGATCACTTCGCCGCTTGCCGGGCAGAACTGGTACTGGAAGTTGCGGCTCTGGCAGCGGATCTCCTGCGCGCCCGCGGCGCCGGCGAAGCCGAGGAACAGGGCGAGGGCGACGAGGGCGCGGCGGGCGAGGCTCATGGGCGTGCCTTCCGGGGCGGCGTTCGCGCGATCGTAGCGGTCCGTGCGCGCGCTGCCAATCGGACGAGCCCGCACCGGCCGCCGCGATGACGCCCGTCAACCCGTGCCGCGCGCGCGCCTGCTACCGTGGCGGCATGGCGACTTCCCCCGAGCGAGCGAGCGTCGAGCCCTGCGCCACGCCCGTCGACGAGGTCGCGGCGTTCCAGCGCGTCGACCCCGCCATCGGGCTTTCGGCCGCCGAGGCGCTCGGCCGGCGCGAGCGGTTCGGGCGGAACGAGATCGTCGCGCGCGCGCCCACGCCGCGCTGGCGGCGGTTCGCGGGCCAGTTCGCGAGCCCGCTCGTGCTCCTGCTCGTCGCCGCGGGCGTCGTCTCGCTCGTCGTGCACGCGCTCTCGGGCGACGCGGACCCGCCCTACGAAGCCTGGACGATCTTCGCGATCGTGCTCGCCAACGCGGCGCTCGGGTACGCGCAGGAGGCGCGCGCCGAGGCGTCCGCCGCCGCGCTGCGCTCGCTCGCCGCGGCGAGGGCGCGCGTGCTCCGCGACGGCGCTGCCGCGTCGGTGCCGGCGGCCGACGTGGTGCCCGGCGACGTGCTGCTGCTCGAGGAAGGCGACGCGGTGCCCGCCGACGCGCGCGTCGTCGAGTCGGTCTCGATCAAGGCGGCCGAGGCCGCGCTCACCGGCGAGAGCGCGCCGGTCGACAAGGACCCGGCGCCAATGCCGCCCGGCACCGCGCTCGCCGACCGCGCGTCGATGCTGCACGCGGGGACCGTCGTGACCTACGGCCACGGGCGCGCGATCGCCGTCGCGACCGGGATGCGCACCGAGATCGGCCGCATCGCGTCGATGCTCGCCGCGGAGCCGCAGCCGCCGACGCCGCTCCAGGGCGAGCTCGCCCGGATCGGGCGGCTGCTCGGCGTCGCGGTGATCGCGATCGCGGTCCTCGTCGCCGCGACGATCCTCGCGATCCAGCGCGACCTCTCGCCCGAGGCGCTGTCGGCGATCCTGCTGTACGCGGTGTCGCTCGCGGTGGCGGCGGTCCCGGAGGGCCTGGCCGCGGTGACGACCGTCGTGCTGTCGCTCGGCATGCAGCGCATGGCGAAGCGCAACGTGATCGTGCGGCGGCTCGCCGCGGTCGAGACGCTCGGCGCGACCGGCGTCGTCTGCACCGACAAGACCGGCACGCTGACGCGCAACGAGATGACGGTGCGCGCGATCGTCACCGCGGGGGGCCGCGTCGACGTGAGCGGCGCCGGCTACGTCCCGGAAGGTACGCTTCGCCACGGCGGCGAGGCGATCGGCCCGGGCGCGCTCGCCGACGAGGTCGAGGCGGTGATCGCCGCGGGCACGCTCGCGAACAACGCGGAGATCGTCCATCGCGAGGGCCGCTGGTCGGTGGCCGGCGATCCGACCGAAGGCGCGCTCAAGGTGCTCGCCGCGAAGGCCGGGCTCGCCTCCGAGATCGCGCGCCGCTTCCCGCGCATGGGCGAGATCCCGTTCTCGTCCGAGCGCCGGCTGATGAGCACGGCGCACGAGGATCGCGACACGCCCGGCCGCGCCGTGCTGTTCGGCAAGGGCGCGCCGGACCTGCTGCTGGCGCGCTGCACGCACGTGCGCGTCGGTCGCGACGACGTGCCGCTCGACGATGCGCGCCGTCGCGCGATCCTCGCGTCGATCGACACGCTCGCCGACGAGGCGCTGCGGACGCTCGCGATGGCCGGCCGCGTGATGGCGCCCGAGGACGTCGAGTCGCTGCATCCGGGCCACGAGCAGGCGTACGTGTGGTTCGGCGTCGTCGGGATGATCGATCCGCCGCGCGACGAGGCGCGGCCGTCGGTCGAGGCCGCGCACCGCGCCGGCGTGCGCGTCGTGATGATCACCGGCGACCACCCGCGCGCGGCGATCGCGATCGCGCGCGAGCTCGGGATCGCGGCCGACGACGAACGGGAGGCCCTCACCGGCGCGGCCCTCGACGCGCTCGACGACGCGGCGCTGCGCGATGTGGCGGCTCGCCGGAACGTGTTCGCGCGCATGTCGCCCGCGCACAAGCTGCGCCTGCTCCGCGCGATCAAGGCGGGCGGCGCGGTCGTCGCGATGACCGGCGACGGCGTGAACGACGCGCCGGCGCTGAAGGCGGCCGACATCGGCATCGCGATGGGGCTCACCGGCACCGACGTCGCGAAGGACGCGGCCGACATGATCCTCGCCGACGACGACTTCGCGTCGATCGTCGCGGCGATCGAGGAGGGCCGCGCGATCTACGCGAACCTCCGGCGGTTCCTCCGCTACCTGCTCGCGCACAACCTGGGCGAGGTGCTCGTGCTGTTCCTCGGCGTCGTGCTCGCCGCGTCGCTGGGCCTCGCCGCCGGCCCCGGCGAGGTGATCGTGCTGCCGCTCACCGCGACGATGGTGCTGTGGATGAACCTCGTCACCGACGCGGCGCCGGCGCTCGCGGTCGGCCTCGATCCGCCCGACCGCGCGCACATGGCGCGCCCGCCGCGCGCGGCGAACGAGCGGGTCGTCACGCCGCGCATGGCGGCGGGCATCGCGCTCGCGGGCGCCGTGACCGCCGCCGGCACGCTCCTCGTCCTCGACGCGGGCCTGCCCGGCGGCCTGATCGAGGGCAGCGGCGACGTGGCGCACGCGCGCACGCTCGCGTTCCACACGCTCGTGCTGTTCTCGGTCGTCGGCGTGTTCTCGGCGCGGTCGGACACCGCGCCGGCGTGGCGCGGCCTCTTCGCCAACGGCTGGATCTGGGCGGCAGTCGCGCTGGCGCTCGCGCTGCAGGCGCTCGTGCTGCACGCGCCCCCGCTGCAGCGCGCGTTCTCGACCGTGCCGCTGTCGCCGCGCGACTGGCTCGTCGCGCTCGCGGTCGCCTCGACCGGCGTCGTGGCGCGCGAGCTTCAGAAGGCGTGGTTCCGGGCCGCGGACGCGCGGCGCGCGCGGCGCCCCGGTTGACCCGGGCTATTCGTTGGCGACGCCGTGCGGCACGTGCCCGGCCGGCACGTGGCGCGACGCCGAGTCGACGTGGCGCGTCTGGTCGTCGAAGTAGAAGTCCGGCTCGAACTCGCGCAGGAACGCGCCCTTGTCGAGGCCGCCCAGGAACAGCGCCTCGTCGACCGAGATGTTCCAGTCCATCAGCGTGCGGATCGCGCGCTCGTGCGCCGGCGCGCTGCGCGCGGTCACGAGCGCCGTGCGCAGGCGCATCGCCACCTTGGCGCCGGCGTCGTCCTGCTGCAGACGGTGGAGCGCCTCGAGCAGCGGCTTGAACGGCCCGGGCGGGAGCGGCCGCGCGGCGTGGTCGGCCTCGTGCGTCTGGAACGCCGCGAGCCCCTGCGACTGGTAGACGCGCTCCGCCTCGTCGGCGAAGAGCACCGCGTCGCCGTCGAACGCGATGCGCACCTCGTCGGGGTGCGAGTCCGACTGCGCCGAGCGCGTGTAGACCCGGGCCGCGGGATACCCCGCGTCGAGCGCCGCCTTCACGTCGTCGCTGTTCGCGGAGAGGAACAGGTTCGCGTTGAGCGGCCGCAGGTAGCCGTAGGGGGCGCGGCCGCGCGTGAACACGCCGCGCTCGATCGACAGCCCGGACCCCCGCACCGACCGGAACACGCGCAGGCCCGAGACCGGGTCGTTGCGCGACAGGATCACGACCTCGATGCGCCGCACGCCGTCGGCGTTGAATCCGAGCAGCTTGCGCACGAGCGAGAACGCGACGCCCGGCTTCGCCGTCTGCTGCAGCCGGTCGAGCTGCAGCTTCATGTACTCGCGGTCGTTCGCCGTCTCGAAGACGCGGTTCTCCTCCTCGAAGTCGAACAGCGCGCGCGAGCTGATCGCGACGACGAGCTGGGCGGCGGGCGCGGACGCCATCGGCCAAGTATACGGCCGCGGTTTTCCGGGCGCGGCGCGCACGGTCGCCGCCCCGGCGGGAAACCCGGGCCGGCTGCGCGATAATGCCCCGATGGAGCGCGCCGAAGCACCCCTGCCGGTCCGGGACGCGCCCGCCGCGTCGCCGCCTTCGCGCACGATGGGGCCGCAGCCGCGGCCGGCCGTCGCGATCGCGGTCGCCGCGGTGCTGGTCGCTGCGATCTGCGCCGCGGACTTCGCCACCGGCTTCGAGGTCCGGATCGCGATCCTCTACCTCGCGCCGGTGTCGCTCGTGACCTGGGCCGCCGGGCGGTCCTGGGGCTTCGCTTTCGCGCTCGTCTCGACCATCGCGTGGTTCGCGAGCGCCGTGTCGCGGCACGATCCGGCGAACGACGCGTTCCTCTACTGGGACGGCGCGGTGCTCGGCACGACGCTCGTGCTGTTCGTCGAGCTCTTGAGCCGCCTCGCGAGGGCGCTCGAGCACTCCGACGAGCGATTCGTGCGCGTGCTGGAAGGCATCGACGCCGCCGTCTACGTGATCGACGACGAGGGCGCCGTGCTCTACGCGAACCGGCGACTCGTCCGGCTCGTGGGCGACGCCGGGCCGCCGACGCTCGAGGGCATCGCCGCCCGCTTCGCGGCGTACGGCGAGCGCGCGGCCGCGGCGACGAAGCCCGGCGCCTGGCCCGACGGCACCGAGCTTTCGACCGCCGGCGGCAATCGCCGCTACGTCGTGCAGGCGCGGGACATCCCCTGGGTCGACCGGCGCCGCGCGCACCTGGTCGTGCTGACCGACGTCACCGACCAGCGGATCGCGCAGGAGTTGAAGCGCCAGCACCAGGAGGCCATGCACCGGACCGCCCGCACCGTCGCGCTGACCGAGGCGACCTCGGCGGTGGCGCACGAGCTGAACCAGCCGCTGGTCGCGATCGTCGGCTACAACGCGGCCTGCATCCGGCTGCTCGAGCAAGGCGGCGACCCGGCCGAGATCCGCGACGCGATGGAGAAGTGCCGCGCGCAGGCGGTGCGCGCGGGCGGCATCCTGAGCCGCCTGCGCGAGCTCACGCGCCGCCGGACGCCGGAGTTCGCGGACTGCGACCTCAACGCCAAGGTGCGCAACGCGCTCGCCTGGACCGAGCACGACCTCGAGCGCGCACGCGTCGCCCTCCGGGTCGACCTCGCGCCCGGCCTGCCGGTCGTCCGGGCCGATCGGGTGCTGATCGAGCAGGTCATCGTCAATCTCGTGCAGAATGCGATCGACGCGATGCTCGAAGTCCCCGTCTCGCAGCGGACGCTGACCGTCTCGACGACGACGGACGCCGACGGCTCGCCGCGCGTCACCGTGACCGACCGCGGGCCCGGCATCGCGCCCGACGTGGCCGAGCGGCTGTACACGTCGTTCTTCACGACGAAGCCGGGAGGCCTCGGCCTCGGGCTGTCGATCTGCCGGTCGATCGTCGAGATGCACGGCGGCCGCATCGGCCACGGGCCCGGCGAGCGCGGCGGCGCGGCCTTCCACTTCACCGTTCCGGCGGGAGCACGATGAACCGAACCACGCAGGCGAGGGTCGCGATCGTCGACGACGACGAGCCGGTGCGCGACGCACTCTCGATGATGCTGCGCGCGGCCGGCTACGCGGTCGACGCGTACGCGAGCGCCGAGGCGTTCCTCGCGAAGAAGCCCCCCGCGCCGCCCGCGTGCGTCGTGCTCGACGTGCGGATGCCGGGCATGACCGGCCTCGAGCTGCAGGAGCGCCTCGCCGATCGCGGATTCGACCTCCCGATCGTGTTCCTGACCGGCCACGGCGACGTCGCGATGGCGGTGCGCGCGATGAAGCGCGGCGCGTTCGACTTCCTCGAGAAGCCGGTCGACGACGCCCGCCTGCTCGCGGTCGTCAAGGGCGCCGTCGAGTTCTCGGCGACGCCGAAGCCGATCGCGCTCCCGACCGGCCCCAAGCCCGCCGGGCTCGAATCGCTTTCCCGGCGCGAGCGCGAGGTGCTCGACCTCGTGCTGGCGGGCTACCAGACGCGCGCGATCGCCGAGGCGCTGTTCATCACGGTGAAAACGGTCGAGTTCCACCGGGGCCGCATCCACCAGAAGCTCGGCGTGGCGTCGATGGCCGAGCTCTTCCGCCTGTGCTTCTCGCACGAGCCCGCGCCGGGCGCTGCCGCGTCGCGCGCGTGACGCCGCGACGGCGCATCGGGCCTGCTGCAATGCACCAACCGCGCCGCCCGCCCATTTCAGGGGTTTCCCCTAGTCGACGCTCCGAGCGACCGCTGGCTACGATCCGACGGATTCCATTCCGCCGCAGGCCACGATCGAGGTCCCGACCCGCAGCGTCCAGACGCCGACATTCGTTCCAGCCGTACCGCTCGCCTGACGGGGGGAGGGTTCCATCAGGCGGCGGCCCGAAAGTCCCATCCAAACAACGGCGCCACCCGATGGCCGCCGACTGATGCGTTCCCACGCGGGAGCCCTCCCGGGCGCCCGCGCGATGCGAATCAACTTGAGGGAGGAGGAGGCAAGATGGCAACGATGGCAAAACCCACTGGCCCGACCAGTTCGCACGATTTCAGCGGCGAAGAGAAACGGGTCATCTTCGCGTCGTCCCTGGGAACGGTCTTCGAGTGGTACGACTTCTACCTGTACGCGGTGCTGGCGCCGTTCTTCGCGGCGCTGTTCTTCCCGCCGGGTAACGCGACCGCGGCGCTGCTCTCCGCGTTCGCGGCCTACGCCGCGGGCTTCCTGGTCCGTCCGTTCGGCGCGCTGCTCTTCGGGCGCATCGGCGACCTGGTCGGCCGCAAGTACACGTTCCTGGTCACGATCCTGGTGATGGGCTTCTCGACCTTCGCGGTCGGCCTGTTGCCGACCTACGCGGCGGTGGGCTGGCTCTCGCCGATCCTGATGGTGAGCCTGCGGCTCCTGCAGGGCCTCGCGCTCGGCGGCGAGTACGGCGGCGCGGCGACCTACGTCGCGGAGCACGCGAGCCCGGGCCGGCGCGGCTACGACACCGCGTGGATCCAGACGACGGCGACGCTGGGCCTGTTCCTCGCGCTCATCGTGATCGGCCTGTGCCGGTTCACCGGCTGGATGACGCCGGCGCAGTTCTCGGAGTGGGGCTGGCGGCTGCCGTTCCTGGTGTCCCTCGTCCTGCTGATCTTCTCCGTCTACATCCGGCTCAAGCTGAACGAGTCGCCGGTGTTCCAGCGGATGAAGGCCGAGGGCAAGGGCAGCAAGGCGCCGCTGACCGACAGCTTCCTGCGCTACCCGAACAACAAATACGTGCTGCTCGCGCTGCTCGGCGCGACGGCCGGCCAGGGCGTCGTCTGGTACACGGGGCAGTTCTACGCGCTGTTCTTCCTGACGATCACGCTCAAGGTCGACGGGATGACCGCGTACACGATGATCGGCCTCGCGCTCATCATCGGCACGCCGTTCTTCATCGTCTTCGGCTGGCTGTCGGACAAGATCGGCCGGCTGAAGATCATCCTGGCGGGCTGCCTGATCGCGGCGCTTACGTACTTCCCGCTGTTCGCGGCGCTGACGCACTACGTGAACCCGGCGCTCGAGAAGTTCCAGCAGAGCAACGCGATCTCGGTGGCGGCGAGGGACTGCAACTTCCACATCTTCGTCGGGCCGTGGTCGAAGTTCAGCGAGTGCGACCGCGCGAAGGACTTCCTGACCAAGGCGGGCCTGTCGTTCAGCTCGACCGCGCTGCCGGCGGACGCGACCGACAACGTGATCATCAAGATCGGCGACACCGAGCTCAAGGGCTTCGACGCGGCGAAGGTGGGCGCAGCGCTGAAGGAGAAGGGCTTCCCGGCCTCGGCGGACAAGAACGCGATCAACTGGCCGATGACCATGCTGATCCTGTTCATCATGCTGATCTACGTGACGATGGTGTACGGGCCGATCGCCGCGTTCCTGGTCGAGATGTTCCCGACCAAGATCCGGTACACGTCGATGTCGCTGCCCTACCACATCGGGAACGGCTGGTTCGGCGGGATGCTGCCGCTGCTCGCGACCGCGATGGTGGCGGCGTCCGGCGACATCTACTACGGCCTCTGGTACCCGATCGTCGTGGCGCTGATGACCTTCGTGATCGGGCTCCTGTTCCTCAAGGACCGCAAGGACATCGACCTGCACGCCGACGAGTCGGCCTACAAGTAGGACCGACGTTGCGATACCGGACGGGCGCCTCGCGCCCGCCCGGCGAGACGGCCCCGGCGTCGACGCCGGGGCCGGTTTTTTTCCGGAGGCCGCGATGAAGGTTTCGGTGCAGTTCGCGTTCTGGGCGTCGGTCGTGTTCGCGATCCTCGCCATCGCCTACGCGGGCTTCGGCTTCTCGTCGATCGACGCGTCGATGGCCGAGGAGACGCGCGAGGCCTCGCGCGGCTACGCGTGGTTCTGGCTGTTCATGGGCGGCATCGGCATCGCGTGCGCCGCCGTGTCGTGGCTGATGCTGACCGGCAGGATCCGCATGCCGGACGAGTGAGCCGCGAGCCGGGAGGCGAAGCCGGGAAGGCAGCCCGGAGAATGGCGAAAGGGCAACGGTCGATGGAAGGGCCGTGACGCGAGCGCCACTCCATGAGCCCGGTTCCGTTGTCCGCCTACTGCGCTCGACCGACGCCACCCGTTCGGCGCGGCGTTCGAAGCACGACTACGACAGAGGGCTCGTGGAGCGGCGCACGTCGCGCGCCGCGCCCATGATCCATTGCCCATTGTCCGCCGTCGCCCCGCGGCGACGGCGTTCAGTGCCGGCCGATGAGCTCGCGCGCGCGATCGACCATCGCGCGCACGACTTCGCGGTCGAGCGACTTGAGCAGGCCCTCGGTGTAGTCCGGCAGCAGCGCCGCCAGGTCCGACTGCGTCGCGCAGCGCTCGAGCTTGAGCGTGAAGGCGAACGCGCGGATGCCGCGGGCGTCGACGATCGTCTCGTTCATGAACGCCTTCGCGACGCGGAAGTGCTCGAGCGAATCGCCGGGGGTGACGGCCACCGTCGCGGCCGTCGCGTCGTTCGTGGGCGCGAGCGGCCCGCCGACCGGGGCGATGTAGCCTGCGGTCGCGAGCTGCGCGATCGCGTCGGGCGGCGCGCCGATCAGCGTGATCTGCTGCTGGATCGCGGCGACGTCCTTGTGCGCGTCGACGAGGAAGAGAACGGTCCTGAGCTTGCCCTTGAGGTTCTTGCGACCCTGGGCGATCTCGTCCCGTCCCTTCGCGGTCTTGTCGTAGCGTGGGGTGGCCATGGTCTCCGGACACAAGCAGGGTTCGTGCCCGCCGCCGCGGTTGTCGTGAACAACCGCAGGGGGATGCGCGCCCGGGAAGGGCCGGGCCCCGCCGCCCGACCGGCCGGCGTAGCGGAGTGTACCCGCGTTCGCCGGCGGCCGGATCGGGTCAGGCGGCCTCTCTCCGGCCGGTTTCCACGTCGCGGAGCGCCGCCCGGATCTCCCCGATCGCCCAGACGAGCGCTTCCCGGGGAACGTTGAGCGGCGGGGCGATGCGGATCACCGTGCCGTGCGTGTCCTTCGACAGGATGCCCCGGACCAGCAGTTTGTCCACTACCTGACGGGCGGTCGTCCGCGCGGGATCGACCTCGATCCCGATGAAGAGACCCCGGCCGCGCACGTCGGTCACGAGCGGGCTGTCGAGGCGGCGGAGCTCGTGGAGCAGCCATTCGCCGAGCTCGCGCGAGCGCGCGACGAGCCGCTCGTCCTCCAGCACCTCGAGCGCGGCGAGCGCCGCGGCGGCGCCCAGCGGATTGCCGCCGAACGTGCTGCCGTGGTCGCCGGGATGGAACACCTGCATGACGTCGTCGGTCGCCACGAACGCCGAGACCGGCATCAGGCCGCCGCCCAGCGCCTTGCCGAGGATGACGCCGTCCGGCATCGCGCCGTCGTGCTGCCAGCCGAACGTGTGGCCGGTGCGCCCCAGCCCCGTCTGCACCTCGTCGCAGATCAGGAGCACGCGCCTGCGGCGGCAGATCTCCTTCACCTCCGCGAGGTAGCCGTCCTTCGGCACGACGATGCCGGCCTCGCCCTGCACCGGCTCGACGAGGAACGCCGCGGTGTTCGGGCCGATCGCCGCGTCGAGCGCGGCGGGATCGTCGTAGGGAACCGTCTTCAGTCCCGACGGGTATGGCCCGAAGCCGTCGCGGTATTGCGGCTCGGTCGACAGCCCGGTGATCGTGATCGAGCGCCCGTGGAAATTGCCGCGGCACGCGATGATCTCCGCGTGCCCCTCCGGCACGCCCTTCACCTTGTGCGCCCACTTGCGCGATGCCTTGATCGCCGTCTCGACCGCCTCGAGGCCGGTGTTGACCGGCAGCGCGCGGTCGAGGCCGGTCATCGCGACGAGCTTCTCGAGCAGCAGCGGCAGGCGATCGTTGAAATACGCGCGCGAGGTCACCGCGAGGCGGTGCGCCTGCTCGGTGAACGCGGCGACGATCTTCGGATGCGCGTGGCCGAAGCTCACGGCCGAGTACGCGCTCATCAGGTCGAGGTAGCGGCGCCCCTCGACGTCGGTCAGCCACGAGCCCTCGCCCTGGCTGATCACGACCGGAAGCGGATCGTAGTTGCGCGCGCCGTACGCGCGCTCGCGGCGCACGTACTCGGCGGCGGTGCGGCCGGGCGTCGCCTGGGACGGGGAAAAGGCGGGCTGGCCGGGCTTGGTCCCGGTCCGGGTGAGCGTGGTCATGCGCGAAGCTCCTCGTGAGAGAGGCCTCCCGTCTCGTCCGCTGACGCTGGCGGGCCGGGGTTGCCGGTCCGGCGGCAGGACGGAGGGCCGATGCGCCGGAGCCCGGACGCCGCCGGGTGGGCGGTCGCACGGCTCGCGACGATCCGCGGGCGGGTCGGGCCGGACATCCCGGGAACCGAGGCCGCCGATGCAGGGCGCGGATTCTACCGGCCGGAAGCGCGCCGGCCTAGCTGCACCGCAGCATCGCTTACGGACCCAGGGCGTCGAGATTGCCGCGCGCCTTCGCGTGCGATGGATCGATCGCGAGCGCTCGGAGATACGCGTCGCGCGCGCGCTCGCGGTCGCCGGCGATCTCGTAGGCGTGCCCGAGGTTGTTCCACGCGCGAGCGTTGCCCGGGCCCGCGCGCACCGTCGCCTCCCAGAGCCGCGTCTCGCTCGCGTAGTCGCCGACGCGCACGAACGTCGCGACGCCGAGCGCGATCCCGAGCGCGGCGAGTGCGGCGGTCGCGGCCGCGCGCGACGGCCAGCGCGCGAGGAGCACGCCGGCGACGAGCGCGGGGCCGACGATCGCGAGGTAGAGCTGGCGGTCGTTCGCGAGCTCGTAGCGCGCGATCGGGCCGTGCGTCGGCGCGAGCGCGAGCAGGAACCACAGGATCGCGAAACCGAGCCAGGGCCGGCGGCGCATCTGCGCGAAGCCCGTCGCCGCCAGCGCGACGATGACCGTGGCCCGGACGACCCAGCCGGCGTCGAGCGCGTCCCGCGGCACCAGGTCGGGGTCGAAGTTGACGCGCAGCGTCAGCAGCGGGTGGGTGACGAGGTAGGCCACCGCGTCGACCTGAGCCACGAGGTTGTCGACAGGGCCACGCAGCGCGAAGCTGGTGGCGAGAAGCTTGCGGTACTGCGGCATCGCCAGCACGGCGACCGCGAGCAGCGCCGCCAGCAGCCAGTACGCTCGCGTCTCGCGCAGCGCACGCCGCAGCGTCGCGCCCCGTGCGAGCTCGACGAGCACGAGCGCGAAGGGCAGCGTCCATGCGGACTCGCGCGCGGCCATCGCGGCGACGAACAGCAGCATCGCCGCGGCACGCCACGCGGCCGGCCCGTCGCGCGCGCGCTCCCACGCGTAGAGCGCGCCCAGCGTGGCGAGCGACGCGAGCGCGGTCGAGCGGCCCGCGATGTAGACGACGGCCTCGGTCTGCG
Source organism: Casimicrobiaceae bacterium (assembly GCA_044226265.1). GTDB lineage: Bacteria > Pseudomonadota > Gammaproteobacteria > Burkholderiales > Casimicrobiaceae > VBCG01. The sequence continues at coordinate 1,455 of JBGAHH010000056.1, read as the reverse complement.
CGGGATGCAGCGCGAACACGAGTGCGCACGCGAGCGCGGCGAAGGACGGGCGCGCGAGCCCGGGCGCCATCGCGGCGAGCCAGCGTCGCGCGAGCGCGAGCACGAGCAGCGACGATGCGACGTGCATCGCCACGCCGGCGATCGCGAATCCCGCCGGCGCGGGGGAGGCGAGCCAGTTCGCGACGTAGCTCGCCTTGGTGAGCGGACGCATCCCGGGCATCGACGCCCACCAGGCGGTCCACGAGTGGACGTCGCCGTCGATGACGACGACGCGGAAATCGTCGTACTGGAATGCGGTGCCGGGCGCGGCGGCGTAGGCCGCGATCGCGGCGAGCGCGACGAGCGCGCCGGCGCGCGCGCCGGCGCGGGCTTCCGGCGGATCCGCGGAGATCAAGGCCGCCGCGCCGCCCGGTGTGCGCGCGCGTCCTCGAACGCCGATTCGATCATCGCGACCGCATCCCACCAGCGGTCCGGCGCGCCCAGCAGCACCAACGACACGCGCACGCCGTCGCGCTCGACGTCGGCGGCGAGGCAGCGCCCCGCCGCCTTCGTCCAGCCGGTCTTCACGCCGCGCGCGCCGTCGACGCGGCCGATCAGCGCGTTCGTGTTGTCGAAGCGGTAGACGCGCCCGTCAGCGGCCTTCGCGGTCCCGCGGTCGCGGCGCACGATCGCCGCGATGCGCGGCGAGACCATCGCGGCGTCCGCCAGCACCGCGAGGTCGCGCGCCGACGCGTAGTGGCCCGGCGCGTCGAGCCCGCAGGCGTTCGCGAAACGCGTGTCGGCGAGCCCCATCGCGGCGGCGCGCGCGTTCATCCGCACGACGAATGCGGCTTCGCCGCCGGCGACGCGCTCGGCGAGCGCCACGCAAGCGTCGTTCGCGGAGCGCAGGAGCGCCGCAGCGAGGAGATCCTCGGCCGGGAGCTTTGCGCCGGCCTTCAAGCCGAGACGCGCGCCTTCCGCCGCGGCCGCGCGCCGGCTCACGGCGACGACGTCGCCCGGCGCGAGCGCGTCGACGACGACGAGCGCCGTCATGAGCTTGGTGAGGCTCGCGGGCTTCAGGCGCGCGTCCGCGTTCGCCGACCAGCGAGCGTCCCCGTCGATGCGGACGAGGTAGGCGGCCGCGACCCCGGGCCAGCGGTCTTCGTCCGCCGCGCGCGCCGGCGCCGCGTGGAGGAGCGGGAGCGCCGCCGCGACGACGAGCGCGGCGCGGATCATCGCTTCGCCGTCAGGTCAGAACGGCAGCGCCTTGCGGATCGCGTCGATGCCCTGCTTCATCGCGTCGGGCTTCGGCTCGGCGGGGGGCGGCGCGTTCGACGCGCTCTGCGACGCCGCCTGCGAGCCCGCGCTTCCGCGCGTGAGCATCGCGTAGCGGTTGCACACCGGCGCGATCGTGCGGTCCATCGTGTAGTAGTCGCGGCCCTTGCACTGCGTGCCGCCGACCGCGAGCACCTCGGG
>JBGAHH010000055.1:0-26530 GCA_044226265.1 Casimicrobiaceae bacterium | reverse complement strand
TCGTCGCGGCCCGAGCTCCTGGTCGACCTGCGGCTGCCCGAGGGCAGCGCCTGGGAGGCCACGTTCGCGCAGGCGAGGAAGATGGAGTCGATCCTCGACCGCGAGGGCGGCGTCGAGAGCTACGTCGCCTACGTGGGCGCGGGCAGCCCCCGGTTCTACCTGCCGCTCGACCAGCAGCTGCAGCAGTCCAACTTCGCGCAGTTCGTCGTCGTCGCGGCGTCGAACGCCGAGCGCGAGCGGCTCCGCGAGCGGCTGCTCGAGCGCTTCGCGACCGACTTCCCCGAGCTGCGCGGCCGGGTGTCGCGCCTCGAGAACGGCCCGCCGGTCGGCTTCCCGGTGCAGTTCCGCGTGTCGGGCGAGGACATCGGCGAGGTGCGCCGCATCGCGCGCGACGTCGCCGCCGTCATGCGCGACGACCCGGGCACCTCGGACGTGCAGTTCGACTGGGACGAGCCGTCGAAGACGATCCGGCTCGTCGTCGACCAGGACAAGGCGCGCCTCCTGGGCTTCACGTCGCAGGACATCGCCGCGTTCCTGAACAACGCGGTGTCCGGCATCACGGTCACGCAGTTCCGCGAACGCGACAAGCTGATCGACGTCGTGATCCGCGGCGCGCCCGAGGAGCGCGCGCGCGTGTCGTTCCTGAAGGACCTCGCGATCCCGACCAAGGCCGGCAAGCCGGTCCCGATCACGCAGCTCGCCGAGATCCGCTACGAGCTCGAGGAGGGCATCGTGTGGCGGCGCAACCGCCTGCCGACGATCACCGTCCGCGCCGACATGCGGGGCGACGCGCAGGGGCCGGACGTCGCCAATCGCATCAGCCCGAAGCTCGATCCGATGCGCGCCGCGCTGCCGCTCGGCTACCGGATCGAGATGGGCGGGGCGGTCGAGGATTCCGCGAAAGGGCAGCGCTCCATCGCCGCCGGCGTCCCGCTGATGCTCGTGACGATCCTGACGCTGCTCATGATCCAGCTCCGGAGCTTCGCGCGCACGCTGATGGTCGTGCTGACCGCGCCGCTCGGCCTCGTGGGCGTCGTCGCGGCGCTGCTCGCCTTCGGCAAGCCGTTCGGGTTCGTCGCGATGCTCGGCACGATCGCGCTCTCGGGGATCATCATGCGCAACTCGGTCATCCTCGTCGACCAGATCGACCGCGACATCGCGGCCGGCGTCCCGGCCTGGAACGCGATCGCGGGCGCGACGGTGCGCCGCTTCCGGCCGATCGTGCTGACCGCGGCGGCGGCGGTGCTCGCGCTGATCCCGCTCACGCGCAGCGACTTCTTCGGCCCGATGGCGGTGGCGATGATGGGCGGCCTCGTCGCGGCGACGCTGCTCACGCTCGTCTTCCTGCCCGCGCTCTACGCGGCGTGGTTCCGCGTTCGGCGGCCCGCGGACGACGCGGTGCCGGCCGCGCGACGGGTCGCGTACGCCTGAGGGGAAGCGCAGCGGCGCGCGCCCCGCGGCGGCCGGCCGGGGTAGAATGCGCGCCTCGCATCGGGATCCCCGCATGACGCTCGCTTCCACCCCCGAGATCGTGGCCGAGCTCAAGGCCGGCCGCATGGTCGTGCTCGTCGACGAGGAGGACCGCGAGAACGAGGGCGACCTCGTGCTCGCCGCCGAGTTCGTCACGCCCGAGGCGATCAACTTCATGGCGACGCACGCCCGCGGCCTCGTGTGCCTGACGCTGACCGAGGAGCGCTGCCGCCAGCTCGCGCTGCCGCTGATGGTGAGCCAGAACCGCTCGGGGCACGGCACGGCGTTCACCGTGTCGATCGAGGCCGCCGAAGGCGTCACCACCGGCATCTCGGCGGCCGACCGCGCGCGCACCGTGCGCGTCGCCGTCGCCCCAGGAGCGAAGCCCGCGGACATCGTGCATCCCGGGCACGTCTTCCCGGTGATGGCGCAGCCGGGCGGCGTGCTCGCCCGCGCGGGCCACACCGAGGCCGGCTGCGACCTCGCGTCGCTCGCGGGCCTCACGCCCGCCGCGGTGATCTGCGAGATCATGAAGCCCGACGGCACGATGGCGCGGCTGCCCGACCTCGAGGCGTTCGCGTCCGCGCAGGGCCTGAAGATCGGCACGATCGCCGACCTGATCCACTACCGCAGCCGCACCGAGAAGCTGGTCGAGCGCATCGCCGAGCGGCCGATCACGACGCCGCAGGGCGCGTTCCGGCTCGTCGTCTACCGCGACAAGCTCACCGACGCGACGCACCTCGCGCTCGTGCGCGGCCCGGTCGCCCCCGACGTCGAGACGCTCGTGCGCGTGCACGAGCCGCTGTCGGTGATCGACCTGCTCGACACGCAGGACGCGACGCACTCGTGGACGATCCCGGCCGCGCTCGAGGCGGTCGCGAAGGCGGGGCGCGGCGTCGTCGTGCTGCTGCACCGGCCCGAGTCGCCGCAGGAGTTGCGCCGCCGCGCGCTCGCGAGCGAGACGAGCGTGGCGACGAAGACCGACCTTCGCAACTACGGCATCGGCGCGCAGATCCTGCGCGACCTCAACGTCGGCCGGATGCGCCTCCTCGCGAAGCCGCGCAAGATGCCGTCGATGGCGGGATTCGACCTCGAGGTCACCGGCCACGAGGACCCGCCCGCGCGCGCGGCGGGGTAGCGGGCCGGGACCGCGCACGATGCCGCGCCGCATCGCCCCCTCGACCTCCGGCGCCGGGCGCCGCGTCGCGATCGTGCTGTCGCGCTTCAACCCGTCGATCGGCGAGGGGCTGCTCGCCGGCGCGCTGCGCGCCCTCCGGGAATCCGGCGTGGCCGACGACGACGTGCTGGTCGTGACCGTCCCGGGCGCGCTCGAGACGCCGCTCGCGCTCCAGCGCCTCGCGCAGGGCGGCGACTACGACGCCCTCGTCGCGCTCGGCGCAGTGATCCGCGGCGAGACCTACCACTTCGAGATCGTGAGCAACGAGTCCGCCTCGGGCGTGCTGAGCGTGATGCTCGAGTTCGGCATCCCGGTCGGCAACGGCATCCTGACCTGCGACACCGACGAGCAGGCCCTGGCGCGCATGGACGCCAAGGGACACGAGGCCGCGCTGGCCGCGCTCGAGCTCGCGAACCTTTCGCATGCCCTCGACGACGACTGAAGTGCCCCGATGCGGGAATTTCATGGGCAAGAACGAGCGAGAAATGACGCACGGCATTGTTGCCGCCCTTGCGGGTATTTCCGATACCCGCTGCGGGCGGCGCCGCGCCGTGCGTCATTTTCGTCGTTCTTGCGCGCACGTCGGTGCATCTTGCGAGGCGACTCTCCATGAAACCCCCGCATCGGGGCACTAGCGCGGCGCGTCGCCGATCGCGCGAGCTGGTGCTGCAGGGCCTCTACCAGCGCCGGCTCGCCGGCAACGCGCCGGCCGACGTGCGCGCGGATCTCGAGGCGAGCAAGGGCTACGAGCGCGCCGACGCCGCGTACTTCGGGGAGATGTGGGGCGCGCTCGCGGAAGGCGCCGACGCGCAGGTCGAGCGGCTCGCGCCGCTGCTCGACCGCAAGCCCTCGGAGCTCTCGCCGATCGAGCGCGCGATCCTCGCGATCGGCGCCTGGGAGCTCGAGTCGCGCCGCGAGATCCCCTACCGCGTCGTGATCAACGAGGCGGTGGAGCTCGCGAAGGCCTACGGCGGCACCGACGGGCACAAGTTCGTCAACGGCGTGCTCGACCGGCACGCGGCGAGCGTGCGCGCGGACGAGATCGCCGCGCGCAGGCGCGCCGGCGCGCGCTGAGGGCGGCGCGTCGATGGCGCCCGGGGGCGGCGCGAAGGACCGTCCGCGCGGCGAATTCGCGCTGATCGCGCGCCATTTCGCGCGTCCGCCGCGCGACAGGTCCGTCGTCCTGGGGGTCGGCGACGACGCGGCGCTCGTCGCCCCGACGCCGGGCGCCGAGCTCGTGCTCGCGGTCGACATGATGGTCGAGGGCCGCCACTTCCTGCCGGGCGCCGACCCGGCCTCGCTCGGCCACAAGATCCTCGCGGTCAATCTCTCGGACATCGCGGCGATGGGCGCGCGGCCGCGATGGGCGCTCCTCGCCGTCGCGCTGCCCGAGGACGACGAGGCGTGGCTCGCGGCGTTCGCGCGGGGCCTCTACGCGCTCGCGGACGAGCACGGCGTCGACCTCGTCGGCGGCGACACGACGCGCGGCCCGCGCAACCTGTGCGTCACCATCGCGGGCGAGGCGCCCGCCGGCGCCGCGATCCGCCGCGCCGGCGCGAAGGCCGGCGACGACCTCTGGGTGTCGGGCACGCTCGGCGACGCGATGCTCGGGCTGGCGTCGCTGCAGGGGCGCGTTGCGCTCGACGCGGCGTCGCGCGCGGCCTGCCTCGCGCGCCTCGAGCGGCCCACGCCCCGCGTCGCGCTCGGCCTCGCGCTGCGCGGCGTCGCGTCGGCGATGCTGGACGTCTCCGACGGGCTGACCGGCGACCTCGGCCACCTCGTCGAGGCATCGCGCGTCGGCGCGGAGGTCGACCTCGCGGCGATCCCGCGCATCGCGGCGCTCGACCGGTTCCTCTCGGGCGCACAACGCCCGCTCGCGCTCGCGACGATCGCCGCCGGCGGCGACGACTACGAGCTCCTGTTCGCGGCGCCCGCGGCGGCACGCGACCGCGTCGAGGCGGCCGGGCGCGCGAGCGGCGTCGCGGTCACGCGCATCGGGCGAATCGTGGCCGGGCGCGGGATCGTCCTGCGCGACGAGCGAGGCGCGCCGATCGACCCGCTGCCGCGCGCGTTCGACCACTTCGCCGGAGGGCCGGCTTGAGGGACGCGCGCCCTTCCGTCGCGTTCCTGTTCCGACATCCCGCGCACTTCCTGGCGCTGGGCTTCGGCGCCGGACTCTCGCCCGTCGCTCCCGGCACGTTCGGCACGCTGGTCGCGATCCCGATCGCGCTCCTGCTCGCGCACGCGGGCGACGCGGCCTACGCGGTCGCGACGCTGCTCCTGTTCGCCGCGGGCGTGTGGGCGTCGTCGGTCACCGGACGCGACCTCGGCGTGCCCGACCACGGCGGGATCGTCGTCGACGAGGTCGTGGCGTTCCTCGCGGTGCTGTTCTTCACCGGCCTCGACCCCTGGCGCGCCGGCGTCGCGTTCCTGCTGTTCCGCTTCTTCGACATCGTGAAGCTCCCGCCGGCGCGCGAGATCGACCGCCACTGGCACGGCGGGCTCGGCGTGATGCTCGACGACGTCGTCGCCGCCGGCTACGCGCTCGTCGCGTTCGCGATCCTCGTCCGGGCGCAGGCCGCGCTGGGCATCGCGCCATGATCGACGGTCGGCGCATCGAGGAGGCGGGGCTGAACGCGCTGCAGACGCAGCGGCAGCTCTTCTACGATGGGTGGCTCCTGCGGGTCTCGCCGGGCAAGGCGAAGCGCGGCCGCAGCGTCAACGCGTTCTTCGGGAGCTCGCTGCCGCTCGACGAGAAGATCGCGCACTGCGAGCGCGTCTACGCCGAGCGCGAGCTCCCCGCGCTGTGGCGCGTCACGCCGTTCGACCGCCCGCCCGGGCTGGAACGGGCACTCGCGGAGCGCGGCTACCTCGCGTTCGACCCGACGGTCGTGCAGGCGATGGCGCTCGACGGCGCGACGCTGCCCGTGCGGGCCGATCTCGCGGCGACGCTCGTCGAGCCGGGGATTGACGCGTTCGTCGACGCGGTCGCCGCGCTGCGCGGCTCGTCGACGACGCAGCGCGAGGCGCACCGCGAGCGGCTGTCGCACTCGCCGCTCGACGCCCGCCACGTCGTCGCCGAGGTCGACGGCCGGGTCGTCGCCGCCGGGAAGGCCGCGCGCGAGGGCGGCATCGTCGGCGTGTTCGACGTGGTCACCGACGAGGCGTTCCGCGGTCGCGGCCTCGCGACCGCGATCGTCGCGCGCCTGCTCGCCCGCGCGTGGGAGCGGGGCGCGCGCGTCGCCTACCTTCAGGTCGAGGCAGGCAACGCGCCGGCGCTCGCGGTCTACCGCCGGCTCGGCTTCGCGACGGCGTACGAGTACCACTACCTCGGACGGGAGGGTGAATGCCGCTAGCCGCGCACGACGATGCGTCCATCCTGGAGGCCGCCCGCGAGCTCGTCGACGCGCTGCGCGCGCGCGGCTGGAGGCTCGCCACCGCGGAGTCGTGCACCGGCGGCGGCGTCGCGTTCGCGGTGACCGCGATCCCCGGCAGCTCCGATGTGCTCGACCGGGGCTTCGTCACCTACGGCAACGACGCGAAGGTCGAGATGCTCGGCGTTCCGCCCGAGGCGATCGGCGCGCACGGCGCGGTCTCGGAAGCCGTGGCGAAGGCGATGGCGGACGGCGCGCTTCGCGCGAGCCGCGCGGATGTCGCGGTCGCGATCACCGGCATCGCGGGGCCGGGAGGAGGCACGCCCGCGAAGCCGGTCGGCACCGTGTGCTTCGCCTGGGCGACCCTCGACGGCGTGCGCGAGACCGCCACCGAGCATCTCGCGGGCGATCGCGCGGCGGTGCGCGCAGCCTCGGTGCGTCGGGCGCTCGACGGCTTGATCGCGCTCGCGCGCGGCGGCTGATCGCTAACGGGCGTCGGCGCGCGGGGCGGGCGGTTCGGTCGCCTTCGCGGCCACGGCAGGATCGGTCGCCTTGCCGCCCGGCCAGGGCCGGGGACCCGAGAAGAGCGGCGCTAGCACGAACGCCAGCAGCCCGGCGACCGCGAGCAACGCCGCGACCGCCTCCGCGAGGCGCCGCGCGGGCTGCCGGGATTGCCGCTTCGGGTCCGTGTCCATCGCCGCGTACCGATCGCGGGCCTCGACTCGGGCCCGCCCGACCTGGAGTACGGGAATGCGCGGCGGGAAGGGACATCGCGCGGGAGCCGGCGCGCCGGCTAGAGCGGCCGGCGGCCCTCGACGGCGGCCGACGCGCGGCCGAGCTCGCGCGTCATCGGCGCGTTGAGCGGTCCGGCGGCCGCATAGATCGCACGCGCCTCGGCGAGGCTCGCGCGAGCCTCGACGGCCCGGCCCGCGGCGGCGAGGCAGGTCGCCTGGAGCGCCAGAGCCTCGCCGAGCCAGGGGCTCCGCGGGGCGTGGATCCGTCGCAGCAGCGCGACGGCGCCCGATGCCGCGGGCTCGCCTTCGGCCGCGCGGCCCTGCGCGACGAGCGCCTTCGCGAGGGCACGCCGGACGGACGCGTCCTCCTCGACGAGGTAGGGTCGCAGCGGCAGGTCGAGGGCGTCGAGGGCGCGCTTCGCGTGGGCCTCGCCTCGCTGCGCGTCGCCGCGGGCCACCTCCAGTTCGGCCATCGTCGAGGCGAGGATCGCGCGCATCGGCGCCGATCCCGGCCGGCCGCTCGCGTAGGCGTCGAGAGCGCGCTCGAGCGCCTTCGGATCCGTCGGGCCGCTTCCGGCGGCGAGATCGGCGCGCGCCTCAGCGAGCAGCACGTTCACCGAGATCATCGAATCTTTGGGGAGGCCGAGCCTGCCGACGATCGCGTCGGCGACGGCGAGGTCTCGCCGCGCCTCGTCTGCGCGCCCCCGCACCGCGAGCACCAGCGCGCGATAGATCAGGAGGTCGGCGTTCTCGAAGGTCGGGTCCGGGGGGCCTCCCCACGCCGCCGTCGCGTCGGCGATCGTGCGCTCCGCGTCGGGCAGGCGCCCGCGCGAGAGCAGGAGCTCGATCACGATGCGCCGCGTCTCCTGCACCAGCGCGGGCTCGCGGCCACCGCCCGCCGCGATCACGTCGTCGACCAGCCCGTCCGCGAGGACCTCGGCGTCGGCGGTGCGGCCGGTCCACGCGAGGTGCCGCAGGTACATCCGGCGCGCGGAGAGCGTCGTCGGGTGGAGCGGGCCGTTGATGCGCGTCGACAGCGCGTAGGCCTCGCCGAGCGCCCGGTCCGCGTCCTCGACCTCGTCGCGAAGCGAATGCACCTCGCCCGCGCGCATCATGAGCCGGAGCATGCGCGGCGGCGGCAGGTCGATGCGGCGCGCGATCGCGACCGCGTCGCGCATCGTCGCGGACGCGGCGTCGCCCAGGCCCGCGCGCATCTCGAGCGCGGCGAGCCAGTCGAGCGCGCGCACGAGACGCGGATCGTCGGGCGCGGCGGACTTGAGGATCGCGACCGATCGCCGCGCGCCGTCGAGCGCCGCGGGGTCCGCCGCTTCCGCGGCGATCCGGCTCGCGACGTACTCGAGCTCGCCGGCCTCGATGCCCGGCGCCGCGCCCGCGAGCAGGTCCCGCGCCTCGCCGACGAGTTCGCGGCCGCGCGCGACCGGCACGGGCTCGCGGAGCGCGAGCGCGTAGGCCGCGTCGACCAGCGCGGCCGCGAGGCGCGGGTCGCGCGGGCCGTAGAGGCGCCGCGCCGCGGCGAGGCGCAGGTCGGCGGCGTCGCCGTCCTCGGCCGGCAGCCTCGAGGTCCCGGTAGAGCTGCGCGCGAGCACGACCGCGATCGCTTCTTCGCGGCCGCCGGCTGGCCGTCGAGCGCGCCGGCCAGGCGCTGCGCGCCGCGATCGAGCAGCTCCCGGGCCGTCGTTTGCCTCGCGCGAAGCGGATCCGCCTGGTCGGCGCTGTTCGTTCGGAACAGGTCGATCAGGAACGTCTGCACCGCGCTCGCGCGCTCGGCCTCGCGACGCGCCTCGCGCGCCTGCCATACCGCGACGGCGGTGCCGGCGACGAGCGCGATCGCCACCGCGGCCGACGCGCCGAACGCGACGCGGTGCCGCGCGACGAGCCGCCATCCGCGGTACCACGCGGGGACGCCGCGCGCCTCGATCGGCTCGCCCGCGAGGTGGCGCTCGAGATCGGCGGCGAACGCGGCGACCGTCGCATATCGCGCGTCCGGCCGCTTGGCGAGCGCCTTGCCGAGGATCGTGTCGAGGTCGCCCCGGAGCGCGCGCGCGAGCCGTCGCGCGTCGGGAAGCGATCGCGCGCGCGCCGCGGCCTCGGTCGCGGACGCGCTCGCGACGAGCGGATCCTCCTCGACGATCGCGCGCTCGAGCGCGCGCGTGTCGCCGCTCGAGGGACGGTAGGGGCGTCGGCCGGTCGCGAGCTCGAAGAGCACGACGCCGAGCGAGTACACGTCGGTGGCGGTCGAGATCGGCGCGCCGGTCACCTGCTCGGGCGACGCGTAGGGCAGCGTGAGCGCGCGTCCGGCGATCCGCGTGAGCTCGGTCTCCGCGGCGCTCTCGCCCTCGACGAGCTTCGCGATGCCGAAGTCGAGCAGCCGCACGTCGCCCGAGGCGGTCACGAGGATGTTCGAGGGCTTGAGGTCGCGGTGCACGACGAGGTTGGCGTGCGCGTGCTGGACGGCGCGCAGCACCTGGCCGAAGAGCGCCACGCGCGCGTCGACCGCGAGCCCGTGCGCGTCGCACCAGTCGGTGATCGGCGCGCCCTCGACGAGCTCCATCGCGAGCCAGGGCTGGCCGTCCGGCGCGACGCCCGCGTCGTAGAGGCGCGCGATGTTCGGGTGGGCGAGCGAGGCGAGGATCTCGCGCTCGCGCGCGAAGCGCTCGGCGATCGCGCGCGGCCGTGCGCCGAAGTGCGGGAGCTTGAGCGCCACCGGCCGCGCGAGGCCGCCGTCCGCGCGCTCGGCGAGCCACACCGACCCCATGCCGCCCTCGCCCAGCGGCGACACGAGCCGCCAGGGGCCGACGCGATCGCCGGCCGCGAATCCGCTGGGTTCCGCCTCCCCGGACGGCGACGCGCCGTCGGGCGGGAACGACGGCGGGCGTTCGAGCCAGTCCTGGGTGCGGGCGGCTCCGCCGGCGAGGAGGCGCGCGAGCAGCGGCGCGTGCCGCGCGTCGTCGCCTGAGAGCGAGGCGACCCAGGCGGCGCGATCGGCCTCGGGCAGGTCGAGCGCGTCGTCGAGGAGCCGGTCGAGCGCGGAGAGCGTGGCGAGGTCGAGGGCCATGGCGTCGGCCGGCGCGTCGGGCGGGGCCTGTGGATCCCGTACGCGAAATCGCGCGCGATCGGGCCGTCAGCCGAGCGCCGCGGCGAGGAGCATCCGCGCCTTCTCCCAGTCCCGCTTGACCGTCCGCTCGGACACCGAGAGCGCTGCGGCGACCTCCGCCTCGGTCAGCCCCCCGAAGAAGCGAAGCTCGACGACCTGCGCGAGGCGCGGGTTGACCTTGGCCAGGTCGGCGAGCGCGTCGTCCACCGCGACGACGCGGTCGTCGTCCGCACGGGCGGGATCGGCGATCCGGCTGTCGAGCGTCGCTTCGGGACGCCCTCCGCCCCGCCGCGCGGCCAGGCGCGCCCGCGCCGCGTCGACGATCACCGAGCGCATCGCCCGGGCGGCGTAGGCGAAGAAATGGCGCCGGTCCTCGACGGCGAGGCGACCCGCGCCCGCCAGGCGCTCGTAGGACTCGTGGACGAGTGCGGTCGTGTCGAGCAGCGTGATCGTCCGGTGATGCCGCAGCTTGGCCCGCGCGAGCTCGTGCAGGTCGCGGTAGACGGCGGCGAAGGCCTTGCCTGCGGCGTCCGGGTCGCCGGCGCGGGCGGCCGCGAGGAGCGCGGTGAGCTCGGCCGCGCCGGAACGGGAAGCTTCGTCGGGCATCGGGGCGGGCGGTCGGCGTTTCGGGGTGCGCCCGCGGGAAGGATGCCGTCAATCCGCGGGGGCGTCGAGGCGGCGGGCCGGGCGTCGAAGCCCCGGCGCCGGCCCGCGGGCGTCCATGCGACACCGGACGGCCGGCCTAGGCCGAAAGACCCCTTCCATCGAACGATCGTTCTATGGAATAATCCGGCCCATCGACGGGCACACCCCGTCGGCGACCCGCGATCCGGCGGGCCGGCCGACGCCCCGGCGGACCCTCCACGGAAGGACCCACGGGAGATCATCATGGACGACCGGACCCACGGAACGAAGATCATGGACGACCAGAAGAGCAAGGCGCTGGCTGCCGCCCTCCAGCAGATCGAGAAGCAGTTCGGCAAGGGCTCCATCATGAAGATGGGCGAGGCGCAGATCGCGAACGACCTGTCCGTCGTCTCGACCGGCTCGCTCGGCCTCGACATCGCGCTCGGCGTCGGCGGCTTGCCGCGCGGCCGCGTCGTCGAGATCTACGGGCCGGAGTCGTCGGGCAAGACGACGCTGTGCCTGCAGGTCGTCGCGCAGGTGCAGAAGGCGGGCGGCGTCGCCGCCTACATCGACGCGGAGAACGCGCTCGACCCGGTCTACGCGGGCAAGCTCGGCGTCGACGTCGCCGACCTCCTGATCTCGCAGCCGGACACCGGCGAGCAGGCGCTCGAGATCGCCGACATGCTCGTGCGCTCGGGCGGCGTCGACGTGATCGTGATCGATTCGGTCGCCGCGCTCGTGCCGAAGGCGGAGATCGAAGGCGAGATGGGCGACCAGCTCCCCGGCCTGCAGGCGCGGCTGATGAGCCAGGCGCTGCGCAAGCTCACCGCGAACATCAAGCGCGCGAACGTGCTGGTGATCTTCATCAACCAGATCCGGATGAAGATCGGCGTGATGTTCGGCAACCCGGAGACGACCACCGGCGGCAACGCGCTCAAGTTCTACGCGTCGGTGCGCCTCGACATCCGCCGGATCGGCGCGATCAAGAAGGGCGAGGAGGTCGTCGGCAACGAGACGCGCGTCAAGGTCGTCAAGAACAAGGTCGCGCCGCCGTTCCGCGAGGCGCTGTTCGACATCCTGTACGGCGAGGGCATCTCGCGCGAAGGCGAGATCGTCGAGCTCGGCGTCGCCCACCGGATCGTCGAGAAGTCGGGCGCCTGGTACGCGTACGAGGGCGACAAGATCGGCCAGGGCAAGGACAACGCGCGCGAGTACCTGAAGGAGCACGGGGACGTCGCCGCCGAGATCGAGGGCAAGATTCGCGCCGCCGTCGGCGTGCCGGTGCCCGGCCCGATCAAGTCCGGGTCCGCCGCGGACGACGACGCCTAAGGGCGCGGGCCGCGCCCGGTCCCCGCGCGACCGACCTTGCGACGCCCGCCGCCGCGCCGGGGCGACCGCGCGCCGCCGTCCGCCCGTCAGGACGGCGGTGCGCATGCTCGCGCGGCGCGAGCATGGCCGCGTCGAGCTGCGCGGCTCCTCGCGCGCGGCGTCGACGCCCCGGTAGCCGACGCCGCGCTCGACGAGCTCGCGCGGCGCGGACTCCTGTCCGACGCGCGCTACGCGGAGGCGCTCGTCGCGCAGAAGGCCGGCCGATACGGACGCCGCGCGATCGCGCACGAGATGAAGGAGAAGGGCGTCGAGCCGGGCGCCGCCGCGTCCGCGCTCGCATCGCTCGCCGGCCGCGACGAGGTCGAGGGGCGCTCGCGTTGTGGCGTCGTCGATGACGCGCCGCCGGCCGACCCGCGCGAGAAGTCCCGGCAGGTGCGCTTCCTGCTGTCGCGCGGCTACCCGGTGTCGGTCGCGTTCAAGGTGCTGAAGCGCATCGGCGCCGCGGCGAGCGACGAGGATCCCTGAGGCCGGGCGCGCGAGGCGGCGGGGCCGCGGTTCCGCGTGTCGGTCGCGGCCCGGGCTTGCTGCCGACCGCGTCGATCGCTCTTAGGTCGTCGGCCTGAAGGCCGACCCACGACCGCGACGCCAGTGCGTCGGCTTCAGCCCGACGCCTGTGCGGGCATACCGCGCAGCCGCATCCCTGCCGGCAGCGCGATCAGCTCGAGCTTCACGAGCCGGGCCGTGATCGCGCCCGGCGTGCGCTCGTGCGCGCGCGCGAGCTCGGCCACGCCCAAGCCCGCGGCGTGCGCCTGCGCGAGCAGCGCGTCCTCGGCCGCCGACCAGGGCCGGCCGGCGTTCGCGCGGCCCGCCTGCGCGGGGAGCGGACGCGCGCCGGGCGCCGAGGCGAGCGCGTCGATCGCTGCGCAGGCGACGCGCAGGAAATCGGTGCGCTGCGCCGGATGGTCGGGCGGCAGCGCCGCGCCGGTGGCCGGATCGATGCCGTCGCGCCAGGCGGAGAGGTGTCGCAGCAGGTCTTCGCGTTCCATCGTCGCTCCCGTCGAATTCGTCGCGGGCGCCGGGTGCCGGCGTCCGGCACCCGCCGAGTCGCGGCGCAGGGCTTCAGGATGCGCGTGATGGCGCGAGGGGCGCCTTCGGCCGTTTGGCCAAGGGAAGCTCTGCCTGACCCGTGGATGCGCGACGCGCCGGGCGGGGCGCTGGCGAGGCGCCCGCCGCCGGTCGTGGCAGGGCCCACGTTCCAGACGGGGAACGACGCCAGCACCCGTCCTCCTGCGCGTCCCGAAGGGCGGCCGAGCGGACGAGAGGCGGCGGGCTCGCGGGGTGCGCTCACGCGAGGTTGCGCGCACCGCGGGATTGCGCAGAGATGCCCCAAGGCGCGATTGGGCGGAGCGACCCCGGCGGAGTAGAATCCAACCCTTTGATTTCCCGGCGCGAAGCGGCACGATCGCCCTGCGCCGACCGGACGACCCCATGACCGCCGCCGAGATCCGCCGCAAGTTCATCGAGTACTTCGTCTCGAAGGGGCACGCGCACGTCGCCAGCTCGTCGCTCGTGCCCGGCAACGATCCGACGCTGCTCTTCACCAACTCGGGGATGGTCCAGTTCAAGGACGTCTTCCTCGGGCAGGACAAGCGCGCCTACGCCCGCGCGACCACCGCGCAGCGCTGCGTGCGCGCCGGCGGCAAGCACAACGACCTCGAGAACGTGGGCTACACGGCGCGCCACCACACGTTCTTCGAGATGCTCGGCAACTTCAGCTTCGGCGACTACTTCAAGCGCGACGCGATCAAGTACGCGTGGGAGCTCCTGACCGGCGTCTACCGGCTGCCGGCGGACAAGCTCTGGGTCACGGTCTACATCGACGACGACGAGGCCTACGACGTCTGGGCGAACGAGGTCGGCGTCCCGCGCGAGCGCATCGTTCGCATCGGCGACAACAAGGGCGCGAAGTACGCGTCCGACAACTTCTGGCAGATGGCGGACACCGGGCCCTGCGGCCCGTGCTCCGAGATCTTCTACGACCACGGCCCGCAGGTGTGGGGTGGCCCGCCGGGATCGCCCGAGGCCGACGGCGACCGCTACATCGAGATCTGGAACCTCGTGTTCATGCAGTTCGACCGCCAGAAAGCAGCGGACGGCGCGTTCACGATGACGCCGCTGCCGAAGCCCTGCGTCGACACCGGCATGGGGCTCGAGCGCCTCGCGGCGGTGCTGCAGCACGTGCACTCGAACTACGAGATCGACCTCTTCGTCGACCTGATCCGCGCCGCGGTGCGCGAGACGGGCGCGAAGGACCTGCTGTCGCCGAGCCTCCGGGTGATCGCCGACCACATCCGCGCCTGCGCGTTCCTCGTCGTCGACGGCGTGATCCCGGGCAACGAGGGCCGCGGCTACGTGCTGCGCCGGATCATCCGGCGCGCGATCCGGCACGGCTACCAGCTCGGGCAGCGCGAGCCGTTCTTCCACCGCCTGGTCGAGGACCTGGACCGGCTGATGGGCGAGGCGTACCCCGAGCTCCGCCGCGAGAAGGCGCGCGTCGCGCAGGTGCTGAAGACCGAGGAGGAGCGCTTCGGCGAGACGATCGACCACGGCATGACGATCCTCGACGCCGCGATCGCGTCGATGCGCAAGTCGAAGAGCACCGTGCTCGACGGGGAGACCGCGTTCGCGCTCTACGACACCTACGGCTTCCCCTTCGACCTGACCGCCGACGTCCTGCGCGGGCACGGCTACACGGTCGACGAGAAGGGATTCGACCGCGCCATGGAGGCGCAGCGCGAGCGGGCGCGCGCAGCGTCGCAATTCAAGGCGGGCGGGACGCTCGCCTACGACGGCCCGAAGACGCGGTTCGACGGCTACGAGTCGCTGTCCGAGGAAGGACGCGTCGTCGCGGTCTACCGGGACGGCGTCAAGGTCGAGTCGATCTCCACCGGCGAGCGCGGCGTCGTCGTGCTCTCGCGCACGCCGTTCTACGCGGAGTCCGGCGGCCAGGTCGGCGACCGCGGCGAGCTCTCGAAGTCCGGCGCGTGCCTGACGCTCTTCGCCGTCGAGGACACGCAGAAGATCGCCCCCGACGTGACGGGCCACCTGGGCGAGGTGAAGACCGGCGAGCTCAAGGTCGGCGACACCGTCGCCGCGAACGTCGACCACGAGGCGCGCGGACGCACGATGCGCAACCACTCGGCGACGCACCTGATGCACAAGGCGCTGCGCGAGGTGCTGGGCGCGCACGTGCAGCAGAAGGGCTCGCTCGTCGACGCCGAGCGCACGCGCTTCGACTTCGCGCACCACGCGCCGATGAGCGACGACGAGATCCGGCGCGTCGAGGCGATCGTCAACGCCGAGGTCCTCGAGAACGCCGCGACGCACGCGCGCGTCATGCCGATCGGCGACGCGCAGAAGCTGGGCGCGATGATGCTGTTCGGCGAGAAGTACGGCGACGAGGTGCGCGTGCTCGACATCGGCAGCTCGCGCGAGCTCTGCGGGGGCACGCACGTCGCGCGCACCGGCGACATCGGCCTCTTCAAGGTGATCGCGGAAGGCGGCGTCGCCGCGGGCATCCGCCGCATCGAGGCGACGACGGGCAAGGGCGCGCTGGCGTGGGTGCAGGCGCAGGAGCGCTCGCTCGCGGGCGTCGCGGCCGCGCTCAAGGCGCCGGTCGGCGAGCTCGAGGCGCGCATCGCGCAGCTGCAGGAGCAGGCGAAGGCCGCCGAGCGCGAGCTCGCCAAGCTCAAGGCGAAGGCGGCGTCGTCCGCGGGCGACGACCTCGCCGGCGGCGCGGCGGACCTGGGAGGCGTGAAGGTCGTCGCGGCCTCGATCGACGGCGCGGACGCGAAGTCGCTGCGCGAGACCGTCGACAAGCTCAAGGACCGGCTCAAGACCGCGGCGATCGTGCTGGGCAGCGTCGCCGACGGCAAGGTCACGTTGATCGCGGGCGTCACGAGCGACCTCACCGCGAAGGTGAAGGCGGGCGAGCTCGTCAACCACGTCGCGACGCAGATCGGCGGCAAGGGCGGCGGGCGGCCCGACATGGCGCAGGCGGGCGGCACGAATCCGGCGGCGCTGCCGGCCGCGCTCGACTCGGTCCGCGGCTGGGTCGAGCAGCGGCTGTGACGGCGCCTCGCGCGCGTACCCGTCGCGGGTGAGTCCGATGCCGCGGGCGCTGCCCCCTGACGATCCGCTGCGGCGCACGCTGCACGACGAGGTCCACGCGCGGCCGCCGTCGTCACTGAGCGCTCCGATGCGCATCTCGCACCTGGCGCTGCGCATCCCGCCGGAGGCCCGCGCGGCGGAGGCGGCGGCGATCGCCGCGCTCGCCTCGCGCCACGGCGCGGCGGCGCCGAACGTCGAGGCGGGCTACGCGGCCTTCGACTGCGGCTCGTTCCGAGTGCAGTGGGAGCGCCATACCGAGTTCACCGGGCTCACGTTCGCTCGCCGCGTCGCGCCGGGCACGCCGGCGTCGGCCTCGGCGCTGGAGGCCGTTCCCGACGATTGGATGGCGTCGCTTCCCGGCAGCACGATGGTCGCCGTGCACGTGAGCCTGGACGCGGCGCCGGTCGAATCGGTTCCCGCGGAGATCGCGCGCTTCGGCGAGGTCACCGTGGTCGGGTCGCGGCTCGGCGAAGGCGTGGCGACCGCGCTGACCGACTTCCGGCTGGACGACGCCGGCTTCGTCCGCTTCGTCGTCCTCGATCACGGCATGTCGGCTCGCCAGGCGGGCCGGTTCGTCCAGCGCCTGAACGACATCGAGACCTACCGGATGATGGCGCTGCTCGCGTTCCCGCTCGCCCGCGAGGTGGGGGCCACGCTGAACGACGCCGAGGCGCGACTCGCACACATCACCGAGCGCATCACCGTGAGCCACGGCGAGAGCGAGGCCGCGCTCCTGGACGACCTGACCCGGCTCGCGGCCGAGATCGAGCGCAGCGAGTCGAGAAGCCACTACCGCTTCGGTGCGGGAGCCGCCTACCATCGCGTGATGCGCCAGCGGATCGCCGAGCTGCGCGAGGTGCGCATTCCCGGCGTCCAGACGATCCAGGAATTCATGGATCGCCGGCTCTCGCCCGCCATGGCGACCTGCGAATCGGTCGCGTCGCGCCAGTCGGAGCTGTCGGCGCGCATCGCACGGGCGTGCGAGCTCCTCCGGACCCGCGTCGACGTGGCGCTCGAGCGCCAGAACCAGGGGCTGCTGGGCTCGATGGACCGCCGCGCGCGCCTGCAGCTGCGATTGCAGCAGACGGTCGAGGGCCTGTCGGTCGCCGCGATCACCTACTACGTCGCGAGCCTCGCCGGCTACCTCGCGAAAGCCGCGCGAGCGCTGGGCTTCCGGGCCGATCCCGACGTCGCGGTGGCGATCGCCATCCCGGTGGTCGCGCTCGCTGCGTGGTCGCTGCTCAGGCGCTTCCGCCGCCAGATGGAATCCGCGGGCGCGGGCGACCGGCCGGTCGACCCGTGAATCCGCACCGCATCGTCCTCGCGGCGACCATGGCCCGAATCCCCCTTGCCACGTTCCTCGCGCTCGCCGTGGCGCCCGCGGCCGCCCGTGACGGCTGGGGCGAGTACGACGGCACGAAGGAGCTCGCCGGGCGGCCCGACAGGGCGTGGGCGGACGGCGCGAGTCCGGCCGCGCCGCCGGCGGCGCCCGATTCGATCCGCGGCCGGATGGAGCGGTGGCTGTAACGGGAGGATGCGATGAAGATCGGCATGATCACGGACAGCCTGCCGGACGCGAGCTTCGACGCGATGCTCGCGGTCGCCGCGCGCCTCGAGATGGACATGCTCGAGTTCGGCTGCGGCAACTGGTCGAGCGCGCCGCACCTCGCGCTCGACCGGATGCTGGAGAGCGCCACGGCGCGGCGCGAGTTCGCCGCGAAGCTCGCGGCGCACCGCATCGCGATCAGCGCGCTCAACTGCTCGGGGAACCCGCTGCACCCGGGCGAGGCGGGCCGGCGGCACGACGAGGTCACGCGCAAGACGATCCGGCTGGCGGGGCTGATGGGTGTCGACCGCATCGTCCTGATGTCCGGCTGCCCGGGCGCGCCGGGCGACCGACACGCGAACTGGATCACGACCGAGTGGCCGCCCGAGGTGCGCGAGATCGTTCGCTGGCAGTGGGACGAGGTGCTGATCCCCTACTGGCGCGACCTCGTGCGCTTCGCCGAGGGCCACGGCGTGCGCAAGCTGTGCCTCGAGCTGCACGGCTACCAGAACGTCTACAGCGTCGCGACGCTGATGCGCCTGCGCGACGCCGTCGGCGAGACGGTCGGCGCCAATCTCGACCCGTCGCACCTGATGTGGATGGGCGCCGACCCGATCGCGGCGGCGGACGCGCTGGACGGCGCGATCTACTACGTGCACGCGAAGGACACGAGGATCGAGCCCGCGATCGCCGGCGTCAACGGCGTGATCGACACGACGCCGGGCAGCGACTGGCGCCATCGCGCCTGGAACTACATCACGCTGGGGCAGGGCCACGACGAGGGCTGGTGGCGCCGCTTCGTCGGCGCGCTCGGGCGCAACGGGTACGACGGCGTGCTGTCGATCGAGCACGAGGACCCGGCGATGAGCGCGGAGGAGGGCGTCGAACGGTCGGTCGCGCTGCTCCGCAAGGTGACCGGCCGTCCGGCGATCCACTAGATGGCCGCGACGCGACCGGCCGCGGCGCGGCGCCGCGTCGTCGTCTTCGATTTGGGCGGCGTCCTGATCGACTGGGACCCGCGCCACCTCTACCGCAA
Organism: Casimicrobiaceae bacterium; assembly: GCA_044226265.1. Lineage (GTDB taxonomy): Bacteria > Pseudomonadota > Gammaproteobacteria > Burkholderiales > Casimicrobiaceae > VBCG01. The sequence goes on along the minus strand of JBGAHH010000055.1, from coordinate 7,952 downwards.
GCTCTTCGCCGGCGACGACGCGGCGATGGAGGCGTTCCTCGGCGAGGTCTGCACCGTCGACTGGAACGAGCGCCAGGATGCCGGGCGCCCGTTCGCCGACGCGGTCGACGAGCTCATGCCGCGGCACGCCGACAAGCGCGAGCTGATCGAGGCGTTCGGCGCGCGCTTCGGCGAGATGATCCCGGGCGCGATCGACGGGACGGTCGAGATCCTGGACGAGCTCAAGCGCCGGGGCACGCCGCTCTACGCGCTCACGAACTGGTCGGCGGAGACCTTCCCGCCGCAGCGGGCGCGCTTCCCGTTCCTCGCCGCGTTCGACGGCATCGTCGTCTCGGGCGACGAGGGCGTGATCAAGCCTGACCCGCGCATCTTCCGCATCCTGCTCGAGCGCTACGCGATCGCGGCGCACGAGGCGGTGTTCATCGACGACAACCCGGCGAACGCCGCGGCCGCGTCCGCGCTCGGCGTCCACGGCATCCACTTCCGCTCGCCCGAAGCGCTGCGTCGCGAGCTCGCCCGGCTCGGGCTCCTGTGAGGTCGCCGATGGCCGTCACGCTCGGGATCAACCCGATCACCTGGACCAACGACGACATGCCGGAGCTCGGCGGCGACATCCCGCTCGAGACCTGCCTCGCCGAGGCGCGCCGGGCGGGCTTCGCGGGCATCGAGCTCGGCGGCAAGTTCCCGCGGCAGGCCGACGTGCTGCGGCCGATCCTCGCGCGGCACGGCCTCGCGCTCGTGTCGGGCTGGTACAGCGCGCACCTCGCGCGGCGCTCCGCGGCGGAGGAGGTCGCCGCGGTGTCGCCGCACCTCGACCTGCTCGCCGCGATGGGGTGCCGCGCGATGGTGTTCGCCGAAGGGCACGGCAGCACCGACGGCGACCCGACCGCGCCGCTTTCGCGGCGCCCCGTGCTGCCGGACGTCGCGTGGCCCGCGTTCTGCGGTCGGCTGGACGAGGTCGCCGCGCACCTGAGGCGCCGGGGCGTGCGCCTCGCGTTCCACCACCACATGGGTACGGTCGTGCAGACCGAGGCCGAGATCGACCGGCTGATGGCGGGCACGAGCGACGACGTCGGCCTTCTGCTCGACACCGGCCACCTCGCGTTCGCCGGCGGCGACCCGGTCGCCGTCGCGCGCCGCCACGCGGGCCGGATCGCGCACGTCCACTGCAAGGACGTGCGAGCCGGCGTGCTCGCGTCGGTGCTCGGCGACGACAGGAGCTTCCTGCGCGCCGTGCTCGACGGCGTGTTCACGGTCCCCGGCGACGGCTCGATCGATTTTCCCGCGGTCCTGCGCGAGCTCGCGCGCGGCGGCTACGCGGGCTGGCTCGTCGTCGAGGCCGAGCAGGATCCCGCGAAGGCGCACCCGCTGACCTACGCGACGATGGGTCACGACAACCTCGCGCGGGCGGCGGCGGGTGCCGGCTTCGCGATCGAACGGCGGTGAGCCCATGCTGAACTTCTGCCTCGTCGGCGCCGGCTTCATCGGGCCGGTGCACGCCGCGAACATCGCCGCGCGCCCCGACGCGAGCCTTCGCTGGGTCGTCGACCTGAACGAGAGCGCCGGCGCGGCGCTCGCCGCGAGGTTCGGCGCGCGCGCCACCGCGAAGCTCGACGAGGCGCTGGCCGATCCGGCCGTGGGCGCCGTGCTCGTCTGCACGCCGCCGCGCACGCACGCCGCGATCGTCGAGCGCGCGGCGCGGGCCGGCAAGGCGATCTTCTGCGAGAAGCCGGTCGACCTCGACGTGAAGCGCGTCGACGACTGCGCGCGGGCCGTGGCGCAGGCGAAGGTGCCGTTCCACGTCGGGTTCAACCGCCGCTACGATCCTTCGCACCGCGCGCTGTTCGACGCGCTGCGGGCGGGCGAGATCGGGCGGCCCGAGATGCTCGTGCTGTCGAGCCGCGATCCCGAGATCTCGCCGCCCGACTACGTCGCGGCGATGCCCTACGGCATCTTCTACGACACGCTGATCCACGACTTCGACATGGTGCGCTGGCTCGCGCAGGACGAGCCGGTCGAGATCTACGCGCGCACCGCCGTCATGCTCGACGCGCGCGAGAATCCGCACCGCGACCCGGACACCGCGATGGTGCAGCTCCGGATGGCCGGCGGCGCGCTCGTGCACGTGAATTCGAGCTTCCGCGCGACTTACGGCTACGACCAGCGCATCGAGGTCTTCGGCGCGGCCGGGATGCTCGTGTCGCGCAACCACCAGCCGACCGGGCTCGAGCGCTACGACGCGACCGGCATCCGGCAGGACCCGCTGCTGCGCTTCTTCATCGAGCGCTATGCGGCCTCGTACGTGCGCGAGCTCGGCGACTTCGTCGAGGCGGTCGCGATGGGCCGCGCGCCGTCGATCGGGATGGAGGACGGCCGTCGCGCGCTGCTGATCGCGGAAGCCGGCGTCGAGTCGGCGAAGTCGGGGAAGCCGGTCGCCATCCCCGCCTAGGCGGCCGCGCGGCCTCGCAGGCGCCGCGAGCCGACCAGCGCGCGGATCGCGATCACCGCGAGGACCATCAGCACGATCAGCACCGACGCGTAGGCGGTCGCGTAGCCGTACTCGCCGACCTCGGCCCGTCCCACGATGTTGACGGTCGCCATGTCGAAGCGCGGGCTCGTCAGGAAGATCACCGCGCTGATCGACGTCATCGCGCTGACGAAGCTCGCGATCAGCGCGGCGATGATCGCGGGCCGCATCAGCGGCAGCACGACGCGACGCAGCGTGCCGGCCGTCCCGGTGCGCAGCGTCGCGGACGCCTCGTCGAGGCTCGGGTCGATCTGCGCCAGCGAAGCGAGCCCCGCGCGCAGGCTCGTCGCCATGTCGCGGAACACGAAGCACGCGACCAGGATGATGCCGGTGTAGGCGAGCTCGACCGGGGGCGCGTTGAAGGCCAGGATGTACGCGATGCCGACGACGGTCCCCGGCATCGCGAACGAGAGCATCGCGACGAACTCGAACGCGGCCTTCCCGGCGAACCGCTGGCGAGCGATGAGGTAGGCGACCAGGAGCCCGAACCCGGCGGTGAGCGGCGCCGACACCGTCGCGATCGTCACCGACGTGAAGAACGAGCTCCAGGCGCCGCCGGTCCAGGCGATCCGCCCGTCCGCGAGATCGACGCCGAACGCGGTGGCGTAGTGCCGGAGCGTCAGGGTCCGGTCGAGGCCCCATTTCTCGAGGAAGCCGCCGGCGAAGATCATCGCGTAGATGACGACGGCGAGCAGCGCCCAGGGGACCGCGAGCCCGACCGCGAAGGCGGTCACCGGGCGCGGAAGGGGCTGGCGCGCCGAGCCCTCGCCGCGCCCGGCGATCCCGACGAAGCCCCGCCGCGCGAGCAGCCTGCGTTGCGCGACGAACAGCGCGAGCGACAGCGAGAGCAGGATCAGCGCGAGCGTGGCCGCGCGTCCCGGGTCCTGCTGCACGCCGACGATCGCGAAGTAGATCGAGACCGACAGCACCTCGAGGTTGCCGCCGAGGAGCAGCGGGTTGCCGAAGTCCGCGAGGCTCTCGATGAACACGACGAGGAACGCGTTGACGAGGCCGGGCGCCATCATCGGCAGCGTCACGGTCGAGAACGTGCGCATCGGCGAGGCGCGGAGCGTGCGCGCCGCTTCCTCGAGGCCGGGGTCGATGCCCTCGACGACGCCGACGAGCACGAGGTAGGCGACCGGCGTGAGCGCGAGCGTCTGCGCGAGCCAGACGCCGGGGAGCCCGTAGATCCAGCGGCCCGGCACGACGCCGAACGCATGCTCGAGTAGCGCGTTGATCGCGCCGGAGCGGCCGAACAGCAGGATCAGCGCGAGCCCGATGACGAACGGCGGCGTGATCATGGGCAGCACCGAGAGCACGCGCACGAAGCGGCGTCCGGGCAGCTCGGTGCGCGCGACGACGAACGCGAACGACGTCGCGAGGAGCGTGGCGGAGGTCGCGGTCAGGAGCCCGAGCTCGATCGTGTTCCAGACGACGCCGCCCACGCCCCAGACCTTGCTCGACGCGAAACGGGACGCCGCCGCGGCGAGCGACCAGCGATCCTCCTTGTCGAAGAACGCGCGCGCCAGCAGCCGCAGCAGCGGGTAGAGCGTGAACAGCGCCACGAGCGCGACGCACGCGCCGATGGCGCCTGCAACGAAACGGTCGCCGCGGACGAAGCCGCGCAGCGCGAGCCCGGCGCAGAGGAACATGAGCGAGGCCGCGGCCACCGCGAGCGCGCCGTAACCGAGCCCCGGTTGGCGCGGGGGCAGCGCGCCGAACAGCGACGCGAGCGGCGCCCACGTCCAGCCGCCGAGGTCGATCGCGAGCGCGATCGCGAGGACGCTCGCGAGCCCCAGCGCGCCGGCGGCGACGAGGGCGACCGACGCCGTCGCGTCGCGCAGGCGCGGCGAGAGCGCGACGAGCGGAATGGCGAGCGCGACGGCGAGGGGAGCGAACCAGAGGCGGCCGTGCACGACGAGCGCGACGGCGGCGGGCGCCACGCGCACCTCGCGCGGCCAGGCGGGAAGCCAGCCGAACGCGAAGAACCCGCCGCCGCCGATCGCGCTCCAGGGCAGGAGCGCGAATCCGGCCCAGCCGACCGCCAGCCAGAGGGCGACCGCGCCCCGGCGCGTCATCGCGGGTCGCGCGCGGACGGCGCTCCGCGCGCGGCGCCTACTTGGGCGCCTTGTACACCTCGTTCTCCCAGCGGGAGAGCAGTCGCTCGCGGCCTTCCTTCGAGCCGTACTTGTCGAGGTCGAGCTTGATCAGCTTGACGTCGTCGGGCCTGGGCGCCATCGGGTGGACCTGCGCGTTGCGGTTCGACGGGATCTGGAACTTGTTGACCGTGATCGCGACGTTCTGTCCCGCGGGCGACAGCACGAAGTCCATCCACTTCCGGGCGCCCTCCGGGTTCGGTCCGTTCTTGATGATGGCCGACGAGATGATCTCGTAGCCGGTCCCTTCGCACGGGGCGATCGTGTTGATCGGGTAGCCCTGGACCGCCTGCGCGACCGAGTCGTGCAGGAACGTGATGCCGATCGTCGTCTCGCCCTTCGCCGCGGCGCGGATGCCCGCGCTGCCCGAGCGCGTGTACTGGTTGACGTTCTTGTTCATCGCCGCGAGGAACTTGAATCCCTCGTCCTCGCCCATGAGCTGCAGGATCGTCGAGACCGTGTTGAACGCCGTGCCGGACGTGCCCGGGTTCGCCATCTGGATCTCGTCCTTGTAGGCCGGGTTCGCGAGGTCCTTCCAGCACTTCGGCTCGGGAAGCTTCTTCTTCGCGAGCAGCTCGGTGTTGTAGCCCCAGCCGAGCACGCCGGTGTAGATCGGCGTCTGGAAGTAGCGGTTCTCCTCGGCGATCCGCTGCGCCCAGTCGTGCAGGTCGGCGACCATCGGCGAGTGGTACGCCTCGAGCAGCCCCTCGGCCGCGAGCGCCTTGGCGGAGGCCGATTCCGCGGCGTGGTAGACGTCCGCGCGCGGATTCGCCTTCTCGGCGCGGATCTGGGCGAGGCTCTCGCCGTCGGTGCGGCGGATGAACACGGCCTTCTGCCCGGTCGTCTTCTCGTAGGCGGCCTTCATCGCCTCGCACCAGTCGACCTCGTAGTTGCAGAGGACCGTCACTTCCTGCGCCGCGGCGGGCGCGGCCACGGCGAGGACGAGCGCTGCGCCTAGCGCGCGGAGGCTGCGTATCGTTCCGATCACGGCTCCCTCCCCAGGTGCTGGTATCGTGGGCGCGACCCGTCGCGCCGCCGGCCAATGTAGCACCGCGCGCGCCGGACCGGCGACCCCCGGTCGCCGCGGTTGCCGCGTTCGCCGCCGTCGTGCATCCTCGTTGCTTGCCCCATCGTCAGGAGGCCCTGTTGCGCCGCCGCACCTTTCTCGCCGCCGTCCTCGCCGCCGTCCCGCTGGCCGCCGCGGCCCATCACGGCTGGAGCGAGTACGACAGCACGAAGGAGCTCACGCTCACCGGGCGGATCGAGGCGTCGGGTTACGAGCATCCGCACGGGTTCGTGAAGCTCGTCGTCGACGGGAAGGCGTGGACCGCAGTGCTCGCGCCGCCGTCGCGCATGGAGAACCGCGGGCTCCCGCGCGCCGATCTCGTGCCCGGCAGGACGGTCACGGTCGTCGGCTACCCGAACCGGAACAAGCCTGACGAGATGCGCGCGGAGCGCATCGTCGTCGACGGCCGCACCGTCGAGCTCCGGTAGCGGGGCGACGCGAATGACGACGGCGGCGCACGCGCTCGAGGCCTCGGGCGCGGGACGGTTCATGCGCGAGTCGCTGTGGGCGTTCCCGATCGCCGAGACGATCCATATCATGGCGTTCACGGTGGTCGTGGGCTTGATCGTCGTGCTCGACCTTCGGCTGCTCGGGCTCTCGCGCCGCGTGCCGGTCGCGCGTCTCTCGTCGCACATCGTGCCCTGGACGCTCGGCGCGTTCATGATCGCCGTGGCGAGCGGGCTCTCGATGTTCACCGCGCACTCCGCCGATTACCTGACCAACCCGGTGTTCATGCTGAAGATGGGGCTCGTCCTCGCCGCCGGCGTGAACGCGGCGATGCTCCACGTCGGCGCGATGCAGGCAGGAGCCGCCTGGGACGTCGACGCCGGGACGCCCTGGCGCGTCAAGCTCGCGGCGGCTGCGTCGATCCTGCTGTGGCTCGGGGTGATCGCCTGCGGGCGGCTGCTCGCCTACACCTGACGGCGCGGGCGGCCGCGGCGCGGCCAAGCGGCGTCGCGCGCAAGTCGTTGATGCGCAAGGCTTCCGCCCTCGTGGCACAGGGGTTGCTGGCTCGCGCGTGATGGATCGGATCGACCTTCGCCACGCGCTGCGCGTCCTGTGGCCCCAGCTCGCCCTGTGGGCCGTGCTGTGCACGCTCGTCGCGGCGGTGACCGTGGGGCTGATCGAGGCCGGACGCCAGCGCGAGCTCGACGACGGGCGCATCGAGGCCGAGAACCTCGCGCGCATCCTGCAGGCCCAGACGGCGCGCACGCTCGAAGGCGCGGACGTCGCGCTGTCGATGCTGAAGGCGATGCACGAGCGCGGCGTCGGCGACGCGTTCCTCGCGCCCGTGGCGGCATCGCTCGCGCAAAGCTCGGGCTCGGAGATCGAGCGGGTGTTCAGCCGGTTCGAGGCCGACGGGCGGCTCGCGGCGAGCAGCCTGCGCGACGCGCCGATCGGCCGGATCTCGATCGCGGATCGCGCGTACTTCACCGAGGCGCGCGACCGCCCCGGCCCGGGGCTGCACGTCAGCGCGCCGCTGATGAGCCGCTTCCTGCGCGCGGAGGTGATCCCGATCGCCAAGCGCCTCGATCGTCCCGACGGCTCGTTCGACGGCGTCGTGACGCTGGCGCTCGATCCGTCGCGCATGGTCGCGCTGTTCCGGTCGCTCCACATCGGCGAGGCGTCGTCGATCGGGCTCATGCACCGCGACGGCCGCATCTACGTCGCGTCGGGCGTGCCGCTCGCGGCGAACCCCGGGCCGGCCGACGCGGGTGCCGCCGCTCCCGGCGCGACGCTCGCGTCTTTGGCGGGCGAGGCGAGCATCGTCGCGACCTCGCCGATCGCCGGCACCGACATCGTGGCGTTCGCCGCGCTCTCCGAGGACGCGCTGCTCGCGAACCACCGCGTCGTCGCCCGCAACCTGCTCTCGTACGCGGCGCTGATCGTGCTGGCGCTCACGCTGCCGATCCTGCTCGCATCCCGGCGCGCGCTCGCCGACGCGCGGCGCCGGCACGCGCTCGAGCTCCGCTACGAGGACGCGCGCGAGCGGGCGCACACCGACCCGCTCACCGGCGTCGCGAACCGCGAGGCCTTCGACGGCCACCTGCGCGCGGCGCACCGGGCGGCGGGCGTGGGCGTCCCCTTCGGGCTCGCTTTCCTCGACGTCGACCGCTTAAAGGCGCTGAACGACCGCCACGGCCACGAGATCGGCGACCGCGCGCTGACGCGCGTCGCCGACGCGATGGCAGGCAACGTGCGC